>NZ_JBVJON010000017.1:187901-192046 GCF_055583145.1 Amycolatopsis sp. NPDC104819 | reverse complement strand
CGCGCCTGTCTCACAGCCACCATCGACGTCACCGTCACCAACGCCGCCACCAGCCTCTTGACACGACTCACCCCAACCTAACTGCCCGGCCTTGGTCATTCACGGCATCGCAGCGGCCCGCCGGTCACGTCCCGGACGCCATGAATGAGTCACTCACTACGTCCCACGCCATGAATGAGTCATTCACGACGCCGGAAGCTGCTCCGGGCCGCCGCACAGCGCATACCGGTCGGACGGTCGAAACCAGCGGGCGTTCTGGGGCCCCAGGTGGGGGAAGAACCCGGATTCCCCGCACTTCAGGTACCTCTTGCCACGTCAGTAAGCTCGCCGGTGAAGTCGGCACCGAGAGATGTCCGCCGGGGTCCTGGGGGCCCGCCCCGGCGGGGGTCTGGGGCACGCGCCCCAGAGGGAACGGAACGACATGCCAGGGGATGCGGACACCGGTCTGCGGGTGGGCGTGCTCGGCCCGCTGCGGGCCTGGCGCGGGACGGCCGAAATCGGCCTGGGCCCCGCGCGTCAGCGCGCCATCTTCGCCGTGCTCGCGGTCAACTCCGGCCGGCCGGTGCCGCGGGCCGAGCTGATCGCCGGGGTCTGGGGCGACTCCGCGCCCGCGAGTGTCGAAGGCAGCGTCCACACCTACGTCTCGGGGCTGCGGCGCGCGCTGGAGCCGGACCGGTCACGCTGGTCGGCCGCGAGTGTCCTCCTGTCGGACCCCGCCGGGTACTCGCTGCTGCTCGAGGACGACGCCCTCGACGCCGCCGTGTTCGAGCGCCACCGAGACGCTGCGCAGCGACGGCTCGACGGCGGTGACCCGCGCGCCGCGGTCACCGAGCTCGACGCCGCTCTCGCCCTCTGGCAGGGTGAAGCGCTTTCCGGCGTGCCCGGCGGGTTCGCCGAGCGGCACCGCGAATACCTCGCCGAGCTGCGGCTGAACACCCTGGAACGGCGCGCCGAGGCGCTGCTCACGCTGGGCGGCCACCTCGACCTCGCGCCCGAGCTCGCGGTGCTGGCCGGGGAGCACCCGCTGCGGGAGCCGCTGCGCGAGTCGCTCATGCTCGCCCTCTACCGCAGCGGGCGGCACGCCGACGCCCTCGACGTCTTCCGCGACGCCCGCACGACGCTGATCAACGAGCTCGGGGTCGAGCCCGGCCCGGCGCTGCAACGGCTCCAGCAGCAGATCCTCGCCCAGGACCCGGCCCTCGACGCTCCCACCGCGCCGGTGGTCGTCACCGGGCACCGGCTCTTCGGCCGGGAAGCCGAGACGACCCGGCTCGCCGAGCTCGTCACCGACGTCCGGGCCGGGCGCGGCCGGGCCGTGTGGATCGAAGGCGACGCCGGGATCGGCAAGTCCGAGCTGCTCACCAGCTCGCTGCCGGACGCCCCCGGCGTCCAGCGGCTCTGGGCGGCCGCGGACGAGCTGAGCACGCGGTTCCCGCTGCAGGTGATGCTGGAGTGCCTGGCGATCGACGCGCATTCGCCCGACCCGCGGCGCGCGCGGCTGGCGAAGGAGCTCGCGGGTGAAGGCCCGGTGCGGCGCAGCTGGGGGCCGGCCGACCCGGTGCTCGGCGCCGTCGACCGGATCCTGGCCCTGGTCGACGAGCTGTGCGCGCACTCCCCGCAGGTGCTGGTGATCGACGACCTGCAGTGGGCGGACGAGGCGTCCGTGCTGGTCTGGCACCGGCTCTGCGCGGCGACCCGGCAGCTGCCGCTGCTGCTGGTGGCCGCGACCCGGCCGGCGCCCGACCGCGCCGAGCTCGCCCAGCTGCGCCGCGGGGTCCTGGCGCGCGACGGCGTGGTCCTCGACCTCGCGCCGCTGACCGGCGCGGACGTCGGACGGCTGATCGAAGACCAGATCGGGTCGCCGCCCGGGCCGGGCCTGCGGGAGCTGGCCGCGCGTGGTGCGGGAAACCCGTTGTACGTCAAGGAGATGGTCGACGTCCTGCTGCGCGCCGGCGCGGTCGAGGTCAACGGCGGCGAGGCCGACGTCGACGACCCGGAGGAGTTCGAGGCGCCGAGCTCCCTGGTCGCGGCGGTCGACCGGCGGCTCGACTTCCTGCCCGCCGGGACGCAGGAAGTGCTGCGCTGGGGCGCGCTGCTGGGGATGGAGTTCGCCGTCGGGGACATCGCCGCGGTGCTCGGCACCCGGCCGTCGGACCTGCTGGAGCCGCTGGAAGAAGCCGTCGCGGCGAACGTCCTGATCGACACCGGGACCCAGCTCGCCTTCCGCCATCCCCTGCTGCGGCAAGCGCTTTACGACCGGCTGCTGGCCGGGACGCGGGCGGCGCTGCACCGGCAGGCGGCCGAGGCGCTCGCCCGGATCGGCGCGCCGGTGAAGCGCGTGGCCGAGCAGCTGGTGGCGGCCCCGGCGACGGTGGACGAGTGGGTGCTGGACTGGCTCGCGGCGCACCACGCGGCCGTGTCGAACCGGGCGCCGCTGATCGCCGTCGAACTGCTCGAACGTGCGCTGGCCGCGGGTGCCGACGCCCGCCGTGAAGTCCTGCTCGTCGCGCTGGTCAAGGTGCTGTTCCGGCTGGAACGCAACCCGGAAACCCTGGCGCAGCAAGCACTCGAGGTCGCCACCGACCCGGACGCCGTCGAGGAGATGCGGCACGTGCTCGCGGCGTTGCGGCACCGGCGTGGCGACACCGAAGGCGCGGTCGCGACGCTCGGCGCGTCGGCCGACGACCCGGCCGTCCCGGAGCTGTGGCGGGTGCGGCACCGGCAGCTGCTGGCGAACTTCCGCCGTGGTGATCTGTCCGATTTGGACACCGCGGAGAAGGCGGCGCGGGAGACGAAGGCGCAGGCGGGCGGCGACCGGTACCTGACCGCGCACGCGCTGCAGACGTTGTGGCTGGTCGATTCCGTGCGGCGTGAGCACGACAGCGCGCTCACCCACGTCGACGCCGCGATCGAGGCCGTCGGTGACGAGCACGAGCTGGCCGACCTGCACCTCGACCTGCTCGACAACCGCGTCTTCACGCTGCAGAACCTCGACCGCCTCGCCGAGGCGGGCGACGCGCTGCGCATGGCGGGCGAGGTCGCGGCGCGGCACTCGATGCCGGTCGGGCTGCAGGTGTCCGTGGCGGTGCACCGGTACTGGGAGGGACGCTGGGACGAGGCGCTGGTCGAGCTGGACACCGTCACCGAGGACGGCCCGGCGATCACGTTCTACGGCCTGCGCGAGCCCGGCCCGGCGGCGCTGCTGCTGCACGGCGTCGCGGCGCTGATCGCGGGCCGCCGTGACGACCGCGCGCAGGCCGCGGCCCACCTCGACGCGGCCGAGGAGTACGCCCCGGCGACCGGCGCCGAGCGCGAGAGCTTCGACTTCCTGCTGGTCGCCGACGCCCTCGCCGCCGAGCAGCGCGGCGACCGGGCCCGCGCGATGGCCGTGCTCGAGCCGATCCTGAACCCGACGTACGCGCAGATGATGCTGCGGCACCAGTGGCTGCCGACGTTCGTCCGGCTGGCGATGGAGCAGGACGACGTCGAGCGGGCCCGGCGCGCGCTCGACGTCTGCGAGGAGGAGGCGGCGAAGGAACGCCGTCCGGCGCGGGCGCACGCGGCGGTGTCGTGGTGCCGCGGGCTGATCGAGGACGACCCGTCGGCGGTGCTCGCGACGGCGGAGCACTTCCGCGCGGTCGGCCGCCGCCCGGAACTGGCGGCGGCGCTGGAGGACGCGGCCGAGCTGCTGGCCCGCGCGGGCCGCCTGGACGCGGCGCAGGCGGCGTTCGAGGAGGCGGCGGAGCTGTACACGGCGTTGTCGGCCCGCTGGGACCTGCGCCGGGCGGAGACGCGCTTGCGCCGCTTGGGCGTCCGCCGCGGCGCGCTGTTCTCGCCGATCCGCCCCGGCCACGGCTGGGAGTCGCTGACGCCGATCGAGGTCCGGATCGCGAGCCTGGTCGCGGAAGGCCGGTCGAACCCGGACATCGCGGCGGAGCTGTCCCTGCCGCGGCGCACGGTGCAGGCGCACGTGGCGAGGTTGCTGGGCAAGCTGGAGACCCCGTCCCGCTCGGGCGTCGCCGACGCCTTCCGCCAACGCTCCTGAGTCTGCCGCAGCTTGTTGGGGGGGGGGGGGGGGGGGGGGGGGGGGGGGGAAAAAAAAAAAAAAAAAAAAAAAGGAAGGGGGCGGGGTTGGACGAAAAAAA
>NZ_JBVJON010000017.1:33023-187891 GCF_055583145.1 Amycolatopsis sp. NPDC104819 | reverse complement strand
TTCCTTCCTTCCTCCTCTTCCTCTCTTCTTTTGTTTTTCTTTTTTTTTTCCGTCTCCCCCCCCCCCCCCCCCCCCCCCCCCCCCCCCCCCCCCCAAGTCCGGGAGGGCGTTGGCCTTCGCGACGCGGCCGAGGAACCGGCCGGAGTCCTTGACCGTCCGGACCTGGGTCTCGAAGTCGACGTGCACCAGGCCGAACCGTTGTGAATACCCCATCGCCCACTCGAAGTTGTCCAGCAGGGACCACGCCAGGTAGCCGCGGACGTCCACCCCCGCGCGGATCGCGTCGTGCACCGCTCGGACGTGTGTCTCCAGGTACCGCACCCGGTCGGGGTCCGCGACGCGGCCGTCGACGACCTCGTCCACGAAGGACGCGCCGTTCTCCGCCACCACCAGCGGCAGCCCGCCGGACCGCGTCGAGATCCACTCCAGCAGCGACGTCAGCACCGGGGGCGCCTGCTCCCAGCCGAACGCCGTCACCGGGCCGACCGCCGGGAGCACGTCGAGACCGCGCAGCCCCGGCAGCGGGCAGTTGCTGCGCCCCAGCGGATCCGCCAGCGGCGTGACCCGCGCCGGCGCGTAGTAGTTGACGCCCAGCCAGTCGATCGCCGCCGCGATGATGTCCGTGTCGCCGTCGCGGACCGCGGCCGCGAACCGGCCTCCATGGTGGAGAACGTCCGCCATGACGTCCTCCGGGTAGCCGCGGCCCAGCACCGGGTCCAGGAAGAACCGGTTGTGGATGCCGTCGAACTTCCGGGCCGCCTCGATGTGCTCCGGCGACGACCCGTCCGGGATGGCCGGGGCGAAGTTCAGCGCCAGGGAGAACTCGTGGCCCGGCCGCGCCTGCTCGGTCAGCGCGCGTGTCGCCAGGCCGTGGCCCAGCAGCAGGTGGTGCGCCGCGACCAGCGCCGTGTCGTAGTCCTGGACGCCCGGCGCGTGCACCCCGCTGCCGTACCCGAGGAACGCCGCGCAGAACGGCTCGTTGACCGTCGTCCACTGGTCGACGCGGTCGCCCAGCGCGTCGTGCACCACCGCCGCGTAGTCCGCGAACCGCGACGCCGTGTCGCGGGCCGGCCAGCCGCCCGCGTCCTCGAGCGCCTGCGGCAGGTCCCAGTGGTACAGCGTCAGCACCGGCACGACTTCGCGGCTGAGCAGCTCGTCGACCAGCCGGTCGTAGAACGCCAGGCCCTGGGCCGACGTCCTCCGCCCGTCCGGCATCACCCGCGGCCACGCCACGGAAAACCGGTACGCGCCGAGGCCCAGGTCGGCCAGCAGGCCGACGTCCTCGGGGTAGCGGTGGTAGTGGTCGCAGGCGACTTCGCCGGACGCGCCTTCGAGCACCTTGCCCTCGGTGGCCGAGAAGGTGTCCCAGATGGACGGTCCTCGGCCGCCCGCTCTCACGGCGCCCTCGACCTGGTACGACGCGGTCGCCGCGCCCCACAGGAAGCCGGCCGGAAACTCGGTCATACTGGCGCCCCTTTCAGGATCCCCCGGACGATGTAGCGGCCCAGCACCAGGAACAGCGCGATGACGGGCAGGACGCCCACCGTCGCGCCGGTGAGCATGAGCGCGTAGTCGGTGTAGTACCCGCTGGCCAGCTGCGAAAGCGCGACCTGCACGGTCGGCGTCTCGTTGGGGTCAAGGACCACCAGCGGCCAGAAGTAGTCGTTCCACGTGGCCATGAACGTGAGCATCGCGAGCACCGCGGCGTGCGGGCGCAACGCGGGCACCGCGACGTGCCAGTAGGTACGCAGGATCCCGCAGCCGTCGACGGTCGCGGCGTCGACGAGGTCCGCGCTGATCGCGTTTTCGCAGGCCTGCCGCATCCAGAACACGCTGAACGCGCTGACCAGCGCCGGCACGATCACCGCTTCGAGCCGGCCGTACCAGCCGAGGTCGCCGACCACGAGGTAGAGCGGGATGACGCCGAGCTGCGCCGGCACCATCGCCGAGCCGACGACCAGCAGGAACAGCGTGTTGCGCCCCGGGAACCGCAGCCGCGCGAACGCGAACCCGGCCAGGCTCGCCAGCACGACGTTGGACACCATGACCGTGCCCGCGACGAGCAGCGAGTTGCCGATGGCGAGCCAGAAGTCGACGGTGTCGAAGACCCGCCGCACGTTCTCCACCAGGTGCCCGCCCGGCAGCAGCAGCGGCGACGTCTCCCCGATCGCCGAGTTGTCCCTTGTGGACACCACGAACGACCAGTACAGCGGGAAGACCGACGCGCCGAGCACGCCGGTCAGCACGGCGTACACCCACCCGCCCGGGCGCCGCCGGGCTCTCACGCCGACCTCACGAACCGGCGCACCAGCCGGTAGTTGACCAGCGCGAACAGCGCGCAGATCACGAACATCACCCAGGTCAGCGCGGCCGCGTACCCGGCGTCGAAGTGCGTGAAGCCCTTCTCGTACAGGTACATCACGAGCGTCTGGAACTGGCGGTCGTTGCCGCCGGTCCCGCCCGACCCGCCGGCGTCGAACAGCGACGGCTCGGCGAACAGCTGAAGGCCGTTGACCGTGCCGGCGATCGCGGTGAAGGCCAGCGACGGCCGGATGCCCGGGATGGTGATCGACCAGAACGTCCGCCACCGCGACGCGCCGTCGAGCTCGGCGGCCTCGTACAGCTCACCGGGCACGGCCTGCATCGCGGCCAGGTAGATCAGCGCGTTGTACCCGGTCCAGCGCCAGAGCACCATGGACGCCACCGCGAGGTGCGACGACCAGGTCGTGGCCTGCCAGTTGACCGGCGCGACGCCGAACCAGCCGAGCACTTCGTTGACCACGCCGTAGTCCTTGCTGAACAGCTGACCGAACACGAGCCCGATCGCGACGACGGACACGACGTTCGGCAGCAGGATCCCGGTGCGCCACCAGGTCGCCGCGCGCAGCGGCCGGTCGAGCAGCGCCGCGATGCCCAGCGCCAGCAGGAACTCCGGGACCGCGGCGAGCAGGAAGATGCCGACGGTGTTGGCGAGCGCGTTGTAGAACCGCGGGTCGGCCAGCAGGTCGCCGTAGTTCGCCAGGCCGAGCCAGCCCTGGTCGCCGTCGAGGACGTTCCAGTCGTGCAGCGAAACCCAGATCGTGTACAGCAGCGGGAAGGCGCCGAAGACGACGAACAGGCCGAAGAAGGGCGCGATGAGCAGCAGCGGCGTGATCCTGCGGTCGAAACGGCCGAGCCGGTGCTGCACGCGGGCGCTACTTCAGGACGGCTTGCGCCTGCTGAACGGCGTCCGCCCAGGCGTGGTCGACACTCTTGTCCGTCTTGTCCTCGATCCGGCCGAGGGCCCGCCCGAACTCCGGCCGGACGTCGGCGTCCCGCAGGCCGCGGTAGTTCGGCCGCAGCTTGTCGGCCGAGGCGGCGAAGATCCGCCCGATCGGCGCGTCCCCGAAGTACGGGTCGGTGTGCGCGACGACCTGCGGGTCTTCGTACACCGACGGCTCGCTGGGCAGGATGCCGTCGGAGAGGAAGAGCTTCTTCTGCTGTTCCGGCGCGGTCAGCCAGCGCGCGAGCTCGTACGCCTCCTTCGGGTGCTGGCCCTGCTTCGGCACAGTCAGGAACGAGCCGCCCTGGTTGCCGCTGCTGCCGGGCACGGTGGTGACGTCCCACTTGCCCTTGTTGGCGTCCCCGCCGGCTTCCTTGATCTGGCTGAGCATCCACGCGGGACAGGCGACGGTGGCGAACGAACCCTGCTTGATCGCCACGTTCCAGGCCTGGGTGAAGGTGGTCGCGGCCGCCGTCTGCCCCTTGGCCGCGATGCCGCCGGACAGGAAGAAGGCGTTGCGGACACTCGGGTTGCGGTCGGCGATGAACGAGTCGTCCCGCTGCGCGAAGTAGTTCTCGGGCGACTGGTTGAGCATCGCCGTGTAGACGGTGCCCGCGGAGTCGGCGAACTTGACGCCCGGCGTCTTCTGCGTGAACCGGTCGGCGGCGGCCGCGTAGGCGTTCCAGTCGGGCATCAGCTTCGCGACGTCGTCACGGTTCGTCGGCAGGCCGGCGGCCGCGAACAGGTCACGCCGGTAGCAGAGGGCGAGGCTGCCCATGTCGGTGCCGAGGCCGACCACGAAGCCGCCGTCGGTTCCCTGCGCCCACTTCCACGCCGACCACTGGTTCTCGAGGTCACGGGCGCCGTACTGGGCGAGGTCGACGAACTTGTCCTTCGCCTTCCGGTACTGCGGGATGTACTGCTCTTCGATCGCGACGACGTCGGCGGCGCCGTGCCCGGTGGCGAGCTGCGTCGCGAGTCCCTTGTGGTGGGTGTCGAAGTCGGTGACCCGGTTCTGCACCGTGATGTCCGGGTGCAGTCTCTCGTACTCGGCGATCAGCGGCGCGTACCCGAACTCGCCGAAGGTCGCGATGGTGAGCGTCGTCTTGCCACCGGCGTCACTCGGGCTGCAGGCGGCGAGCAGGACCAGCGCGGCGGCCGCGGTGGCCGCCCGGGTGATCGTTCGCACAGGCGTGAGCTTCCCTCAGATCACACCGGCTCGCACGGCGTAGGCGACCGCGTGCGGCCGGTTGCGCAGGTTGAGCCGGTTGGTCATGGCGTAGATGACATTCTTCACGGTGCGCTCCGAGTAGCAGAGCTTGCCCGCGATCTCGGCAGTGTCCCAGCCTTCGGCCATCAGGCGAAGCACATCCACCTCGCGCGGCGTCAGCGCCGCGCCGACGCCGTCGTGGGCGAGGGCCTCGACCTGGTCGCGCAGGGACGTCGTCCGGCCGCGCGCGGCCGCGAGGACGCTGTCGGTGAGCCGGTCGAGCGCGGTCCGCGGCAGGACGGCGGAAACGTGGCAGTCGGCGAGCAGGGGCAGGTGCGAAGGGTCGACGTGCCCGGCGACCAGCACGATCGCGGCGGGCGACTCGGCGGCGGCGGCTCGCAGCGCGGTGACCACCTCGCGGTCGACCTGGCCGACGGCGAACACGAGCACGGCCGCCTCACCGCGGCGGGCCCGCGGCACGACCAGCAGCTCCGGGCGGGACTTCAGGTGGTTGATCAGCCCGGTGAGCGCGATCGGATCCGACGCCCACGCCGCCACTCGCACCTGGTCCATCGAACCCTCCCTGCCCACTGTCCGTGTTCTGGTGACGCCAGTCTGCTGAGGGTGGCTTCACGAATTCTCTAGCCGGGGTGGAGCCATTCTTCACGCCGTGAAGTCAGGCCGTCGACTACCGTCGTGGCGAACGCCGACGAGTGAAGGGACCGATGAACCGCCGTCGTCTGGCCGCCCTGGGGGTGGCGTTGTGCATCGTGACCGGGTGTCTGCTGGTCGCAGGCCTGCAACCGCGGATCGTGTCCGGGCTGGCGCTGCCCCGGCCCTCGGTGCTTTCCGCTCCCGTCCCCTCGGCCGCGCCGCCGCCGGCTTCCCCCGCGCCGTCTTCGAGCCTGGCCCGGCCCGGCGACTGCGCGTCGCTGGTCACCGGCCTCGACGTCCGCGCCCAGGTCGCCCAGCTGGTCGTGGTCGGGGTTTCCGGGGACAACCCGGCCGCCACGGTGTCCATGGTGCGCGACAACCAGGTCGGCGGGATCTTCATCGGCGGTAACGCAACAGCGTTGTTGAAAGACCGGTCCCTGGACGCGGTCCAGGGCGTGGCCCACCTGCCGGTCGCGGTTTCGGTCGACGAAGAGGGCGGCCGGGTCCAGCGCATCGACGACCTCGACGGCGACATCCCGTCCGCGCGCGAGATGGCCGCGACCAAGTCCCCCGCCGAAGTCCGCAAGCTCGCCGCCGACCGCGGCCGGCAGCTGCGCGCCCGCGGCGTCACCGTGGACTTCGCGCCGGACACCGACGTCACGAACGCGCCGGACGACGACGTGATCGGCGACCGCTCCTTCAGCCCCGACCCGCTCACCGTGAAGACGTACGCGACGGCGTTCGCGGAAGGCCTGCGCGACGCGGGGATCCAGCCGGTGCTCAAGCACTTCCCCGGCCACGGCCACGGCTCGGGCGACTCCCACAAGGGCACGGTCGTCACCCCGCCGCTCGCGAAGCTGCGCACGGTCGACCTGGTGCCGTACCAGGATCTCGCCGCGTACGGCCCGGTCGCCGTCATGGTCGGCCACCTCGACGTGCCGGACTTGACGAACGGCGTCCCGGCGTCACTTTCGCCGCCCGCCTACCAGTTGCTGCGCGGCGACTTCGGCTTCACCGGGCCGGTCGTGACCGACGACCTCGGCGCGATGAAGGCGATCACGGCGCAGTATCCGCTGCCCGACGCGGTGCTGAAGGCCCTGCAGGCCGGCGCGGACCAGGCGCTGTGGTCGTCCGGCGGCCGTGTCGACGAGGTGCTGAACCGGCTGGTGAAGGCCGTGCAGTCCGGGGAGCTGCCGAAGGACCGCGTGCAGGAGTCGGTGACACGCGTGCTGCGCGGCAAGGGCGTCTGCGGCTGAGTACCTAGACTCTTCCTCGGGCATCGGCATCTATCCGAGGAGTGGCATGGCGAACCTGGGCGGCACCTTCAGCCTCGGCGGCGAAGTTCCCGTGACCCGGATGGGTTACGGCGCCATGCAGCTCGCGGGACCCGGGGTGTGGGGGCCGCCGCGGGACCACGGCAAAGCCGTCGCCGTGCTGCGCGAGGCCGTCGAAAGCGGCGTCACGCACCTCGACACCAGCGACTACTACGGCCCGCACACCGTGAACGCCGTGATCAAGGAAGCGCTCCACCCGTACCCGGAGTCGCTGACGATCGTCACGAAGGTCGGCGCGCGGCGCAGTGAGGACAAGGGCTGGCCGCCCGCGCTGTCGGCCGAGGACCTCACCCAGGCGGTGCACGACAACCTGCGCAACCTCGGCGTCGACACGCTCGACGTCGTCAACCTGCGGCTGAGCGACAGCACCGGCGGTTATCCCGCGGCGATGTCGCTCGCCGAACCCTTCGGGGTGCTCGCCGAACTGCGGGAGCAGGGGCTGATCCGGCAGCTGGGCGTCAGCCACGTGACGGCCGAGCAGCTCGACGAGGCGAAGGCGATCGCGCCGGTCGTGTGCGTCCAGAACCAGTACAACCTGGCGCACCGCGAGAACGACGACCTCGTCGACAAGTGCGCCGCCGAAGGGATCGCCTTCGTGCCGTACTTCCCGCTCGGCGGCTTCAGCCCGCTGCAGTCCGGGCTGCTCGACGACTGCGCCGCGCGGGTCGGGGCGACGCCGATGCAGGTCGCGCTCGCGTGGCTGCTCCAGCGGTCGCCGTCGATGCTGCTGATCCCGGGCACGTCCTCGCCGGAGCACCTGCGCGAGAACCTCGCCGCGGCTTCCCTGGACCTGCCCGCCGACGTTCTCGCCGATCTCGACCGGATCGGCACCGACTGATCGCTACGCTGAGCGCGCAAGCAGGCACGAGGACGGAGGAAAGCGTGGCGGAGTGGGGCGATCTGGTCGCTTACATCAGGCAGGGCTACCGGGTGGTGCGCGACGACCCCGACGAGATCCGCATCCGGCTGGTCTTCGGCGACGACCCCGACACCGAGCAGCGGGCCCAGATCATGGTGATCGCCCACGAGATCCTCGACCAGCAGGAGGACTGGGTCCAGATCGCGACGCCGTTCGCCCGCCACGACGAGGTCGACCTCCTGTCGGTGCTGACCGAGGTCGGCGAGTCGACGGTCGTGGGCGGGCTCGCGGTGATGGGTGACCACCTCGTGCTGCGCCACTCGCTGCCGCTGATCCACCTCGACATCAACGAGTTCATCGACCCGCTCGAGCTGGTGGCGGGCGCGGCCGAGCTGCTGGAGCAGCAGTTCACCGGGCGCGACGACTACTGAGGGGAACCACAGCCACGGCGGCGGCCACAGTCAGCCCGGCGGCAACGCCGAATGCCGCGGTCGTCGTCCCGGTGCGCAGGTAGAGCCCGCCGAGCAGGGCGACCCCGACCGTGCCGCCGAGCTGCTGCACGGCGTTGAGCAGCCCGGCGGCCGAACCGGTCTCGTGCGGGCGGACGCGGTGCAGGGCCGCGGTGAAGAACGGCACCGTGAACGTCCCCATCCCGAGCCCGCACAGCGCCAGCGCGGGCCTCACCCCGGCGGCGACGGCCAGGATCCCGGTCAGCAGCAGCGCGAGCCCGGCGAACATCACGCGCGGGCCGAACTTCGGCACCAGGCGCGACCCGGCGAACCACGACGCCACGGCGAGCCCGGCCGAGAGCGGCAGCAGCGTCAGGCCCGCGGTGCGGACGTCGGCTCCCTCGCCGAGCTGCAGCTGCATCGGGACGACCTGCATCAGGCCGGTCATCACCGCGAAGAACAGCAGCGACCCGGCGAGCGCGGCCGGGAACCCGCGGTGGGCGAACAGGCTCGGCTCGACGAGCGGCGCGGCCGTGCGGCGCTGCTGGATCCCGAACGCCCCGAGCAGCGCGGCGCCGGCCGCGAGCAGCGGCCAGGACGTCCCGCCCGGGGTGATGAGCGGGTAGACGAGCAGCCCGGTCCCCGCGACGACGAGCGCGGTGCCGACGAGGTCAAGCCGCGGTCGTGTGGTGGCCTTGTCCTCGCGCAGGAGCCGCGCGCCGAGCAGCACCGCGAGCCCGAGCGGGACGTTGACCAGGAAGACCGCGCGCCACGACACGGCCTGCGTCAGCAGTCCGCCCAGCAGCGGGCCGGTGACGGCGGACAGGCCCATCACCGGGCCGATCGTGCCCAGTGCCTTCGCCAGCTCGGGCCCGTCGAAGAGCGCGCGGATGAGGCCGATGGTCTGCGGGATGACCAGCGCGGCCGCCGCGCCCTGCACCGCGCGCGCCCCGATCAGCACGCCCGCCGCGGGCGCGGCCGCGCAGACCAGCGACGCGAGCACGAAGCCGGCGACCCCGAGCTTGAACACCCTGGCCCGGCCGAAGACGTCGCCGAGGCGGCCGCCGGTGATCAGGAAGACCGCGAACGGCAGGGTGTAGGCCGCGCTGAACCACGGGATGTCGGCGGCCGGGCCGGGCAGGCCGGCGTGAATCACCGGCCCGGCGACCTGCACGATCGTCGCGTCGAGGAGGTTCATGGCCTCGGCGGTGAGCAGGACGGCCAGCGCGGCCCAGCGGTGGCGGTGCAGCGTGGTGGTCGGCAAGAGGTGCCCCCTTTCGTCGGCACCGAGGGTGGCTTCGGCACGCCCACCGGTTCCAGCTTTGCCGCTTCGGTTGCTGATTTCTTCCACGTTCTGGGCTTGAATGAGGGATATGACCGAGCTGGACGACGTCGACCGCGCGCTGATCCACGCGCTGCACGTCGACGGCCGGGCGCCGTTCACGAAGATCGGCGAGGTCCTCGACGTCTCGACGCAGACGGTGGCTCGGCGCTATCGCCGTCTTCGCGCCGAAGCGTCGCTTCGCGTGGTCGGCCTGCCCGATCCGCAGCGCGCGGGGCAGGCCGAGTGGCTGGTCCGGCTCACCGCGACCCCGTACACCGCGCAGGACCTCGCCCGGGCGCTCGCGCGCCGCGCGGACACGGCGTGGATCAAGCTGATGTCCGGCGGCACCGAGATCTGCGTGAACGTCCACACCCCGGCGGCAAGTGACCATTCCCTGCTGCTGCGCGACATCCCGCGCACGACGAGCGTCACGGCGGTGTCGGCGCACCAGCTGCTGCACCGCTACTTCGGCGGGCCGCAGGCGTGGCTGGGCCGCGCGAACTCCCTCTCCGCGGCGCAGGTGGCGGCGTTGACTCCGGTGTTCACCGGCGAGGGCAAGCCACTGACCAGCGACGACGAGGCGCTGCTGGCGGCGTTGCAGCGAGACGGCCGCGCGGGGCTGGCCGAGCTGGCGGCGGCCACCGGCTGGTCGGCGGCGACGGTCGCGCGCCGGGTGGACGGGCTGCGGGCCGGCAGGACGGTGTTCTTCGACCTCGAGGTGGACACGGGCCGGCTGGGGGCCACGACGCAGGCGCTGCTGTGGATGTCGGTGGCCCCGGCGCACCTCGACGACGTCGCGCGGACGCTGGCGACCCATCCGGAGCTGGCGATCGTCGCGGCGACCACCGGACCGGCGAACCTGATGGCGCACGCGTTGTGCGCGGACGCGGCGGCGTTGCACCGCTACCTGACCCAGCGGCTCGGCGCGCTGGAGGCGATCCGGACGCTGGAGACGGCGCCGGTGCTGCGGACGATCAAGGCGGCAGCTTCGCGCTGAGCCGTCCGCGATCCTAAGTGGACTTGGGCACGGCCAGGTGGTCGAGCAGCAGGCGGACGCCTTCGAACTCCCGGACCTCCTGGCGGCAGTCCGGGCACGCGGCGAGGTGCCGCTCCACTCGCGCCGCCTCGGCGGCGTCGAGCAACCCCAGGCTGTAGGCGCCGAGGTCGGTCCGGTCGTACCGGCCCATGGGTCGTGTCTCCGTTCCGCGTCCCCGCCGGGGAACACCCGCACTACCGGACGTCTCCAGAGTCCTGGCGCGTACGCGCCTCCGGCGAGGTTCCCCCGTTTTCCACCCGATCGGCCGACAACTTCGGCCGGCGAACAGCCCATGTGAGTGACAGGACGTCGTCACGGATTTCACCCGCCCGACCACGGAAAGTCTTCTCGGCACAAACTTCGCCGTTTCGCCGTCATGGCTCGCGGGCTCGCTCGTCCGACCTGCGTCGGGCCGGGATTTCCCGGCCTCGACCTGGCAGAAGGCGACCGAAACGAGGAGAGCGATGACCGTACGGAGCCACCGGGCGGACGACGTCGTCAACGAGGTCGGGGTGTGGCTGGCCGGGGAGTTCGCCGGGCGGCTCCCCGCCGCGGAGATCGACCGCGTGGTCCGGGTGACGCGGATCGACCTCGAAGAGAGCATCGCCCCGGAGGAGCTCGGCGAGATGCTCCACCGGCTGGGCCGCGCCCGCCTGCAGCGGATCCTGCAGGTCGCGCCGGCCACCAGGGTCCGGATCCCGCAGGCGCGCTGAGCCGCGGCCGCGCAGGCGAGCGGCGCGGACCTCGCTCCGACCCCGGCTTGAGCGTCGCGAATGACCCATTGGGGACGCCAGACGTCCCCAATGACCCATTCGCGACACCGGAACCGCGGCCGATCGCGCAGACCCCTTGCCCGGAACGCCCGGATTCTTGACTGGACTAGACCAATCTGCTCTAGTGACCCCTGTCACGTTCGTCCCGGCCGGATGAGCACACATCTTCGACACCGGACGCATCCCCCGTCCGGACTCTGTCGTGGCCGAAGGAGTGAGCGAGTCTTGAGAAGACGTCTTGTCGCGGCCCTGTCCGCTTTCGCGGCCGCTGCCGCATTGGTGCTCGGTGTTCCGGCGTTCTCCGACCAGGCCCCGCAGGCGGCCGCCGCCGCGTGCAGCGGGCCGAACTGGGTTGCCGGGCAGTGGTACGACGTGGGCGCGGTCGTCAAGTACACCAACGGCAGCTACTACCGCGCCAAGAACGCCAACCCGGGTTACGACCCGATCATCAGCACCTGGTACTGGGAGCCCTACAGCTGTGACGGCGGGGGCGGCGGCACCACCTGCACCGCGCCGAACTGGGTCGCCGGGCAGTGGTACGACGTCGGCGCCGTCGTGAAGTACACCAACGGCAGCTACTACCGCGCCAAGAACGCCAACCCGGGCTACGACCCCGTCATCAGCACCTGGTACTGGGAACCCTACGACTGCGGCGGCGGCACGAACCCCGGCAACCCGGGCTCCTTCGTCGTCAGCGAAGCGCAGTTCAACCAGATCTTCCCCGGCCGCAACAGCTTCTACACCTACAGCGGCCTGACCGCGGCGCTCTCGGCCTACCCCGGCTTCGCGAACACCGGCAGCGACGCGGTGAAGAAGCAGGAAGCCGCCGCGTTCCTCGCGAACGTCAACCACGAGACCGGCGGGCTGGTCTACATCGTCGAGCAGAACACGGCGAACTACCCGCACTACTGCGACTACGGCCAGCCCTACGGCTGCCCGGCCGGCCAGGCCGCCTACTACGGCCGCGGCCCGATCCAGCTGAGCTGGAACTTCAACTACAAGGCCGCCGGTGACGCGCTGGGCATCGACCTGCTCGGCAACCCCTGGCAGGTCGAGCAGAACGCGGCCGTCGCGTGGAAGACCGGCCTCTGGTACTGGAACACCCAGAGCGGCCCCGGCACCATGACCCCGCACAACGCGATGGTCAACGGCCGCGGCTTCGGCGAGACGATCCGCAGCATCAACGGCTCGATCGAGTGCAACGGCGGCAACCCCGCCCAGGTGCAGAGCCGCGTGGACAAGTACCGCCAGATCACGTCCATCCTCGGTGTCGACCCCGGCGCCAACCTCTACTGCTGAAGCATCTGACACGAGCGGGGGTGCGCCGGATCGCGGCGCACCCCCGCCCGCTTGCTCAGCGGGCGAGGCGGTCGCCGATCAGCCGGGTCACCGCCGCCGCGTGCTCGTTGAGGTAGAAGTGCCCGCCCGGGTACGTCTTCAGCTCGAACCCACCCGACGTGCGCGCCGCCCACTGCTGGGCCTCCGCCTCGGTGACCTTCGGGTCGCGGTCGCCGATCAGCGCGACGACCGGGCAGCTCACGTCCGGGCCGGGGGTGTAGCGGTAGAGCTCCGCGGCCTTGTAGTCACCGCGGAGCGCGGGCAGCACCAGCCGGCGGAGCTCCTCGTCCTCCAGCACTTGCGTAGCGGTGCCGCTGAGCCGCTCGACCTCGGCGAGCAGCCCGGCGTCGTCCAGCTCGTGGACCCGTTCGTCGCGGGGCGCCGTGGGGGCGCGGCGCCCGGAGACGAACAGGTGGGACAACCGCGTGCCCCGCGCTTCGAGCCTGCGCGCGACCTCGAAGGCCAGGCTGGCGCCCATGCTGTGGCCGAAGAACGCGACCGGCCCGGTGAGCTCCGCGGCGAGCACGTCCGCCAGCCGGTCGGCCAGCACGACCAGGTCGTCCACCGGCGCTTCGGTGTGCCGGTCCTGGCGGCCCGGGTACTGCAGGGCCAGCACCTCCACCGAGGGGGACAGCACCGCCGAAACCGGGTGGAAGTAGCTCGCCGATCCCCCCGCGTGCGGGAAGCACACGAGCCGCGCCGCGGCCGACGGCGCCGGGTGGAACCGCCGGATCCACGCCGCGGCTTCGAGGGAAACAGTCATGCCCTCGAATCTGGCAGGCCGCGGCGCCCGCGTCGACCCCTATCTCCCCGCGAACCGGCCCGGGCGGGCCCCGGTGCCCGGACCGGGACCCGCCACGCCGGTCGGTCAGCCCACCCGCCACAACGCCGGGACGGCCGGGGGCTCCCAGCCCGGCTGGGCGGTGTGCCCCTGCAGGCAGACGTAACCCTGCCCGCCGTAGGTGACCCGGGCGCCGGCCGCGTAAGCCGTGCCCACCGCCCACGAGGTGCCGCCCGGCGGGGTGGACGTGGTGGGGGTGGTCGTGGCCGTCGGCGGGGTCGAGGTGGGCGTCTGCGGCACGTTCAGCACGAAGTCGAAGGCGGCCTCCTTCGCGGAGCCGTTGTCCCGCACGGTCATCAGCAGCCGCGCGTCGAAGATCGTGTCGGTGTTGTTGCGCGGCTCGTTGGGGAAGTACAGCTGCGTGGTCAGGATCGGGCGGCCGGGCGCCTGCACCTTGACGTGGATGTGCCGCGTGCGGCCCGGGTAGAGGCCCGGGACGATCGTCGACAGCGTGAACGCGCCCTGGGCGTCGGTGTACTGGTGGCCGCGGAAGGTGTACCCGGTGTTGTCGTACGCGCCGTTGACGTCCGCCTGCCAGAAGTCCAGCAGCGCGCGGTTCACCGGCAGGCAGGCGCGCCCGAAGACGTACCCCGTCACGGTCAGCCGGGTGCCCTGGGTGCCGGGGGTGACGAGGTTGGTCCGTTCCGGCGAGTTCGGCTTGAAGTACGGACCTTCGGTCTGCTCGATCGTGGGCTCGTCGCCGTCGTGGCACGCCGGGGTCAGCTCCGGGGCGTTGCCGGCGACGGTGGTGCGCGCCAGCGCCGGGCCGCCGATCAGCGCGACGGGCGCGGCGACACCCGCGGCGAGCGCGGCCTTCAGCACCGTTTTGCGGCTGAGCTTGCTCTCTTCGTCCATGCCTGCTCCTCGTGGGGGCGTCGGGAATCCCCTCGAACGTAGGCAGCGCGCCGGGCGGCGACGATGGACTGGACCGGTCAGTCGTGGTGCTTCTCCCCGCCGCGCCGGAAGTCACCCGGGCTCAGCCCGGTCTCCCGGCGGAAGAACCGGCAGAAGTAGGCCGGGTCGGCGAACCCGACGCGGCTCGCGACCTGCCGCACGGTGAGGTCCGTCCGCAGCAGGAACCGCTGGGCTTCCCGGGTCCGCGCCTCGCGCAGCAGCTGCGCGGCGGTCCGGCCGGTCGCGGTCTTCACGGCCTCGGTGAGGTGACCGGGCGTGACGCCGATGCGGTCGGCGTGCGCGCGCACCGACCAGAGGCCGAGGTCGGGACGGGCGGCGAGCCGGGCGAACTCCGTCGCCACGGCCCCGGCCGGCGTCGGCGGCGGCGCCCCCGCCAGCCGTCCCACGCGCGCGAGGAGAACGTGCACCAGGGCCCGCAGCACCGACTCGTCACCGTGGCGCTGTTCCTCCTCGAGGTCGGCGATCAGCCGTGAGACGTCGGCGTCGGCGCGGTCGCCGAGCTCGAGCCACGGCCGTTCGCTCAGCCGCCGCAGCAGTTCGCGGTCGGCCGGGTGGTCGAGGAGGAAGTCGTCGGTGAACACGACGACGTGCCCGGTCAGGCCGCGCACCCCGGCCCACTGGTGGACCTGCCCCGACACGACGACCCCGAAGTGCGGCGGCCGCAGCGGCCAGCGCGCGAGGTCGACGACGTGCGTGCCGGTGCCGCCGGTGACGTGCACGAGCTCGTGGAAGGTGTGCCGGTGCGGGAACTCCGCGCGCGACAGCGGTCCGATGGTTTCGAAGGTCCCGACGGCGATGGGCGGCGCGTGCGGCGCCGGCACCTCCAGCCGGTGCATCGGCAGCTCCCCCGCCCGCGGCCGGGCGCAGGGGGTGCCGGGCGGAACGGTGGTGCCGCGCATGGTCTGGTCCCTTCGCCGCTCGGCGGAAAAGTCTAGACCAATCTGGGCGCGTTTCGCCGCTTTTGCCCCGATGATCGCAATCCGATCGTCGGGTACCAAAACGGGGCCGGTCCACTGTGGACCGGCCCCGTTCGTCGAGAGTCTTGCTTACGCGCGGCTGCGACGCCGGTTCAGCAGCAGCATCAGCGCGCCGCCGCCCAGCAGCAGGCCGCCGGCGGTGAACGGAACCGCCGCGTCGACACCGGTGTTGGCGAGGTCGCCACCGCCGCCCTGGCTGCCGGCCGGGGTGGTCGGCGCGGGGGTGGTGCTCGGCGCGGCGCCGGCCTCGGACCACTTGGCGGCGGCCTTGGCCGTCACCGCGGTCTTCTCCGAGTCGGCGACGATCAGCGACTGCGCCGGCTGCTTCGCGTAGTTCTCGGCGACGAACAGGCGCCCGGTGTCCAGGTGCCCGCTGACCTTGAGCGAGAACGAGCCTTCGCCCGGCTTCGCGTCCTTCGGGACGTCGACGAACAGCTTGCTGCCGTCCTTGACGTCCGTGGCCTTCTGCTCCTTGCCGTTGGCGTCGGTGATCTTGACACCCTCGGGCAGCTCGCTGGTGAGCGAGGTGACGTCACCGGTGGTGGCGACGTCGAACGGGCCGATGCGGGTGCCCGCGGCGCCCTCGGTCTTCGGCGAGGCGACGTTCAGGGTCGGCTTCGGCTGCTGGCCGATCCCGGTGTTCTCGCTGCCGGTGAGGTAGTCGTACAGCGCGACGACGTCGGCGGCCGCGGAGGCGTCGCCCTCACCGAGCGGGTTGCCGTGGTCGAGGTTGATGCCGTCGCTGAAGTGCCAGACCGCGGCCTGGGTTGCGGAGATGGCCTCGCGGTCGCTCAGGCCGCCGTGCAGCTTGGCGCCCGCCTTGGCCAGCGTGCCGCCCAGCGCGTCCAGGTCGGCGCCCGGGTAACCGTGGTGCAGCACCCA
The DNA here is from genome assembly GCF_055583145.1 of Amycolatopsis sp. NPDC104819. Taxonomy (NCBI): domain Bacteria; kingdom Bacillati; phylum Actinomycetota; class Actinomycetes; order Pseudonocardiales; family Pseudonocardiaceae; genus Amycolatopsis; species Amycolatopsis sp. NPDC104819. Next base: position 172,037 of record NZ_JBVJON010000017.1, on the reverse strand, counting down.
GTTGATCTTGTCGCTGTTCTTGGTGAACGGCGACTTGGCGTCCGGGTACTTGTTCCACGGCCGCTCGACCATGTCGACGTCGTTGCGCATGCGGACCGTGATCTGCACGCAGTAGAGCTTGAGGGCGCTGCCGTCGGACAGCTTGAACCCGAACAGCTCGGTGGTCGCGCCACCGCCGCCTTCGAGGTTGACCTTGTAGCCGTAGGTGCCCTTGTCGCTGACCCGGCCCCGCGCCGCGCCGTCGTCCGCGAGGGCCGACGGGGCACTGACCATGACTGCGGCGGCCGCGGCGAGCACCGCGATCCCGCCTCGCACGAAAGCTGACCTGACCTGCATAAATCTCCTATCCGAGCCCGAACCGCGACGGCAGTACCGCGTGAGATCACGAATCCCCGACCACAACGGCCACTGATTCGGGTGAGTGATCACCCGGTCAAGCGAGACCGGAGCTTACACGGACCCCACAAGGGCTACGCGCGGTGTCCCCGTTACCCGAATGAGTGGGCGAGACAGGGAAAACCGCCAGGAGAAAAGCCGCGGATCAGCGCGTCGGAGAGGTCTCCGCCGGCGGTGTGAGCGCTTCGCCGGTGTCATCGCCCGGGACCGCGATTTCCTTGACGTCGGCCAGGGACTGGTCGAGCACGGCCAGGGTCGAGCGGAAGAAACCCAGCGAGATCGCGAGCACGGCCATCACGGCCGTGAGCACCAGGATGGCGCCCGGCGCGCCGAGACCGTCGGCGAGCAGACCGGCGCCGAGGGGGCCGGCCCATTGCAGCGCCTGCGATCCCAGCCGGGTCGCCGCGGTCACGCGGCCGCTGTAGGAGTCGGGGACCATGCGGACCTCGTACGCCTCGAGGACCGAGTTCAGCGGCACCGTCATGGTCATGGCGACCAGCAGGAAGGCGCCGATCTGCCACGGCGCGGGCAGCCACGCGATCGGCGCCAGCGCGACGACGAACACCCACAGCGCGCCGAACAGCACCCGCTTCGCCCGGAACCGCCGCAGCAGCAGGGAACTGGCGAACGCGCCGAGCACACCGCCGGCCAGCGCCATCGCGTTGACCACCCCTACGACGGACGGCGAACCGCCCCGGTAGAGCACCAGCGCGACGAGCAGCAGCACGAACCCCTGCGTGACCGCGTTGAGCAGCGCGGTCCAGACGATGGTCAGCCGCAGGTAGGAATTCGTCCGGACCACTCGCCAGCCGGCCCGGAGCTCGGCGATGAAGTCGGCTCGCTGCGCGCCTTCCGCCGCGTCGGGCCCCAGCGGCTTGCGGATCAGGGCCGTGGCCGCGGCCACGACGACGAACGAAACCGCGTCGGCCAGGAACGGGACCCACCGGAAGAGCCCGAACAGCAGGCCGCTCAGCGGCGCCCCGACCAGCCGGGCCGCCATCGTGCTGCCGAGGCCGCGCGCGGTCGCTTCGCCGATCTGGTCGCGCGGGACGATGCGGCGCAGGGCGGGAGTCGTGGCCGCGTACTGCAACCCGGCCGCGAGCCCGCTGCCGAGCGCGGCGACGTCCAGGACGAGGATGGCAGGGTCTCCGGTGTAGACCAGCAAGGCCACCACGCCCAGCGCGACGGCCTGGACCAGCGGGCACACCAGCAGGATCGCCCGGCGCGAGACCCGGTCGGCGAGGGTGCCGCCGACGAGCATCGTCACGACGGCGCCGATCATGCTCGCCGCGCCGATGCTGCCGGCTTTCAGCGCCGAACCGGTCGAACTGAGCACCAGGAGCGGAAAGGCCGTTGTCGACAAACTGGTGCCCAGCGCCGAAAGCGCACTGCCCAGCCACCAGATCCGGTAATCGCGATTTTTTCCCAGCGACGGCCGCTGGGCCGCCGGGTCTTCAACGCGCGCCATCGCCCCTGCTCTCCTGTGGCTCGTTCCAGCCGACCGTGGCAGACCGATGGTTCCCGATTCCGGGCCCGCGCGGCCCGGCAACCGACCGGCAAGGTGCTGCCGGGCGGTTGCCGGACCGGCTCAGGCCGAAACGGCGTTGACGTATTCGCGCATCAACTTGGGTACTTCGTAAACGTATTGACGATCACGCCGGACCTGGACCGCCGAGACGTCGACCAGCCCGGCCAGCACGCCGATCCCATCGACGTCCGGTTTCCCGTTCGCGGAGATCGAATCCAGCGCGTCGTCGATCGAAAACGCCTCGGTGAATTGCGAAAGGCGCAGCAACACCCCGCGTTGCCGATTGTCGAGCAGGCCGAACGCCCACGCCATTCCCTGGCGCAGGGAACGCTGGTGGGAAAGCCCGCCCAGCGAGTTCTGCTCCAGGATCGGCAGGATCGGGCCTTCCGCCAGCATCATCCGCAACGGCACCGAACGCATGCGGAAAGCGGCGATTTCGATGGCGAGCGGCAACCCGCCCAGCCGCCGGCAGAGCTGCACGACGCTCGGCATGCTCTCGCTGAGATCCAGCGTCGGCAGGGCGGAGGCGACCCGCAGGCGGAACAGCTCCGCCGCGGCGGGGTATCCGGTGGTGCCCGGCGGCAGCTCCACCGGCAGCGGCGCGACCTCCCAGACGTCCGCGGGCAGCGAGGCCGGCGCCTGCAGCGAGGTGATCAGGACGTGCAGGCCCGGGTACTGGTCCAGCAGCTGCCGGACCACCGGCATCACGGCGCCGAGCACCCGCTCGGCGTCGTCGATCACCAGCAGCATCCGCATTTCGTCGGTCTCGTGGCGATCCGCGGCGGAACCGGCCGGGAGCAGCGCGTCCAGCGCCCGGCAGATCTCGGCGACGGCGGCCCGCTCGTCCATGTTCGCCAGGCCGGGCGAACCGAGCTCGGCGACCGCCACCCCGTCGGGGAACCGGTCGATCAGCTGCGCGGCGGCGGCGAGCGCGAGCCGCGTCTTCCCGACCCCGACGGACCCGGTCAGGACCAGTGTCTTGCCCCGCCGGATCGTGGACACCACGTGCTGCAGATCGGCGCGCCGGCCCACTGTGACGTCCTGCTTCGGCCGCAGCCCGACCCATTTCGCGCCGTGCGGGATGACGCTGAAACCCGGTCGCTGGTCGTTCTCCGAACAGAACGAACCGGCCGCGTCGCCGGAATTGCTGTTTTCGGTCGAGAAAAGTGCGGAATTCTGCGAAGGCGCCGCCGAACGCAACGCATCGAGAAGGAGGTCGACCGACGAACGGCGCGGATTCCTGATCGCGCCGGTTTCCAGATTTCTAATGGTGCGAACACTGACGTTGGACTGTTCGGCCAGTTTTTCCTGGCTCCAGCCGACCAGCTTTCTTCGCGCCACTAAAATGGCTCGAACTTGCCCGCTATCCACAATGCCCCCAGAGTGAATATTAAATTAAGTGAACGAGAATTCTTGAGCAACATAAGTTTTCTGCGAGGTTCCCCCACCGAGCCGCCGAGACCCGATTTCGAATTCCTTCGGACCTTCATCAGTCAATGCCTACTCGCGAAAGCGAGCGTACCCACGGGTGGCAGCCGTGTCAAAGAGCGACGAGACGCAGGACGCGGCCGACGCCAGGTCACACGACCGGCCTACTCGATCCGATATGCGCCGCCGGATCCGATATGCGCCCCGGCGAGCGGACGGCGGCCGGCCCATTCAGCCCGCGGAATCCACTCCGGATGGGCCGATCCCGCCGTTTTCATCGGTTGCTGAAAAGGCTCCGGCCTGCGCGAACGAACGGAAACGGCCCTCGCGCCTGGCGCCTTCCACCGCCGGTTCTCCCCGGCGTGGTCGGGGGAACCGGTGGCCCGGGTGCCTCGCGACGGGCGGCGGACCCCTTGGGCCGCAGCGGTGACAGCGCCGGGGCCCGCATCAGCTCAGGTGAATGCCATGCGCGATTTGCTGGTCTGAATGGCTCATCGCGCGCCGACTGACTACTGCGACCGAGTGAAATGTGGGACATCTTGGCTTGGAACGCACTCTCCAGTCTCCGCGAATTCGGACAAATACCTTATTTCGACATATTCTGCGGGTTGGGATAACGCTTTCCGGGGTGTGGTTCCTACTACAGAGTAGCCAAAAAGCGTGGGGTGCGCCGGATGAGGGAAGGTCGCGTTCAGCCGGATGAACGGGGCGGGACCGGCGTTCGGCGGACCGGGCTCGCCGGGATCGCCTGCCCTCGACGGACCGGGATCCGGCAGCCGCCAGACCGCGCTCGCCGGGATTGCTTGCCCTCGACGGACCGGGATCCGGCAACCGGAAGCCCAGCCGACCCCGGCTGACCAGCACCGATTCTCCTGCTACCCCAACGGATCCCTAAGCAGGCATCTCCAAAACAACCTGAAAGCCACTCGCGTTAGGCTCCGCAACCAGCGCCCCACCGAGCAGCTCAGCCCGTTCCCGCATCCCGCGGATCCCATACCCCGCACCACTGGCCGCCAGCTCTCCGGATCGCTCCGGCACCGAGCCGTTCTCCGGCAGCCGATCCCGCACGCTCATCCGGACAGCGTCCGTCAGGTACTCGAGTGTGATGGTGACGTCGTTGGCCGGGGCATGTTTGCGGACGTTGGTCATTGCCTCCACCGCGACCTGGCGCACCGCGAGCGCCGACTCGGCCGACAGGGTGCGGGGTTCGCCGGTGGAAGCAAACTTCGCGCCATGGTCCGCGGCCAGCGACACCAGCTCCTCCGCCAACGGGATCCGCTCGCCACGCAGGGCGAGCACTGCCTCCCGGGCCTCGACCAGGCCCTTTTCGGCCATCCGGCGCGCGGTCTCCACCTGCTCGGTGACCTGGTCCGCACCGGGGATCCGGACAGCGATCAGTCGGGCGGCGTCCAGGTGGACCAGCTGGGCGGTCAAGCTATGGGCGAGCACGTCGTGGATCTCCCGCGCGATGCGCGCGCGTTCGGCGAGGGCCGCCGCCTCGGCTTGGGCTGCCTGGGCCGCCTGTTCCGCGGCTCGCGCGGCGCGTTCCTGGCGCAGCAGCGACCGGGTGGTTTCCCTGGCCTCTTTGTCCCGCCTGCTCAGGAAACCCACGGCGAAGGCGATCGCGGTGACGATGAAGAACGGCTGCCACGGGTGGGTCGAGGCGACGACCGTCAGCGCGGCCGCGGCGAACCCGGCGGCCACCACCACCGGCGCCAGCTGCACCATCACCAAGGTCGTGATCGTCGTGGTCGCCAAGGCCAGGAGCTCGCTGCCCAGCAGAAGCGCGCCGGCGATCACCCCGATCTTCACCGCCAGGCAGCCGAGCAGCAACCCGATGTTCCGCTGCTGTGCGGCATACCGGGCCGCGGCCGCCGCGAGGAGGAGGACCACTGCGAGGCCGATCAGCTCGAACCGCCGGGTCAGCCGGTCCTCGGCGCCCGGCAGCTCGACGACCACGACGACCAAACCGCCGACCGTCAGCACCGCTCGCACCACGCGGCCCACGGTGCGGGCGGCCGGCGACCGGAAGCGGTAGACCGCTCCGGGCGCCGGCCACGAGTCCCACCAGCCCTGTGCCCCCATGACCCAGTTCCTCACCACGGCGGAATCCGCTCGATATTCGGTCATGGCCAGGCTACTGGGAGTCATCAGGCGGCGGCAAACGCCGGTGGCTCAGCTGGTCGCGGCCGCCGCCGGCACGAGCCGGACGGACTTGGCGGAGCGAACCGCGACCACGATGGCCCGGGCGAGCAGCATCGCGCCGAAGGAAATGGCGACGAACCCGAAGCTCGTGCCGGTGTCCATGCTGTTGCCGATCGCGTGGAACGCCTGCCGGCTGAGCACCAGGCCGGCCCAGATCGGGACGGCGATCCAGCCGCCCTGCAGCCACGTGACACCGTCGGCGTCGCGGGACACCTTGAGCAGCATGCCGTACACCGCGCCGAGCACCGCGCCGACCACGACGACCGCGGCGCCCAGGCCGATCGAGGCCCCGGGCTTGGCGTCGTCGATCAGGTCCGGCTCGAGGCACCCGACGGCCACCGGAAGGATCGGCAGCAGCCACGTCAGCACCTTCAGCTTGGTCCGCCGGAACTGCCGCAGGAACACGAACAGCAGCACTGCGACCGTCAGTACCGGAGTGATCGTCTCGCTCATCGGAAATCTCCGTCCTCACTGGTGAGGGAGCTCGGCTCACCGAGTACCAGTTGTGGGTGTCGTTCGGATGGACGCGGCCGGCGCTGGGGGGCCGCCGACCGCTGAAGCAAGACTAGGGCTTCGGCACCCCTTTTCACCTCTGCGTAGGGGTAGAGGTGCACACCTCCACCCCCGGGTGGAGACCGGTGCCGGTCTCCGTGCCGCCCGGCAACGCCGAACGGCCCGCCGATTGCCGGTTCCCTGCCTGGTAGGGCATTCGCTCCCGCGCAACCATGGTCGACGCGGACCGTACCGGCCCGTCAGCGCCGGCCACCGGGCACGGCTGCCGACCGAGTGGGGAGATGCCGCCTGTGACCACCGTCGATTCCCCGCTGGAAGCGGCACTTCCCTTGTCCCCCTTGCAGGAGGGCCTGTTCTTCCACGCCCAGCTGAGCCGGGACGGCCTGGACGAGTACACCAGCCAGCTCGCCCTGCGGCTGGACGGGGAGATCGACCCCGCCCGGCTGCGCTCGGCGTGCGAAGCCGTCGTGGCGCGGCACGCCACGCTGCGGACGAGCTTCCAGCACCGCAAGTCCGGTCAGCCGGTGCAGCTCGTGCACCGCGAGGTCGCCGTCCCGGTCGCCTTTGTGGACTTCGGCGCGGAAGCGCCGGAAGACCGCGAAACCCGGCTGCTCGCCCACCTCACGGAAGAACGGCTGCGCGGCTTCGACCTCACCCGGCCGCCGCTGCTGCGGTTCGACGTCGTCCGGCTCGACGAGCGGCAGCACGTGCTCGTCCTGACCCACCACCACATCCTGCTCGACGGCTGGTCGCTGCCGATCGTCGTGCGCGACCTCATCACGCTGTACGCGACGGACGGCGACACCGGCGCGCTGCCGCCGGCCGTCTCGGTCGCCGGTTACCTGTGGTGGCTGGCAAAACAGGACAAGGACGCGGCCGCGGCGGCGTGGCGGGAAGCGCTTGCCGGGCTGCCCGCGCCCACCCTCGTCGCGCCGGGACAGGCCGACGGCCGGGACCGCATGCCCGCGCTGTCCGTGGCCGAACTGTCCACGGAGTCCACCGCCGCGCTCGTCACCGCCGCGCGGACGCGGGGCCTGACCCTCAACACGATCGTGCAAGCGGCGTGGGCGCTCGTGCTCACCACCCTCACCGGCAGCACCGACGTCGTGTTCGGGCAGACGGTTTCGGTCCGCCCGGCCGGCGTCCGCCGGGTCGAGGAGATGGTCGGGCTGCTGATCAACTCCGCGCCCGTGCGCGTCCGCCTGGATCCGGCGGAAACCCTGGAAGCACTGCTGAACCGGGTGCAGGAAGAGCAGTCCGCCCTTTCCGACCACCACTTCCTCGGGCTCCCGGAAATCCAGCGGCTCGCCGGGCGCGGCCCGCTGTTCGACACCTTCGTCGCCATCAGCACCGCCCGGACGGACACGGACTCCACCGCCACCGAACCGCTGCCCGGCCTGCGCGTCACGCCGATCACCGGGGACGCCGACGGCGGCGCGCGGGACGGCGCGCTCGGGTCGACGCACTACCCGCTGAGCCTGCTCGTGGTGCCCGGGGACCGGATCCTCCTTGAGCTGAACCACCGAACCGATTCGTACTCCGCCGCGCAGGCCCAGCGCGTGCTCGACCTGCTCGAGTCCGTCCTGGCCACGATCGCCGGCGAGCCCACGGCTCTCGTCGGCCGCGTCGAGCCGCTGGAGGCGGCCGAGCGGGAAACCGTGCTGGACTGGGCCACCGGCCCGGAACTGGACTTCCCGGCCGACACGCTGCCCTCGCTCTTCGAGGCCCAGGCTCGCCGGACCCCGGCTGCGACTGCGCTTTCCGACCGCACGACGTGCCTCACCTACGCGGAGGTCGACGCGGCGGCGAACCGGCTCGCCGCCGAGCTCCTCGAACGGGGTGTCGGTCCCGAAGACCACGTCGCCGTGCTGTGGCCGCACAGCGCCGAACAGATCGTCGTGCTGCTCGGCATCATGAAGGCGGGCGGCGCCTACCTGCCCATCGACCTCACGCTGCCGCCCGACCGGATCGCGTTCCTGCTGGCCGACGCCGCGCCGGTGTTGACGCTCGTCGCCGAGGGTGTCCACGCCGGAGTGCCCGAGGGCGCGCTGACCCTGGCCGACCTCGATCTGGACCGCCACTCCGCAAACGCCGTGACCGACGCGCGGCTACGCCCCGACCACCCCGCCTACGTGGTCTACACCTCCGGGTCGACCGGCCGCCCCAAGGGTGTGCAGACCCTGCACCGGTCCGTGCTCTCCTACCTCGCCTACGCGCGGGAGGCCTACCCCGGGCTCGCCACCTCGGCGGTCGTCCACTCGCCGATCTCGTTCGACCTCACCATCACCGGCGTTTACGGCACGCTCAGCGCGGGCGGGCACGTGCACCTCGCGGGGCTCGACGAAACCGAGCCGCCGCCGATCGGCCCGGCGCCGTTCGGCAAGGCCACCCCGAGCCACCTGCCGCTGCTGACCGGCACGCACCCGTGGCTGGCCTCGACGGCCGAACTGGTGCTGGGCGGGGAACAGCTCGTCGGCGAGGCGCTGCGCGAACTGCGCACGGCGATCCCGACCGTCACCGTGATCAACGAGTACGGGCCGACCGAAACGACCATCGGCTGCATGCAGTACCGCATCGAGCCCGGCGACGAGGTCTCCCCCGGCGCGGTCCCGATCGGCCGCGGCATCCCCAACATCGACACCTACGTGCTCGACCCGTGGCTGCGGCCGGTCGCCGCCGGGGTCCCCGGTGAGCTGTACATCGGCGGGATCGGGCTGGCGCGCGGTTACCTCGGCCGGCCCGGCCTGAGCGCGGAACGGTTCGTGGCCAACCCCTTCGGCGCGCCGGGTGAGCGGATGTACCGCACCGGCGACGTCGTCTGGTGGTCGGCCGGCGGGCAGATGGTCTTCAGCGGCCGGTGGGACGACCAGGTCAAGATCCGCGGCCACCGCATCGAGCTCGCCGAGATCGAGGGCACGCTCACCCGGCACCCCGCGGTGCACCAGGCCGTGGTGGCCGTCCAGGAGAGCGGGCGCGCCAAGCGGCTGATCGGGTACGTGGTGACCGACGACGACTTCGACGACGAGCCGCTGCGGGAGCACGCCGCGGCGCAGCTGCCGGACTACATGGTGCCGGAAGCGTTCGTGCGGCTGCCGGAGCTGCCGTTGACCGCCACCGGCAAGGTGGACCGCGGTGCACTGCCGCCGGTGGCGGCGGAGCGAGCGCCGGTGACGGCCCAGCCCGCGCGCACCGACGTCGAACAGGTGCTGTGCCGGCTGTACGCCGAGGTCCTGGGTGTCCCCGAAGTCGGTGTCCACGACGGGTTCTTCGAGCTCGGCGGCGACTCCATCCTGTCGATCCAGCTGGTGGCCAAGGCCCGGCAGGCCGGGCTGGTGCTCGCGCCGAAGGACGTCTTCGCCCACCGCACGGTGGCCGCGCTGGCGACGCTGCCCGGGCTGGCCGACGCCGGCCTGACCGGTCAGGCCCCGGCCGACGACCAGGACGGCACCGGCAAGTTCCCGGCGACGCCGATCGTCCACCGGCTGCGGGAGCTCGGCGGCCCGGTGGACGCGTTCAACCAGTCCACGCTGCTCACCGTGCCCGCCGGGCTCGGCGTCGAGCACCTCACCACGGCCGTGCAGGCACTGCTCGACCGGCACGACGCGTTGCGGATGCAGCTGACCGACGACTGGTCGCTGGCCGTGCCGCCGCCGGGGTTCGCCGACGCGACCGGCTGCGTCCAGCGGGTCGACGTCGAAGGTCTGACCGGTGTGGCGCTGGCGTCGGCGGTCGCCGACCACGCGGCGCTCGCTGTGGACCGGCTGCGGCCGGCCGCCGGCCGGATGGTCCAGGTGACGTGGTTCGACGCCGGGAGCGAGCCCGGCCGGCTGCTCGTGGTGGTCCACCACCTCGCCGTCGACGGGATGTCGTGGCGGATCCTGCTGCCGGACCTGCACGCCGCCTGGCGTGCCGCGCGTGACGGCGCTTCCGCGCGGCTGGCGCCGGTGCCGACGTCGTTGCGCACCTGGAGCCTGGCCCTGTCCGAAGCGGCGACCCAGCCGCGCTGGACCGAGGAACTGGCTCAGTGGCAAGGAGTTCTCTCCGGTGACGACCCGGCGCTGGCCACCGAAAGCCTCGATCCGCGCCGGGACGTCCACCGCACGGCGGGCACCCTCGCGGTGCGGCTCACCCCGGAAGAGACCCGGCCGCTGCTGACCACGCTCCCCGCGGCGTTCCGCGGCGGGGTCAACGACGTGCTGCTCACCGCGCTGGCGCTGGCCGTCGCGAGCTGGCGCCAGGCACGCGGCACCGGCGGCGGCACCGACGTCCTGGTGGACCTCGAAGGGCACGGCCGCGAGGACGTCGGCGGCCTGGACCTGGTCCGCACCGCCGGCTGGTTCACGACGCTGCACCCCGTCCGCCTCGACCCCGGGACGTCCGGCGTCGGCGAGGCGTCGCTCGGCAAGGCCTTGCGGCGGGTCAAGGAACAGCTGCGCGCCGTTCCGGACCACGGCATCGGCTACGGGCTCGCGCGGTACCTCACCGAGGACGGCCGGGCCGCGCTCGCCGGCCGACCGGACCCGCAGATCGCGTTCAACTACCTCGGCCGGTTCACCACCGAGGCGGACTCCGAGTGGCGGGCCGCCGGTGAGTCGCCGGCGCCGTCGGTGCCGCCGGACTTCCCGCTCTCACACGTGCTCGAGCTCGACGCCGTGACCGAAGACCGCCGTGACGGTCCGCACTTGACCGCGACGTGGAGCTGGGCGTCCGCGCTGCTGTCCGAAGAGGACGTTCAGGCCCTGAGCGACGCCTGGCTGGCCACCCTCCGGGTGATGGCCGCGTACGCCGAGCGCCCGGCGCTGGCCGGCCTGACCCCGTCGGACGTCCCCCTGGCCAACATCACGCAGGACGAGCTCGACCAGCTGGCCGAGGAATCGCCGGTGACCGACGTCCTGCCGCTTTCGCCCACGCAGCAAGGCCTTCTCTTCCACGCGCTGTACGACCGGGAAGCCCTCGATGTGCACAACGTCCAGCTGGTGTTCGAGCTCGAAGGCTCGCTGGACCCGATGCGCCTGCGCCGGGCGTGCCAGAAGCTGGTGGACCGGCACGACACCCTGCGCACCCGGTTTGTCCGGCTGGCCTCCGGCGAACCCGCGCAGGTCGTCTCGGCGCACGTCCCGCTGCCCTGGCAGAGCGTCGACCTGCGGGAGCCGGGTGAACCCGAGCAACGGCAGCTGCTGGACGAGCTGCTCGTGCGGGACCGGCTCGAGCCGTTCGACACCGAACGCGCGCCGCTGCTGCGCGGCAAGCTGGTGCGCCTGGGCAAGTACCACTACGCACTTGTCCTGACCCAGCACCACATCCTGGCCGACGGCTGGTCCGGGTCGATCGTGCTGCGCGACCTGGCCCACCTCTACCAGCGCCACGGTGACCCGGCCGGCCTGCCGGCCGTCACGCCCTACCGCCGTTACCTCGAATGGCTGGACCGGCAGGACACCGGCGCGGCACGCGCCGCGTGGCAGAAGGCGCTGGCGGACCTGCCTTCGCCCACCCTGCTGGCGCCCCACACCGACACCGCGCTCGTGCGGGCCATGCCGGAAACGCGGACCGTCGTGGTGCCGCTGGCCACCACCGCGGCGCTCACCGAGCTGGCCCGTACCCACGGCGTCACGCTCAACACGGTGGTCCAGGTGGCCTGGGCCCTGACGCTGCACCGGCTCACCGGCCTGTCCGACATCGTGTTCGGCAGCACGGTTTCCGGGCGCTCGCCGGACCTGCCCGGGTACGCGGACATCGTCGGCCTGATGATCAACACTGTCCCCGTACGGGTCCGGCTCGCCGGGGCCGAGAAGCTCGGCGCGCTGCTGGCCGACGTCCAGGGGGAACAGGCGGAGCTGACCGGGCACCACCACCTCCCGCTCGGGGAGATCCGGCGGGTCGCGGACGCGGGCGCGTTGTTCGACACCTGCCTGGTGTTCGAGAACTACGCCACGCCGCAGCAGCACTCGCCGTCCGGCACGCTGAGCATCGCCGAGGTGCGCGGCCACGACCCGTACCACTTCCCGCTCAAGCTGACCGTGACGCCGGAAGAGCGCCTGCACCTGGCGTTCGGCCACCGCCCGGACCTGCTGAGCGCGGCCACCGCGGAGCGCGCGGCCACGGTGTTCACCGGCCTGCTGGCGGAGCTGGCGAACCGCCCGTCCTCGGTCGTCGGCGACTTCCTGCCGGACCCCGCCCGGGTGCGCCGGGTCCAGGAGACCGTCACCGCGCTCGTGGCCGGGCTGCTCGGCGTCGAGGCGCCCGGTCCCGACGACGACTTCTTCACCCTCGGCGGCGACTCGCTGCTCGCGATGCGCCTGACCGGCCGGATCCGGACGGCGCTCCAGTCCACAGTGGACATCAGCTCGATCTTCCACGCACGCACGGTGCGGCGCATCGCCACACTCTGCGTGCCGGCGTCGCCGGGTTCCCCCGGTGACGGACACCCGCAGCCCACGACGAAAGGCACCCGGTGACGCAGAACCCCTTCGACGACCCGGACGGCACCTTCCTGGTCCTTCGCAACGAAGAGCGGCAGCACTCCCTGTGGCCGTCCTTCGTCGAGGTCCCCGCGGGCTGGACGGTCGTGCACCCCGAAGACACCCGGCAGGCGTGCCTCGACTACGTCGAAGAGCACTGGACGGACATCCGGCCGCAGAGCCTGGTCGACGCGATGGACTCGGCATGAGCGACGACGACACGGTCGTGGTGACCGGGCTCGGGGCGATCACCCCGCTCGGCGCCACGGTCAAGGAAACCTGGGCGGCGCTGCTCGAGGGCCGCGGCGCGGTCGCGAAGCTCGACGAGCCGTGGGCGGCCCGCCTCCCGGTCCGGATCGCGGCGAAGGCCGCGGCGGACCCCGCCGAGCTGCTCGGGCGGGTGCCCGCCCGGCGGCTCGACCGGGTGGGCCAGTTCGGCGTCCTGGCGGTGCGCGAAGCGTGGTCCGACGCGGGTTTTGTCGGCCCGGCGGACGGCGACTCCGCGGGCCGGCCGGATCCGGAACGGGTCGCCGTGGTGCTCGGCACCGGCGTGGGCGGGGTGCACACCGTCGTCCACAACCACGAGCAGCTGCGGGAGCACGGGCCGCGCAAGGTGTCACCGCTCGCGCTGCCGATGCTGATGAACAACCACGCGGCGGCGCAGGCCTCACTGGAGATCGGCGCCCGGGCGCTGGCGACGGCGCCGAGCACCGCCTGCGCGGCGGGCGCGGAGGCCATCGCCGCCGGGCTCGACCTCATCCGCCTCGGCCGCGCCGACGTCGTCGCGGTCGGCGGCGCCGACGCGGGGATCCACCCGCTGGTCGTCGCCGGGTTCGCGCAGATGCGGGCGCTGTCGGCCCGCAACGACGAGCCGGCGCGCGCGTCCCGGCCGTTCGACCACACGCGGGACGGGTTCGTGCTCGCCGAAGGCTCGGCCGTGCTGATCCTGGAGCGCGCCTCCCACGCCCGGGCGCGGGGCGCGCGGGTCCACTGCACCCTGGCCGGGGCCGGCATCAGCGCCGAGGCCCACCACATCACCAGCCCGCACCCCGACGGCGCGGGCCTGGCGAGCGCGTTGCGCCGGATGCTGTCCGACGCGCGGCTCGACCCGGCCGACGTGGGCCACGTGCACGCGCACGCCACCTCGACCGGCGCCGGCGACGTCGCCGAAAGCCGCGCGATCAGCACGGTGTTCGGGCTGGGGACCGTCCCGGTCTCCGCGATCAAGTCGATGACCGGGCACCTGCTCGGCGCGGCCGGCGCCCTCGGCGCGGTCGCGTCCGTGCTCACCCTGGTGCACCGGGTCGCGCCGCCCACCGCCAACCTCGACGACCTCGACGAGCGGATCGACGTCGACGTCGTCGGGACCTTCCCGAGGGAGCTGACCGGCGGGCCGCGTGCCGCGATCTGCAACGCCGCGGGTTTCGGCGGCCACAACGTGTCCCTCGCCTTCACCCCCCACCCCTGACGACCGGAGGGCGCCAGCCATGCAGCGCACCATGCTCAAGTCCAAGATCCACCGAGCCACCGTCACCCAGGCGGACCTGAACTACGTCGGCTCGCTCACCCTCGACCCGGCCCTGATGGAGCAAGCCGACCTCCTGCCGGGCGAGCTCGTGCACGTCGTCGACGTCAACAACGGCGCGCGCCTGGAGACCTACGTCATCGAAGGCGAGCGCGACTCCGGCGTCGTGTGCATCAACGGCGCCGCCGCGCGCCTGGTGCACCCCGGCGACATCGTCATCATCATCGCCTACGCCACCGTCGACTACGCCGAAGCCGCCTCGCTGGCGCCCCAGGTCGTGTTCGTCAACGAGGTCAACGCCGTGGTCAAGGTCGGCACCGACCCCTCGTCCTGAAACCGCCGCACTCCAGCCCGAAGGGACCAGCACCCACGATGATCACCGAGTCCCAGGAGGAACAGGACTCCACACTGTTCACCCTCGAACAGACCACCGCCAGCCTGATGGAAGTCGACGCGTCCTTCCGGGCCAACCTGAACTGGAACTACGGGGAGCGCACCAACCGCATCTGGGCGCTCTACGAGAAGAACAAGATCAGCCAGTGGAACGCCGCGACGGACATCGACTGGGACCACGACGTGAAGTTCGGCGCGCCGCTGGAGGAGTGGCAGAGCCGCGGGGTCGCGTCGTTCGTCGTCAGCACCGACAGCCCGGTGCCCGCGGAGCTGCTCAACCAGTTCCGCTGGGAGTACCAGGCCTGGATGGTGAGCCAGTTCCTGCACGGTGAGCAGGGCGCGCTGGTCACCACGGCGCGGCTGGTGGAGACCGTGCCGGACATGGAGGCGAAGATCTACGCCGCCTCCCAGGTCGCGGACGAAGCCCGGCACGTCGAGGCCTACGCCAAGTACATCGACGAAAAGCTGGAGACGTCGTACCCGATCAACGCCGGGCTCAAGGCACTCCTGCGCGACCTGCTCAAGGAGTCCAACTGGGACATCGTCTACCTCGGCATGCAGGTGATCGTCGAAGGGCTGGCGCTGGCCGCGACCCGGCTGGCGAGCACCGGGTTCGGCGACCCGATCATCACCGCCATCACCAAGATGATCGCCCGCGACGAAGCCCGGCACATCGGGTTCGGCGTGGTCGCGCTGACCGGCATGTACGACAGCATCACCACGGCCGAACGGGACGAGCGCGAGGCGTTCCTGCTCGAGTCCATCCACCTGATGTCCCGGCGGTTCCTGCTCCGCGAGGTCTGGGAGCGCATGGAGCTCGACGTCGAGCGCGGGATCACCTTCGCCCGCAACGACCCGATGATGTTCGGCTACCGGCAGCTGCTGTTCCAGCAGGTGATCCACATCCTGCGGCAGCTGGGGATCCTGACCCCGAAGCTGCGTGACCTGTTCCTCAGCGAGTCACTGGCCAAGCCGGACGCTTTCCGCGGCATGTCCTGAGTCCACGGATCGGAGAACCGGCGTGCGTTGGCAGTGCGAAGACGTTGTGGTCACCGGCCTGGCGGCGACCACGCCGCTGGGCGGGGACATGCGGTCCACCTGGCGCGAGCTGCTGGCCGGCACGTCGGCCGCGGCCGCGCTGGCCGAGCCGTGGGCCGCGGCGCTGCCGGTGCGGATCGCCGCCCGCGCCGCGGCCGAACCGGCGCCGCTGCTCGACCGCGTACTGGCCCGGCGCACCGACCGGGCGTCGCAGTTCGCGCTCGTGGCGGTGCGCGAAGCCTGGCGTGACGCCGGTTTCACCGCCGCGGCGGGTGAGCCGGGCCAGCCGGAGCCCGCGCGGGTCGGGGTCGCCATCGGGAGTGGCATCGGCGGCCTCGGCACACTGCTGGCCACGCACGACCTGGTGCGCGACGACGACAGCCGGCGCGTGTCGCCGTTCGCGGTGCCCATGCTGATGAACAACTCGGCCGCCGCGCTGGCCGCGCTGGAGCTCAACGCGACAGCGGCCGCGCACGCGCCGTCGACCGCGTGCGCCGCGGGCGCGGACGCCATCGCCGCGGCGCTGGACATGATCCGGCTGGGCCGGGCGGACGTCGTGGTCGCCGGCGGCACCGAGGCGATCGTGAACCCGACCGCGCTCACCGCGTTCGCGACGATGAAAGCGTTGTCGCGCACCAACGAAACGCCGTCGAACGCCTCCCGGCCCTACGACAAGAAGCGGGACGGGTTCGTGCTCGGCGAAGGCGCCGCGCTCCTGGTGCTCGAGTCCGGCCGCCACGCCCGGCGCCGCGGCGCGCGTGTCTACGCGGAGCTGGCCGGGGCCGGCGTGAGCGTCGACGCCCACCACATCACCCGCCCGCACCCCGACGGCCGCGGGATGGCCCAGGCCATCGGCCGGGCGCTCGACGACGCGCGGATGCGGGCCGCGGAGGTCCGGCACGTCAACGCCCACGCGACGTCCACCCCGCTGGGCGACCTCGCCGAGTCGGCGGCCATCACGTCGGTGCTCGGCACCCGCGGCCACGCCGTCTCCGCGATCAAGGCGTCCGCCGGGCACCTGATCGGGGCGTCCGGCGCGCTGTCCGCGGCGACGACGGTGCTCGCGCTGCACCACCGCACGGCGCCGCCGACCATCAACATCCAGGACCTGGACGACGCCATCACCCTCGACGTCGTCCGCGACGACCCCCGCCCGCTGGCGGCCGGGTCGCTCTCGGCGTTGAGCAACTGCGCGGGTTTCGGCGGGCAGAACGTCGTGCTCGCCTTCCGCACCCGGAACCACTGAAAAAACGTCGCGAATGACCCATTGGGGACGTCTGGCGTCCCCAATGGGTCATTCGCGACACTGCGAACCTGCGCGGTCCGCTCTCAAGCCGGCAGCAGCTCCCGGACCTCACCGTTGATCCGGCCGTCGCACAGCGCCGACCACATCACCCGGCGCCGCGGCTTGCCGCTCGACGTCACCGCCAGGCCACCCCGCGGCAGCTGGGCGACGAGCAGGCTCGCGTCCCCCAGCGCCTCGCTGAGCACCTGGTGGGCCGCGACCTCCCAGTCCGGCGCCGGCTTCTCGAGCACGGCGACGCCGGTGGCGCGGCCGTCCCGGTGGCCGAGCAGGACCGCGACACGCCGCTCGGGAATGCCCAGGGCGTGCAGCTGCGACTCCAGCGTCTCCGCGAACACCATCCGGCCGCGCACCTTGAGGCCGTCACCGAGCCGGCCGACCACGAACAGCTGGCCGTCGTGCAGGAAACCCGCGTCGCCGGTGCGCAGCACCCCGCCGTCGAGCGCGGTGCCCGACGCCGAACCCGGGTCACCGACGTACCGGGTCGCCACCGACGTGCCGGTCACCAGGATCTCCCCGACGGTCCGGTCCGGGACCACGGCGCCCTCGTCGTCGACGACGCTCACGGTGGTTCCGGCGAGCGGGCGCCCGCAGCCGACGATCCGGCTGTCCGAAGCGCCGTCCGGCGCCGCCGCGCTCCAGCCCTCGCCGATCGGCAGACCGGTGACGGCGAGCGTGGCCTCCGCGCCGCCGTACGCGGGCTTCAGGGACTCACGGTCGAACCCGTGCGGCCGCAGCAGCTCGTCGAACGACTCCAGCACCTGCGGGTCGATCCGCTCGGCGCCGAGGATCACCGACCGGATCGAGCCGAAGGACAGCCCGGCGAGGTCGGCCGGGCGGACCCGGCGCAGGATGTAGGCGAGGCCGAAGTTCGGCATCGCGGCCAGCCCGACGTGGTTGTCGCTGATGCACCGCAGGTACCGCAACGGCGAGCGGATGAAGTCCTCCGGCTGCATCATCCAGCCGTCGCACCCCGTGGTCACGATGTTGATCAGGCAGCCGATCAGGCCCATGTCGTGGTGCACCGGGAGCCAGGCGATGCCCGGGTACTCCGGCTTCCACTGCAGCCACTCACGCATCGCGGAGACGTTGGCGCGCAACGCGGAGTTCGTCACCAGCACCCCGCGGGAGGACCCGCTGGAGCCGGAAGTGAACTGCAGCAACGCGAACTCGGCCGCCGGGTAGGGCCGCGGTGCGGGCTCGACGCCGTCGACGAGCGTGTCGAACGCGACCGGCGCGGGCAGGCCGAGGCCGTCGATGGCGGCTTCCACCGGCGTGAGCCACTCCTCGTCGCATACGACGAGAGCCGGCCGCGCGGTGTCGAAGAGGTGCCGGACGTGCTTCGCGTACTCACCCGCGCGCTGGAACGCGAACGGCGGCGGGATGGAACACGGCGTCGCCCCCGCCGCGATGGCCCCGAAGAACCCGGCGACAAAAGCCGGGCTCGACCGCTGGACGATCACCACGACGTCACCCCGCTCGACCCCCGCCGCCCGCAGCGCTTCCGCCGTGCGCAGGGTGAGCGCGGCCAGCTCGGGGTAGGGGTGATGGGTCCACGAATCGTTCGGGGCCGCGAAGTGCAGGCCGCGTTCGGTGGCCGTGTCGCCGAGCCAGTCGAGTAGTCCCCGGTCAGGGATGCCGCTCATCGGCCGCGTCCTTTCGCCGTCGTGGTCGTCCGCAGCCGCATCATGCGCGCGGGCACCGGCGGTTTTCCAGGCAGTGAGCCGGTAACTCGATTGCCGGTTCGTTTCCTGGTCCCCGCGCCCCGCGCGCGAAAGCATCGGGCGTCCGCCGCCTGAGAGGAGCACCCCGTGCAGCAGGAAGGTGAACGGCACCGGACGAGTCCGCGCGGCCGGATCACGACCGTCGGCGCCCCGGTGCCGCTGACCGCCGCGGCCCGGGGTGTGTGGCTCGGGCAGAAGTTCGCCCCCGGCTCCGCCGCCTTCAACTTCGTGCGCCGCTTCGACATCCGGGGCGAGCTGCGGCCGGACCTGCTCGAGCACGCCATCCGGGTGGCCCAGGACGAGTGCCAGACCTTCGACGTCCGCTTCGACGACGACGGCTCCGGGCCGTACCAGGAATACCTCGGGCGGCCGAACGCGAGCTTCCGGGTCATCGACTTCGCCGACCACACCGAGCCGGAAAAGGCGGCGCACCAATGGATCGACGAGCAGCTGCGGATCCCCGTCGACCTGCGCCGTGACGTGCTCGCGGTGGACGTGCTGCTGAAACTCGGGGCGGCGCACCACTTCTGGTACAGCTGTTACCACCACGCGCTGATCGACGCGCACGGGCTGAACATCCTCACCGACCGCATCAGCGACGTCTACGCGGCCCTGGTGGCGGGCGCCCCGATCCCGGACGCGCCGCTGGGCGCCGTCGGGGTGATGGCCGTCGAGGAAGCCGCGTACGAGGCGTCCGAGCAGTTCGGGATCGACCGCGAGTACTGGCTCGCGCGCCTGGCCGACCGCCCGGAACCGGTCACCCTCGCGACCCGCGCTTCCCACGGCGGCACCGGCGTCCTGCGCGCGGAAGCCGTCCTGCCGCCGACCGAAAGCGCGGCGCTCGCGCGGCTCGGCCGGCAGGCCCGCGCCCCCTGGACCGCGGTGATCATGGCCGCCGTCGCCGCGTACCTCAACGGCCTGACCGGCCAGCGTGACATCGTCGTCGGCGTCCCGGTCGCCGCGCGCCGCACGGACGCCGCGCGCACCACCCCGGCGATGCTGGTCAACGAGCTGCCGCTGCGGCTCGCGCTCCGGCCGGAGCTGACCGCCGCCGAGCTGATCGGGCACGTGACCCGCGAGCTCGGCGACCTGCTCACCCACCAGCGGTACCGGCACGAGAACGTGCGGCGGGACCTGGAGCTGCGCGGCGCCGCGGAGCGGCTGTTCGACGTGGTGGTCAACATCGTGCAGACCGGCGACCGGACGGCCCTCGGCGGTGTCCCGTGCACGGTCGACGTCCTCAACAGCGGTCCGGTCGGCGACCTCAACATCACCGTGCACCCCGCCGGCGGCGGCGCCGGCCAGGTCGTCGAGATCTCGGCCGACGCCGGGCGCTACACCCAGGACGAGGTGGACGCCCACCGCGACCGGCTGCTGGCGTTCCTGCGCGGCTTCACCCGCGCGGACGCGCAGACCCCGCCGTCGCGAATCCCGCTGGTGACCGACGCCGAGCGCGCGCGGGTCCTGGGCGCCTGGAACAACACCGCCCGCCCGGTCCCGCGGACCACCCTCCCGGCCCTGTTCGAGGCGCAGGTGGCCCGCACGCCGGCCGCCGACGCCGTGGTGGCCGACGCCGTGACCCTCGACTACGCGACGCTCAACGCCCGCGTGAACCGGCTGGCGCGGCTCCTGCTGGCGCGCGGGGTGCGCCGCGGCCGGTTTGCCGCCGTGGTCATGTCTCGCGGCCTGGACACCCTGGTGACGCAGCTCGCGGTGATGAAGACCGGCGCGGCCTACCTCCCGGTGGACCCGACCTACCCGGCGGAGCGCATCGCCGGGGTCTTCGCCGACGCCGGACCGGCGCTCGTGGTCACCCACCGCGCGACCAGCCTCACCGAGCAGGGCGACGCGCCGTGGCTGTACCTCGACGACCCGGCGGTGGCGGCCGAGCTGGCCGCGTCCGACGAGCACAACCTGGACATCGCGCCTACCCCAGCAGACATCGCGTACATGATCTACACCTCGGGGTCGACCGGCCGCCCCAAGGGTGTGCTGGTGCCGCACGCCGGCCTCGCGGACTTCGCGGCCACGCAGGTCGACGTCCTGCGGCCACGGCCGGGTGAGCGGGTCCTGATGATCAGCTCGCCCAGCTTCGACCCGTCGTTGTGGGAGCTGTGCACCTGGCTGACGAGCGGCGGCTGCGCCGTCATCGCGCCGGCCCACCTGCTGCCCGGCGCGCAGCTGGCGGAGTTCGTCACCGCGCACGGCGTCACGTGTGTCGGCACCGTGCCGTCCGTGCTCGCGACGTTCGCCCCCGGCTCGCTGCCGGAAAACCTGATCATCGCGGTCGGGGCCGAGGCGCTGCCCGGGGAGCTGGTGCAACGCTGGGGTGACACGCAGCAGCTGCACAACGTCTACGGCGCCACGGAAAGCACCGTCTTCACAACGATGAGCCCCGCGCTGTCCGGCCCCGGTGTGCCCTCGATCGGCGCGCCGATCCTCAACGCCCGGGTGTACGTGCTCGACGACGCGCTCCGGCCGGTCCCGCCCGGGGTTTCCGGCGAGCTGTACCTGGCCGGTCCCGGTGTCTCCTACGGTTACCACCGGCGGACCGGGCTCACCGCCCAGCGGTTCGTGCCCGACCCGTTCGGCGCCGCGGGCGCCCGGATGTACCGCACCGGTGACACCGGCTTCTGGCGGAGTGACGGCCGGCTGCACTTCATCGGCCGGACCGACCGCCAGGTGAAGGTCCGCGGTTTCCGCATCGAGCTCGGGGAGATCGAGACCCGGCTGGACGCGCACCCGTCGGTGGCCCGGGCCGCCGTCGTGGCCCGCGAGGAGCCGCCCGGCGTCCACCGCCTTGTCGCCTACGCGGTGCCGACGGACGGCGGCGTGGTCGATCCCGCGGCCCTGCGCGCCTGGGTCGCCGCGGCGCTGCCGGAGCACATGGTGCCCACGGCGGTCGTCGCGCTGGAGAGCTTCCCGCTGACCACCAACAACAAGATCGACCGGGACGCGTTGCCCGCCACCGGGTTCCGCGGCGCGACGGACGGCCGCGCGCCCCGCGACCGCGTCGAAACCGTGCTGTGCGAACTGTTTCACGACGTCCTCGGCGCGGTCGACGTCACCATCGACGACAACTTCTTCGACCTGGGCGGCGACTCCATCACCGCCGTCCAGTTCGCCGGGCGCGCGGTCCGGGCCGGCGTGGCCCTGACGCCGCAGGAGGTCTTCACCTACCGGACGGTGGCGACGATGGCCACCGCCGTCCGGGACTCCGACGCGCCCGCCGAAGACCGCTCGCTGCTGGGTGAGTCCGCTCCGGCGGAGTCGCCGGTGCTGCCGCTTTCGCCGTTGCAGCAAGGCATGTTGTTCCACACGGTGTTCGCGGCGGGCGACGGCGCCGACCCCTACATCGGGCAGAAGGTCTTCGAGCTGACCGGCGAGGTTTCGGCGCCGGTGCTGCGCGCGGCCGTCACCGCGCTGGTGGCCCGGCACGACGCCCTGCGCGCCGGTTTCGACCACGACGAGCTCGGTGAGGCCCGGCAGATCGTCGCCGACACCGTGACGGTCCCGTGGGCCGAGCACGACCTGCGGGGCACGGCGTGGGAAGCGCGGCTCGCCGAGCTGCTGGCCGTCGACAAAGCGACGCGGTTCGACATGGCGTCACCCCCGCTCCTGCGTTTCACGCTGGTGACCCTGGCCGAAGACCGGCGCCTGCTCGTCTTCACCAGCCACCACATCCTCTTCGACGGCTGGTCGATGTCGATCATGCTGCGCGACCTGTTCGCGTGTTACGCCGCGGGCGGCAGCGGCGAAAGCCTCCCGACGGCGGTGTCCTTCGCGGCCTACCTGCGCTGGCTCGCCGGGCAGGACCAGGAGCAGTCGGCCGACGCCTGGAAAAACTCGCTGGCCGGGTTCGAGCAGCCCGCTCTGGTGGCCGCCGGCGCACCGCCGTCCACCGCGATGCCCGCGCTGGCCGTGCACACGCTCTCCGAAGAGCTTTCGACGGCGTTGTCCCGCGAGGCCCGGGCCCGGAACCTCACGCTGAACACGGTGTTCCAAGGGGCTTGGGCAACGGTGCTCGGTCTGCTCACCGGACGCCGTGACGTCGTGTTCGGCACGTCGGTGTCGGCCCGCCCGCCGCACCTGGCCGGGGTCGGCGACCTCGTCGGGCTCGTGATGAACACCGTCCCGGTGCGGGTGAAGCTGACCGACGGCCACCGCCTCACCGACGTGCTCACGCAGGTGCAGGCCGAGCAGGCCGCGCTGACCCCGCACCACCAGCACAGCCTGATCGACATCCAGCGTGACCTCGGCCTCGGCGAGCTGTTCGACACCACGATGGTGTTCGAGAACGCCCCGGTCGACCGCGACGCCATCCGCCGGACCGTGCCCGGCCTGCGGATCGCGATGACCGAAGCCGACCGCACCGGCGTCACCCACTACCCGCTCAGCCTGATCGTCTACCCGGGCGCGCGGCTGCGCCTGGAACTGACCTACCGCGGTGACCTGTTCGACGCCGGGCAGGCCGAGACGCTGCTGTCCCGGCTGACCCGGTTCCTCGAAGCCTTCGCGGACCGGCCGGAGATCCCGCTCGGTCAGGTCGACCTGCTCGGCGCCGAAGAACGCCGGGATCTGGTGCACCGCTGGAACTCCACGCACCGCGACGCCCAGCCGGGCACGCTGCACGAGCTGTTCACCGCCCAGGTCCGTCGCACCCCGGACGCCGAGGCCGTGGTCTGCGGGACCGACCGCGTCAGCTACCTCGATCTCGAACACCGCGCGGCCGGGCTGGCCGCGGGCCTGGCCCGCCGGGGCATCGGGACCGGCGACGTCGTGGCGGTGGCGCTGCCGCGGTCGGTCGAGCTGATCGTCGCGCTGCTCGGCGTGCTCCGGACCGGGGCCGCGTACCTGCCGCTCGACCCCGAGTACCCGGCGGAGCGCGTCCGGTCGATGACGGCCGACGCCCGGCCTGCGCTCACCGTCGACGGCACCACGTTCGCCGAGCTGACCGACCACGACGAGCAGGCGCCGGACCGCGCGGTCGACGGCGTCCACCCGGCGTACGTGATCTTCACGTCCGGTTCGACCGGGCGGCCGAAGGGCATCGTCGTCGCGCACCGCGGGATCGTGAACTACCTGCGCTGGATGCAACGGCGGTTCCCGCTGGCGCCGGGTGAGCGGGTGCTGCAGCGGACGTCGATGAGCTTCGACCCGTCGGTGTGGGAGATCTTCTGGACCCTGCACGCCGGCGCGACGATGGTCATCGCGCGGCCGGAGGCCGACCAGGCGCCCGGGTACCTGCCGGACCTCATCCGCGCGGAAGGCGTGGGGACGGCCCAGTTCGTACCGTCCACATTGGAGCTTTTCCTGCTGGCGCCGGGAGCGGCGGAGTGCACGCGGCTGCGGCAGGTCTTCTGCGGCGGCGAGATCATGACGGCGGGGCTGGCCGAACGGTTCGCCCGCGTCAGCGGTGCCGCGCTCCACAACCTTTACGGGCCAACGGAAGTCTCGATCTACACGACGTCGTGGCAGGCCGAGGCGGGCGCGGGCACCGCCGCCGTCCCGGTCGGGCACCCGGCGGACAACCTGCGGGTGTTCGTGCTGGACGGCGCCCTGCGGCCGGCCCCGATCGGCGTGCCCGGGGAGCTGTACATCGCGGGCGCCGGCGTCGCGCACGGGTACACCCGCCGGTCGGCGCTCACCGCGGAACGGTTCGTCGCCGACCCGTTCGGTGCGCCGGGGACCCGGATGTACCGCACCGGCGACCTCGGCGTCCGCCGTCCGGACGGCGCGCTCGCCTACCTCGGGCGGGCCGACCACCAGGTGAAGATCCGCGGGCACCGGATCGAACTCGGGGAGATCGACGCGGCGGTTTCGGCCGCCGAAGCGGTCCGGCAGGTCGCCACGATCGTCCGTGAGGACAGCCCCGGCCGGCACCACATCGTGTCCTACGTGGTGCCGCGGCCCGGCGCGCAGCTCGACGTCCGGAGCGTGCGGGACCGGGCGGCGGCCGTCCTCCCCGAGTACATGGTCCCGGCCGCCGTCGTGGTGCTGCCGGTGCTTCCGTTGACCCCCAACGGAAAGCTCGACCGGGCGGCGCTGCCGGCCCCCGGGGTCACCACGGCCCGCGAGCGCCGCGAACCGCGGGACGACCGCGAACGCCTGCTGTGCAAGCTGTTCGGCGAGGTGCTCGGCCGGTCGCGGGTGGCCATCGACGACAACTTCTTCGACCTCGGCGGGGACTCCATCGCCTCGACCCGGCTGGCCGGGCGGGCCCGGATCGCCGGGCTGGCGCTCACCCCGCGCGACGTCTTCCGCCACCGCACGGTCGCGGCGCTGGCGGCGATCGCCGGCGCCGCCGGCCCGGACACCGCGGCCTACGTCCCGCCGGCCGCCCCCCTGCTCACGCTGGACGCCGATGAGCTCGCCGAACTCGAAGCGCAATGGGAGACCCAGAAATGAAGCCGACCTCGTTCGAAGCGGTGCTGCCGCTGACGCCGTTGCAGGAGGGCATGCTCTTCCACGCGCTCTACGACGGCGAAGGCACCGACTTCTACAACGTGCAGGTGCCGATCCAGCTCACCGGGGACCTGGACGCGGACCTGCTGCGACGCTCGTGCGAGCTCGTCGTCGCCCGGCACCCCGCGCTGCGGGCCGGGTTCCTGCAGCGCCGGTCGGGTGAGCCGTTCCAGGCGATCGCGGCGAAGGTGCAGGTTCCGTGGGCCGCCTTCGACCTCAGCGGGTTCGGCGAAGCCGAGCAGCACCCCCGGCTGGTCCGGCTGCTGACCGAGGACCGCGAGCGCCGGTTCACGATGACGAACCCGCCGCTGCTGCGGTTCACGCTGGTCAAGCTGGCCGAGCGGCGGCACGTGCTGGTGCTGACCAACCACCACATCCTGCTCGACGGCTGGTCGATGCCCGTCGTCGTCGGCGACCTCTTCCGGATCCTGCGCGCCGGCGGTGACAGCTCCGGCCTCGAAGCGGCCGCGCCGGTCGGGGACTACCTCGGCTGGCTGGCGGCGCAGGACCGCGGCAAGGCCGAAGCGGCCTGGACGGCGGCGATGGCGGGCCTGGAGCAGCCGACCCTGCTCGGCCGCGGCCAGGCCGCCGGGGAACACCGGCAGCAGCGGGTCCGGCTGGAGCTGTCCGGCGAGCTGTCGGCGGCGCTCACCGAGACGGCCCGCTCGCGCAACCTGACCGTGAACACGGTGGTGCAGGGCGCGTGGGCGCTCCTGCTGGGCATGCTGACCGGCCGCCGGGACGTCGTTTTCGGGTGCACGGTGGCGGACCGGCCGCCCGTCGTGCCCGGCATCGAGCGCATGGTCGGGCTGCTGATCACCACAGTCCCGGTCCGGGTGCGCGTCGACCCCGCCGAGCGGGTGTCCGCGCTCCTGGACCGGATCCAGGACGAGCAGGCGATGCTCGGGGAGTACCACCAGCTCGGTCTCGCGGACATCCACCGGGTGAGCGGGCACGCCGAGCTGTTCGACACCACGATCGCGTTCGAGAACTACCCGCTCCCGCCGTCGGCCGGCGGCATCCCGGGCCTCGGTGTCGCGCTCGCCCAGGGCATCGTCGAGGACGTGCCCGAGGGCACCCACTACCCGCTCAGCCTGGCCGTTTTCCCCGGCGCGCCAACAATTTTCGAGCTGAACTACCGCGCGGACCAGTACTCCGAAGCGGCCGCGCAAACACTGGTGGACCGGCTCGCCCTGCTGGTGCGCCACATCGTCGAACGGCCGGACACCGCGGCCGGCGCGGTGCCGCTGCTCACCGAAGACGAGCACCGGCGGGTGCTCGAAGAGTGGAACCCGCCGGCCGGCCCCGCGCCTTCCGGCACGCTGGTGGACCTCTTCGAAGCGCAGGCCGCGCGCACGCCGGACGCCCCCGCGGTCACCTGCGGCGCCGAGCGGCTGACCTTCGCCGAGCTGGACCGCGAAGCGAACCGGCTCGCCCGGCGGCTGACCGCGCTCGGCGCCGGGCCCGAGCGGTACGTCGCGATGGCGCTGCCGCGGTCGGCCGGCGCGGTCACCACGCTGCTCGCGATCCTCAAAGCCGGTGCGGTGTACGTGCCGGTGAGCACCGAGCAGCCCGCCGACCGGATCGCGGCCGTGTTCACCGAGCTGTCCCCCGCGCTGGTCGTCACCACCGGCGAGATCGCCGCCGGCCTGCCCGGCGCGGACATCCCCCGGCTGCTGCTCGACGAGCATCCGCACGACGGCGAGCCGGCCACGCCCCTCACCGGCACCGGCCTGCGCCCGGAGAACCTCGCGTACGTCATCTACACGTCCGGGTCGACCGGGCGGCCCAAGGGTGTCGCGGTCGAGCACCGCGCCCTGGTCAACATGTTCCACAGCCACCACGACCACTTCTTCGCCCCGGAGACGGCGGCCGCGGGCGGCCGTCAGCTGCGCGCGGCGCTCACCAACTCCCTGGTGTTCGACGCGTCGTGGAGCCAGCTGCTGTGGATGGTCGCCGGGCACGAGCTGCACCTGGTCGAGGACACCGTCCGGACCGACCCCGAGGCCCTGCTGGACTACGTGCGCCGGCACTCGGTCGACGTCCTGGACACGACCCCCAGCTTCGCCCGGCAGCTGATCTCCGCCGGCCTCTTCGACACCGGCGTCGGCACGCTCGCCCTCGGCGGGGAAGCGATCGACGACGCCCTGTGGACCCGCCTGCGCGCCGCGTCCGGGGTCTCCGTCTACAACCTGTACGGCCCGGCGGAATGCACGATCGACGCGATGTACAGCCGCGTCGCCGAGCACGACCGCCAGGTGATCGGCCGGCCGGCGGACCACCTGCGCGTGGTCGTCCTCGACGACAGCCTGCGGCCGGTCCCGCCCGGGGTCGACGGCGAGCTGTACCTCGCGGGCGCGGGTCTCGCCCGCGGGTACCTCGGCCGCTCACCGCTGTCGGCGGAGCGGTTCGTCGCCGACCCGTTCGCCGCGGACGGGTCCCGCATGTACCGCACCGGCGACCGCGGGCGGTGGCAGGCCGACGGCGTGGTCGCGTTCACCGGCCGGGCCGACGACCAGATCAAGATCCGCGGGTTCCGGGTCGAGCCGGCCGAGATCGAGGCCGTGCTGGACGCGGCGGAGGCCGTGGACCGCAGTGTGGTCGTCGCCCGCGAAGACCGGCCGGGTGTCCCGCAGCTGGTGGCCTACGTGACCGGCAAGCCGGGCGCGAAGGTGGACTCGACGGCGTTGCGCACCGCGGTCGCGGCCGTTCTCCCGGCGTATCTGGTCCCGGCCGCGGTGGTCGAGCTGACCGCGTTGCCGGTCACGGTGAACGGCAAGGTCGACAAGGCCGCGCTGCCCGCGCCGAGCTTCCGCGGCGAAGAGGGCGGTGTGCTCCCCCGCGACGACCGGGAACGGCTGCTGTGCGAGGTGTTCGCCGAGATCCTGAACGTCGACGCGGTGGGCGTCCACGACAACTTCTTCACCCTCGGCGGCGACTCGATCCTGTCGATGCAGGTGGCCGCGCGGAGCCGGCGGGCCGGGCTGGACGTCAGCCCCCGGGACGTTTTTGTGCACCAAACGGTCGCCGCGCTCGCCGCCCGGCCGGTCGGCACCGGCCCGGCCGCCACCGAAGCGCCGCCGTCCGGACCGCTGCTCACCCTCACCGACGACGAACAGGCCGAGATCGACACGCGTTACCCGGACGCGGCCGAGGTGTGGCCGCTGACGCCGTTGCAGCAGGGCATGAGCTTCCACGCGGTGCTGGCGCCCGACCGGATCGACCCGTACCTCACCCAGCAGGTGCTGGAGCTGACCGGCGAGCTGGCGCCCGCCGTGCTCCGGTCGGCCTTCGACGCGCTGCTGGCGCGGCACGCGAACCTGCGCGCCTGCTTCACGCGGCTGGGCTCCGGCCGGTCGGTGCAGGTCGTGCTCCCGTCGGTGACGATGCCGTGGCGCGAGCAGGACCTCGCCGGGCTGGCCACCGCGGCGCAGGAGACGCGCGTCGAGGAGCTGCTGGCCGAGGAGCACGACCGCCCGTTCGACGTCGCGACCGCGCCGCTGATGCGGGTGCTGCTGGTCCGGCTGGCCGCCGACCGGCACCTGCTGGTGCTCACCGACCACCACATCCTGCTGGACGGCTGGTCCCTGCCGCTGGTCTTCCGCGACCTGTTCGCGCTGTACGCCCGCGGCGGTGACGGCACGTCGATGCCGGCGGTCAGCCCGTTCCGCGACCACCTCGCCTGGCTGTCCACAAAGGACACCGAGGCCGCCGGACGTGCCTGGGCCGAGGCGCTCGCCGGCGTCGACGAGCCGACTCTGGTCGCCCCGCAAGCCGATCTGTCCACGTCCGCGGCGGAAGCCGTCGTGACGGAGCGGCTGTCCGCCGCGGCCACCACCCGGCTGACCGAGGCGGCCCGCGCCGCGGGCCTGACCGTCAACACCCTGCTGCACGGCGCCTGGGCCATGACGCTCGAGCAGCTGACCGGCCGCCGGGACGTCGTTTTCGGCGCCTCCGTCTCCGGGCGGGCGCCGGACCTGCCCGCGTCCGGCGAAGTGATCGGGCTGGTCATGAACACGGTGCCCGTCCGGGCCGTGCTCGACCCGGCCGAGCCGCTCACCGCGGCGCTGGCCCGGATGCAGGCCGAACAGGCCGAGCTCATCGCCCACCACCACGTCGGGCTGCCGGAGCTGCAGCGGCTGACCGGGCTGGGTGAGCTGTTCGACACCATCGTCGGCTTCGAAAACGCCCAGACCGACCACTCGCCGGTGCAGGACCAGGTGCCCGGGCTGGGCATCTCCCTGCGCGAGCCGACGGTCGCCGGCACCGCGCACTACCCGCTGCGGCTTCTCGTACGGCCGGGTGAAGAGCTCGACCTCAAGCTGCTGCACCGCACCGACCTCTACACCCGGGAAGCGGCCGCGGGCCTGCTGACGCGCGTGCTGCGGGTGCTGACGGCGGTGGTCGAGGCGCCGGAAACGCCGGTCGGACGGCTGGAGCTGCTGAGCGAGCCGGAACGCGAGGCCGTCCTGGGCGAATGGGCCACCGGCGCCCCCGCGGAGCCCGCCGCAACCATCCCAGCGCTGTTCGCGGCCCGGGTGGCCGCGCACCCGGACGCGCCCGCCGTGCTCACCGGCTCGGAGACGCTGACCTACGCCGAGCTGGACGCCGAGTCCAACCGGCTGGCCCGGGTGCTCCTCGACCACGGCGCCGGCCCCGACCGGATCGTCGCGGTCATGCTGCCCCGCAGCGCGCGGCTGGTGGTGACCATCCTGGCGGTCTGGAAGACCGGCGCCACGCACATGCCGGTCGACGCCGGTTACCCGGCCGAGCGGATCGCGTTCATGCTCGCCGACGCCGACCCGGACCTCGTCCTGACCGGCGGGGTGCCCGCGGACGCCGTGGCCGGGACCCCGCCGGACCGGATCCTGTCCCTCGACGAGCTGGCCGTGCCCGCCGACGCCGCCGAGGTGACCGACGAGGACCGGCCCCGCCCGCTGCTGCCGGCTTGCGGCGCGTACGTGATCTACACGTCGGGTTCGACCGGCCGGCCCAAGGGTGTGCTCGTCACGCACGCCGGCCTGGCGAGTTTTGTGGCCACCCAGCGGCGGAACCTGGACCTCGGGCCCGGCCGGCGGGTGCTGTGGTTCGCCTCGCCCAGCTTCGACGGCGCGATGGGTGAGCTGAACACCGCGCTGCTCAGCGGGTCCTGCGTGGTCGTCGGTTCCTTCGAAGAGATGCTGCCGGGACAGCCGCTGGCGGACTGGGTGGCGCGGACCGGGGTGCACTGCCTGACGGTGCCGCCGTCCTCGCTGGCCGCGATGCCGGACGGCAGCCTGCCCGATGACGTCACGGTTGTCGTCGGCGGGGAGATCTGCCCCGCGGACCTGGCCGGCCGCTGGTCGGCGGGCCGCCGCATGCTGAATATCTACGGCCCCACCGAGACCACGATCGTCGCGACGATCAGCGAGCCGCTCACCGGCGAGGAACCGCCGTCGATCGGCCGGCCGGTGACCGGCGCCCGCGTCCACGTGCTCGACCACAACCTGCGGCCCCTGCCCGCGGGTGTGCCCGGCGAGGTCTACATCGCCGGGAGCGGCCTGGCCCGCGGGTACCTGCACCGCCCGGCGCTCACGGCCGGCCGGTACGTCGCCGATCCCTTCGGCGGCCCGGGTTCCCGCCTGTACCGCACCGGCGACATCGCCCGGTGGCGGCCGGACGGCCGGCTCGACTACGTGCGCCGAGCCGACGACCAGGTGAAGATCCGCGGCTTCCGCGTCGAACCGGGCGAGATCGAAGCGGTCCTGGCCGCCGCTCCGGGCGTCCGGCACGCCACGGTCGTCGTGCGCGAGGACGTGCCCGGCGTCAAGCAGCTGGTCGCCTACGTCCTCGCGGAGCGACCCGGTGAGCTCGACCCGGCGGCCCTGCGCGACCAGGCCGCCGCCCAGCTGCCCGAGTACCTGGTGCCGGCGGCCGTCGTCGAGCTCGACGCGTTGCCGACGACGCCGCACGGGAAGCTGGACCGGGAAGCGTTGCCCGCGCCCGGGTTCGGGCCGTCGGAAGGCAGCCGGGCCCCGCGCGACGAGCGGGAAGCGTTGCTGTGCCGGCTGTTCGCGGAGGTCCTCGAGCTCGACGCGGTCGGCATCGACGACAGCTTCTTCCGGCTGGGCGGCGATTCGATCATGTCGATCCGGCTGGTCACTGCGGCGCGCAAGGCCGGGCTGGACATCTCGCCGCGGGACGTCTTCACCCACAAGACCGTGGCGGCGCTGGCGGGCATGGCGCCCGAAGCCGCGGCGGTCGCCGACGAGCCGGAAGACCAGGACGGTCCGCTGATCGACCTGGACGAGGACGAGCTCAACGAGTTCATCGCCCACTTCGGCACGACCTTCTGACCCGGGCGGAGACCACCGCGGGACCCTGCCCGCGCTCCGCTCGTGACCCTCGCCGGGCCACCGGCACAGGACCACCTCAGCACCCCGGCCGATCCGGGCAGAGTTTCGCGAAAGGACCGAAGATGACAACTCAGCCGTTGTCCGCACCCACCCCTGTCCAGGATCCGGCCGGCGTCGAGCCGCGGGAGTACGTGCTGCCGCCCGCGGAAGCGGCCGAGCTGCTCGCGCTCGTCCCGCAGGTCGAGGAGATCTGCGGCGACCCGCTCGCCGAGTCGTTCTACGACCGCGTGTGGCAGCTGGCCTCGCAGCTGCCGGCCGGGCTCCGCGGGTTCCTGGAGGACTTCCGGCGGACCGAGCCGGCCGCCGCCTGCCTCATCCACGGCATCCCGGTCGACGACACGCGGATCGGGGCCACTCCGCCGCACTGGCGTGACGCGATCACCACGACGTCCGCGCGCACGCAGGAGATCATCCTGGCGCTGTGCGGCACCGTGCTCGGTGAGCCGTTCGGCTGGGCGACGCTGCAGGAGGGCAGCATCGTGCAGAACGTGCTGCCGATCCGCGGCGACGAGAAGAAGCAGAGCGGGTACGGCAGCGAAAGCCTGCTGGAGTTCCACACCGAGGACGGCTTCCACCCGAACCGGTGCGACTACCTGATGCTGCTGGGCCTGCGCAACGCCGACCGGGTGCCCACGATCGTCTCCTCGGTCCGCGACGTCCGCCTCGTCGCCCGCGACTTCGAAATCCTGTCCGAGGACCGGTACTACATCTTCCCGGACGCCGAGCACATCCGGCAGCTGGCGACCAGCGACCCGGCCCACCCCGCGCTGGAGAAGCTGCGCCGCATGGTGGCTTCGCCGAAGCCGACCAGCGTGCTCTTCGGCGACCGGCAGTTCCCGTACATGCGCATCGACCGCCCGTTCATGCGCTGCGCCGACGACGACTGGGAGGCGGCCGAGGCGCTCGACCGCTTCATGGCCGAGCTGACGCGCGCGCAGCAGGAGGTCGTGGTCGGCCCCGGCACGCTGCTCATCGTCGACAACTACCTCGCCGCGCACGGCAGGCGGTCGTTCCAGGCGCGCTACGACGGCACGGACCGCTGGCTCAAGAAGCTGACCATCAGCCGCAACCTGCGCCGCAACCTCGCGGGTGTCAGCGCCGGCCGCCACCGCGTCATCATCTGAAGGGGACGACCATGCGCACGATCATCGTCACGGGAGCGTCCAGCGGCATCGGGCGGGCGACCGCCGAGCGGTTCGCCGACGGCGGCGACCGCGTCGTGAACTTCGACGTCGCCAAGCCGGAAGACACCGGCCGGCCCGGCGACGGGCCCGGTTCGATCAGCTGGCTCGAGGTGGACGTCGCCGACTGGCCTGCCGTCGGGGAAGCCGTCGAATCCGTGCACGCGGAGGAAAACCGGCTGGACGTCGTCATCGCCAACGCCGGGATCAGCATCCGCGGCGGGGTGCTGGAGATGACCGAGGCGGACGTCCGGCGCACCATCGACGTGAACCTGATGGGCGTGCTGGCGCTGTGGCGGCACGCGGCGCCCCTCATGCTCGAACAGGGGCACGGGGTTTTGCTGGCCACCGCGTCGGTCAACGGCTCGCGCGGTTACCCGCTCTACGCCGGGTACAACGCCACCAAGGCCGGCGTCGCGTCGCTGTGCCAGACCTTCGCGATGGAGCTGAGCCCGCTCGTGCGGACGGGGTGCGTCACCCCCGGCGCGGTGCTCACGCCGATGCAGCGCGCGGAGTACACCGACGAGATGCTGGCGGAGGTGAACGACCGGATCCCGGCCCGCCGGCACGCCGACCCCGCGGAGATCGCCGCGGCGTTCCACTTCCTCGCTTCCGCCGAAGCGTCGTTCTTCACCGGGCAGGAGCTGGTGGTGGACGGCGGCGAGACGGCCGGCGCCACCACCGCGTTCTTCCCCGGGCCGACCACCCCGTCGCCGCGGCGCGGCTGAGCAAGGAAGGAAAGCCCACCGGTCATGGACACCCGCACCGTTTTCGACCCGGCCGAGCTCGACACGATCGACTTGGCCGACCCCGTCCTCCACGCCACCCGCGACCTCACCGAGGTCTGGCGCCGGCTGCGTGCCGAAGCGCCGGTCTACCGGCATCGCGCCACGGAGCGGGGCGAAGCGTTCTGGGTGGTCACGCGCCGGGACGACATCGCGAACATCTACCAGGACAACACGTCGTTCACCTCCGCCCGCGGCAACATGCTCGACACGTTGCTGCGGGCGAACGACTCGGCGGTGGGCCGCATGCTCACCGTCACCGACGGGCCCGACCACACCGCCCTGCGCGCTGTCCTCACGAAGCCGTTCACGCCCCGCGCGTTGACGGCGATCGTGGACAGCGTCAAGGGCGGTACCCGCTGGCTGATCGAAAACGCCGTCCGGCGCGGGGAATGCGACTTCGTCTCCGACGTCGCCGCGCACATCCCGCTGGCGGCGATCTGCGACCTGCTGGGGGTGCCGGACGCGGACCGGCGGCACCTGGTCGAGCTGACGTCGTCGACGCTCGCCTCCGCCGACGGCCCGCCCACCCCGGAAAGCACGTGGACCGCCCGGAACGAGCTCCTGCTCTACATCTCCGAGCTGGCCGAGGCCCGCCGGGCCGAGCCGCTCGAGGACGTGCTGAGCGTGCTCGTCGACCAGGAGGTGGCCGGCCGGAAGCTGTCGCACGAGGAGATCATCTTCAACTGCTACAGCATCATCATCGGCGGGCTGGAGACGACGAGGTTCGCGATGGTCGGCGGGGTGCACGCGCTCGCCGGCCACCCGGACCAGTGGCGGGCCCTGCGCGCCGGGGACGTCGGCACGGCTTCCGCGGTCGAGGAGGTGCTGCGCTGGACGACCCCGACGCTGCACAGCGGCCGCCGGGCCGCGACGGACCTGCTGCTGCACGGCGAGCTCATCGAAGAGGGCGACATCGTGACCCTTTGGAACGCCTCGGCGAACCGCGACGAGCGGGCCTTCGCCGAGCCGGACCGCTTCCTCCTCGGCCGGGAGCCCAACAAGCACCTGACCTTCGCGCACGGGCCGCACTACTGCATGGGCGCCTACCTCGCGAAGGCCGAGCTCCACGCGCTGCTGGAGGCGTTGCGGGAGCTGGTGTCCGAGATCCGGGTGACCGGACCGGCCCGGCGGGTGTTCTCGAACTTCCTCAGCGGCTACTCGACGATGCCGGTCGAGCTCGTGCCGCGGTGACGCCGGGCGCGCGGCGGAGCATGATCCACTGCTGGACGCCCAGGGTGACACCGACGCCGAGCCAGAGCGCGTTGCTGTTGAACGCCTCGCCGAAGCCGAGGGACTCCACCGCGCCGAGACCCAGCCGCGCGACGACGGTGAGGATCCACAGGACGAGCGTCGTGCGGCCGCCCTTGCGCATCAGCTTCCCGGTGTCGTCCCGCCACATCGGCATCGTCCGCCCGCGCAGCACGCCGAAGAGCGCCGAGACCAGCAGGCCGACGACCAGGAACACGATGCCGACGGTGGTGAGGCTGGCCGGTCCCGGCGGCAGCAGGCCGCGCAGGATGAGCAGCGCGACCCACAGGAAGGTCTGGTTGCGGACCTCGCGCGCGCTGAACTGGCTGACGATGACGATCGCCGCGACGACCACGATGACGGCCGTGTTGATCAGGAGGAAGATCGGGTCGTCCGGCGCCAGGGGCGGCGCGGCGGCGGCGATCGAGGTCATGCGTGCACCTTTCGCGGTTCGTCCGGCCACACTCCCGGCGGCAGTACGGTCTTCAGCGCCGTGATGACGGCGGCCGGTCCGGTGCGCGGGAAGTCGTGCCCGCCGGCCAGGACCGTCAGGGAGAACTCGCCGGCCGCGCAGGCCGACCACGCGCCCAGCCCGGCGGCGGGGACCACGCGGTCCTCCGTGCCGCCCAAGACGTGCAACGCGCTGCGCAGCGGGACCGGGTCCGCCGTGAAGTGGGACTCGGCGAGCGCCAGGTCGGCCCGGATCGCCGACAGCGCCGAACGCAGGTAGTCCGGGAACCGGAACAGCTCGCGGGGGATCCCGTCGTGGGCGACCAGCCAGCGAACCAGCTGCTCGCCGCTCGCGTTCCCCAGCCGTTCGACCGGCTCGACCTGGGGAGCGCGCGACGCCGCCACCACGACGGCCAGCGGCGTCCGGTCGCCGTCCCGCTCGATCCGCCGGGCGAGCTCGTAGGCGAGCATCCCGCCGAAGCTGTGCCCGAACAGCACGTACGGCAGCCGGAACTCACCGGCCAGGCCGGTGTGCAGCTGGTCGGCGAGCTCGTCGACGGTACCCGGCAACACATCGGCAACTCGGGTGCCGCGGCCGGGCAGCTCGACGGGCGCCAGCTCGACCCCGACCGGCAGGTGCGCCCGCCAGCCGGTGAACGACCCGCTCCCGGCCCCGGCCTGCGGTAAGCAGACCAGCCGCAACGACGGCCGCGCGGTGGCGACGCGGCCCACGACCCAAGCGTCCGACAGCTGCGTCGCCGTGTCACCGTTCATGGTTCGAGGGTGACCCGCCCGCCGGGAACCCTCCAGGCAAATCCGCGGCAATCCGGGGGCAAGTGCGCGCCGGGCCGGCGGCCGGGCGGTGTTGCCGCGCGATTGCCTGGGATGCGGGCGCCGCGGCGGCCAGGATCGGGGCATGACCGATTTCGCTCCCGTGCTCGACGCCGAACTGGTCCCGGACGTGATCAGCCGGCTGGTGTACCTCGTCGCCCCGATCAAGGCCGACGACGTCGGCCCGAAGTCCCGGCTGATCAACGACCTCGGTTTCCACTCGCTGGCCCTCGCCGAGCTGGGCTTCACGGTGGAAGACCTCTTCACGATCGACACCCTGCCTCCCGAACGGACGATGTCGCTGGAGACCATCCAGGACATCATCACCCTGACGAACGAAGAACTCGCCGACGGCGGGGCCACCCTGCCCAGCGTCGCGCACCTGCAGTCGATCTTCAGCCGCTTCGGCGGCGAATGGCCCGCCGTGGCCTGACCGGGCGCCGGGCCGCCCATCGCGTCCCGGCTAGCCCGGCTCCTCGTCGACCGGCACCTGGGCCAGCCCGTGCCGGAACGCGAAGCTCACGGCCTGGGCGCGGTCGCGCAGCCCCGCCTTGGCGAACAGGTTGTTGATGTGGGTCTTCACCGTGCCCTCGGTGACGTACAGCCGCTGCGCGATCTCGCTGTTGGACAGGCCTTCGGCGATCAGGCCCAGCACCTCGGCCTCGCGCGGGGTCAGCGCGTCGACCGCCGCGGCCGGCTTGCGCTCGGCCGTCGCCAGCTCGGTGAGCCGACGCTGCACCGCGGGGTCGAGGGGCGCCTCGCCGCGCATCACCGCGTGGATCGCCGCGGAGATCTCCTCGCCGCGCGAATTCTTGGTGAGGTAGCCACGCGCGCCCGCCCGCAACGCGGCCAGGATCGACTGGTCGTCGGCGTAGGTGGTCAGCACCAGCACCTCGACGCCGGGGAACCCGGCCCGGATCCGCCGCGTCACCTCGATGCCGTCCATGTCCGGCATCCGCAGGTCCATCAGCACGACGTCCGGGCGCTGCTCTTCCACCAGCCGCAGCGCTTCCGCGCCGTTGCCGGCGTCGCCGGCGACCACCAGGCCCGGCAGCAGCCCGACCACCAGGACCAGCCCGTGCCGGACGACCTCCTGGTCGTCGACCACGACGACCCTGATCGGCTCCCCGCTCATGCCGGCAACCGGATCCGCACGGCGAACCCCGGCCCGGCCGGCGCGACCCGCACTGTGCCGCCCACAGTTCCCACCCGTTCCCGAATCCCCATGAGTCCCAGCGCCACTCTCGACACCAGTGCGACCTCCGTGTCATTTCCCGCCGGATCACCGGATCCGCCGTAAACGACGAGCTCACAATACACCGGGTTCCGGTGGAGAGTGACTCTCGCCGACGCCCCCGGAACGTGCCTGCGGATGTCGTCCAGCACTTCTTCGGCGCCGCGCAACACCATCAGGCGGTATTGCGCCGGCAGTTGTTCCGGGTCGCCGCTGATCAGCACCGGACATTCCCGGCCGGTGTTCCGCGCGAATTCCCCGGCCAGCCACCGCAGCAGCTCCCCGACCGACGCGCGCGGCGCGGCGGCCGAGCCCAGCACGTAGGTGGCCTCGGCGAGGCCCGACCGGGCGAGCTCACCCACCTCCGTCACCTGCCTCAGCACCTCCTCGCCCGCGCCTCCGTCGAGCAGCAGCAGGCGAACGCCCTCCAGGCTCACGACCTGAGCCGAAAAGGCGTGCGCCAGCGCGTCGTAGCTCTCGGCGATCAGCCGTGGACGCCAGTTCCCGGCGTCGTCGGCCCGAGGGCGGGGCCGCAGGACGCCGAGCGCCCTCGAACCCCACCGGATCGCCGCGAGCCGCGCTCTTCGTGCCCGGTTCCTAGCCACGACCCGATCGTAAGCGGGCGCCGGGCGCCCGGCTTCCACCTCGGGACAGGGACGTTCTCCACCCGTGGGAGGAGAACTCCCCTGCTCGGCAATCGATCGGCAAGTGACCGGCAAGGGGGACGCCACCCGTGAAGGCGCTCCCTACGATCGGCCTCACACCGCACGGCACCGCGTTGGGGGTGGTTGTGAGAATCGAGCTGCTCGGCGCGACGGCCATCGCGACCGCGGCCGGCCGGAGCCCGATCCGGGCCCGCAAGGTGCGCGCCATGCTGGTGCTGCTCGCGTTGAACGCCGGGCTCGCCGTGTCCTATCAGGACATGATCGACGAGCTGTGGGGCGCCAGCCACCTGAACAACGCCCGCAACGCGTTGCAGGCCAACGCGACGAGGCTGCGCAGGCTGCTGGAACCCTTCTCCGGCAACGGAGAGCTGCTCGTGACGGCGGGCGCGGGGTACCTGCTGGACGTCCCGCGGACCGACGTCGACGCGAACCTGTTCCTGGAGCTGACCGACCAGGGCGGCACGCAGGTCCGTGGCGATCCGATGAAAGCGATCGAAACCCTCGAATCGGCCCTGCGCCTGTGGCGCGGCCCCGCACTGGCCGACGCGGACGAAGGCCAGCGCGCCAAGGTGGCCGCCGCGCTGCTCGAAGAACGCCGGCTGACCGCGACCGAGGACCTGCTCGAAGCCCGGCTCGCCCTCGGCCACGGCCACCAGGTGGTGCCGGAGCTGCGCCGCCTGCTCAGCCAGTTCCCCGGCCGCGAACGGCTCACCGAGCACCTGATGCTGGCGTTGTACCGGTGCGGCAGGCAGGCCGAGGCGATCACCGTCTTCCACCAGGCGCGCCGGCACCTCGCCGACGAGTTCGGGCTCACCCCGAACCCGACGCTGCAGCAGCGGTACCAGGAGATCCTGGTGCAGGCCCCCACTCTGGCCGAGCCCTTCCCCGCCGGTCCGGCCGCACGTCCGCGCTCGGGCGCCGTGCGGCCGGGTCCCGGGTCCTAGCCGGCCGGCTCCAGCTCGAAGATCACGCTGTCGGCCGGCGTCTCGACGCGGTGCTGGGCGATCAGCCGCCACCCGCCGTCGGCGAACACGCCGTTCCACTCCTCCAGCGTCGGCAGGTAGACGCCCATCATCCGGTGCGCCACCTCGAACCCCAGGGTGAAGACGGGGATGTCGGTGTCGGGGATCGTGGTCGTGCGGGCGGTGTCGCCGAGCAGCAGCCGCCGGACGTTCGGGAACGCCTCGCGCAGCCGGCGCAGGGACACGACGCAGTCCTCGCGCGGCCACAGGTCGTGCCCCATCAGGAAGCAGGTCAGCAGGTCGACGTCGGCGAACTCCGGGCGCGGCCGCGGGGCGGTCGCGTCGTCCTTCACGAACGACACCCGGTCCGCGAGCCCGGCCGCGGCCACCGACTCCTGGGCGACGCGCAGGGCGCCGTCGGCGATGTCGATGCCGAGGCCGGTCGAGCCCGGGCGCTGCTTCAAGACCTTGATGACCCGCTCGGCGCTGCCGCAGCCGAGGTCGGCGACCTTCGTGAACTCCAGCGTCTTCACGATCTCGTTGAAGATCGGGTCGAAGAAGTTGGTGTTGATCTCCCGGCAGGCGATGGCGATGGCCGCCGAGTCGCGCCGGAAGTACTCGCCGACCCGGTTCTCGTTGCGCAGCACGGCGGTCATGTCCGCGAACAGCTCGGCGCACCCGCGCGAGAGCCAGTGGTGGAACGCGCGCGTCCGCACCACTTCGGCGAAGTTCACGTCGCAGAACACCGCGCCGTCCCGCCGTTCCACGACCCGCACGCTGGCGAGCGCGTGGAAGAGGGCTTCGGTCGACGCCACGTCGAGGTCGTGCCGGGCGGCGAAGTCGGCCACCTCGAGCTTGTCGTTGGCGGCCAGCTCGTCGAGCGCGCCGAGCTCCCACGCCGCGCTGATCGCGGACGAGGCCACGGCGGCGTTGTAGATGTCGGCAGCGGTCATCCTGGCCGGGGCCAGCAGTAGTTGTTCGGTCACTTCGGTGCCTCCCAAGGCTTGGTGCACTGACAGCGGGCCCGGCCGGGCCGCCGGTGAGATCACGCGCGCTGCGCGAGGAGAATCCGGTGCATCGGGGTGTCGACCAGCGCGGTCCGCCGCAGGCCGGCCCGGGCGAGCCAGCCGTCGTACTCGGCGAGGGAGTACGAGTCGCCGCCGCCGGTGACGAGCATCGAGGCGGCGAACAGCCGGAAGAACCGGTTCTGCACCGACTGCGGCTCGCGGCGGTCGTCCACGATCTGGTCGACGATGGCGACGACGCCGCCCTCGCCCACCGCGTCGGCCGCCTTGCGGAGCAGGTCCTGCGCGCCGGCGGGGGTCTGCAGGTGGATGATGTTCACCAGCAGCACGAGGTCGTGCCCGGTTTCCCAGTCCCCGACGAAGAAGTCCTGGACCCGGGTCATGAAGCGGTCGCCGACGTCGAGCTGGGCGGCCTGGTCCATGGCGATCAGCACCATGCGTTCGGCGTCGAGGCCGACCGCGTCCAGCCCGTCGAACCGTTGCAGGAGCAGCTGGCTGTAGATCCCGGTGCCGCAGCCGACGTCGACCATCGACCGCGGCCCGTCCGCCGTCCAGCCGCGTTCGGTCAGCTCGACGGTGAGCGCTTCGACGATCGGCGGGGCCCAGAAGTTGATGCCCTTGGCGACGGATTCGTAGTCTTCGGTGGACAGCTGGTTGGCCTGGGTCTGGTACTCACCGCCGTCGTCGACGGCGGGGCGCCGGACGTGCCGGGCGAAGTCCCGCCACGCGTCCCAGCCGATCGTGCGGTCGTAGCCGATCCGCCCGGCGAGGCTGTAGAGGCCGTCGGGCAGCAGGCATTCGGCCATGCCCTCGACCAGCCAGTACCGGCCGCCGTCGGTGCGGTGCACGATTTCGTAGCAGTACAGGCCGTCGAGCAGCATCCGCAGACCCTGGGGGTCGGCGTCCAGCCGGCCGGCCAGGTCCGTGGCCGTCGCCGGGCCGTCGGCCAGCGCGGTGAACACCCCGAGGTCGAACGCGGCCTCGATCATCCCGGGGGCGAACATCGCGATCAGGTGCTCGTAGATCCGGTGGGAAGCCCGCACGACCGCGGTGTCCCGCGGATCGCTGACCAGCTTCGCGTTGTCCACCAGAGGGGCCAAGCCCGCGGCGGGCGCCGTGCCTGCCGCCGGGTTTCCGGCGCTTTTCCCGTGGTGAGTGGAAATATCAACCGTCGTCATCGGTCCCCATTTGTTTTCGAGCACATCTCTCGGGCATGACGTGCTTTCCCGGTGATTTTTTCCGCAGAGGCCAACGTAGCAATGGGCGCTGACGGCTCGTTGACCGATCATTGATGCCGCCGGAACGGCAAAAGCGGCAACTGGAGGGGCAAGTGCCGGAAAGACAGGCAAGCCCGCTTTCCCGGGCCGGACCGGGAGCTACGCTCGGGCGGCACCGGTTCGGCGATTCTGGCGGGATAAGGGGACTTCATGACGACGATCGTTTCCGAACAGGTCTCCGAGGAGGAGACGCTGCCGCCGCCGGCCCCGGTCATCGACACCGACGTGCACGAAATGATTTCGGGCCCGCGGTTCGCGTTCTACATCGACGAGCCGTACCGCAGCCGCATCAACATCAACAACTGGACCGGCGTCCACCTGCCCTACACATGGCCGACGACGGGCGGCATCGCCCGCCCGGACGCGATCAGCAGCCCCGGCACCCGCGCCGGCTCGGACTACCAGCTGATGCGCGAGCAGCACCTCGACCGCTACAACGTCCAGCACGCCGTCCTGACGGGGCTGGTGTACCCGACCGAGTTCAAGACCCAGCCCGACTTCGCGACGGCGATCGCCCGTGGGTACAACAACTGGCTGATGCGCGAGTGGCTGCGCAAGGACGAGCGGTTCCTGGGGTCGATGCACATCGCGGCCCAGGACCCGGCCTCGGCGGTGGCGGAGATCGACCGGGTCGGCCCGCACCCCCGCATCGTCCAGATCATGCTGCCGGCGATTTCCCACGACACGCTGGGCCGCGAGTTCTACCACCCGGTGTACGAAGCAGCGGTCCGCCACGACCTGGCCGTCGGCTTCCACCACGGAACGACATCGGAGACGGCGGTAGGCCTACCCCCGTTCTTCCTCGAGTGGCACACGGCGGTCACCCAGGCATGGCAGTCCCAGCTGATCAGCCTGGTGGCCGGCGGGGTGTTCGAGAAGTTCCCGACGTTGCGGGTGGTGATGGTCGAGTCCAGCTGGACGTGGCTGCCGCACCTGATGTGGCGGTTCGACCAGAACTATCGAGCCCTGCGCCGCGAGGTGCCGTGGGTCAAGCGCCTGCCGAGCGAGTACATCCGCGAGCAGGTGAAGTTCACGACGCAGCCGATGGAGTACGTCGAGAACCCGAGGCACATGCTGGAGATGTTCGAGATGGTCGGCAACGACGAGTTCCTGATGTTCTCGTCGGACTACCCGCACTGGGACTCCGACACCCCGGAGCGGTCGCTCCCGACGAGCTTCTCACCGGAGTTGAAGCGAAAGGTCTTGTACGACAACGCGGCCAAGTTCTACCGGCTCGGGGAGTACGCGAAGTGACCCGCCACGTGGTGTGCCCGACAGCCGAGCTCCCCCCGGGCCGCACAAGGCTGTTCACGCACGAGAACCGCCGAATAGTGATAGCGGCGCTACCGGGAGGCGAGTACCGGGCATTGTCGGACCACTGCCCCCACCACGGCGGGTCTCTGTCAGCGGGTTCCCTGGAGCGAATGTGGCAGGCGGACGCGTGCGGCAGGCACGTGCCGGACGAGGACCGCTGGGTGGTGGTGTGCCCGTTCCACAACTACGAGATAGACGTCCGAACGGGTCGGCCGGTGGTCAAGCTGGGCCGCCGTTCTCGGGCGGCTACGTATGAGGTGGACGCCGAGGACGGGTTCGTGGTGCTTTACGTGTAGCGGTGATGGCCACCTCAGCTACCTTGCGTTGTCGGCCACCGACCCAGGTGCCAAGCGAGCAAGATGTCAGTGATCACGCCGTTGTGTGATATCCACGGCCCCACCATTGCACATGACAGACATGACCGAGCCACCCATGTCAGCAAACATCGCATTGTGTGACATCAAGAGCTGCCACGTTGCACGAAACACACATGACCAAGCCCTGCCGCCGACAAGCCAACGACCGACCTGCGCAGCCCTCAGCCTTGGACGCCGAGCTGCCATGTCAGTCATCCAGCCATTGTGCGACATCCACAGCTCCGCCATTGCACATGACTGACACATCCCCGCGCCCGACCTGGACGCGGGCGACAAGAGGACGCTTGCCCCGATTGAACCTCACCTTCACCCAGCAGGGATGGCATACAACCGGGACATGATGAACATGGTGCGTTAGACTGACATGGTGGACCTCGACGCCTTCTCCGAGCGAGCACCGGGCAGCCTCGTTCCCATCCATGGCACAGACCCCCGCCATGGCGAATGGTCACACAAGGCATTCGTGCCGGATCCGCTGCCAACCGAGTCCCCGGCACTGAGCGGGGCAACATACCGCGCCGTGGCGGACGCTCGCGCCGCCCTTGCCGCACTCGACAGCACCGCCCGGCGCCTGCCCAATCCTCGCTTGTTCCGCAGGCCTTCACTTCGAGCAGAAGCGCAAAGCACTTCGGCACTGGAGGGCACCTATGCACCCCTTGCCGAGGTGCTCACCGCCGACGAAGAGCAACCGGAAAGCACCGACAT
Organism: Amycolatopsis sp. NPDC104819; assembly: GCF_055583145.1. Lineage (NCBI taxonomy): Bacteria > Bacillati > Actinomycetota > Actinomycetes > Pseudonocardiales > Pseudonocardiaceae > Amycolatopsis > Amycolatopsis sp. NPDC104819. The sequence continues at coordinate 128,609 of NZ_JBVJON010000017.1, read as the reverse complement.
GCGCGAGGTGCTCAACTACGTGGCCATGGCCGAGACCGCGTTCAACGAGACCGAAACCGGCCGCCCTTTGACGGTGAGCGTCCTGGAAGAGCTGCAAGAGATACTCGTTCGCGGAACAAAAAGCGAAGGACCGTCTTCCGGAAAAGTTCGAGATCATCAGGTCGTAGTGGGAAAACGCGAGGGTGCGCACCCCCGAGACCTGCCCGTACATGCAGCACGCTTTGTACCGTCACCGCCCGGCCTGGATCTTGAAGCAAACCTTCGCGACCTCCTCGCGTGGACGGCGAACAAGGAGGCAGGGCGCGAGATCGACCCCGTCGCGTCGGCGGCGATCGCCCACTACCAGTTCGAGACCCTGCATCCGTTTCACGACGGAAACGGCAGAATCGGCCGAATGCTGATCGTGGTGAACCTCTACAACCAAGGAGTCCTGCTCGAGCCGACCCTGACCGTTTCACCGTGGTTCGAGGCACGCCGCAGCGAATACTACGACTATCTTTTCGCCGTCAGCACGGACGGCGCCTGGGATCCGTACGTTCACTTTTTTGCACAAGGTCTCGAGGCTTCGGCGAAACGAACGCACGAGCGCATGCTCACCCTTGTCGGGATACAGGCGGAGATGAAGGAGATCGTTCGCAAGTCTGCGCTTCGGGCAGACACCGCTCACACCCTGGTCGACTTCGCCGTCTCGAACACATCATTCACCGTCAGAGTAGTCGAGAAGGAACTTAAAATATCTTATGGTCGCGCAAATGGTCTTGTAAACCAACTTGTGCAGTTGGGAATACTTGCCCCGTTGCAGACCCGCTCGAGCGGTTCACGCAGGTTCTATGCACCGCGGGTCTACAACGTACTCATCGACGAAGCCTGAGCAGACACGCCGGACCGGCGGTTGGTGCCCCCGACGGGATTCGAACCCGCACTGAATCGATTTTAAGTCGACTGCCTCTGCCGGTTGGGCTACGGGGGCACCGCACACTCTAGGTGATGGCCGTCAGTTCAGCGTCCACGACTGGTTCGCCGCGCCCGTGCAGGTCCAGATCTGGAGCGGGGTGCCGTCCGCCGAGCTGGGGCCGGTTGCGTCCAGGCACTTGCCCGATGTCGGGTTCACCAGCTGGTTTCCCGATCGGGACCACTGCTGGGCGCCCGTTCCGTTGCAGTCGTACAGCTGGACCTTCGACCCGTTCGCCGTGCCCGCCGCGTTCACGTCCAGGCACTTGCCGAGGGCACGCAGCGTCCCTGACGTCGACGTCCACTGCTGGGCGTTCGTTCCGTTGCACGTGTACAGGTCCACCGTCGTCCCGTTGGCCGACGACGCGCCCGCCACGTCCACGCACTTGCCGCCGTAGCCGGTGATCGTGCCGCCTGAAGAAGGCGGCGGGGTGGTCGTGCCGCCCGTGATCGCGTTGAAGATGCGCGAGTACGCGTAGCCCGTCGCGCGGTCGTAGTCCTGGACCTCCCAGAACGACAGTTCCGCGACGCCGTTCTGGGCCGCGAACGTCTCCAGCTGCTGGGCGTCGGACTGGCTGAACTGCGCGCCGTCGTCGTTGCGGCCGGCGATCGGGGTCAGGCCCATCATCGCGTACGCCGCCGACGTCGAAATGCCGTACAGGCTCGCCAGCTGGGACGCCGACGCGCGGGCCGCCGACAGGGCGTCGCCCAGGACCGGCTGGCCGTCGTAGAAGTCCATCACCATCAGGTTGACGACGCTGACCTTCACACCCTTGTTCTTCGCGTCGCGCAGCAGGTCGAGCTCGTTCGACGGGATGCCCGTCGGGTCGACCGCGAGCGTGTAGTCGACCTGGACCGCCGAGTTCTGCTGCTGCAACGCGGCCAGCGCGGAGTTGCGGCGCTGGTTCGACCCCGTGTCGTTCAGGACGCCGCCCTCGATGTCGAAGTCGAGGCGGGGCGTGCCGTAGGTGTTGACGACGTTGGCGTAAGCCGCGGTCAGGCTCGCGGTGTTCGTGCAGGTCTGGGCCAGCTCGCCGCCCTCCGCGCCGCCGAACGACGGGATGACGTTGCCACCCGCCGCCTGCAGGGCGCTGATCTGCGACTTGAACGAGCCGACGCCGGTGCCGTTCGCCTCCCACACCGGCGTGCAGCCGGACTGCGGGGTCAGGAACGCCAGCGTGAAGAACTTCGTGCCGGTGGCGTTCATGTCGGCGGCCATGTCGCCGGCGTCGGAGTCGCTGATCTGCAGGTACGGCGCCGCGTAGTGGGCCGGGAAGGCGGGCCCGGCCGCGGCGGCCGTCGCCGGGGTGGTCGCGAGGACGGCGGCGCTCAACACGGCGGGCAAGGCCGCGACGAGTGCCGCTCTGGTGCGGGAAAAGGGCATGACTGAGCTCCAGGGGGACCGTGGGGAGGGAGCCGGAGCGGACTTATTCCGCGTTGTGAAGAAAGGGATACCCGCTCAGCGGCCCAGTTGTCCAGACCATGTCGCTCACCGGCACACAGCCGGTCAATTCCCCTTAAAACTCCTGAAACACCCGTTCTCTCGCGCAACACGACTTACCGGGCACGACACGCCCTGAGGTAGCTGAGGAACGAAGCCTGCAGACCGGTCACGTGCGTTTCGCGCAGGACCGCACTGCTGACGACCCCACGCGAACCGAGACGGTGCAGAACGGCCGCCGTGTTCCGGGCGAGGTTCTGGTAGATGGCCAGCTCTCCGAGAAGCTCCCGGTCGTTGAAAGTCACGTGGAGCTTGGCTGCGGGCCGGCTGTCACCCAGCTCCTGAAGCTGAGCGAAGACCCGGCTGCCCTCACTGGCCACACCAGGGCTACCCGCGCCGACGCTCTCGAAGAGCGCGCAATCGCTGAGCCACGCGTAAAGGCTGAAAAGTCCCCCATAGGAATACCCGAAAAGGCCGTGACCGCCCGCGGCCGTGCCGTAGTCGCGCTCGATTCGCGGATGCAGTTCCGCGGTGAGAAAGCGCAGAAACGCGTCCGCGTGAGTGTCGCGCAGCTCGGCGAGATACGCCTCGGCCTCCTCGCGCGTCATCGCCCCGGCCTGCAGGCCCAGCTCCACCGCGTCGACGAGCTCCGGGGCGATCGGCTCGCCGGGCGGCACCAGATCCCTGTTGCGCAGCCGCGCCCAGTGCTGAGCCTCCTCGCCCGCGTAGCCGACGCTGACCTGGATGTACGGCTCGATCCGCTGCATCGGGTCCAGCTGGGTGACGATGAGCGGCGCCGTCATGCCCACGGCCCAGTTGCCGTCGAGCACGTACACCACCGGCGCCCGTGTCGAGGCCGGGTCGTAGCCCGGCGGCGTCGTGACCCAGACGCCGTAGTCGTGCCCACCGCTCGACCGCAGCTCGAAGTAGTCGGTGTCGGCCAGGCAGCCCTGCCACATGACGCTCATCGCAAGTCCCCTCCGTCGGCAGCCTGCCTTTTCCAATGGATAAACTGCCGGGGTGAACCTGTCAAGCTCAGCGCCGAAGGGCGACGCGCGCGAGCGGCTCCTGGCCCGGCTTCTCGACGCCTTCGACGAGGCCCTTCCCTCGCCGGACGTGTCGCTCCGCGAGATCGCCGCGCGGGCCGAGACCAGCCACGCCCTGCTGCGCTACCACTTCGGGTCCCTCTCGGGCGTCTTGGCGGCCATGCTCGAGGCGCAGCGATCCCGGGACAACGAGGCGCTTTTCGAGGCCGCCCGGAACGGCGCCACCTTCGACGACCTCGTCGTCGCGATCTGGCGGGCCTACCTCCGCCCGGAACAGCTCTCGCGCGCCCGCGGCTTCTTCCACGTCGTCGGGCTGGCCGCGTACCGGCCGGACGACTTCCGCGACTTCGTCGACTCGCTCGACGACCTGACCCGGATGCTGGCCTCGCTCGCGGAACACGAAGGGCTCGGCGCCGAGGAAGCGCTGACGACGGCCACCGTCACGATCGCCGCGATTCGCGGGCTGCTCCTGCAGGCGGTCCTGAGCCCGGAAACACTCTCGGCGGACGCCGTCGCCTTGATCCTGCGAATGCGGACAAACCAGACAAGCCAGCCGGGCTCGAAGCCCTGAGCAACGCTCCCCCGCACTGCCCGACCAGGTCATACTTTTTGATTATTTCGGGCACTTCGCGCCTGCCGGGCGATGAGCATGCAGTAACGTCGCTCTGTCCAACAGACCCCATTCAGGTTAAGGCGAGGTGACGCTCCACCTCGCCCGAACGTTCGAGTCGAGGCGGCGCATGCACCCTGAACTTCAACCGGGCGAGGACTTCGCCCTGCTCCTGGAGCGGGAGGCCCGGAAACTCCAGGAACGCGGCGAAGCGCTGGCGGCGGCGTTCGCCGCGGCCGGGTCCACCGTGCGGTCCCCGGACGGTTCGGTGACGGTGACCGTGGAGGCCAACGGTTCGCTCAGCTCGATCGAGTTCGGCAACCGGGCCTGCGGGCTGGGACCGGCCAACCTCGGCGCGCTGGTCATGAAGACGGTGCGCGAGGCGCAGCGCAAGACCGCGGGCAAGGTCGTGGACACCTACTCCGAGATCAACGGGGACGACCAGGCCGCCCAGCTGGTCCGGACCTTCCTGCCGAAGGTCGAGGAGGCCGAAGAAAGCGCTCCCGAGCAGGACAAGTGGGCTCCGGAAGCGCACGACGAAGAGCCGGCCGGACGGCGGATGCCGCCGCCGGGCCGCCCGATGCCCCCGATGCCGCCCCCGGGGCGCCCGATGCCGCCGCCGGGTGGAGCCATGCCGCCGCAGCCGGGGCGTCCGATGCCGCCGCAGCCGGGCCGGCCGGCGCCGCCACCCCCCGCGCCGCCGCGGCGGTCGCAACCCTTCGACGACGAAGAAATGAGGCCATGGTGAGCGACGGGATCGCGGCACGCTGGGAGGCACTGGGCACCTTCGCCACGTACCTCGACGACCTCGAACAGACCCTGCAGCAGAGCGCGGACATGGTCGGCAGCTGCGTCGGCGACCCGGGCATCTTCGGCATCACCGGCGGCCAGCTCTACGGGGCCGGCGCCAGCATGCACTGCGCGAAGGCGCGGGACCACCTGCACGACTATTCGTCGAAGGTGAAGGACTTCTCGGACAAGGTCCGCGACGCCACGAAGAAGTACCAGGAGGGCGACCAGGAGGCGGAGGCGACGATCACGGGCGCCGCCAAGGGCCTGGGAGAGGTGAAGGTCAAGTGAGCGACGAGTACCACCGCGGCGATTTCGGCAACAACGCCGGTGTCAAGGCCGACGACTTCAAGGACCCGGAGAACCCGGGCGGGGGCGACACCGCCGGCGCGGGTTTCTTCGACACCGCGTTCGGGCTGAAGAAAGCGGTTGCCGAGGGCGACAGCCTCAGCATCGGCATGGCGTCGGTCGGCATGGCGGTCGACATCCTCGGCATGGTCCTCGACCCGCTGGGGTCGCTGCTCACCGCCGGCATCGGCTGGCTGATCGAGCACCTGGTGATCTTCCGCTGGCCGCTGGACGTCCTGATGGGTGATCCCAAGGGCATCGACGCGGCCAAGGAGGCGATCTGGGCCGAGGGCAAGAAGGTCCGGGAGGAGTCGGAGAAGCACAAGGCGGCCACCCAAGAGGTCCTGAAGACCTGGTCGGGTGACGCGGCGGAGAAGTTCCGCACCGACATGGAGGGTGTCAGCGCCCAGATCGACGCGCTGGCCGACTACGTCGACTTCGCCGGCAAGCAGATGGCGATCGCGGGCGGCCTCATCGGCACGGTGCGCGGCATCATCCGCGACCTCATCGCGATGACGCTGGCCGGCATCGTCAAGGCCGCGATCATCGCGGTGGCGCTGGCGCCGATCACGTTCGGCGCCTCGATCGTCGCGGCGATCACCAGCACGATCGTCGAGGTCGGGGTGGCGATCGGCAAGATCGGCACGAAGATCGCCGACCTCGCCAAGAAGCTCGCTCAGATGCTCAAGCTGCTGGCCAAGACCCGCGGCGCGGCCGACGACGTCGTGAAGAACGCGATCGGCGACGGCCTCGGCAAGGTCAAGCTGCCGAAGCCCGGGCCGCACACCCCCAAGCCGCCGGCCGGCGAACCGCACGGCGGCAACCAGGTGGTCAAGCACGATCCCAACGCGGGCGGCGGGAAGAAGCCGGAGGACACCACCCCGGAGGGGAAGAAGCCGGACGAGCCCACGCCCGACCCGAACAAGCCGAAGACCCTCGGCGACAAGGTCACCCGCATCGTGCGCGACAAGCTGGCCAAGGAACTGGAAGCAAAAGCATCAACGCCCGAGCAAAAGGCGGAGATGGAAAAGCTCCTCAAGAATTTCGACAAATGGGCCGGCGCGCCGATCACCTTCACGAGCGGCAACTCCAAGAAGGCACTGGAGGGCATCGAGAAGGTCGTGAAGGTCATGAGCGACCCGACGTACGGCGCCCAGGGCCTGGGTGGGAAGACCATCGTCGACATGATGAAGGCCATCCCACCGGCCGCGAAGGACGACCCGCCGGAGGACGACGAGGCGGAGAAGTAAGCACGACGGAAACGGCGCCCCGATTCACACCGGGGCGCCGTTTTTGGTTAGTTTCTCGCCTGCCGTAACAAGGTTCCGATTCCGGAAGACTCTGCCGCTGGATGGGCAACCCACCGGCAACCGGATTGAAGGTATGAGATGGCGAACAAACACGTCAACCAGGACAAGAACGCCAACAGCCAGCGTGCCCAGCAATCCGCCGCGCGCAAGGCGGCCCAGCAGCAGCGCGGGTCGAACAAGTTCAAGAACGGCAGCAACAACCACAACGGCGCGTCCACCAGTCAGAGCGGCCAGCCCAAGCGCGGCTAGGAGCTGTCCTGTAAGTCATCGGAGCCAGAGCACGATGGCGGCGATGGTGAGTTCTGCCCGATAGTAAGCGGCACGTTTGGCGTAGCGGGTGGCCAGGTCACGGAACTGCTTGAGCCGGTTGAAGCACCGCTCGACCACGTTGCGCTGCTTGTAGACCTCAGCATCGAATGTGGGTGGTCGCCCGCCGCGGGAGCCCTTGGCGGCGCGGCGGGCGATCTGATCGTCCCGTTCCGGGCTGACGAAGGTGATCTGCCGGTCGCGCATTGCCTGCCTGGTCGAGGGATGCGAATAGGCCCTGTCCGCGATCACCGTTTCCGGCCGGCACCGCGGACGCCCGGGCCCGGGGCGGGTGACGCTGATGCCATCCAGCAGCGGCAGCGGCTGCGGGTTGTCCCCGGCTTGGCCTGGGGTGAGCAGGATCCGTATCGGCAGGCCCCGCCCTTCGACGGCGAGATGGATCTTGGTGCTCAGCCCGCCGCGGGACCGGCCGAGTCCTTCCCCGTCGCAGGCGAGGGCTTCGATTCCGTCGCTGCATCCCCCTTTTTCCGGGCGCCAGCGGCATACTGATGCGCCCGGACCACGCTCGAGTCGACCGAGATGATCCACTCGAGGTCGCCGACGGCGTCGTCTTTGACGATCACCCGGTCGAGGATCCGTTCCCAGGTGCCGTCCTTGGTCCACAACCGCAGCCGTTCATGCGCGGTCTTCCAGGGACCGTAGCGGTCGGGCAGGTCACGCCACGGGGCGCCGGTGCGCAGTTTCCACAGGATCGCGTTGATCACTTGCCGGTGATCCCGCCATCGCCGGCCGCCGCCCTGCACCGGTGGCAGCAGCGGCTCGATCACCGCCCAGGCCTTATCCGTCAACTCACCGCGACCAACCACCGCGCATAGTTACCAGAGGTCCAGCTCAACCACTTACAGGACACACCCTAGTCACGCCGCCGCCGTAAACCGGAAAGCCCCGTCCACCGGAAGGTGAACGGGGCCCGGCAAAACCGAAACCTCAGGACTTCGAGACGCGCGCGAACTCGTCCTTCGGGTTGTTGATCTGACCCAGCGAAATGACCTCACGCCGGAACAGCCCACCGAGGATCCAGTCGAAGAGAATCCGGATCTTGCGGTTCCACGTCGGCATCGCCTTGAGGTGGTACGCGCGGTGGAAGAGCCACGCCGGGAAGCCCTTGATCTTCAGGTTCAGCGCGTCCGCCACACCCTTGTGCAGGCCGAGGCTGGCCACCGCGCCGAGGTTCTTGTGGTAGTAGTCCTTCGGCTTTCCGCCGCGGATCACCTTGATGATGTTCTTCGCCAGCAGCGTCGCCTGGCGGACGGCGTGCTGCGCGTTCGGCGGGCACGTCGCCGTCGGGTCCTCTTCGGTGCGCGAGAGGTCCGGGATCGCCGCGTTGTCGCCCGCGGTCCAGACGTCCGGGTGGCCGACCACCTGCATCGCGGCCGTCGCCTCGACGCGGCCGCGCTTGTCGAGCGGGAGGTCCGAGTCGGCCAGGACCGGGTTGGCCTTCACACCCGCCGTCCAGATGAGCGTGTCGGTGTCGAACTCCGTGCCGTCCGAGAGCACGACGTGGCCGTTCTCGAACGACTTCGCCGCCGTCGAGAGGTACACCTCGATGCCGCGCTTCTCCAGCTGCTCGACCGTGTACACGCCCAGCGTCTCGCGGACCTCGGGCAGGATGCGCCCGGCGGCCTCGACGAGCACCCAGCGGACGTCGGCCGGCTGGATGTTCGGGTAGTAGTTCTCCACCGCGAACCGGGTCATGTCCTCGAGCTCGGCCAGCGCCTCGATGCCGGCGAACCCGCCGCCGACGACGGTGAACGTCAGCAGGCGCTTGCGCAGCTCGGGGTCCAGCGTGCTGGCGGCCTCGTCGAGCTTCGTCATGATGTGGTTGCGGAGGTAGATCGCCTCGCCGATGGTCTTGAAGGCGATGCCCTGCTCGACCAGGCCCGGGATCGGCAGGATCCGGGCGACGGCGCCGAGCGCGACGACCAGGACGTCGTACCCCAGCTGCTCGATGTGGCCGTCGGCCGCCTCGACCGTGACGGACTTCTTCTCGTTCTCGATCTTGGTGACGCGCGCGGTCAGCACGTGGCACCGCTTGAGGACGCGCCGCAGCGGCACGACCACGTGCCGGGGCTCGATCGCGCCGGCCGCGGCCTCCGGGAGGAACGGCGCGTAGGTCATGTGGGGCTGCGGGTCAACGACGGTCACGGAGGCCTCGTTGGCCCGGAGCATCTTCTGGAGGCCGTACGCCGTGTAGAGCCCGACGTACCCACCACCGAGGACGAGGATCCGAGTCGGTTCCGACTTCGACTTCGCAGCAGCCATGACCTCATAGTCGCACCTTCACACGGACCTTGCGAGGGGACCCCATCTCGCTGTGACCAGCGTCGCTGCACCTTCCGTAACGATTCAGTCCGAGGCCGTCACCGAGGTCGCGGCACGGAAGACGTCGGCCACCATCGTGTGCGTCAGCAGTCCGGTCTGGACATTGCGCGGCGAGACGTGGTAACAGCCGAATACGCGCAGGTCGCCGAGCTCCAGGACGGCGCCGTGCCCGAACGCCGGCCGCGGCGACGGCACCGGCCAGCCGGCCGCGGCGAGCACGGGCAGCAACGCCTGCCAGCCGAACGCCCCGAGCACGACGACCGCGCGCAGTGTCGGACGTAACAGCGTCAGCTCCTCCGCGAGCCACGGCCGGCAGGTGTCCCGCTCGGCCGGCGTCGGCTTGTTCTCCGGCGGGGCGCAGCGCACCGGCGAGACGAGCCGCGTGCCGTACAGCTCGAGGCCGTCGCCGAGCCGCTCGGACGTCGGCTGAGACGCGAGCCCGACCTCGTGCAGCACCCGGAAGAGGAAGTCACCCGACGGGTCGCCGGTGAACATCCGGCCGGTCCGGTTCGCGCCGTGCGCCGAGGGCGCCAGGCCGACGACGGCGAGCGACGCGTCCGCCGGCCCGAAGCCCGGCACTGGCCGCGCCCAGTACTCCTCACCCCGGAACGCCGCCTTGGTGCCCGCGACGCCTTCGCGCCAGGTGACCAGCCGCGGACAGGCGCGACACCCGGCGACGGCGACGTCCAGCTCGGCGAGCGTCCTCATCGCAGCGCCGCCCGGGACAGGTGGTCGGCGCGGCGCGTCGTCTCGGGGAGTCGGTAGCGCGGGCCGGGATGGGCCACGGTCAGCTGCACGTCGGAGAGGTGTTCGAAGGTGGCGCCGCCCTGAGCGCGGCCGACGGCATCGACCGGTTGTGGTCCCGAACCGCGGACATCGGGCTCGTTGAGGCATGTGCGAGCGCGCACGGCCGGCCCCGCAAGCGCGTCTTCTACCGTCGTCGGCCAGTCCCCGGTGTGCACCGAGTCACCCTGCCACAACTAGGTTGGGTCCATGGCGGACACGACCCCCGAAGAGGCTCCCGAGAAGAAGGCTCCGGAAACGACGGAGATCCCGGCCGAGCCCACCGACGACATCGTCACCACCCAGCACACGATCACCGTGAAGCGGAAGAAGCTCGCGTACACGGCGAAGGCGGGGCGGATCGTCCTCCGCAAGGAGGTCGTGAAGGACGGCAAGTCCGAGGGGGTCAAGGCGAAGGCGGAGGTCTTCATCACCTCCTACACCCTCGACGACGCCGACCCGGGCTCGCGGCCGGTGACGTTCGCCTTCAACGGCGGCCCCGGCTCGTCGAGCATCTGGCTGCACATGGGCCTGCTGGGGCCGCGCCGGGTGCTTTCGGGTGACGTTGACGACCTCGTGCCGCCGCCGTACGGGCTGGCCGACAACCCCGAGACGCTGTTCGCGCACAGCGACCTGGTCTTCATCGACCCGGTGTCGACCGGGTACTCGCGCGCGTCCGAGGGCGGCGAGACCAAGGACTTCCACGGGTTCAAGGGCGACATCGAGTCGGTCGGCGAGATCATCCGGCTCTGGGTGTCGCGCCACGAGCGCTGGCTGTCGCCGAAGTTCCTGGCCGGCGAGTCGTACGGCACGCTGCGCGCCGCCGGGCTGGCCGCGCACCTGCAGGAGCGGCACGGGCTCTACCTCAACGGCCTGCTGCTGATCTCGTCCGTGCTCGACCTCGGCACGCTGCGGTTCACCGAGGGCAACGACCTGCCGTACTCGCTGTACGTGCCGACGTACGCGGCGATCGCGCACTACCACGGCTTCCACGGCGAGCGCCCGCTCGACGACGTCCTCGCCGACGCCGAGGACTTCGCGGCGAAGGACCTGCCGTGGGCGCTGGCCCGCGGCGCGCGGCTGTCCACACAGGACCGGGCGGACGCCGTGGCGACGCTGGCGTCGCTGACCGGGCTCACCGAGTCCTATGTGGACCGGGTGAACCTGCGGATCGAGCACGTCCGGTTCTTCACCGAGCTGCTGCGCGACCGCGCGCTGACCGTCGGCCGGATGGACGGCCGCTTCACGACGTGGGAGCCGGACGGCGGCCGCGAGCACATGAGCGACGACCCGTCGATCTCCCGGGTGATCGGCGCGTACGCGGCTTCGTTCAACCACTACGTCCGGGCCGAGCTGGGTTACGAGAACGACCTGCCGTACGAGATCATCCACGAGGACACGTTCAAGGCGTGGTCGTACTCGGACTTCGAGGGCCGTTCGGTGTCGGTGGCCGACTCGGTGAGCGCGGCGATGCGCGCGAACCCGCACCTGCACCTCCACGTGGCGTTCGGCCACTACGACGGCGCGACGGCGTACTTCGCGGCCGAGCACGTGCTGGCCCACCTGCAGATCCCCGAGGAGCTGCGGGAGAACATCGACACGGCGTACTACCCGGCGGGGCACATGATGTACGTCCACGAGCCGACGCGGGTGCAGCAGTCGAAGGACCTCGCGAAGTTCGTCAAGAAGGCGTCGAACCGCTGACGTCCGGGCCGGGGCCTTCCTTCTCGAGGGCCTCGGCCAGGTCGGCGTGGGCTGCTTCGTTCCGCTCGCGGACGTCGGCCCAGGCCGGGCTTTCGTGCACGACGACCTTGGCTTCGCCGAGCCGCGCGCCGGTCAGGTCGCGGACCGCCCGGACGCAGTCGATCTGCGAGAAGCCTCGGCGGCGCAGCTGGACCAGCACGGTGTCGAGGGGGATCCCGGCCGCGAGCGCGGTCCGGCCTTCGGCGAGGAACCGGTCGTACCCGGCGTCGTCGATCATGCGGCCACCCCCCGGGCTCGGCGAACCTGGATCACGGACACAGTCTGCGCCATCCAGGCCAGGATCACGTAGGCAATCAGCCAGCCGGTGAACCCGGGTGGCTGCCGTCCGTGGCCGGAGATATGTAGGCGGCCTCGAAAAGCGCCCGGAACACCGGATCCTTCACCGAAGCTCCGGTGGTGCCCAGTTCACCGCGGTCTGCGCGGGCAACGGGTCACCGTAGTGTCCAGGCGGGAGCGGCCGCCGGTTCCGCCGGTACGCCAGCAACTCCGCGGCCATCACCAGCACGGCGTACCCGATCAGCCACGGCCCGAACCCCGGCGGCACCCGGCCCCCGGCGGCGACGTCCAGCAGGGGTGGGACCGCCACCAGCGAAGGGGCCGCCGTGTGGAGGTTCTCCGCCAGGATCCCGCGGTACACCGCCAGGGACTCCGGGTCCTCGGCGAGCACCGGGCCGCGCAGGAACCCGGTCAGGACCACGGCGGCGCAGACCGCGCTCAGGCCGAGCAGCCCCAGCCAGCTCCGGGCGTAGGCCGGCGCCGTGGAGAGCATGACCACGGCCAGCGTCACACCACCGCCGTACGCGAGGACCAGCGCCGCCGCGAACCAGCCGCCTGCCGCGCTGTAGTCGCGTGTCGCGCCGGCCCAGGGCCGGGTCCGGCGAGCCAGCTCTCGCTGCCGGCGTCGGACGCTCTGCCACAGCGTCAGCTGGAGGAAGAACCACAGGAAGTACGCCAGCGTGGCCGCGGTCTCCCCGAAGATGCTCTGGTAGCCGACCAGGACGGCGCTACCGGGCACGGCGAACAGCAGCACCCACGGCAACGCGCGGCCGACCTTGACGTTGCGGGTGACCACCAGCTGGCCGATGTAGGACGTCGCGTCGGCGACCGGCCGGCCGCGTTTCGCGAGCCAGCGCAGGCCCACCTCGTATTCGGTCTTCACGAGACCTCCCCGTAGTGGGCGTCCGAAGGCAGCGCGGGAATCCGCCGCCGCTGGGTGAACCACGCGACGACGTGCGTGGCGACCGCGAGCACGAGGTAAGCGACCAGCCACGGCTTGCCGGGCAGGTCCGTGAACACGAGATCGCCGACCAGCGGCACCGCGAACGCCGACGGCATCGTGAGCTGGACGTCTTCGAGCCGCGTCGCGAAGTCGATCGCCAGGGAGCCTTCGTCCTCGGCGAGCACCGGCCGCCGGAGCACCCCGGCCACGATGATCGTGTCCGCCACCGCGCCCAGCGCCAGCAGGCCGAGCCAGAACCACGCCCAGAGCAGGCCCGTCGCGGCCAGCACGGCGCCCAGGACCGCGCCGCCGCCGAAGGTGACCGCGAACGCGGCCGCGTACCAGCCGCTCAGCACCTCCCGCCACGACAGGCGCGGGCGGGCCGGCCGGTCGCCCAGCTTCGCGCGCGCCTCCCGGTCACCGCCGCGGACGTTCAGCCAGGTCCCCAGCACCGCCACGGTGATGGTGAAGAAGGCCGGTCCGCCGACGGGCAGGTCGGCGGCGTCCACCGACGGCAGGAGCCGCAGGAACTGGTACCCGCCGACGCAGACGCACATCAGCGCCGTCAAGGCGAAGACCGCGGTGAAGGCACCCGGCGACGACTTCCCGCGGCGCACGCTCAGCCGTGCGGTGAGCAGTGTCGTGGGCTCGGCCACCCGGATCCCGCGCCGCGCGAGCCACTGGGTCGCGGCCCGCTCCCGGGCCGTCAGCGCGATCATCGGACACCGGCCTGAGCCGGAAGGGGGACGCCGTAGTCGCCGGCCGGGAGGGCCGGCCGCCGCCGGCGGGACACCAGCACGCCGGTGATCTGCGGGGCCGCCGCCAGCACCGCGTACCCGACGAGCCAGAGCGCGAACCCGGGCGGCTGGCGGTGGGTCGTCACGAGGTCCGTGAGCACCAGGAACGCGTAACCCGCGGGCAGCGTGACGGCGAGGTCGTCGCGCCGCAGCACGGCGTCGACCGCCAGCGACGGCTCGTCTTCGGCGATCACCGGCCGGCGCACGAGGCGGGTCACGGTGACCGCGAAGAGCACAAACGCCAACGCCAGCAGCCCGAGCCAGCTCCAGGCGTAGGTCCGGTACGGCGTCGCGAAGTACATCGTCAGGCCGAGCGCGGCGCCCCCGGCGAAGGTCACCACGGCGGACGCGAGGAACCAGCCGTCGAGCACCTCGCGCCACGGTGGGCGCGGCTGGTGGAGCGCCCGCGGGCCCAGTGCGGCCGCGGCCTGCCGGTCCCGGCGCCGGAAGCAGAACCAGGTCGCGCTCTGGGCCCCGAAGACGATGAAGTACGCGACCTTGCTTTCGGTCATCTCCACCCCGCGCACGCCGGGCAGGTACTGCAGGCACTGGTAGGCGACCGCGCAGCCGATCGCGGCGAGCATGATCACCACCTGCGCGACCAGCAGCCCCTTCGGCAGCGCGCGCCCGCGGATGCCGAGCCGGGTCGCCAGCAGCCGGGTCGGGATCCCCACCCGGACCCCGTGCCGGCCCAGCCAGACCGCGGCCGTCACGATCTCGCCTCGTGTCGGCACCTCTTCACGCATCAAACCTCCCCGTTTCGAGGAGAACACGCCCGAGCGGGCAAAAAGGTTTACCGGCCGTAGAAGCCCGGCGGCACCAGCCGGTACCGATGACGCGTGTCCAGCCAGCCGATCAGCTGCAGGGCGGCCACGGTCACCAGGTACGCCAGCGCCCACCCCCCGAGCACCCCCGGCGTCCCCCAGTCGACGACGAAGCCCGGCATCGCCAGGAAGGCGTACACGGCGGTCGGGGCGAACCGGTACGGGTCCTCCGCGCGCAGCACCTCGTCGACGAACCGGGAAGCCTCGTCCTCCGCGATCACCGGCGCACGCAGCACCCGGCCGAGCACCAGCGCGGTGAGGCCGGCGCCGGCCGCCAGCGCGAGCGTCTGCAAGCCGATCACGAGGGCCGGCGGGTACCAGTGGTTCCAGGTGAACCGCGGCGCGGTCAGGAACGACGCCGCGCAGAGCACCGCCCCGCCGGTGAACGTGAGGACCGCCGAGACCAGGTACCACCAGCCCACCTGCTTAACCGCCACCCGCCACGGGAGCGGTGTGCCGGCGCCGATCCAGCGTTCGGCCACCTGGTCCCGCCGCTGGGCACGGCGCCGGCGGAACAGCTGGGACGCGGCGAACCACAGACCCGCGGCCGGCACGACCGCGTTCAACTCCGTGAGCATGAACACGACGACGACGGCGACCCACAGGCAAGCCAAGACGACCCGGTAGGCCGGTACTCTCACCCCACTCGTGTCCCGGCCGCCGATGCGCAGGGCGAGCAACCGGGTCGGCAGCCACACCCGCACTCCACGCCCGGCCAGCCACAACCTCGTTCGGCCCACTTCGAGCAGCCCCGGCTCGCCCGGCAGCTTCGGGTCCACCGGCAGCGCCGGCTCGTGCACGATCACGGAACCTCCCCCTGGTCCCCCTTCTCACGCGCGACGCCCCGGGGAGGTTGTCTCCCCGGGGCGTGCTCGTGAGGCTTTTGTTACTTCAGGTACTGCGATCCGCGCGTCACGGCGGCGTAGGCGTCGACCGCGCCGTTGCCGTAGAAGCCGTTGAACGACGGGCTGCCCTCACAGGTCGCCGTGAACGTGGCGTCCCGGCCTTCGTCCAGGTAGTCCACCGTGCGCGGCACCGGGCAGGCGATCTCGGACGCCGTGCCCTCGAGCACCCGCTGGACCTTGTCCGGGTCCAGGCCGAACCCGGCGCCCGACTTCTTGCCGTACTGCGAAACGATCAGCGCCGCGACACCCGCCGCGTGCGGCGTCGCCATCGACGTGCCCTGCAGCCACTGGTAGTAGCCGACCCGGCCGTCGGCCGCCGTCGCCTTCTGGACGCCCAGCGCGACACCGGCCGGCGTCACGTTGCCCGCCGCGTCGACGTTGCCCTCGGCCACGGCCACGTTCTTCGGGTACGCCGAGAGGATCTCGTTCTCGACCGTGCGGAACCACGGCGTGCCGAAGCCGTCGCGGAAGTACCCGCCCGGCGCGGACACCGAGATCTGCTCGGTGCCGTAGTTCGAGTAGTCCGCCTTCGCCTGTGACGGCCCGAACGCGCCGACGCCGATCGTGTGGTTGCCCTCGACCGGGAGGTTCAGGCAGGAGCTGTTGTCGACCGTGCGCGGGTGCGTCGAGTTGGCCGGGTAGTCCGGGCTCGTGGTGTCCGGCTGCGGCGCGCCGAGGTCGGTGTGCTGGTTGCCCAGCGCGACCACCATCGTGACGCCCTTCTTGTGCGCGTAGTTCAACGCGCGCTGGGTCGCCTCGATGATCGTGCGCTGCTCGGCCTGCTCCGCGGCCGAGTCGGCCGGGTTCGCCGTGCAGTTGTACAGCCACGGGTCGGTGTAGAAGCTCATGTTGACGACGTCGATGCCCGCGTCGCCGGCGTAGGTCAGCGCGTCGACGGTCGGCTGCAGGAAGAAGTAGCCCGAGTCCTGGCCGGCGCGGATGTTCACCAGCGTCACGTTCGGGGCGACACCCGAGATGCCGAAGCCGTTGGCCGCGGCGGCGATGGTGCCGGCGACGTGCGTGCCGTGCGCGCCGTCGTCGTGGTTGACCGGGTCGACGCAGCCGCGGAACTCGCACGGGCCGTCGACCTCGACGCCGTTGACGTCGAACGGGATGTCCTTGACGAAGTTGCGGGAGTCGGCCGCGTCGAAGTTCGGCGCGATGTCCGGGTGCGTGCCGTCGATGCCGGTGTCGATGACGCCGACCTTGACCTGCTTGCTGCCGGGCTGCTTGGTGCGCGAGAGGTCCGAGCGGACGGACTTGAGGCCCCAGAGCTGGTCGTCCAGCGGGTCCATCCCGACGGCCTTGTTCGCGACGGCCTTCTTCGCGGCAGCGGCGCCGCGGCCTTCCTTCTCGGTGCTGTCCTTCTTGGTCTTCTTGCCGTCCTTCGGCAGCGAGCCGATGACCTGGGCCTTGGCCGCGCCGAACACGGCCCGGTTCGCCGAGACGCGCTCGGTGAACCCGCTGGCCGGGGCGCTGGCCTTGATCAGGCCGACGGCGCTGTTGGTCTCCAGCACGGTCCCGCCGGCGGCGCGGATCGCCTGCTGGGCGGTGCCGATGCTCTGGGTGTCCTTGGCGAGCACGGTGAATTCGGTGGCCGGGCCGGACAGCGCGGGCTGCGCCGCCGCGACGGGGACCGCGCCGGCCGACATCGCCCCGAACAACGGGACGGCCAGCGCGGCGGCGAGAAGCCTGGGTCTCTTCACGTTTCTCCTCCTCGGAAAGCGGTTCCTGCACCGTATAGATCGGACATTGTGGTTACAACGGCCAAACGTACGTTATGGAACAACCGACTTCTGCTCCGCGAAGTGACAAGCTGACAAGTGGCCGTCGGTCCGCGGCACGAGCTCGGGAACCTCGGTGGCGCACTTGTCCTGCGCCTTCCAGCACCGCGTGCGGAACCGGCAGCCGGACGGGGGATCCAGGGGGCTCGGCACGTCGCCGGTCAGCCGGATCACCTGCCGCTGCCCGCGCACGGCCGGGTCCGCCACCGGCACCGCGGACAGCAGCGCCTGGGTGTACGGGTGGGACGGTCGTTCGTAGATCTCCTCGTCCGTGCCGATCTCGACGATCTTGCCGAGGTACATCACGGCGACCCGGTTGGACAGGTGCCGCACCACCGAAAGGTCGTGCGCGATGAAGACGTACGACAGCCCGAACTCGTCCTGCAGGTCACCGAGCAGGTTCATCACCTGCGCCTGGATCGAGACGTCGAGGGCGGACACCGGCTCGTCGCAGATGATCACCTTGGGCCGCAGCGCGAGCGCCCGCGCGATGCCGATGCGCTGGCGCTGGCCGCCGGAGAACTGGTGCGGGTAGCGGTTGAGGTGCTCGGGGTTGAGCCCGACGACCTCCAGCAGCTCCTGCACCTTCTTCGCCCGCGACCCCTTCGGCGCGACGTCGGAGTGGATCTCGAACGGCTCCCCGACGATGTCGCCGACGGTCATCCGCGGGTTGAGCGAGGTGTACGGGTCCTGCAGCACGATCTGGATCTCGCGCCGCAGCTTGCGCAGCTCGTTGCCGCGCAAGGAAAAGATGTCGCGGCCCTCGAACTTCGCGCTTCCGGCGGTCGGTTCTTCCAGGCGCATCAGGACCTGGGCCAAAGTGGACTTCCCGCAGCCGGACTCGCCGACGACGCCGAGTGTTTCGCCCGGCATCAGGTCGAACGAGACGCCGTCGACGGCCTTGACCTGGCCGATCGTGCGCTTGAACAGGATGCCGGTGCGGACCGGGAAGTACTTCTTGAGGTCGCTGACGGAAAGGATGGGCTCAGGCACGGGAGTTCACCACCTCTTCGGCGAAGTGGCACGCGCTGGTCCGGCCGAAGCCGATCCCCAGCGGTGGCGGGACGTCGACGCCGCACTTGGCTTCCGCCCGCTTGCACCGCGGGTGGAACGCGCAGCCCGGCGGGATGTCGAGCAGGCTCGGCGGCAGGCCCTTGATGGTCTCCAGCGTCTGTCCTTTGAGGTCCAGCCGCGGCAGCGAGTCCATCAGCGCGGCGGTGTACGGGTGGGCCGGCGCGCGGAACAGCTCGGTGACGTCGGCCTGCTCGACGATCCGGCCCGCGTACATCACGGCGATCCGGTCGGCGACCTCGGCGACCACGGCCAGGTCGTGGGTGATGAGCACGAGCCCCATCTTCCGTTCGGCCTGGATCTCGGCCAGCAGGTCCATGATCTGGGCCTGCACGGTGACGTCGAGCGCGGTGGTCGGCTCGTCGGCGATGAGCAGGTCCGGGTCGAGCGCCAGTGACATCGCGATCATCGCGCGCTGGCGCATGCCACCGGAGAACTGGTGCGGGTAGTCCTTGATTCGCCGCTCCGCGGCCGGGATCCGGACGATGTCGAGCAGCTCGATCGCGCGCTTGCGAGCGTCCTTCTTGGACATCCCGAGCCGCACCCGCAGCTGCTCCTCGATCTGGAACCCCACGGTGAACACCGGGTTGAGCGCCGAAAGGGCGTCCTGGAAGATCATCGCGATCTCGCTGCCGCGCACCTCTCGGCGCCGTTCGGCGGACGCGGTCAGCAGGTCCTCACCGCGCCAGCGCACCGCGCCGCCGGTGATCACGCCGGGCGGCATGTCGAGGATGCCCATCACGGTCTGCGCCGTGACGCTCTTGCCGGAGCCGGACTCGCCGAGCACGGCGAGGGTCTCCCCGGCGTGCACCGAGTAACCGACGCCGTTGAGCACGCTGGCCACGCCGTCGGAAGTGCGGAACTCGACGTGCAGATCCTCTACTTCGAGCAGTAGTTCGTTGTCGGACAAGGGATCTACCTCGACTTCGGATCGAGCGCGTCGCGGATGCCGTCACCCAGCATCACGAAGGCCAGCACGGTCAGGGTGACGAAGGCGCCGGGGAACAGCAGCATGTGCGGGTCGGCGCGGAAGTAGTCCCGCGAGTCGCTGATCATCACGCCCCACGAGATCACCGGCGCGCGCACGCCGATGCCCAGGTAGGCCAGCGTCGCCTCGGCGCCGATGAACGCGCCGAGCGCGATGGTGGCGTACACCAGCACCGGCGCGATCGTGTTGGGCAGCAGGTGCCGGAAGATGATCCGCGGGGTGCTCGCGCCGAGGCCGCGCGCGGCCTTGACGTAGTCGAGCTGCTTGGCCACCAGCGCCGCCGAGCGCATGATGCGCATGGCCACCGGCCAGCTCAGCACCGCGATCGAGCAGACGACCTGGACGATGATCGTCACCGCGCCCGGGTTGGAGCCCGGCGCGTTGAACGTGGTCAGGATGACGATCGCGCCGAGCACGAACGGCAGGCCGGCGAAGATGTCGCCGAAGCGCGACAGCAGGCTGTCGACGAACCGGCCGTAGTACCCGGCGAAGATGCCGACCAGCGAGCCGAAGAGGACGGTCAGCAGCGTCGAGAACACCCCGACCAGCAGGGACGCCCGGGTCCCGTAGATCGTGCGGGCGTAGACGTCGGCGCCCTGGTTGTCGTAGCCGAACCAGGCGTCCGCGGACGGGCCTTCGTTCGCGTGCGTGAGGTCGCTGAAGCCCGCGTCGCGCGAGCTGAACAGGCCGGGCGCGATCGCGATCACGACGATGATCAGGATGATCACGGCCGAGGCGACGAACGCGGGCTTGCGGCGCAGCTGGCGCCACGCGTCGCTCCACAGGCTGCGGGGTTTCTGCGGGCCGGTGGCGGAGTCGTCGACGCGGGACAGCTCGGCCGCGTCGGCCCCGCCGCCGCCCACCAGGTTCGGGTCAGTCATAGCGGATCCTCGGGTCGAGAACGGCGTAGAGCAGGTCGACGACCAGGCTCATCAGCAGGTACACCAGCACCAGCAGGACGACCACGCCGACCACGGTGGCGCTCTCCCGGTTCTGGATGCCGCGGAAGATGAGCCCGCCCAGGCCGTTGATGTTGAACACGCCTTCGGTGACGATCGCGCCGCCCATCAGGGCGCCGAGGTCGGTGCCGAGGAACGTCAGCACCGGGATCACCGAGTTGCGGAGCAGGTGGACGCCGACCACGCGACTGTTGGGCTGCCCCTTGGCGATCGCGGTGCGCACGTAGTCGGCGCGGCGGTTTTCGGCGATGCTCGTTCTCGACAGCCTCGCGACGTAGGCCATCGACAGGCTGCCCAGTGCGATGCCGGGAACGATCAGCTCACCGACGCTCGGGTTGTCGGACACGCTCGCCTCGATCAGGCCGAGGCCGTTGGCGCCCAGGGCGAGCTGCAGCACGATCGCCGTGACGAACACCGGCAGCGAGATCAGGAACGTCGTCGACACCAGCACGAGGTTGTCGAGGAAACCCTTGCCGCGCAGGCCGGTCAGCACCCCGGCGGTGAGGCCGATGAGGGCCTCGATGACCACGGCGATCACGGCCAGCCGCAGCGTGATCGGGTACGACGTCGCGATCAGCTCGCCGACCGAGGTGCCGTTGAACGTCTCGCCCCAGTCGCCGGTGAACAGGCTCCCGAGGTACTTGAAGTACTGCACGAAGATGTTGTCGTCGAGGTGGAACTTCTCGGTCATCTGGGTGATGTAGGCCGGCGGGCACGCGGCCTGGCCGCACTTGCCGGAGAACGGGTCGCCGGGCACGGCCCAGACGAGGACGTAGATCAGGAAGGTGGTGCCGAAGAAGACCGGGATCAGCTGGAGCAGCCGTCGCAGGACGTAGCGGATCATGAAGAGTTCCTAGTGCGCGCCGGCCGTCGTGAGTGGTGGGTACGGCAGGTCAGCGCGTCACTTCTTCAGGACCTCGATGGACGGGTAGTCCGGCATCCGGCGGAAGTCGAGGGCCGCGGACTTGAGGTTCTTCGACTTCGCCGAGACGCCCAGCTCGTCCCACACCGGGATCGACGGCAGGTCCTTCGCGATCAGGTCCTCGGCCTGCTGGTACAGCTTGACCGCGGCGTCCTTGTCGGCGGTGGCGTCCGCCTGGGCCAGGAGCGCGTCGACCTGCGGGTTCGAGTAGCTGGAGTCGTTCGAGGACCCGCCGGTCTTGTAGATCGGGTTGAGGAAGTCCTCGATGGACGGGTAGTCCGCCGACCAGTCCGAGCGGCCCATGCCGGTGAGCTTCTTGCTGGTCACGATGCTGCGCCACTGGCCGAAGTCGGTGGCCGGCACGAAGTCGCACTCGACGCCGAGGGTGTTCTTGATGCTGTTGCACGCCGCGGTCAGCGGTTCCTTGCGGCCGCCGTCCGCGTTGGACGCGATGGTCAGCTTGCCCTTGAAGCCGGACTTCGCGAAGGCCTCCTTGGCCGCCGCCGGGTCGAACTTGCAGAACTGGCAGACGCCGGAGCGGGCACCGGTGATGCCCTGGGCGACGTACCCGTCCAGCGGGACGTAGGTGTCGTTCATGACCGTCTTGGTGATCTGCGCGCGGTCGATCGACATCGAGATGGCCTTGCGCAGCTCGAGGTTGTCGTAGCCGGGCACGTAGTACGGCACGGCGATGGTGCTGACCCCGAGTAGGTGCCCCGTGACCAGGCGGTCGCCCAGGTCGGCCTTGTACTTGCCGCCCGCGACCGCCGACGGCGGCAGCGCCTCCATGAAGTCGAGCCGCCCGCTCAGCAGGTCCTGGTAGGCGGTCTCCTGGCTGGAGTAGATCTTGATGTCGAGGTCCTTGAAGTGGACCTTGTCGTCACCCTTGTAGTCGTCGTTGCGGGTGAGCTTGATGTCCTGGTTCGGCGTCCGCGAGACGAACTTCATCGGCCCGTTGCCGATCGGGTGCTGCTCGAAGCCCTTGGGATCCTTGAAGAACGCGTCCGGCAGCGGCGCGAACGCCTGGTAGCCGACCTTGATGTCGAACACCGAGAACGGCGCGTCGAGCGTGACCGTGAACTCGTAGTCGCTCTTCTGCACCAGGCCGGACATCTTGTCGGTGGCCGGCTTGGCGTTCTCGTCCTCGGGGTGGACGTCCTTGTACCCCTGGATGTTCGAGAAGAAGTCCGTGTTGAGCTGGCCGTTGGGCGCGTAGGCGCCGTAGTTCCAGGCGTCGATGAAGTTGTGCGCCTTCACCTCGGTGCCGTCGTGGAACTTCCAGCCCTGCTTGATCTTGATGTCGTAGACCTTGGAGTCGGTCGTCGTGATCGAGTCGGCCATCAGGTTGAACGGCTTGGCGTCCGCGCCCTTGAAGCCGACCAGCGTGGCGAACATGACCTGGATCGCCTTGGTGCCGCCGAGGTCGTTGATGTTGGTCGGGACCAGCGCGTTCTGCGGCTCGGTGCCGTAGACGCTGACCGTGCCGTCCGGGTCCGTCTCGCCGGCGCCCGCGGAGCTGCCCGACCCGCCGCCGCACGCGGCCAGCACGAGCGCCAGCGAGGTCATCACCACCGTGGGTCCCCAGAGCCTGCGCGAACGACGCATGATCCCCTCCATCTCCGTCTGTCCGAAAGGTGAGACGCACGCTATCGGGGGCGGTGAAGCCGATCACAGGACTGCGGTGTTGCAAATGTGTGACGGTCGTCAGGACCACCTGGTTGGAGTACAACCAACGTAGGAAACCGGATACGCCGGACGGCCCAGCGCGGACACCTGGTCATCGCCCGCTCACCGAGGGTTGGCTGCGGATTCCGTTGTGGCACAAGCCCTTTCGGATGTCCGAAAGGGCTTGTGCCGAGGCTTGTCAAGGGGTGGCCGTGGCCGAAACCGGACCTCCCGCGATCCGGCGAACCGCCGGGCCCGGTCAGGCGAGGGAGAGGGCGATGCCGTCCAGGATGTCGTGCTCGCTGATCACCAGCTCGGTCGGGCCGCCGCGGGCCGCGAGCTGCTCGGCGAGGGTCTGGACCACCACCGCGCCGCCGCCGATGACGTCGACGCGGCCCGGGTGGATCACCGGGTTCGCGGCGCGGGTGGCGTGGTCGGCGTGCAGCAGCTCCGACGCGAGCCGGTCGATGTCCGCCGGGCCCAGCTTGGACAGGTGGACGCGCTCGCTGTCGTACTCCGGCAGCCCCAGCGCGATCGCCGACAGCGTCGTCACCGTGCCGGCGACACCCACCCACGTGCGAGCGCGCGCGACGTCGACGACGTCGAACGCCTCGGTCAGGACCTTGCCGGCGAGGTCACGGGCGGCGGCGATCTCCTCGGCGGTCGGCGGGTCGCTCTTCAGCGCGCGCTCGGTGATCCGGACGCAGCCGATGTCGACGGACTTCGCGGCGAGCACCTCGGCCTTCCGGCCGTCCCAGGTGCCGAGGACGAGCTCGGTCGAGCCGCCGCCGACGTCGACCACGACGAACGGGCCGTCGTCCGGGTCCTGCTCCCCGACGGCGCCGGTGAACGACAGCCGCGCCTCTTCGTCGCCGCTGATCACCTCGGCCTCGACGCCGAGGGTCTCGCGGGTCATGCGGAAGAAGTCGTCGCGGTTCTTCGCGTCGCGCGTGGCGGAGGTGGCGACCATGCGCACCTTCTCGGCGCCCTTGCGCCGGGCGGCGACGGTGTAGTCGGCGAGTGCGGCCCTCGTCCGCTCCAGCGCTTCGGGAGCGAGCTCGCCGGTGGCGTCGACACCCTGGCCGAGCCGGACGATCCGCATCTCGCGGTGCAGGTCGCGCAGGTCGACCGTGCCGTCGTGGCGCGGCGTCAGCTCGGCGACGAGCAGGCGGATGGAGTTGGTCCCACAGTCGATCGCGGCAACACGAGGCATGCCGATCACCCTAACCCGTAGCTTTCACGTGAAAGCTACGGAGCGGCCGGGGTCACCGCCGTGGTGGTCGTGGTCGTCGTCGTGGCCGTTGAGGTGACCGTCGCCCCGCAGGACGGGGTCGGGGTCGTGCTCGGCGGCGGAGTCGTCGTCTCGCCCGACGGCGGGGTGGTGGTCGGCGCCGGAGTGGTCGTCGTCGAAGTCGCCGTCGTGGTGGTGACCGTGGTCGTCGGCGACGCGCAGGGCGGCTTGGTCTTGGTCGTCGTCGTCGAACCGCCCGGCGTGGTGGACGGCGGCGCGCTCGGCGTCGTCGTCGGAGTCGGGGGCGGCGGGATCGCGGGCGGCGCCGGGGCCAGCGCCGCGTTCGGCGCGCCGACCGGGACGGTGCTGTCCGGCACCTGCATGATCCCGTTGCGGTAGGCCTCCGCCCACAGGATCACCGTGTTCACGTACGTGTCGGAGTTGTTGTAGCGGTAGATCGCGCCGCGCAGCTGGTCCGGGTTCGCGAGGTCGAAGCCGCCGGAACAGAGGTAGCGGCCGGTGGCCAGCGCCGCGTCGAAGATGTTGTTGGGGTCGGACTTGCCGTCGCCGTTGCCGTCGGAGGCGTAGCCCTTCCACGTCGCCGGGATGAACTGCGTCGGGCCGACCGCGCGGTCCCACACCGGGTCCGTGTCGAGCAGGCCCTGGTCGGTGTCCGGGATCGCGGCGAAGCCGCCCTGGCCGTTGAGCTCCGGGCCGAGGATCGGCTCGCGGGTGGTGCCCGCCGCGTCGACGTAACCGCCGCGCGCGTGATTGGACTCGATGCGGCCGATGCTGGCGATCAGGGCCCAGTCGATGTGGCAGGCGGGCTGCTCGCGGCCGAGGACGTCGGCGGCGTTCTTGTACGCGGCGAGCGCGGTGGCCGGGATGCCGAGGGGGCCGTCCGGGAGTTCGTACGCGGGGAGCGGCAGCGGGCTGGGCGCGCCGGGGAGGGTGCCGTCGACGGCGATCTGCTGGAGGGCGGCGTTGCCGGGGTCGTACCCCTGGCCGAGCGCGGCGTCGCGGGTGTGGTCACCGCTCCCGCCGAGCCAGCCGAGGGTGCCACCGCCGGCGACCAGCGCGGGGACCACGGCGAGGATGCCGGTGATCAGCGGGTACGCGGTGCGGTGGCGGATCCCGAATCTTCGGGTGTAGCTCCCGACTGCGTCAGGCAGTCGCCGCACACGCATAACTCGAAGCCCTCCTGGCGGATCGGTCACACCCTCGGGTGACAGCCTGCCGTACCCGGGGCGCGGTTTCACCCCTTCGGGAGTCGGGATCTTCCCGGACCGGGGTTTTCGCTCACCCAGACCAGTTATCTGTTTACCGCCCGCGAGCGTTACTCGGCACAGTCTCCCGAGGGCCACCCGTTCGCCTTAAGGAGCTCAAGAGTCTCGTCACCAAACGGATTCACGCCCGGACCGACCGCGAGGGAGTGGGCGACGTGCACGTGCAGGCACTTGACGCGCCCGGGCATGCCCCCGGCGGTGACCTGGTGCCCGAGCGGCTCGATCGCGTCCCGCTCGGCGAGGTAGGTCTCGTGCGTGCGCTGGTACTGCGCGGCGAGCTCGGGATCGGTGGTGAGCCGCTCGGTCATCTCCTTCATCAGCCCGGACGCCTCGATCGTGCCGATCATCGAGTTCAGCTTCGGGCAGGTGAGGTAGTAGAGCGTCGGGAACGGCGTGCCGTTCTCCAGCCGCGGGCTGGTCTGCACGACGGAGGGGTGCCCGCTCGGGCACCGCGCGGCGACGGCGCGCAGCGCTCGCGGCGGCCGTCCGAGCTGCTCCGCGATGGTCTCGCGGTCGGCGTCGGTGACGGGCTCGAAGGCGTGCTGCTGCGTGCTGTTCACGCGGTCCAGGTTAGTGCGTGGCCCGGAGCACTCAGCCGCCGGAGACCTGGTTCCAGAGGTTCTCGTACCAGGAGCCGTTGGCCACCTGCTGCTGTCCCTGCTGCGGCGCCGCGTCCGGGGCCTTGTCCTCGGGCAGCTGGACGATGTACGGCGTCTCACCCGGCTTGACGTACCGAAGCCGCCGCCGGGCCTCGGCCTCGATCTGCGCGGGGTCGCTCAGCTCCGCCTTGCGGCCCTGGAGCTGAGCGACCTGCTGCTGCAGCTGTGCCTGCTGCGCCTGCTGTTCGCGGACCTCGGTCCGCTGGGAGAGGTACGTGCGCAGGGGCACGGCGATGGTGAACGCCAGCGCGCACACCACGATCGCCACCACCGCCGCGCGGCGGGTGGTGGACATGCCGAGCACCTTCGCCGCACCCGACGCGCGCTTCGCCGCCAGGCCCCGGCGCAGCCGGGCCCGGGTCGTCTCCGAGTCGGCGGTGCGGCGCCGGGCGGCCGCCGTGCCGTCCGCGGGCCGCGGCGGCCGGGAGCCCTGGTTTCCCGCGCGCGCCGCTTCGGGACGGCGGGCCCGCGTGGACCCACCGGCCCGCGAAGCCCCGCCGCCACCACGGCGGTTGCGCGTTGTCCTCCCCCGGTCCGCCATCGGCGATCAGGCCTCGGCGCTGAACCGCGGGAAGGCCAGCTCGCCGGCGTACCGGGCCGCGTCACCGAGGGTCTCCTCGATGCGCAGCAGCTGGTTGTACTTGGCGATCCGCTCGCCGCGGGCCGGCGCGCCGGTCTTGATCTGGCCGACGCCGGTGGCGACCGCCAGGTCCGCGATGAACGTGTCCTCGGTCTCGCCGGAGCGGTGGCTCATCATCGACTTGTAGCCGAACGACGTCGCGAGCGAGATCGCGTCGAGCGTCTCGGACAGGGTGCCGATCTGGTTGACCTTCACCAGCAGCGCGTTGGCGGCGCGGCGGGTGATGCCCTCCTCGAGGCGGTCCGGGTTGGTGACGAACAGGTCGTCGCCGACGATCTGGACCTTGTCGCCGACCTCGGCGGTCATCGTGACCCAGCCGTCCCAGTCGTCCTCGCTCAGCGGGTCCTCGATGGACACGAGCGGGTAGTTCGCCAGCAGCTCGCCGTAGTACGCGGACATCTGCTCGGCACTCTTCTTGCTGCCTTCGAAGGTGTACGCGCCGTCGGCGAAGAACTCCGTCGCGGCGACGTCGAGCGCGAGCGCGACGTCACGGCCCGGGGCGTACCCGGCCTTCTCGATGGCCTGGACGATCAGGTCGAGCGCCTCGCGGTTGTTGCCGAGGTTCGGCGCGAAGCCGCCTTCGTCGCCCAGACCGGTCGAAAGGCCGCGGCCCTTCAGCACCGACTTCAGCGAGTGGTAGACCTCGGTGCCCCAGCGCAGGGCCTCGCGGAAGGTCTCGGCGCCGATCGGCGCGATCATGAACTCCTGGACGTCGACGTTGCTGTCCGCGTGCGAACCGCCGTTGAGGATGTTCAGCATCGGGACCGGCAGCACGTGCGCGTTCGGCCCGCCCAGGTAGCGGAAGAGCTCCAGCTCGGCCGACTCGGCGGCGGCCTTCGCGACGGCCAGCGAGACGCCGAGGATGGCGTTCGCGCCGAGGCGGGACTTCGCCGGCGTGCCGTCGAGGTCGACCAGCTTCTGGTCGACGATCCGCTGGTCGACGGCTTCGATGCCGACCATCTCGGGGCCGATCTCGTCGAGCACCGCGGCGACCGCGCGCTCGACGCCCTTGCCGTTGTAGCGGCCGGTGTCGCCGTCGCGGAGTTCGACCGCCTCGTGTTCGCCGGTGGACGCGCCCGACGGGACGGCGGCCCGCGCCAGGGTGCCGTCGTCGAGAGCCACCTCCACCTCGACGGTCGGGTTGCCACGCGAGTCCAGAATCTCGCGCGCGCCTACCTGCTCGATGAGAGCCACGCCATGCTCCTCGGTGCGTCGTGCCTGCGGTGACGCGCCCAGCCTAGCCGTCGCCGCAGTTCACCCGTTGGAGGCACGGCCGGTCACTCACCCATCGGTGCGGATCGCCTGCCAGCCGGGCGGCAGCTCGACGGTCTCGGACGTCTGCTGCCAGAACGTCCAGCTGTTGCCGCCGAGGTCGGCGACGGTGAAGACGCGCGCGCCGTAGGGCTGGTCCTGCGGCGGCTCGAGCTCGGCCTCCTCGCCGAGCGCGGCGGCGATCCGCTCGTAGTCGGCGTCGACGTCGTCGACGTAGAGGATGTTGAGCTGGCCGACCGGGCCCTCGACGCCCTTGGCCTGCCAGTAGTCCGGCCCGACGCCCGCGATCTGGATCCGCGCGTCGCCCGCGCGCAGCGTCGCCTGGAAGACCTCGCCCGCCGCGTCGCAGAACCGGACGTCTTCGGTGAACCCGAAGACCCTGGTCAGCCAGGCGAGCGCCGCCGTGGCGTCGGCGTAGTAGAGGTAGGGCGCCAGGCCCCGGTACCCGCTGCTCATGGCGAGACAGTCCACCACGTCCCGATCGGCGGCGTGTGCCAGCCCCTCCTCAGGGGTAATGTCGGGGTGACCATGACGGACGCCGCAGCTGCTTCGCAGCCTCCCGAAGAGTCGCGGTTCCATGCCTTCCGCCAGGCGGAGGATCTGGTCGGCCGCCGTCGGCCGCTCGACGCACTGAAGGTGCTCCAGCCCCTCCTGGAGTCCGAGACGGACAAACCGTCGGTCCACCTCCTGGCCGGGCGCGCGTACTTCCACTCCGCGCAGCTGCGGCGGGCCGAGCAGGCGCTGACCCGGGTGGTCGAGCTGGACCCGACGGACCACTACGCCCGGTTCATCCTCGGCCGCACCCTGCAGCGGCTCGGCCGGTTCGTCGAGGCGCTGGCCCAGATGCGGATGGCGTCGGCGATGAACCCGGTGCCGGAGTACCTCGAGGCGATCAGCGAGGTCAAGGCGCGCATCGCGCTGCGCGAGTCCTGACGGCGCCCGGCCAGGGCCGAACGGCCCGGGCGAGATCAGACTTTCGGCCGACCTTGCCGGGCCCCTCGGCCGATCCGCAGCACCCCCTTCGCGGGCGAAGCTGGTTCCAGACCGAAACAGGGAGGAACCGAAATGTCGATCTTCGCCACGCTGGGCGCCTACGCCGGGTTGCTGCTGCTCGTCCTGATGGCCGTGACGCCGTTCTTCGCCGACCGGGAGAGCTGACTCAGGGCGCGACGCTCGCCTCCGCGTAGGCGTCCGCCGCGCTGAAGACGTCCTGGCCGTACGGCACGCCCTGGTTGTAGAACAGGATCGAGCGCCACCAGCCGGCCGGGGTGCCGAGGTCGTCGCTGCCCGAACAGAGGTAGCGCGCCGCCGTGAAGGCCGCGTCGTCGATGTTCTGGGGGTCGGGCGTGCCGCCGTCGCCGTTGGCGCGCTCCTGGTACTTCTTCCACGTCGAGGGCAGGAACTGCAGCGGCCCGATCGCGTGGTCCCACGACTTGTCGCCGTCGAGCTTGCCGCCGTCGCTGTCGTGCACCGCCGGGACGCCGGGTGAGCCGTCCAGCGGCGGGCCGACGACCGGTTTCACGAGCCGGCCGTCCGGACGGATGGCCGAAAGGTCGAACTCCCCGCGCCCGGTCTCGACCCGGCCGATCCCCGCGAGCGTCGCCCACGAGAGGTGGCACGTCGGTTTCTGCCGCTGCATCCACATTTCCGCCCGGCCGTACGCGGCGAGCACGCGCCCCGGGACGTGCGTCTTGTCCGCGACGCGGGCCGCCCACGCGTCCAGCTCGGCCTGGTCGGACACGGCCGGCCGGTCGACCGGCGCGGCGAGCCCGGCCCGCGGCGACTCGGCGCCCGGCTGCGGGCGCTGCTCCGGGATGGCGAGCGCGGGCTGCGCGGGCGGTGGCTCGGCCGGCGCGTCCGGGTTCCGGACACCGATGGTGACCACGAGGACCACACCGGTGAGCACCAGCCCCAGCGCGAGGGCCACCCGGCCGAGATAGCGCCGCGGCGGGCCGCCCGGGGGCGAGTGCGGAGGCGTGACGGTCGGCTGAGCGGTATCGGCCACCCGAACAGGTTACGGAGCCACTCAAGAGGGACACTCGGCTGCCTGAACAGGCAAGCGGAGGGTAAAAACAGGTCGGCTGCCTGCGAAGTCACAAATTTTGTTATCGAGTCGACGCGCAGCGCCCTGACCTGCGGTTACCCTAACCTAACTTCGTTCCGCCGTCCCTTTTGTCGGGTTCTGGCGCGCGACGACGCGTTCCCTCGCTGGACTTACAGGTGAGCCTTACCTAAAAACTTCACGGGCCCACGAAAAACCTGGAGGCGGGAACGTGTTGTTTTCGAGTGCGCTGATCGGGCTGCGCGAAGGCCTGGAGGCCGCGCTGGTCGTCAGCATCCTCGTCGCGTTCCTCGTGAAGACCGACCGCCGGCACGCGCTGCGCTGGGTGTGGCCGGGCGTCGGCGCCGCGGTGCTGCTCTCGGTCGCCGTCGGCGCGGTCCTCACCTACACGACCGCCCAGCTGTCGTTCGAACACCAGGAGCTGCTCGGCGGGAGCCTGTCGATCGTCGCGGTCGTGTTCGTGACGGCGATGATCTTCTGGATGCGCAAGGCGTCGAAGAGCATCGCCGCCGAGCTGCGCGGGAAGATGGACGACGCGCTCGACGTCGGCCCGATGGCCGTGCTGCTGCTGTCGTTCCTCGCAGTCGGGCGTGAGGGCCTCGAAACCGCGGTGTTCTTCTACTCCGCCGTCCAGACCGCACAGTCGGACACGGTGCAGCCGCTGATCGGCTTCGCCATCGGCATCCTCGCCGCGGTGGTGCTGGCCTGGCTGCTCTACAAGGGCGCCGTCCGGTTCAACCTGGGCAAGTTCTTCACGATCACCGGCGTGCTCCTCGTGTTCGTCGCCGCGGGCGTGCTCGGTTACGGCCTGCACGACCTCCAGGAAGCCGCCTTCCTGCCCGGCATCAACACCCTCGCCTTCGACGCTTCGGACGCGTTGCCCGAGACGTCCTGGTACGGCGCCCTGCTCAAGGGCATCTTCAACTACTCGCAGCAGACGACCGTGCTGCAGGCCATCGCGTGGGTCGCCTACGTCGTCATCGTGCTGCCCCTTTTCCTCAAGCCCAGCAAGAAGACCGCGCCGGCGCCCGCCGCCGCGGCCGCCTCGAAGGAGTGACCGTGCGCAAGTCCCCCAGAACCCCGCTGGCCGTGCTGGCCGGCGCCGCCGCCCTGGTGACGCTGGCCGCGTGCGACAGCTCGGGCGGCGGCACCGAGAACGCCGCCGCCGGCGGCCCGATCAAGGTCGAGGCCTCCGACACGGCGTGCACCGTCTCGGTGAACACGGCGGCCGCGGGCAACGTGACCTTCGAGATCACCAACAAGGGCACCAAGGTCACCGAGTTCTACCTCTACGCCGAGGGCGACCGGATCATGGGCGAGGTCGAGAACATCGCGCCCGGGCTCAACCGGCGCCTGATCGTCGAGGCGTCCGACGCGGGCAAGTACCAGACCGCGTGCAAGCCGGGCATGGCCGGCAACGGCATCCGCGGTGACTTCACGATCACCGGCGGCGCGCCGAAGCAGGCCGACGCCAACGCCCAGAAGGCGAATGCCACCAAGAGCTACGCCGACTACGTCGCGAACAACACCGCCGCGCTGGAGGAGGAGACGGGGAAGTTCGTCGACCTCGTCAAGGGCGGCAAGGTCGACGAGGCGAAGGCCGCGTACGCGCGCACTCGCATCTACTACGAGCGCATCGAGCCGGTCGCCGAGAAGTTCGGCGACCTCGACCCGGCCATCGACGTCCGCGAGGCCGACCTCGAGCCGGGCCAGCAGTTCACCGGCTTCCACCGGCTCGAGAAGGACCTGTTCGTCTCCGGCCTGCAGGCCGACAGCCCGAAGATCGCCGACAAGCTGCTGACCGACGTCAAGGACCTGGTCGCGAAGTCGAAGACGCTCGAGCTGAACGCGCTCGACCTGGCGAACGGCGCGAAGGGCCTGCTCGACGAGGTCGCGACCGGCAAGATCACCGGCGAGGAGGAGACCTTCTCGCACACCGACCTGTGGGACTTCCAGGCCAACGTGGACGGTTCGAAGGGCGCGATCGCCTCGCTGCGGCCGCTGCTGCAGGAGCGGGACGCCGCGCTCGTGTCCACTTTGGACAAGGAGTTCGCGAACGTCCAGGGCCTGCTGGACAAGACGCGCGCCGGGGACGGCTTCAAGCTGTACAACGAGCTGTCGCAGGACCAGATCAAGGAGTTCGCCTCGGCCGTCGACGCGCTGAGCGAGCCGCTGAGCAAGGTCGCGGAGGTTGTGGCCAAATGACCGAAGACGGCACCCGGGTCTCCCGCCGGAAGCTCTTCGGCCTGGCGGGAGCGGGTGTCGCGCTCGCCGGGGCCGGGGCCGCGGCGGGCATCGGGATCGACAAAGCGACCAGCAGCAACGCCGAGGCGTCGGTGAGCACGGTGGACTTCCACGGTGAGCACCAGGCCGGCATCGTGACGCCGACCCAGGCGAACCTGCACTTCGCGGCTTTGGACGTCACGACCAAGGACCGCGAAAAGCTGCGGCAGCTGCTCAAGACGTGGACCGACGCGGCCCGCCGGATGACGGCGGGCCAGGAGGTCGTCGCGAACGGCGCGGTCGGCGGCGGCGAGTTCGCCCCGCCCGGTGACACCGGCGAGGCGCTCGACCTGCCCGCGTCACACTTGACGCTGACCATCGGCTTCGGGCCGTCGCTGTTCGACGGCCGCTTCGGCCTCGCGGGGAAGCGGCCGCCGCAGCTGATCGACCTGCCGCTGTTCCCGAAGGACAAGCTCGACCCGGCCCGCAGCGGCGGCGACCTGTGCATCCAGGCGTGCGCGGACGACCCGCAGGTCGCCGTGCACGCGGTGCGCAACCTGGTGCGGCTCGGCTTCGGCGTCACCGAGGTCCGCTGGTCGCAGCTCGGCTTCGGCCGCAGCTCGTCGACGTCGCGCGCGCAGCAGACACCGCGGAACCTGTTCGGGTTCAAGGACGGCACGAACAACATCAAGTCCGAGGACACCGACTTCCTGCGTGACCAGGTGTGGACCCAGGCCGGCGACGGCCAGGCGTGGATGGCCGGCGGCAGCTACCTGGTCGCGCGCCGGATCCGGATGCACATCGAGACGTGGGACCGCGAGACGCTCGACGGCCAGCAGCAGATCGTCGGCCGCACGAAGGGCACCGGCGCCCCGCTGGGCCAGACCGCGGAGTTCGACGAGCTCGACCTCGACGTCGGCGGCGCGGGCGGCGAGAAGGTGATCGCCGACGACGCGCACGTCCGGCTGGCCTCGCACCAGGCGCTGAACGGCGTCCGGATCCTGCGCCGCGGCTACAACTTCGTCGACGGCTCCGACGGCGTCGGCCACCTCGAGGCGGGGCTGTTCTTCCTGGCGTTCAACCGGGACACCCGCGCGCAGTACGTCCCGATGCAGCAGGCGCTGTCGTCGAAGGACGCGATGATGGAGTACGTGCAGCACACGGGGTCCGCGCACTTCGCGGTCCCGCCGGGTGTCTCGCCGACCGGCTACTGGGGCGACGCGCTGTTTGCCTAAAGACTTTAGGCTGATCTACACTTCCTTTAGCCAAGAAGAGGTGTAGCTATGGTTCGTGCCGGTCTGACCACGGAACGCGTGGTGCGCGCCGGGGCGGAGCTCGCCGACGAGCTGGGCTTCGAGCAGGTGACGCCGTCGGAGCTGGCGCGGCGGTTCGACGTCAAGGTCGCGAGCCTGTATTCGCACGTCAAGAACGCTCACGACCTGCGGACGAAGATCGCGCTGCTCGCACTGGAGGAGCTCGCCGACCGCGCGGCCGCCGCGCTCGCGGGTCGCGCCGGGCGGGACGCGCTCGTCGCCTTCGCCGACGTCTACCGCGACTACGCCCGCGAGCACCCGGGCCGGTACGCCGCCGCGCAGTTCCGGCTCGACCCGGAGGCCGCCGCCGCGAGCGCCGGCGTCCGGCACTCGCAGATGATGCGCGCGATCTTGCGCGGCTACGCCCTGACCGGGCCGGACGAAACGCACGCCGTCCGGCTGCTCGGCAGCTTCTTCCACGGGTTCGTCACCCTCGAAGGGCAGGGCGGCTTCGACCACAGCTCGCCCGCCTCGGCGGAGAGCTGGGCCCGCCTCCTCGACGTCCTCGACTCCCTTCTCCACGATTGGCCTTCGGCATGATCACCACGCCCCTCACCACCGACCTCGTCCGCGGCGCCCTCGAACTGGAGCGCACCGAGCGCGGCCTGACGCCGCACCGGCTGCCCGCCCGAGCCCGCGCGCAGAACACCGACCCGCGCCTGGCCATGGCCGACACGCAGCCGGCCGGCATCCGCCTGCGGTTCCGGACGCGCGCCACGGTCGTCGAGCTCGAGACGCTGGCGACGAAGATCGAGTACCCGGGCGCGCCGCCGCGCCCCGACGGCGTGTACGACCTGCTGGTCGACGGCAAGCTCGCCGCGCAGGCGACCGTGCCCGGCGGCGTGCGGTTCCCCGGCCTGCCCGGACACGACAAGGACGTCGAGATCTGGTTGCCGCACAACGAGATCACGGAGCTGGTCGCGTTGCGGACCGACGCCCCGGTCACGCCCGCGCCGCCGCACGGACGGGTCTGGCTGCACCACGGCAGCTCGATCAGCCAGGGTTCGAACGCCACGAGCCCGTCGGGCACCTGGACCGCGCTGGCCGCGCTCGCGGCCGGCGTCGAGCTGGTCAACCTGGGGTTCAGCGGGAACGCGCTGCTCGACCCGTTCACGGCCCGCGCGCTGCGGGACACGCCGGCCGACCTGGTCAGCGTGAAGCTCGGCATCAACGTCGTCAACGCGGACCTGATGCGTGTGCGCGCGTTCGGCCCGGCGGTGCACGGGTTCCTCGACACGATCCGCGAGGGCCACCCGTCCGCGCCGCTGCTGGTCGTGTCGCCGGTGCTGTGCCCGATCCACGAGCGGACGCCCGGCCCCGGCGACTTCGACCACGAGGCGCTGGCCGCGGGCGAAGTGCGGTTCCGGGCGACCGGCGACCCGGCCGAGGTCGCGGCGGGGAAGCTGACGCTCGAGGTGGTCCGCGACGAGCTGGCGCGCGTCGTCGCGCAGCGGCAGGACCCGGACCTGCACTACCTGGACGGCCGCGTGCTGTACGGCGAGGCCGACTTCGCCGAGTTCCCGCTGCCGGACGAGCTGCACCCGGGCCCGGCGGCCCACCGCCGGATCGCCGACCGCTTCACCGAGCACGCGTTCGGCGGCCCGTTCGCTTGACTTCAAGCTCGCTTGAAGGAGAAAGGTGGGCGCATGTTCACCGAAGCAGAGCTCGCGTACCTCGAAGCCCAGCCGCTGGGCCGGCTGGCGACCCGGCAGCCGAACGGAACCCTGCAGGTCAACCCGGTCGGCTTCCGGTACAACCCGGACGCGAAGGCGATCGACGTCACCGGGCACAACCTGAGCACCAGCAAGAAGTTCCGCAACCTGGCGACCGACGCCCAGGTCGCGTTCGTCGTCGACGACCTGCCCTCGACGAACCCGTGGCGGGTGCGGTGCCTGGAGATCCGCGGCCGCGCCGAGGCGCTGACCGGCGTCAACCTCCCGGACAACCACTTCGACGACGCCGTGATCCGCATCCACCCGGCCCGGATCCTCGCGTTCGGCGTCGAGGACTGGGACCGGGAGCCGCTGGAGCTGGAGACGAACATCCGCGACGTCTGAGGGTGGGGGGCGCCGGACCGGCGCCCCACCACCCGCCGACCGCAGAACCTCGCGTGCTCAACCAGGCATCACACGTGCTTGAGCAGGCATCTCGCGTGATCAGCGGGGCATCACGCGTGATCAGCCGGGCATCACGTCCGATGCCCCTCCAGACACGCGTGATGCCCCGGCAGACACGCGTGATGCCTCTCCAGACACGCGTGATTCCCCTCTGGTCTCGGTCAGCGGCGGCCGCCCCAGGCTGTGTACGTTGCCGTGCCCGTGATTGCCAGGATTGCTGCTGTCCAGGTTGCCGCTGGCGAGTTCGGGGGTTGGAGCATCCAGCCCACGATGTGGCTGGTCACCGAGCCGTCGTCCTGGACGAACGGGGTGATCGACGCCCACAGGAGTGGGAGCGTCCAGCCGAACTGGCCGCCTGCCGCCGTTGCCGCCAGGCCGGCCAGGCCCAGCAGGCCCGCCGCGTCGCGCAGGATGATCGACAAGTCGACAACCAGTGGGCCCAGCTGCTGGACCAGCAGGACCGCGCCGCCGGCCGCGAGGCCGATCAGGACCAGGTGCGCGAACCGGCGGACCGGCCACGGCAGCGCCGCCGTGCGGTCGAGGTCCGGGTCCTGGCCGCTCAGGCCGATCGCCGCCACCGCGATGCCCGCCGTCAGCGTCAGCACGACCGGCACCGGCGACCACGAGCCGCGCGCCAGGAACCACAGGCCCGCCGTCGCCAGGACCAGGGCCGTGAACGCCGCCGGAACCTGGCGCGAGCGCGCGTAGAGCGTCACCCACCTCATCGCGAGGCCCCCGGCACCAGCGCGTCGAGCGGGTCACCCTGGCAGGTCAGGAGCACCTGGCGCAGCGCGACCATCCGGGCGAACCGCACCTCCGGCGGCAACGCCCGGAACGTCGCCCACGCCCGCTCGACAGTGCCGGACTCCTGGAGGATCCAGTGCGCGGCGAACTCCGGCAACGGCTTCAGCTCACCGGTGAAGTACGCCGCCGCGATCATCCGGGCGCCCAGGTCGGCCAGGCTGCCGCCGTACGGGTGGTCGCACGAAGGCAGCCCGGCGCCGGACAGCACCGCGAGCCGCAGGTCGTCCGCGTTCGCCGTGAGCAGGACGTCGTTGAGCTGGAAGTTCAGGTAGACGACCCCGGGATCGCGAGCGGGCGGGTCGTACACGGGTGTCGGCCCGGTCTGCTCCTCGATCCGCGTCGGCGCGCCGGGCAGCTTCGCCAGCATGGCCAGCGCCTCCCGGCCGGGTCCGGCCAGCGCGGCCAGCCTGTCCTCGTGCGCCCGGCTGACGCAGATCGGCCCGTCGCAGACTTTCTGCGCGGCGATGCCATCGGACGCCAGGAGCCCGGCGGCGGACGCCGGAAAGACCGGCAGGGCGATCGCCGCCCCGGCCACCACCGGCAGCAGGCCCAGCAGCCGGGCCCGGACGGAGTTCGCCGCCAGCAGCAGGAATCCCGTCACGGCCAGCCCGACGAACCACGCAGCCTGCCCGAGGTCCGCCGAAACCGACGTTGTCACCAGCGCGCCCCGCGGCTGCCCGAGGGCCGGCGACAACAGCCCGAGCCGGCTGTACGACAACGACAGGCCCGATTCCAGCGACGCCCAGCCCAGCATGGACACCACCAGCGTCACCACGGCCAGCGCGGGCGCGGTCAGCGGGTGCGGCAGCAGCCGCCCGGCCGCCAGGCCGACCCAGCTCCCCGCCACGACGGCGAGCAGGCCGACGAGGACCACCGGCAGGAAGCTCACCGAGACGTAGCCGCCGTGCCCGAGCACCTCCACCACGCCGACGCCGAACACCAGCAGGAGCCCGAGCGCGCTCACCGCCCCCACCGCGCCGGCCAGCCGGATCGCCCGGTGCCAGCCCGGCCGTGACGTCGTGGCCAGCAGCTCGACCATGCCGGAACGGCTGTCGCGCATGCCCTGGATCGCCCCGGCGCCGACGGCGATCGGCCACAGGAACACCAGCAGGAACCGCAGCCACAACGCGGTGGTCGTGGTGTTGGCCGTCCACGGCGCCGGCGTCTTCCACCACGGCCCGGGCAGCAGGAACAGGAAGCCGAGCCCGACGACGAGCAGCGCCAGCCCGGCCCACGGCGCGATGGAGCGCCGCAGTTCGATGCGCAGGATCATCACCAGGCCCCCTTGCCCGGCTCGTGGTTCAGCAGCGCCGAATACCCGCGCTCGATCGGGCTGTCCCCCACGTGCGCCGCCGTGCCCGCTTCGGCCAGCTCGCCCGGTGTCCCCTGGAACACCAGCTTGCCCTCGGCGAACAGGACGACGTCGGAACACGCCGTGCCGACGTCTTCGACCAAGTGGGTCGAGATCAGCACACACGCGTCGCGGCCCAGCTCCTGCACCAGCTCGCGGAACCGCACGCGCTGCGCCGGGTCGAGGCCGGCCGTGGGCTCGTCCAGCAGCAGGATGTCCGGGTCGTTGACGATCGCCTGCGCGATCCCCACCCGCCGGACCATGCCGCCCGAGAGCGTCTTCATCCGGTCGTCCGCGCGGTCGGCGAGCCCGACCCGCTCGATCGCGCGCTGCACCGCCCCGGGAATGTCCTCTTTGGACATCTCCTTCAGCCACGCGACGTACTCGACGAACTCCCGGACGGTGAACCGCTTGTAGAACCCGAAGTTCTGCGGCAGGTAGCCGATCCGCCGGCGCAGACCGCGCTGCCCGGTGTGCCCCCCGGCCGGCGCACCGAGCAGCGACAGCCTGCCTTCCGCCGGCCGCAACACCGTCGCCAGTGCCCGGATCAGCGTCGTCTTGCCCGCGCCGTTGGGTCCGAGCAAGCCGTGCACCCCCTTGCCGAGCGACAGGTCCAGCCCGTCCACGGCCATCTTCTTCCGCCCCACCCGCACCTTCAGCCCCTCGGCCTGGATCTCCCAGGCGTAGGCCGTGGGCGCGACCTCGGCGGCCCCGACTGCACGCATGTTCTTCCTCCCTAGAAACGCGCGCCGAGCCGGGTGAACGCGCCCTTGTGCAGGGCGACGACCACCGTCGTCAACGCGAAGATCCCCGCCCACACCGGCACCGCGCCGGAGCTGAGCGCAAACGTTTGCTCGTGGGCCGCGAGAACCGGCAGCACCAGGCCCGCGACCCACACCGCGACCAGGACGTACGCCGCCCGGGTGATCCCGATCAGCCCGCCCAGCGCGAGCGTCCCCGAGGTGAAGGCCAGGCTCGGCAGCAGCCAGAGCGCGAAGGCCGTGCCGGTCAGCCACCCGGCGACACCGAGCACCGGCAGGACGACGACCAGCACGGCGAGCGTCCGCCGCGCGACCAGGTACAGCCCGGCCCGCGGGGTCGCGACGACGACCTCGTACGCCGGATCCAGCCCCCGCGCCCACGCCGCGGCGACCCCGAGCACCGGCAGCACCGGCGCGAAGAGCTGCACCGCCGTCACGTTCACCACCGACTCCCCGAAGTGGTCGAACACCGCGGCCAGCAACGTGACCAGCGCGATCATCCCCAGCCACGGCAGCATCACCGGCGTGACCCAGGTCGTGAGCCACAGGCCGAAGCGGCGGCGCACCGGCCGCACGCGCCGCCGCGGCGGCGCGTGCGCGGCGACGCTCGGCAGCTCGACCTCGACCTGCAGCCGCGACCAGACGAGGTCCACCACCGGCTGGACCGGCGCCACCTCGGCCAGCCGCCCCCGGCACACCCGGCACGTCTCGAGGTGGGACTCGAGCCCCCACAGCTGGTCGCCAGGAAGCTCGTCGCCCGCGGCGTACCCGGCGATGAGCTGGTCCGACGCATGGGTCATGACAGTGCCTCCCGCATCGCGATCCGCGCCCGCCGGGCGCGGGTCTTGACGGTTCCTTCCGGCAGCCCGAGCAGCATGGCTGTCTCGCGGACGGTCAGCCCGTCGAGCACCATCGCCTGCAGGACCGCCCGCAGTTCGGGCGCGAGCTCACGCAGCGCGTCCCCCACCTCATCGCCCACCGCCGCCGCCAGCGCGATGTCTTCCGCCGCCAGCGCCGGCACGGGCGTCACTTCGAACACGACCTCCGGCGGCGGCTGCGCGTGGTGCGCCCGCCGGCGGAACGCGTCGACCAGCCGCCGGGCCGCGATCGTCCACACCCAGCCGACCGCCGTGCCGCCGGTCGAGGCCCCCGCGAACGAGCCCGCCGCGCGCCAGACGGCCAGGTACGTCTCCTGCATCACCTCGGCGACGACCTGCTCGTCCGCGCACCGGCGGCGCAGGCGCACGGCGAGCCAGGGCGACGTGCGGCGGTAGAGCTCCTCGAACGCCGCGCGGTCACCCCTGGCCGTGCGCCGGACGAGGTGCTCCTCGTCGGCGTCTTCCAGTGGCTGCTTCCTCACACCAGGCAAGACGCCGGGTGATCGGATTCGGTTCTCACACGATTGTGTGCTGCGTCACACTGGACGGGAGGGCCAGAACTTCCGCCAGCCGTCGGCCTCGAGGGTCGTCGGCTCCAGCCCGGCGTCCCGCGCGGCCTGCTCGGCGGCCTGGACGTCCTTCGCGAACTGCTTGGCCAGCGCCCGCAGCTCCCCTTCGGGGTCGACACCCGCGCGACGCGCCGTCGCCGCGATGCGGAACAGCTGCTGCGCCGTGCCGGACCCGGCCGGGAAGAGGTCGAGCGGGATGCCCGCGCGCCCGGACCGCTGGCCGAGCTTGCCGGCCAGCGCCACCGCGGGCTGGCCGAGCGCGACGCCGTCCACAATGGACTTGCGCTGCTTCTCCCGCTGCTTCAGCTCTTCCCACTTGAGGTTCTGGTGCTCGACCGTGTGCACCTGGTCGGCGTCGGCGAAGACGTGCGGGTGCCGGCCGACCAGCTTCGCGACGAGCGCGCCCGCGACGTCGTCGATGCTGAAGGGATCTTCGGGGTCTTCGGCCGCGACGCGGGCGTGGAAGAGCACCTGCAGCAGAACGTCGCCGAGCTCTTCGCGCAGCGCCTCGCGGTCGCCCTCCTCGATGGCGTCGAGCAGCTCGTAGGTCTCCTCGACCAGGTACTGCCGCAGCGAGTCGTGCGTCTGGACCGCGTCCCAGGGGCAGCCGCCGGGCGAGCGCAGCCGGTCCATCACGTCGGCGGCCTCGACCAGCGGCGGCACCGGCGTCTCGATGACCCTCGCGCCGGTGGCGATGAGCAGCGACGCCGCGGGCTCCTCCCGCGAGCCGGCCAGCAGCACGACGTCCACCAGCGAAGGCGCCTCGGTGACGGCCGGGACGCCGAACACGGCCGGGTCGACGTCCGTGGCCGCGTAGACCGCGGTGGACTCACGCAGGATCTTCAGCGCCGCGCCGGGCAAGGTCGCCCCGCGGACGACAACGACGACGCCCGCGCTCACCGCTGGGCGGGTGCGCCACCACGCAGGGGCAGCACGGTGCCCTTGGTGGCGTCCTGGTTCGGCGCGAGGTTCATGCTCACAACATCCCACACGCCGTACCGGGGGTTGACGCGCAGCCCGCCTTCGCCGAGGTAGGGCTGCAGCAGCCGGGTGCCGATCTTGGTCAGCTGGTCGTCCGTCGGCTTCTGCGCCTCCTGGTCCGCCGGCAGCGCCTGGGTGGTGCCGCGGGTGTGGAGGACGAAGACGTACCAGTCCGGCTTGGCCGGCATCCGCGCCTGGAACGCGACGACGCTGTTCGCGGCCGAGCCGAACAGCGCGGTCTCCGCGAGCGAGAGGTACTGCGAAGCGCCGAAGAGCTCGGTGAGGCCGGCGTCGGAGTAACCGCCAGGGCCGGGCGCACCCGTCTGCTGGGCCTGTTGCGCCTCCTGGCTCGCCTGCTGGATGGTGCCCTGGATCTTGCCCGGGTCGTCCGCGAACTGCTTCGCGAGGTCGAAGGCGCGGGTGCGGGCCTCGGGGTCGTTCTCACTGGTGGCGCTGACGCCGACGTAGTCCGCCCCGACGGACAGCTTCGGCAGGTACTTGGCCGCCAGCTGCTGCTCGAGGTAGGTGTCGGTGGCGCGCTCGGTGCGGTCACGCAGGTTCGCGACGATCTGCGGCACGGCGACCGCGTCACCCTGGCCGGTGTCCTTGACCGGGGTGCTCGTCTGCGTCGCGGCCTGCTGCGCGATCTTCCCCTGGTCCGCGACGAGGTTCTCCTGCTTCGCGGCCCGCAGGACGAGCTCGTGGAGCACCGTCTGCTTGACGATCTCGCGGCCCAGCAGGTCGAGCTTGTGCTCACCGGCGAGCTTCTGCGCGTACGGCTGTTCGCGGACGGCCTGGTCGATCATCGACTGGACCTGGTCGAGGGAGACCGAGCGGTCGCCGACGATGACGGCGCTGCCGACCTGGCTCGGACCCGACCCGCACCCGGCGAGCAGAAGAGCACCGGCAACAACCGCGACCAGCGCGCGAGGGCGCCCCATGATCCGCATCACAGCGCATACCCTCTCACACCATCGCACCCGAAACGCAACACCCGTGCGGTGTGGGCGGGCGTAATCTCGACGGCATGGACCACTGGCTGACCATCGAGGTCTTCGATGGCGAGTCCACGGCTTCGTTGTGGCGGCTCGCCCGCGGTGACGCGCTCACCGAAGCAGCATTGACCAACGGCGCCGAGCAGTGGGTGTGGCACGAACACCGCTGGGGCGTGGTGCTGGAGATCGAGTTCAAGTCCGAGGAAAGCCGCGACGCGTTTCGCACCCTTCCGGTCGTTACGGCGGCTTTGGACGCGGTGCCCGATCCGGCGCGGGGATTGCTCGTGTACCCGGGGCGTGGTGGGGGTGCGGGATCAAGGATGCCGCGCAAGCCCCGGCCGTTGCCGATGGCCGGAGCCGGGGCGGTTCCGGTGCCGGTGGAGTCGGTGAAGATGGGGTTGGCGGAGGCTTTGCCGCCGATGTTCAGCGAAGTCGGGTGAGGAGTTCGCGCCAAGTTGTGGTGGACGCGGTGAGGGTGCCGCCGGTGCGGTCTTTGGTGTCCCGGACGAGGATTTCACGGCCGGTGAGGATCTCGACGCACTCGCCGCCATTGGTGCTGTAGGTGCTGGTCCGCCAGCCGATCTCAACGCACTCGTCGCCGTTGGTGCTGTAACTGCTCTTACGCCAGATCACCATCATCCCGCCGCACTCCCGGTGAGTAGAGGTTTCTCGCCAAGTCGAAGAAGAACTCTCTAGATTGTGCCTCATCGAGCGCGACCCGATCCAGACCGCGGAGAAGGCTCCGGTAGGCCGCGATTTCCGCGGGCTCCTCGAGGAATAGCGAGGAAACCTCGCTGTCGATGTAGACCACCGGATCGAAGGATTCCGATTCGATCAGCTGGAAATGCCCTGCCATCGCAGGATGGCCGCCGTAGCTGGCGGGGATGATCCGGATCGAGGTGTTCTCGCGACCGGCGAGGCGATGCAGCTGAGCGAGCTGGCCGCGCATGACATCGGGCGCTCCGCGCCCGATGGGCAGCCGCAGAACGAATTCGTGCAGGTAGA
Organism: Amycolatopsis sp. NPDC104819; assembly: GCF_055583145.1. Lineage (NCBI taxonomy): Bacteria > Bacillati > Actinomycetota > Actinomycetes > Pseudonocardiales > Pseudonocardiaceae > Amycolatopsis > Amycolatopsis sp. NPDC104819. The sequence goes on along the minus strand of NZ_JBVJON010000017.1, from coordinate 85,637 downwards.
AAACGAAGGCGACGGCAGGCTTCTTGTCCAGGAGGACCTGGCGGGACATGCGGGCGAAGACCAGCTCGTCGATGCGGTCCGGCTCGGTCGCGTTGCCGATCTCGGAGATCAAACTGCGGGCGTAGTCGGCGGTTTGCAGCAGGCCCGGCACCGAGCAGCCGTGGAACTGCGAGATGGCGGTGGCCCGCTCCTCGTGCCAGATGAGTGTGCGCAGCTGAAGGGGCTTTTCGAGGAGGCCGGGCCTGCGCATCTCGTCCCCCAGGGCCATCAGCTCGCGGTATTCCGCTCCCCGGACCCCGAGCACCGTCAGAAACCGCGCCAGCTGCACCGGATCCGGCCTGAGCAGCCCGCGCGTCACCGACGACACCCACTGCGCGCTCATCTCCAGGCGGCGCGACATCTCGCGGACGCCCCAGCCCTTCTCCGTCATGCGCTGGAGCAGCCGCTCGCCCAACTGCCTGCTACGGATGTTCATGGGGCGAACGTAAAGCCACCAAGACGGAAAACCCCTGCGCCACAACGGGAGTTCCCCCGAAGTGGCGCAGGGTGTCCACTCCGCTTTACACCGCCGCGGGCTTCTTCGTCAGCTGGTTCAACAGCTTCGTGCACCAGTCCAGCAGCTCGTCGTCGCGCAGCATTGGCGCACCGATGCGGCCGCCTGCCGGGCCTTCCGTGGGCTTCGGGATCGAGACCGTGTTCGTCACCGCCTTGAACGTCGCCTTCGGGTACAGCCGCTTCAGTCTCACCAGCTGCGAGTCCGCGAGCGGCAGCGGCGCGAAGCGGATCGTGTTGCCCTGGACCGCCACCTCCGTCACGCCCGCTTCGCGGCACGTGTGGCGGAACTTCGCCACCGCCAGCAGGCGGTTCACCGGCGCCGGCGGCTGGCCGTAGCGGTCGATCAGCTCTTCGCGGACCGCGTCCAGGCCCTCGGTGTCCGGCGCCGCCGCGATCTTGCGGTACGCCTCCAGCCGGAGGCGCTCGCCCGGGACGTAGTCGTGCGGGATGTGGGCGTCGATCGGGAGGTCGACGCGGACGTCGGCCATCTCCTCGTCCTCCGCCGGCTCGGCGCCCGCGTGCCGACGGAACGCGTCGACCGCTTCGCCGACCAGCCGGACGTACAGGTCGAACCCGACCCCCGCGATGTGCCCCGACTGCTCCGCGCCCAGGATGTTGCCCGCGCCGCGGATCTCGAGGTCCTTCATCGCGACCGCCATGCCCGCGCCGAGCTCGGTGTTCTGGGCGATCGTCGCGAGGCGGTCGTGGGCCGTCTCCGTGAGCGGCGCCTCCGGCGGGTACAGGAAGTACGCGTACCCGCGCTCGCGCCCTCGCCCGACGCGCCCTCGCAGCTGGTGCAGCTGCGCCAGCCCGAGCAGGTCGCCGCGCTCGACCAGGAGCGTGTTCGCGTTCGAGATGTCTAGGCCGGTCTCGACGATCGTCGTGCAGACCAGGACGTCGTACTCGTTCTCCCAGAAGCCCTGGATGATCTTCTCGAGCTTCTCCTCGTTCATCTGCCCGTGCGCGGTGACGACCCGCGCCTCCGGCACCAGCTCCCGGATGTGCCGCGCGGCCTTCTCGATCGACGAGACGCGGTTGTGGACGTAGAACACCTGGCCGTCGCGCAGCAGCTCGCGCCGGATCGCCGCGCCGACCTGCTTGTCGTCGTACGCGCCGACGTAGGTCAGGATCGGGTGGCGGTCCTCCGGCGGGGTCAGGATCGTCGACATCTCGCGGATGCCGGCCAGCGACATCTCGAGTGTGCGCGGGATCGGCGTGGCGGACATCGTCAGCACGTCGACGTGCGTGCGCAGCGCCTTGATGTGCTCCTTGTGCTCGACGCCGAAGCGCTGCTCCTCGTCGACGATCACCAGGCCCAGGTCCTTGTAGCGGATCCCGGTCTGCAGCAGGCGGTGCGTGCCGATCACGATGTCGACCTCGCCGCTCGCGAGCTGCTCGAGGATGACGTCCGACTCCTGCTTGTTCGTGAACCGGGACAGGCCCTTGATCGTCACCGGGAACGAGCGCATCCGCTCGTGGAACGTGCTCAGGTGCTGCTGCGCGAGCAGCGTCGTCGGGACGAGGACCGCGACCTGCTTGCCGTCCTGCACCGCCTTGAACGCCGCGCGCACGGCGATCTCCGTCTTGCCGTAGCCGACGTCGCCGCAGATGACGCGGTCCATCGGGACGCCGCGCTGCATGTCCGACTTGACCTCGTCGATCGCGGCGAGCTGGTCGTTGGTCTCGGTGAACGGGAAGGCGTCCTCGAGCTCGCCCTGCCACGGCGTGTCCGGCCCGAACGCGTGCCCGGGCGCGGCCTGGCGCGCGGCGTAGAGCTGCACCAGCTCGGCGGCGATCTCCTTGACCGCCTTCTTGGCGCGCGCCTTGGTGTTCTTCCAGTCGGAGCCGCCGAGCTTGTTCAACGTCGGCAGCTCGCCGCCGACGTACTTCGACACCTCGTCGAGCTGGTCGGTCGGCACGAACAGGCGGTCGCCGGGGTGGCCGCGCTTGGACGAGCCGTACTCCAGCAGCAGGTACTCGCGGGTGGCGCCGGCGACCGTCCGCTGCACCATCTCGACGAACCGGCCGATGCCGTGCTGCTCGTGCACGACGTAGTCGCCGTTCTTGAGCGCCAGCGGGTCGACGGCGTTGCGCCGCCGGGATGGCATCTTGGTGTTCAGGTCCTTTGTGGACGTTCCGGTGCCCGCGCCGCGGCCGGTCAGGTCCGCCTCGGTGAGCACGACCAGCGCACGCTCGGGCGAGAGGAAGCCGTCGGTCAGGCCGCCGCAGGTGACCGTGACCAGGCCCGGCGCCGGCGCGCTCTTCAGTCCGTCGCCCGCCAGGGCGGCCGGGACGTCGGCGGCCGAGAACTGCTCGACCGCGCGGGTCGCCGTGCCGTGCCCGGCGACGACGAGCACCGCCGTGCCGCCCGAGGCGATGTGCGCGCGCAAGTCCGTCGTCGCGCGTTCGAGCTCGCCGCGGTAGGCAGGCGCGGCCTCGACCGAGACGCGGAAGACGTCGGGGTCTTCGCTGGTCAGCTGGGTGAGCGTCCACCAGGCGCGTTTGGTGTCCTGGGCGTGGGACGCGATCTCTTCGAGGCCGCGGTAGGCGGACGCGCCGAGGTCGATCGGGGCCTGGCCGCCCGCGGCGGCCGTCGTCCAGGACGCTTCGAGGAACTCCTGGCCGGTGCGGACCAGGTCGGCGGCGCGGGCGCGGATCTTCTCCGGGTCGGTGAGCAGCACGTGCGAGCCCACCGGCATCGCGTCGGTGAGCAGCTCCAGCTCGTCTTCGCAGAGCACCGGGATGAGCGCTTCCATGCCCTCGACGGGGATGCCGTCGGCGAGCTTGGTGAGCATCTCGGCCAAGTGGGCGTCGGCTTCGTACGTCTTCGCGAGCTCCGCGGCCTTCTCCTTGACCGGCGCGGTGAGCAGCAGCTCACGGCACGGCGGCGCGGTCACACTCGCGATCTCACCCGGCAGCGACCGCTGGTCGGAGACGGCGAACGCGCGGATCTCGCTGACCTCGTCACCCCAGAACTCGACGCGGACCGGGTGCTGCGCGGTCGGCCCGAAGAGGTCGAGGATGCCGCCGCGCACGGCGAACTCACCGCGCTTCTCGACCATGTCGACGCGGGAATAGGCCAGCTCGACGAGCCGTTCGAGCAGCTCCTCGAACGGCTGCTCCTCGCCGACCACGAGGTCGATCGGCTTCAGCGAGCCGAGGCCGGGGGCCATCGGCTGGATCAGGCTGCGGACGGTCGCGACGACCACCCGCAGGTCGTCCTCGCCGGTCTTGAGCCGGTGCAGGACCTCGAGCCGGCGGCCGACGGTGTCGGCGCGCGGCGAGAGCCGCTCGTGCGGCAGGGTCTCCCAGGAGGGGAAGTCGGCGACGCGGCCGCGGCCGAGCAGGGCGCCGAGCGACGCGGTCAGCTCGTCGGCCTCGCGGCCGGTGGCGGTCACGGCGAGCACGGGCCTGGCCGCGCCCTCGTCACTGGCGAGGGCGGCCGCGACGAGCTGGCGAGCGGCGATCGGGCCCTGCAGTTCGAGCAGCGGCGCACCGGCGCGCTCGACCACGCCGCGCAGCGCCGGGTCGGGAAGGATGGCGGTGAGGAGTCCGGACAATGGAGCGTCGGTCACGGTCCCAGCCTACGTGCCACCCCCGACAGGTTTCCGATCACGGCTGGTCGCGCAGCAGTTCCGCCACCTCCGCGAGCCGGGGCAGCTGCTCGTCGAACACCTTCGGCTCCGTGCTCGCGATGCGCAGCAGAACGTGCTCCGCGCCTTCGTACTCCCGAAGCCGCGAAGCGACCTCCGCGACGCTTCCCGTCACCTGCATCTGGATCCCTTGCACAAACGAAGCGGGCATCCCGTAGTTGGTCAGGCAGTACTCCTCCAGCAGCGCGCGGCCGCGGTCCGCGTCGTCCTCCACCAGAACCGTCGCGAACAAGGCGGGGGTGATCGGGCGCGAGGACCGGATCTTCGCCAGACCGGACACGTAGTCGGCCGGCGAAGGCGGGTACGGCAGCCAGCCGTCGTACAGCCGTCCGACGCGTTCCAGCGCGCCCGGCGTGTACGCCGCCAGCCACACCGGCGGCCCGCCCGGCCGCGCGGGCGCCGGGAACGACGGGAGCGAGTCGTAGTGCAGCACCTCGCCGTGGAACGACGGCTCGCCGTTCCACGCCGCCCGCCACAGGCCCACGATGTCGTCCAGCCGCGCCCGCCGCCGCTCCCACGGGACGCCGACAAACGCGAACTCCGGTTCGCTCCGCCCCGCGAACCCGGCGCCGACGGCGACCGTGAGCCGGCCGGCGCTGAGCAGGTCCAGGGAAAGCAGCTGGTTCGCCGAGAGCAGCGGGTCCCGCAACGCCGGGAGCAGCGCGGACGTCCCCAAAGTCACCCGCGAGGTCCGGGCGGCGAAGGCCGCGAGCATCGCGAAGGCGTCGAGCGGGGCTCGCGCGAGGGTGTCGCCGACCCACACCGAGTCGAGCCCGAGCTCTTCGGCGTGCACCGCGGCGTCGACCAGCTCGGGCGCGGTCCGCCCGGCGTCGAGGATGGGCTGGTAGGTCGGCACGACCAGGCCGTATTTCGTCATGCCGGAAGCCTCCGCGAACCGGGGTATGCGCTCAATTCCCCGCGGGGAATGGCCCGCCCGAGCAGGATGGACCCGTGGACTTCGGAACGGCGCTCAAGGACTGGCGGACCCGGCGCCGCCTCAGCCAGCTCGACCTGGCGTTGCGCGCGGGCACGACCCAGCGGCACGTCAGCTTCATGGAGAGCGGGCGCTCGGTGCCCGGCCGCGGCATGGTGCTGCGGGTCGCCGAGTCGCTCGAACTGCCCCTGCGCGAGCGCAACGGCCTCCTGCACGCCGCCGGCTACGCGCCGACGTACCCCGAGACGCGGCTCGACGACCCGGTGATCCGGCCGGTGCTCGACGGCCTGCGGCGGCTGCTCGACGGCCACCGGCCCTACCCCGCGATCGTCGTCGACCGCTACGGCGTGCTGGTCGCGAAGAACGACGCCTTCGGCCTCCTCACCGAAGACGTCGCGCCGGAGCTCTTGGAAGAGCCGGTCGACACGCTGCGCCTCGCGCTGCACCCGCGCGGGATGGCGCGGCGCGTCCGCAACCTCGACGACTGGGCGCGCCACATCCTCGAGCGCATCCGCAACGACCTGGCCCGCACCCCGGACGACCGGCTCGCGCGGCAGCTCGCCGAGCTGGCGGGCTACCTGCCGCCGGCGTCGGCGCCCGGCCCGGAGCACCTGGGGTTCGCGGTGCCGGTCCGGCTGGCCACCTCGGCCGGCGAGCTGCGCCTGATCACCGCGATCACGACGTTCGCGACGGCGGCGGACGTGACCGTGTCCGAGCTGAAGCTGGAGACGTTCCTGCCCGCGGACGCCGAAACCGCGCAACGGCTTCAGACCACCAGCCCGGTCAGGTGACCCACCAGCAGCTCCGCGCTCGCCCACAGCACCGCGGCGCTCACGCTGCCCACGGCGAACCGCCGGTACGGCATCGCGGCCGAGCCCGCGACGCGCGGCATCACCGTCCGGACGCCGACCAGGCAGCGCCCGGCGATCACCGCGGGGACGCCGTAGCGCGCGACGGCCGCCTCCGCGCGTTCCCAGCGGTCCTGGCCGACGCGGCGGGCCAGCCGGCGTCCCCAGTGCCGTCCTTCGAGGTAGGCGAGCTGGTCGCCGAGGACGGCCGCCGCGACCGCGACCGCCAGCGCGAGGCCCAGGTCGAGCGTGCCCCGCTCGGCGAGGAACCCCATCAGCAGCAACGCCGACAACGTCGGCAGCACGATCCCCGGCAGCAGCGCGGTTTCCGCCGTCACGAGGGCGGCGCAGACCAGGTAGACGACCAGCGGGGGCGCGTCAAGCAGTGGCCGCAGCAGGCTGTCCATGCCGGGTCCTCCCCACCGCCACCGGCAGCGCAGCGCGGTAGACGAACGCCGGCGGCAGGTTCCCCCAGACCACCGAAGTGCGCTCCACGACCGCGAAACGGCTTCGCAGCGAAGCGGCGAAGCGACGCGCGGGCGGTGTCCAGGCCGTGTGGGCGTACACGAACGTCGTGAACCGGCCGTTCGCGGCCAGCGCCGTGGTGACCGCGTCGAGGATGCGCCACTGCCGGTCCGCGGTCATGGCCGTCCACGGCAGGCCCGAGACGACGACGTCGACGTTCGTGGCGGACAGCTTCTCAGCGGAGGCGGTCACGACGTCCACCTGCGGAAACCGTGAGCAGAGCGCGTCGGCGAATCGCGGGTTGATCTCGAAAGCCGTGAGACGCGCTTCGGGGCGAAGCAGCGCGAGGACCGCTTCGGTGAACACGCCGGTGCCCGGCCCGAGCTCGACGACGGACGTCGCGCGCTCCAGGCCGAGGCCCGCGGTCATCGTCTCGGCCAGCCGGGCGGAGCTCGGCGCGATCGCGCCGGTCAGCATCGGGTGGCGGAGGAACTCCCTGGTGATCGACATGGCCCCGACGCTAGGAACCACCCGGGTGGCCGCGAATCCGCCGGTCCGGCCGCCCTTGTCCTCCCGCGAGAGGACAAGGACCGCCCTCGGGTAGGACGCCGTGGCGGGCGGATCGCGTTACGTTCGGTGCGTGGAACGACTCGTGGTCTGGGTGCGCCGGCACCGGTGGACGGTGGACCTGCCGCTGTACGCCGTGTTCCTCTTCCTCGCGCCCAGCTTGAGCGGCGAAGAGCCGTGGGCCACCCGCGCGTTCTCCATGGTGTTCCTGCTGCCGCTGCTGGTCCGCCGCCGGTTCCCGCGGACCGTCGCGGTGCTGACCGTCGCCGGGGCAACGGCGGTGTACACGAACGAGATCTGGGCGTACGACCGCGGTCGCACCGAGCTGGCCATGGCGGTGGTGCTGTTCACGCTGGTCGCCCGGGGCGACCGGCGGTTCGCCGCGCTGACCGCCGCGTGTGTCCTCGTGCTGGACGTCATGTGGGGGTTCACCTGGGGCACCTACACCGACAACCCGACCTTCACGATCATCGGCGTGCTGCCCCTGCACATCGCCGCGTGGGCGCTCGGGGAGTTCTTCCGCGCCAAGGAACAGCTCACCGTCGAAGAGGAGAAGCGGGCCGACGCCCAGACCCGCGCGGCCGCCGCCGAGGAGCGCACGAGGATCGCGCGCGAGCTGCACGACGTGCTCGCGCACAGCATGAGCGTCATCGTCTTGAACGCCGAGGGCGCGAAGCTCGCGCGGCACCGCGATCCCGCCGTCGTCGACCGGACGCTCGACACCATCGGCCGCACCGGCCGGGACGCCCTCGCGGAACTGCGCCGGCTCCTCGAGGTCCTGCACGCGGGTCAGGAGGCGCGCAGCCCCCAGCCGACCGTCGCCGAACTGCGGGAGCTCGTCGAGAAGTCCGGGCGAGACATCACGCTCGACGTCGGCGGCGACCTCGGCGGCCTGCCCGCGAGCGCCGCGCTGCAGGCGTATCGGATCGTCCAGGAGGCACTGACCAACATGATCAAGCACGCCCCGGCCGACGCGACCGGCCGCGTAGCCGTTCGGTTCGAACCACCCGGGATCCGGATCGAGGTCACGAACACCGGCGGCCGGGCCGCGCCCGCCCCGGCGCCCGCGCTGCCGTCGTCCGGCCGCGGGCTGGCCGGGATGCGCCGGCGCGTCGAGATGTTCCACGGCGAGCTGGAGACCGGGCCGCTGCCGGACGGCGGCTACCGCGTGCGCGCGAGCCTGGTGGTCGCGCCGTGACCACCCGGGTGCTGCTCTGCGACGACCAGGAGCTGGTCCGCGTCGGGCTGCGGATGATCCTCGAAAGCCAGGACGACCTCGTGGTCGTGGGCGAGGCGGTGAACGGCGAGGACGCCGTCGCGAAGGCCCGCGAGCTACGGCCGGACCTGGTGCTCATGGACGTCCGGATGCCGGTGCTCGACGGGGTCGCGGCGACCGGGCGGATCTGCGCCGAGCTGCCGGACGTGCGGGTCCTCGTCGTCACGACGTTCGACCTCGACGAGTACGCCTACGCCGCGCTGCGGGCCGGGGCCAGCGGGTTCCTGGTGAAGGACGCGCCGTCGGAGGAGATGCTCGTCGCGGTCCGCGGGGTGCTGCGCGGCGACTCGATGGTCTCGCCGTCGGTCACGCGGCGGCTGCTCGACCGCTACCTCGCCGACGACCGCGACCCCGTCGACACCGCGAAGCTCGACGCGCTGACCGAGCGCGAGAAGGACGTGCTCGGGCTCATCGCGCGCGGGCTGTCGAACGGCGAGATCGCGACGAAGCTGTATATCGGCGAGACGACGGTGAAAACGCACGTCGGGCGGATCCTCGGGAAGCTGCGGCTGCGCGACCGGGTGCACGCGGTCGTCTTCGCGTACGAGTCCGGGCTGGTGCGACCGGGTTCCTGACGAAGGCCCCGATCCCGCACGGTGATTTCACCGGTTGCTGGCAGGATGGGCCGTATGCGGAGTGTGCTGGGTCTCCTCGGTGTGGTGTCCCTGCTGGTCGCGGGCTGTTCGGGGGCGGCGAGCCAGCCGGTCCAGAGCGTCCCGCCCGCGGCCACGCCGGCCGCGACCACCGGGAAGTTCAAGGTCGAGACGGTGACCGCCGGCCTGCAGCACGGCTGGGACATCGGCTTCCTGCCCGACGGCGGTTTCCTCGTGCCGCAGCGGCCCGGCAAGCTCGCGCTCGTCCGCGACGGGCGCGCGAGCGAGGTCCGCGCCGACTTCTCCGACGTCCTCGTGCAGGGTGAGGGCGGGCTGCTGGGGATGGTGCTCAGCCCGGACTTCGCGACCAGCCGCGAGTTCATCACCTGCCAGGACCACCAGGAGGGCGGCAAGGCCGTCGACATCCGGCTGGTGACGTGGAAGCTGGCCGAGGACGGCGCGAGCGCGACCCGCGTCAAGAACCTGCTGACCGGGCTGCCGGTGAACCCGAGCGGCCGCCACTCCGGCTGCCGCCCGACGTTCGCCCCGGACGGCGCGCTGCTGGTCGGCACCGGCGACACGGCCCGCTCGACGATCGCGCAGGACCGCCACTCCTTGGGCGGCAAGGTGCTGCGGCTGGACGCGAAGACCGGGAACCCGTTGCCGGACAACCCGTTCATCACTTCGGCCGACCCGCACGAGCGGCTGATCTACACCTACGGGCACCGCAACGTCCAGGGCGTGGCGATCCGCCCGGGCAGCGGCCAGGTGATCACGGCGGAGCACGGCCCGACCTTCGACGACGAGGTCAACCTCCTGAAGCCGGGCGCGAACTACGGCTGGGACCCGTCGAAGGGCGGCACGGACTCCAGCTACGACGAGAGCGTCCCGATGACGGACCTCAAGCGCTTCCCGGACGCAGTGAGTCCACTGTGGACGTCCGGCAAGATCACCGAGGCCATCAGCGGCGACGCGTTCCTGACGGGCCCCCAGTGGGGCCCGAACGACGGCGCGCTGGTGGTGGTGGCGCTGAAGGGGCAGAAGCTGCTGCTGTACCACTTGGACCCGGCGGGCAAGGTCCTGGACGTGACGCTGCCCCCGGAGTTCGACGACAAGTTCGGCCGGCTGCGGGCGGTCCGGAGCGGGCCGGATGGCGCGCTGTATGTGACCACGTCGGATGGGACGGATGACAAGCTGTTGAAGGTCACGCCCGCCTGAGTATGAAAAAAGCACGCCGAGCCGGTGTCACGGACACTGTCGCGCGGCCGCCGGATCGCGGAACATGGTCGGTACCAGGAGTTTTCGCCCGCCACCGACGAGTGTTGGACGCGGTCCGAAGATAGCGTTCCCGCGGCAGCACCGCGCCGGTCCCCGAGCGCCACCGCCGACCTGGCGGTCGGGGACCGGCATTCCAAACCGTGCCTGGTTGCCGAGGTGGGCCCCGCCGCTGACGTGCACCGCCGGACCGGCGTCGTGCCCGGCGGCGGGGCCTCGCCAGAAACCGTGGGTCGCGGGGTGCGCCTAGGATCGGGGCATGACCAAGATCGACCCGGCCACCTCGGCGCTCGTGCTCGTCGACCTGCAGGAGCGGATCGTGGTGCTGCCGACCACGCCGTACAGCGGCGAAGAAGTCGTCGCGAACGCGCTGCGGCTGCGGGCAGCCTTCCGTGCGGCCGGGGCGCCGGTCGTGGTCGTGCAGGTGTCGCGGCCGGACAACCCGCCGGGCAACGAGCTCGTCTTCGACGCCCAGGACGACAAGATCGTCACCAAGTACACGATCGGCGGCTTCGCGAACACCGACCTCGACGAGTACCTGCGCGGAAAGGGCGTCCGGACCGTCTACTTCGGCGGCATCGCGACGGAGTTCGGCGTCGAGTCCACGCTGCGCGCGGCGTCCGACCACGGCTACGACACGGTCGCGGTGTCGGACGCCATGACCGCGCTCGCCGAGATCTCCCACGAGAACGCGATCACCAAGATCTTCCCCCGCCTCGGCACGGTCGTGACGACCGAAGAAGCGCTGGCGGGCTTGGCATGATCGACAAGATCGCCTGGCTGAACGTCGTGGACGGCCGCATCCTCGCGACGCGCTCACGCGGCAAGGACCTGTTCTACCTGCCCGGCGGCAAACGCGAGCCGGGCGAGACCGACGTCGAGACGCTCGTCCGCGAGATCCGCGAGGAGGTCGGCGTCGAGATCAAGCCGGAGTCGATCACCCCGGCGGGTGTCTTCGAAGGCCAGGCGCACGGCCGCGCGGAAGGCACGGTCGTGCGGACGACGTGCTACTCGGCGGAGTACGAGGGAACCCCGCGGGCCTGCAGCGAGATCGAGGAAATCGACTGGCTCGGGTACGCCGACCGGCCACGGGTTTCGCTGGTGGCGCAGCTGATCTTCGACCACCTGCACACCGCCGGCGTGCTCAGGTAGCCAGGAACTCCGCCAGGTCCGCGCTGAGGCGCCGCAGCTCTTCGCCCGCGGTCACCCCGGTCCGGACGGTGCAGGACCAGGGCCGTGTCTCGTCCCCCGCCGGTTCGAGGCCGTGCACCGTCCACGCCAGCTCGACGAAGTGGCCGTGGTGGATCGCGCGGAGTTCGAGGTCGCCGCGAAAGGACTTCCACCCCCGCTCGCCCGGCCAGCCGCGGAAGTCCCGGTCGAGACCGGCGGCGAAGGAGCCCAGACCGTCGCCGGTCAGCGTGCCGCCGGGTCCGGAGACGAAAAGGTCACCCGAGCAGCTTCGGCTTGTCTTCCAGGTGGGACAGCCCGTTCCACGCCAGATTCACCAGGTGCGCGGCCACTTCGTCACGCTTGGGCTTGCGCGCGTCCAGCCACCACTGGCCGGTCAGCGCGACCATCCCCACCAACGCCTGCGCGTACAGCGCCGCCAGTTTCTCGTCATAACCGCGGGCCGCGAACTGCTGGGCCAGGATGTGCTCCACCTGGCTCGCGATGTCGTTCAGCACCGTCGAAAACGTGCCCGTCGAGCTCGCCACCGGTGAGTCGCGGACGAGAATCCGGAAGCCGTCGTGGGAATCCTCGACGTAGGAAAGCAAAGCGATCGCGGCCTGCTCCAGCATCACGCGGGGGTGGCCGCCGTGCAGGGTGGAAACCATGCGGTCGAGCAGCAGCTGCGTTTCGCGGTCGACGACCACCGCGTAGATGCCCTCTTTGCCGCCGAAATGTTCGTACACCACGGGTTTCGAGACGTTGGCGCGGTGCGCGATCTCCTCGATCGACGTGCCGTCGAACCCTTTTTCCGCGAACAGCGCCCGCGCCACGTTCAGCAGCTGCTGACGGCGCTCACTGCCCGTCATCCGGACACGGGTCACCGGGGCGGCCGGACGTGCCCCGGTGACCTGCTGCTCACGCTTCGAACGTCGTCTCCCCGCCACTCTCGGCAGCCTACGGGACTAGTGCTTCTCCGTCGTGATACGGGCCAGCCGCTGCGGCGTCGGCCAGCGCACGTCGTGCACCCAGCCGAACTTCTCGAAGATCCAGATCAGCCGCGCGGAGATGTCGATCTGGCCGCGCTTGACGCCGTGGCGCGCGGACGTCGGGTCGGCGTGGTGCAGGTTGTGCCACGACTCGCCGAAGCTGAAGATGGCCAGCGGCCAGAAGTTGGCCGAGTTGTCGCGCGCGGTGAACGGGCGGTCGCCGATCATGTGGCAGATCGAGTTGATCGACCACGTCACGTGGTGCAGCACGCAGATGCGCACCAGGCCGGCCCAGAAGAAGGCGGTGACCCCGCCCCAGACCGACCACGAGATCAGGCCGCCGGCGATGCCCGGCAGCACCAGGCTGATCAGCGCCCACAGCCAGAACAGGTCGTCGACCTTCTTGATCGCCGGGTCCTTGACCAGGTCCGGCGCGAAGCGCTCGGCATTGGTCTGGTCACGCTCGAACAGCCAGCCCATGTGCGCGTGCCAGAAGCCCTTGGCGATGGCCCACGGCGACGTGCCGAACGCCCACGGCGAGTGCGGGTCGCCGTCGCGGTCGGAGAAGGCGTGGTGACGCCGGTGGTCGGCGACCCAGGTGATGACCGGGCCCTGCAGCGCGATGCTGCCGGCGATGGCCATGACCACGCGCAGCCACTGCTTGGCCTTGAACGAGCCGTGCGTGAAGTAGCGGTGGTACGACACCGTGATGCCGAGCCCGCTGATCGCGTAGAACACCACGAAGATGCCGACGTCGACCCAGCTCAGTCCCCAGCCCCAGGCGAACGGCACCGCGACCAGCAGCGCCACCAACGGCGCGATCACGCCGAAGTAGACCGAAAGCTGCACGCCGATGCCGCGCTGGCCTTCGATGACAGGTTTGGGCCCCTTCGGGGCCGGAGACTCCCCGCTGGGCTGCGAACGGTCGAGCGTGGCCGTCATACGCTTCACTTCTTCCTGCGCGGTGCCCTGGATAGGGTCGCCTAACCTACGATGCCGTAAGTTACGGTACAGGAGGTTTCGGCGGCTGGGGAGTGCCGGAACCTCACACCGGTACTTCGGAACCGGGGACCCGGCGGACGGGCTCCTAACGCAGCCCGCGCGCGGGCTACACCCGATCGTCGCTATCCTGACCAGGATCGATCCGCCGTAGTGTAATCGGCAGCACTTCAGATTTTGGTTCTGACAGTTCAGGTTCGAATCCTGGCGGCGGAGCAGCAGGAGGACCGAACCCACGACACCGGGAGGTTGGCGCTGACCGAAGAGGCGACCGACCCGGTGGCGGCCAGACGGCCCGCCCTCGCCGAAATGTCCGACGCGTGGTTGGTCGGACGTGCGCGCGAGCTGATCGCCGCGGTCCAGCGACAGGAGTACACCCAGCAGCTGCAGATCGTCGAGCTGATGGACGAGCTGCTCGACGAGACCCAGCGGCGCGGCGAGCCGACGATGGTGGCGCAGCTGCTGCGCGCGTCGGCGATCGCCCGGCTGATCACCCGCGGTCTGGCCGCGGAGGCCGAGCCCCGGCTCGACGAGATGCTCGCGCACACCCGGCGTCACGGCCTCGCCCTGCTGCGGGCCGACGCGCACGCGCTGCGCGGCCGCCGGCTGGTGATCGCCGCGCAGGAGGACCCCGCGCTCACCGAGATCGCCCGCGCGCTGGCCATCCTCGACGACTCGGCGATCCCGAACCGCCAGATCGGCATCCGCGCCTGGAACCGGATGTTGTGGTCGACGCTGAACGACTGCTGGATCGTGCTCAACCAGCTCGGCGTGTACGAGGCCGCCGAGGAGGTCATCGGCCGCGCGGCCGCCGCGATCCGCGAGAGCGCGAGCCCGCATGAGATCACGTTGCAGCTGATGAACCGCGTCAAGATGCTGCTCGGCTGGGGCCTGCGGCTCGAGCGCATCGACGAGTACGACGAAAGCGCCGAGAAGTTCCGCACGGCCGCGTCCATGGCCGTCGCCGCCGAGGGCCCGTTCACCGAGTCGCTGTTCCCGCGGAAGGCGAACGTCCCGGCCGTCGACCAGGTCGGCGTGCTCGCCGCGGCGCAGGCGCTGCACGGCCCGAGCGCCGACCAGATCGACCGGCTCCGGCAGCTGCACGAAGGCACCGGCTACCCGGGTGAACGCGAGATCGTCGCGATCGCGCTGGCCCGCTGCCTCGACAAGGCCGGCCGCCGCGGTGAGGCCCTCGACGTGCTGCGGTCGGCCCGGGAGTCCCTCGGTGACGACACGTCGCAGCCGTCCATGCGGCTGAACATCGCGCGTGAGCTGGCTCGGCTCGACACGAGCCCGGACTACGCGTCCGGGGCCAGCGAGTCGCTGATCGACTACGCGCGGCGGCTCGAGACCGAGATGTGGAGCCTCCGCGAGTCGCAGATCGCCACGCTGAACGCGCGTCGCGAGCACGAACGGCTCTCGGCCGAGCATGGCGCGATCACCCAGCAGGCCCTGCAGGACCCGCTCACCGGCCTGCCCAACCGCCGCGCGCTGGACGAGAAGCTGCGCCAGCTCGCGTCGTCGGCGGACGCGCAGCCGCTCGCGGTCGCGCTGGTCGACCTCGACGGCTTCAAGGGTGTCAACGACAAGCAGTCCCACGCCGAAGGTGACAACGTGCTGCGTGTTGTCGCGAGCACGCTTCGTGACGCGTTGCGCGGTGACGACCTGGTGGCGCGCTACGGCGGGGACGAGTTCATCGTCCTGCTCCCGGGCACTCCGGCGTCCGCGGCGAAGATGGCGCTCGGCCGCGCGGTGAAGTCCGTCGCGGGCCTGCCGCACCACCTTTCGCACGGCGTCACGCTGTCCATCGGGCTCGTCTCCCTGCGGCCGCAGGAGCGGGGCGAGCAGGTCCTCGCCCGCGCGGACGCGGCCATGTACCAGGCGAAACGCGGGGGTGGCAACCAGGTGGCGTCGGCCAACTCGATGGCCGCGGACCCGGCGTCGGCGTGGGCGGGTGAGGGCCTTCCCACCGACCCGACGTGGGAGCCGGAAGAGCCCAGTTAGGATCTGAGCCCGACAGAAGCCACCTGCTGGTAACCGTTGGGAGCGCCGTTGACCGGCCCGCTGAGCACGTTGATCCTCGCCGCGGGTGAGGGCACCCGCATGCGATCCGCGACCCCGAAGGTGTTGCACCCGATCGCCGGGCGGCCCCTCGTCGAGCACGCCGTCCGGGCCGCCGCCGGCCTGGACCCCGAGCACCTCGTCGTGGTTGTCGGCCACGGCCGCGAGGCCGTCGGCTCCCGGCTCGCCGAGGTCGCCACGGCCCTCGGCCGCGCGGTCGGCACCGCCGTGCAGGCCGAGCAGAAGGGCACCGGCCACGCCGTGTCCTGCGCGCTCGCGACCCTGCCCGCCGACCTCACCGGCACCGTGATCGTCAGCTACGGCGACGTCCCGCTGCTCGACACCGCGACCCTGGGCGCCCTCCTCGACGAGCACACCGAGGCGAAGAACGCCGTCACCGTGCTGACCGCGGTCGTCGCGAACCCGGCGGGCTACGGCCGCATCACGCGCGACGCCGCGGGCAAGGTCACCGGGATCGTCGAGCACAAGGACGCCACCCCGGAGCAGGCGGAGATCACCGAGATCAACTCCGGCGTCTACGCCTTCGACGCCGCTGTGCTGCGCGACGGCCTTTCGCGGCTCTCGACCGACAACGCGCAGGGCGAGCTCTACCTCACGGACGTCCTGGGCATCGCGAACGGCGACGGCCTGCACGTCGGCGCGCTGGTCGTCGACGACCCGTGGCTGACCGAGGGGGTCAACGACCGCGTCCAGCTCTCGGTGCTCGGCGCCGAGCTCAACCGCCGGATCGTGCAGCGCTGGCAGCGCGAGGGCGTCACCGTCGTCGACCCGGCCTCGACCTGGATCGACGCCGGCGTGACGCTGTCGCGCGACGTCGTCATCAACCCCGGGGTGCAGCTCAAGGGCGCCACCTCGGTCGGCGAAGGCACGACGCTCGGGCCGGACAGCACCCTGACGAACATGACCATCGGCGCCGGCGCCTCCGTGGTGCGGGTGCACGGCTCGGACTCGGAGCTGGGCGACGGCGTCAACGTCGGCCCGTTCACCTACCTGCGGCCCGGCACGAAGCTGGGCGAGAAGGGCAAGCTCGGCGCGTTCGTCGAGACGAAGTCCGCCGACATCGGCGCCGGCACGAAGGTGCCGCACCTGACCTACGTCGGCGACGCCACGATCGGCGAGCACAGCAACATCGGCTGCTCCAGCGTGTTCGTGAACTACGACGGCGTGAACAAGCACCGGACCGTTATCGGGTCGTATGTCCGGTTGGGCGCGGACAACACGTTCGTCGCCCCGGTGCAGGTCGGTGACGGCGCTTACAGTGGGGCGGGTGCCGTGATCCGCGAGGACGTCCCCCCGGGCACACTCGCGGTGTCGGCGCCGCCCCAGCGCAACATCGAAGGCTGGGCGATCCGGCGCCGGCCGGGTACGCCCGCGGCGGAGGCGGCCCAGGCCGCCCTCGACGCCGAGTCAGCAGCAGGAACCGACGGGGAGTCGCCAGCATGAGTCCGAAGTCAGGTACGCCGAAGAAGAACTTGATGCTCTTCTCCGGACGGGCGCACCGGGAGCTCGCGGAAGAGGTCGCCGAGCACCTCAACGTGACGATCACCCCCCAGACGGCGCACACCTTCGCCAACGGTGAGCTGTTCGTCCGGTTCGAGGAGTCCGTCCGCGGCACCGACGCCTTTGTCATCCAGGCGCACACCACGCCCATCAACGAGTACGTGATGGAGCAGCTGATCATGGTGGACGCGCTCAAGCGGGCGAGCGCGAAGCGGATCACCGTGGTGATGCCGTTCTACCCGTACGCGCGCCAGGACAAGAAGCACAAGGGCCGCGAGCCGATCTCGGCGCGGCTGATCGCGGACCTGTTCAAGACCGCTGGCGCCGACCGGATCATGACGGTCGACCTGCACACGGCGCAGATCCAGGGCTTCTTCGACGGCCCGGTCGACCACCTGATGGCGCAGTCCGTGCTGGCCGACCACATCAAGAAGACCTACGGCAACGCCGACATCACGGTCGTCTCGCCGGACTCGGGCCGCGTGCGGCTGGCCGAGAAGTGGGCGCAGCAGCTGGGTGACCGGCCGATCGCGTTCATCCACAAGACACGCGACCCGGACAAGCCGAACCAGGCCGTGGCGAACCGCGTGGTCGGCAAGGTCGAGGGCAAGCTGTGCGTCCTGATCGACGACATGATCGACACCGGCGGCACGATCGTGAAGGCCACGGAGGCCCTGATCGACGAGGGCGCGGCGGACGTGGTCATCGCGACGACCCACGGCATCCTGTCCGACCCGGCCACTTCGCGGCTCTCGGCCTGCAAGGCGCGCGAAGTCATCGTGACGAACTCGCTGCCGATCCCGGAGGAGAAGCGGTTCCCGGGCCTGACGGTCCTGTCGATCGCCCCGATGCTGGCGGAGGCCATCCAGCAGGTCTTCGAGGACGGCTCGGTGACTTCGCTCTTCGACGGCAACGCCTGATTCCCCGGAAAGCCCGCTCTCCCACGCGGAGGGCGGGCTTTCCGCTGTCCGAAACGGACGACACGCGTACCTGACTGGACGACACGAACCCCAGCCCGGGGCCCGGCCGTGTCGTCCGGCTGGGCACGCGAGTCGTCCGGCTGGGCACGCGAGTCGTCCGGCTGGGCACGCGAGTCGTCCGGCTGGGCACGCGAGTCGTCCGGCTGGGCACGCGAGTCGTCCGCCGGGCGCGAACTTCGCGCCCGGCGGGGGTTTCCGGCGCTAACGTCGCCGGCATGGGGAACTTCAAGTTCGGCGTCAGTCTCCGGGGCATCGGCGGCCGGGACGCGTGGATCGCCAAGTGCCGTCGGGCCGAGGAGCTCGGCTACGACGTCATCACCATCCCGGACCACCTGGGCACCGGGTCACCGGCGCCGTTCCCGGCGCTCGCCATGGCCGCCGCCGTCACCGAGCGGCCGCGGCTCGGCACCCTCGTCTCCAACGTGCCCTTCTACAACCTCGCCCTCTTCGCCCGCGAAGCCTCCTCGACGGCCGCGCTGCTCGACGGGCGCCTGGACCTGGGCCTCGGCGCCGGGCACATGAAGGCCGAGTTCGACAACGCCGGGCTGCCGTGGCAGAACGCCGCCGGCCGCATCGGCTACCTCGAAGAGAGCCTCGCCTACCTGCGGAAACACTTCGACGACGAAGGGCTCGCGATGCCGCGCCTGCTCATCGCGGGCAACAGCGACGGCGTCCTCGACCTGGCCGCCGAGCACGCGGACGTCGTCGGCTTCGCGGGCCTGAAGCAGCAGCCCGGCAAGCCGCCCGGCACCTTCAAGCTCGACGTCGACATGGACGAGCGCGTCGCGTACTTCCGCGCCAAAGCGCACCGCGACGTCGAGTACAACATGCTGGTCCAGCACGTCGAGGTCACCGACGACCGGCGAACGGCCGCCGAGGCGTGGCACGAGAAAACTCAGCGGAGTGCTGTCGAAACCGCCGAAGACCTCCTCGACGCGCCCCAGCTGCTGCTGGGCACGGTCGAGGAGATCGCCGGACAACTGGAAACCCGCCGCACCCGCTACGGCTTCGAATACATCACCGTCTTCGAGCCGAACCTCGAAACCTTCGCGCCGGTGCTGAAAGAACTTCAGTAAGCGACGGTGAACCGCGCGCGGCGGTGCTTCGGCTGCTCGATCTCGTCGACGTACGCGGTCGCGAAGTCGTCACCGCCGATGTGCGACTTGCCGTTCTCGTCGGTCAGCAGGATGTCGCCGCCGACGCGGAACCCGCCGCGCCGCTCGCCCGGGATCCAGGCGCCGAACTCGGCGGCCGGGCTGACGTAGAACCAGTCGAGACCCTCGGGCTGCGCGCGCAGCAGGCCGAGCACCTCGGCGTGGTTGCCGGCCTCTTCCTTGTACTCGGCGGGGAACTCCGGGGTGTCGAACAGCCGCGGGCCGCCCTCGGCGACCAGCAGGCTCGCCGCGCCGCCGACGAACGACAGCCGGACGTCGTTCTCGCGCGCGATCCGCGCCAGCGACGGCACGGCGTCGATCAGCTTCTCGCCGTCGAGCGCGCGGGCCGGCGTGGCGACGACGATGACGTCCGCGTCCTTCACGACCTGCGAGACGAACTCCTCGTCGTGCAACGAACCCTGCACCGCTTCGACACCTTCGGGCACCGTGCCGGTGTTGCGCGCGACGCCGACCACCTCGTGCCCGCGCCGCAGCGCCTCGGCGCCGATCCTGCCCCCGGCGTACCCGGTCCCCCCGAAAACCACCAGCTTGGCCATGTCGTCTCTCCCGTTCGAATTCGGCTGTCTCCAGCCGATGCTAGGAACGGAAGATCACCTACTTCAACGGAAGCAACGCACCCCCGGGTAGGTGTCCAGCTCAGCCGCCCAGGCCCGCGAACTCCGCCGCGACCTTCTGCTTCACCGCGTTGACGTCGAGGGCCGCGCGGACCTCCGCCGTCGCGTTCGGCTTGGACAGCACCTGGTAGCTGGCCGTGCGGTTGGGCAGCTTGAACTTGACCGTGCAGGACATCTTGATCGTCGCGTACGGCTCGGCGTCGGCCGCCGACGTGCAGGTCTGCGCGCCGAGCGAGTCGGCGCTCACCTCGACCGAGAGGTTGATGTGGACCACGCTCTTCTCGCCCGAGGCCGGGGAGCCGACCACGCTGGTGGAGACGTCGACCGTCGTCGTGCACGAGCCGACGAAGTCCTTGCAGTCGAGCGTGTCGTTCGTGACCACCGCGCTGGCCTGCACCAGGCCCTCGAACGGCTGGCCCAGCCCACCGACGGTGTTGTCCAGGTCGGTGTGGAACGTCTTGAGCGCGTCACCGGTGATCGGGTCGACGCGGAACTCCGCGCCGTACTTCGGCCCGGCCTGCGGGTCGAGCAGCACCGGGGCGAAGCTGACGACGCGGTTCGGCTTCGCCGTCGTGACGCGCAGGACGCTCGGCGCGGCGCCGAGCTGGTAGACCTCGGTGCCGTCGGGCAGCTTCGCCTTCACCGGCTCGCTGAACCGGTCGAGCCCGGCCAGCGCCTTGCGCAGCCCGTCGGCGAGGGTCTTGGGCGCGAACCGGGCCGCCGGGTCGAAGGGCAGTTCGGAGCCGAGCGAACGCACCCAGCTCGTGCCGAACTGCGTGCCCTCGTCGATGGCGTGGGCCTTCCAGTAGTCGGCGTCGGCCTGCAGGTAGAACTGGCCGGCCGCGGCCGTCACCTGCACGACGCGGCCTTCGAGCGGGAGCCCGCCGACGGCGCTGCCGCCGCGGGTGACCCGGAACTGCTGTTCGGCGCCCTTGGTCGTCGACTTCAGCGAGAGCGCCGGCGCCTGGGCGAGCGCGGTCAGGGCGGCGTCGACGGCGGCGCGCTGCTCCGCGCGGCGATCGGCCGTCTGCTGCCCGGCCGCGGAGACGCCGGCGGTGCCGGGGACCGCCACCTGGCAGCCGGCCAGCAGCCCGCCCAGCAGCAGCACCGCCGCCACCATGCTCCGTCGAGCCCGCATCTTCCCCGCCCCCTGCTCTGCCGCCACCCGAGCACACCTCGGCCGGCGAAGTCCCGCCACCGGATTTGTGTCGTCACAAACCGGGGTCCAGGAGGGTTCTAGCGTGGCGCGGGCACCCGCCGCAACCCACCGTGATGAGGTTGGTTTACACTCTTGAGGTTGTCTCGGCGAGGCGGGGCCCTTCTGGGGTGCCCGGCGTGATCGACGCGGCGGCTCGAGTAGCCCCCGTCGTCGTGCACGCCCGGAAACTCGCCGCCGAAACTTCTGAAAACACCGGCTTCCCCCCGCCGCAGCATGCTGTCTTTGATTTGAAGGAGTGCCACACCGTGTCCGAGGTACGTCTGTCCGTCGAGCCGCGCACCGAGTTCGGCAAGGGCGCCGCGCGCCGCACGCGTCGCGCCGGCAAGATCCCCGCCGTCCTGTACGGCCACGGCTCGGACCCGCGGCACTTCGCGCTGCCGGCCATCGAGTTCGCCCGCGTCGTCCGCGAGAACGGCTCCAACGCCGTCATCACCCTCGACCTCGACGGCTCCAACGAGCTGGCGCTGACGAAGACCATCGTCGTGCACCCGCTCAAGAACTACATCGAGCACGTCGACCTGCTGGTCGTGAAGCGCGGCGAGAAGATCGTCGTCGACGTCCCGCTCGTCGTCTCCGGCACCCCCGGCCCCGGCGGCCTGGTCAACCAGGACGTCGACACCCTGACCGTCGAGGTCGAGGCGCTGCACATCCCGGAGCAGTTCGAGGTCTCGATCGAGGGCGCCGAGATCGGCACCCAGATCCTCGCCGGCCAGGTCGAGCTGCCCAAGGGCGCCACCCTGGTCAGCGACCCCGAGTCGCTGGTCGCCGCCGTCAACGAGCCGCAGCGTGAAGAGGCCGACGAGGACGAGGCCACCGCCGAGGCGGGCGAAGAGTCGGCCGAAGCCGCCGAATAACATTTCCGCATGACCGAAGACCTGCCCGGGGCCGGCGAGCTGATCCTGCTCGCCGGCCTCGGCAATCCCGGGCCCCAGTACGCCGGAAACCGGCACAACGTCGGGTTCATGGTGCTGGACGAGCTCGCCGCCCGCATCGGCGGCAAGTTCAAGACGCACAAGAGCGGCGGCGAGGTGCTCGAAGGCCGCTTGGCCGGGCGCCGCGTCGTGCTCGTGAAACCGCGGTCGTACATGAACCTCTCCGGCGGCCCGGTGGTCGGCGCGGCCCGGTTCTACAAGGTGCCGCCGACCGGCGTGGTCGTGGTCCACGACGAGCTGGACGTCGACTTCGGCGCGCTGAAGCTGAAGTTCGGTGGCGGCGACAACGGCCACAACGGACTGCGTTCGATCACGAAGTCGCTCGGCACGCGTGACTACTACCGCGTCCGGTTCGGCATCGGCCGCCCACCGGGCCGGCAGGACCCGGCGGACTTCGTGTTGAAGGACTTCTCGACGGTCGAGCGCAAGGAGCTCCCGTTCGAGGTGGACCGCTGCGCGGACGCGACCGAAGCGCTGGTCGGCACCGGTCTCGCGGCCGCGCAAAACGCCTTCCATGCAGGCTGACAACGGTGGTTAGGTAAGGCCATGACCCCTGACGAAGTCCGGGCGATCGCGTTCGGCAAACCCCGCTTCGGCCGGCGCGGCTACAACGAGGACGAGGTCGACGCCTTCCTCGACCTGATCGCCGAGGCGCTGGCGGGGCGCAACATCCTGACCGCCGACGACATCCACTACGTCGAGTTCACGATCATGGCGGTCGGGATGCGCAGCTACGACCAGTCCCAGGTCGACCTGTTCCTCGACGAGGCCGAGGCCGCGCTCGTGGCGCTGCGGAACCCGCAGCCGGTGGCCGAGGAGCGGCGACCCCAGGGGCCGCGGAAGTGGTTCGGCCGGTCCTGACGGTGTGAGTCCGGCCACACAGCGCTGCGTAGTCCCGGCTCACTCACAGGCGGACGGAGGGCGCCCGTCGGGGTGAGCTTCGAGGTCGGCCCCTTCCGGGGAGCCCGTCCCCGGGCTAGGACGGTGTACGGCAGTTTCGTACCGCCCAACCCCGGAATCGGAGACTCCATGTCGTTCACCGCCGAAGACCTCGCCGAGGTCACCTTCGGTAACGCCCCGATCGGCCGCCGTGGCTACGCGAAGCACGAGGTCGACGAGTTCGTCCGGCGGATCGCCAAGACGATCACCGAGGAGGACGACCTGACCGCCGCCGAAGTGCACCACGTGATGTTCGCGAAGCCGTTGATCGGCAAGCGCGGTTACGACGAGCGCGAGGTCGACGAGTTCCTCGACCGGGTGGAGGACCAGCTCGCCGCCCGCACGGGCCACGCCCCGGACCTCCCGGGCGCCCGCTCGCCTTCGGAGGCGACGGCCGAGCGCGCGGCCCCGCCCACGATCCGCGCCGAACGCCTGCAACAGCGCTAAGACGCCGCTTTCACGTGAAAGCTCCGCCTCCAGGTGGGAGCTTTCACGTGAAAGCTCCGGTCAGGAGTCGGCGTTCTTCTTGATCTTGTCCGCGAACTGCTGCGCCGTCGCCGCGCGCTTGACCTTGCCGGACGGCGTCTTCGGCAGGCTCCCCGCCGGCAGCACCACGACCGCGTACGGCCGCATGTCGACGGCGTCGCGGACCCGGGCCGAGACCTGCTTCGTCAGGTTCTTCTCGGCCTCGGCGTCGCCCGCCAGCTTCGACTCGACGACCACGGCGAAGCGCTCACGACGGCTTCCCGCGTCCAGCCGCACGGCCACGGCGTTGCCGGCCCGCACACCCTCGACCGACGTCGCCGCGCGCTCGATGTCCGTCGGGTACAGGTTGCGGCCGCCCATGATGATGACGTCCTTGCGGCGGCCGCAGATGACGATCTGGCCGTCGACCAGGTACCCGAGGTCGCCGGTGTTCAGCCAGCCGTCGGCGTCCTGCGTGGCGACCGGGCCGTCCATGGTCAGGTAGCCGGGCGTCACGGCCTCGCCGCGCAGCCGGATCTCGCCGACCTCCCGCTCGCCGAGCCGCGCACCCGCGTCGTCGACGATCTCGGCTTCGAGGCCGTCCAGCGGGCGGCCGAGCACGGCGAACGACCGGACGTTTTCGGTGCCGCGCCGCGGGTCGCCCTCGGGGACCGGGACAGCGCGGTTGCCGGCCTCCAGCGCTTCGGCCTCGACGACGTCCAGGGTGAGCCCGGTGAACAGCGGCGCGAACGACACCGCGAGCGTCGCCTCGGCCATGCCGTAGGCCGGGAACACGCACTCCGCGGGCATCTTGAACCGCGCGCCGGCGTCCACAAAGGTCTGGACGGCGGTCTCGTCGACGGGCTCGGCGCCGTTCAGCGCGATCCGCAGCTTCGAGAGGTCATAGGCGTTGTCGTCGTCGACGCGCGCCATCCGGCGCCCGACGATGGCGTACGCGAAGTTCGGCGCCGCGGTGGTCGTCCCGTGGTACTTCGTGATCAGCTCGGGCCAGATCAGCGGCCCGGACAGGAACTCGACCGGCGTGATCTTGACGAGCTCGACGCCGAAGGTCATCGGCACGGTCAGGAAGCCGACCATCCCCATGTCGTGGAAGGTCGGCAGCCAGGACACCATCACGTCGGTGTCGAAGTCGAACTCTGCGCGGTCGACCATGGCCTTGACGTTGGAGTACAGGTTCCCGTAGGTGATCCGCACGGCCTTCGGGTCGGCGGTCGAGCCGCTGGTCAGCTGGAGCAGCGCGGTCTCGCCCTCGTCGGTGGTGACGACGTCGGCGAGCGGCTCGGCGCCGGCCAGCTCGTTGATGAGCCGGAAGCCGATGCCCTTCTCGGCCAGGACCGGGGCGAGCTGGTCGAACGGCTCGCCCAGCAGGACCAGGTCCGAGCCGATCATCCCGAGCACCCGCACGGTGTCCTCGGCCCACTCGGCGAGGTCGGTCCGCGGCGTCGGCTGGTGCAGCATGGTGACACTGCCCCCGGCCAGCCAGACGGCCTGCACGGTCGGCGCGATCAGCACCGGCGCGGCGGCCAGCACGGCAACGGCCCCGCCCCGCTCGAACCCGCCGGCGACCAGGCCACCGGCGATCCGCCGGGCCTGTTCGTGCACCTCGGCCCAGGTCCGCCGGACCGGCTCCTTCGGCTCCCCGGTGACCATGCCCCGCTGCTGACCTCGCGCCGTCGCGGTGGCGACGAGCGTGTCCACGAACCTGCTCATGGGGCAGACATTACTGGCAGCTGTGTCACTCCAGCAGTTCGGACGTCTCCAGCCAGCGGCCTTCGACCTCCTCGATCTCGCCCTGGACGCCCTTCAGCTCCGCGTTGAGCTCCATCAGCTTCGCCGGGTCCGTCGCGGCTTCCAGCAGCGACGCGTGGAGCTTCTGCTCCTTGCTGTGCAGCTGGTCGAGCTTGCGCTCCAGCCGGCCGAGGTCCTTCTGGGCCGCGCGCAGGTCCGCCGCCGACTTCTTCGCCTCGGCCTTCGCCGCCGTCGGGGTGGTCGCGGCCGCCGGTTCCTTGGCGACCGCCCGGCGGTTCAGGTACTCCTCGATGCCGCCCGGGAGGTGCGTGATGCGGCCGTCGCCGAAGAGGGCGACGATCGTGTCGCAAACCCGTTCGACCAGGTACCGGTCGTGCGAAACCACGACCATCGTGCCCGGCCAGCCGTCGAGGAGGTCCTCCAGCTGCTGCAGGGTGTCGATGTCCAGGTCGTTCGTCGGCTCGTCGAGCAGCAGGACGTTCGGCTCGGCCATCAGCAGCCGGCACAGCTGCAGCCGCCGCCGCTCGCCGCCGGACAGGTCGCCGACCGGCGTCCACTGGCGCGCCTGCGGGAAGCCGAGCTTCTCCCCCAGCTGCGACGCCGTCATCTCCTGCTTGCCGAACACCACGCGCCCGGCCACCTGCTCGATCGCCTGCAGCACACGCAGGTCGCCGGGCAGGTCGTCGAGCTCCTGGCGCAGGTGCGCGAGTGCGACGGTCTTGCCCTCGATCCGGCGGCCGGTCGAACCCTGGACGTCGCCGCCGAGCAGCTTGAGCAGCGACGTCTTGCCCGAGCCGTTGACACCGACCAGGCCGATCCGGTCACCCGGCCCGACCCGCCAGGTGACGTGGTCGAGCAGCGTCCGGTCGCCGACCGTGTACGTCGTGTCTTCCAGCTCCAGCACGGTTTTGCCCAAGCGCCGCTTCGCGAACGCCATCAGCTCGACGGAGTCGCGCGGCGGCGGCACGTCCGCGATCAGAGCTTCGGCCGCGTCGATGCGGTAGCGCGGCTTGGACGAGCGGGCCTGCGGGCCGCGGCGCAGCCACGCCAGCTCCTTGCGCGCCAGATTCTGCCGCTTCTCCTCGGCCGTCGCGGCGAGCCGCGCCCGCTCGGCGCGCGCGAAGATCCAGTCGGCGTAACCACCTTCGTAACTCTCGACGCGGCCGTTGGCGACCTCCCAGGTCACACTCGCGACGGTGTCGAGGAACCACCGGTCGTGCGTGACGACCACAACCGCGATCCGCCGGGTCAGCAGGTGGTCGGCCAGCCACTGGACACCTTCGAC
Organism: Amycolatopsis sp. NPDC104819; assembly: GCF_055583145.1. Classification (NCBI taxonomy): domain Bacteria; kingdom Bacillati; phylum Actinomycetota; class Actinomycetes; order Pseudonocardiales; family Pseudonocardiaceae; genus Amycolatopsis; species Amycolatopsis sp. NPDC104819. The sequence continues at coordinate 59,355 of NZ_JBVJON010000017.1, read as the reverse complement.
GTCCAGGTGGTTGGTCGGTTCGTCGAGCACGACGAGGTCGAGCTCGCCGGTCAGCGCGGCGGCCAGCGAGACCCGGCGCCGCTCGCCGCCGGAGAGGTTCGCGGTGGGCGTGTCGAGCCCGATCGCGGTGATGCCCAGGCCGTCCACAATGGACCGGACCCGCGCGTCGGCGGCCCATTCGTGCTCGGCGCCGTAACGTTCGAGCACCACCTCGCCGACGGTGCTGCCGTCCGGGAGCTCGGTCCGCTGCGTGACGACGGCCATCCGCAGGCCGCCGACATGGCTCACCCGTCCGGAATCCGGCTCGGCGAGTCCGGAAAGGACTTCCAGGAGCGTGGTCTTGCCACCACCGTTGAGGCCGACAACACCGATGCGCTGCCCGGCCGCGACGCCCAACGAGACGCCGTCCAGCAGCGGCTTCACCCCGTAGGACTTGCTCACCGCCTCCAGGTTGACCAGGTTGGCCATCCGCTCAGCCGTTCCTTTCCACGATGACGAACCGCGTCGCCACGACCTGGGTCGTGTCGTCCACGGTGAATTCCGGATCTCCCAGCGCGGCACGCAGTTCGGCGCTCTGCCAGTAGTCCGTGTGGTCGGCGCGCCAGTCGGCGACGCTCGTGAAACCCTCGCCCTCGTCGAGCACGTGCTGCAAGTCCACTTCGGACAGCGGAAGGACGCGCACCTCGGTGTTTTCGAGCACCGCGACACCTTCGCCCGCCGAGTCGATCATCAGCTCACGTTCGCCGACGACAGGCAGCTCTTCGCCGTACTTCTCGTATTCGGCGACCAGGCCGGTGGTCGACGTCTTCTCCCCGCGCAGGATCGCCGCGACCAGCTTGTCCCGCAGCGGCCCCGGAAACGCGAACTCCGCCTTCTTCATGCGTGCACCCGCGGCGGCGTGGGCCGCGGCGCGTCGTCGCCGCCGACCACCCGGGCTCCCGGGACCGGGCCGTGTGCCACCCGGACCGTGCGGCACACTCCCGCGCCCGACAGCTCGGCCGCCACCTCCACCGCCGAATGTGCGTCTTCGCAGAGGAACGCGCACGTCGGGCCCGAGCCGGACACCGTGCCCGCCAGCGCGCCCGCGTTGACGCCCGCCCGGAGCGTGCGGCGCAGGCCGGGGCGCAGTGAAACCGCCGCCGCCTGGAGGTCGTTGCCCAGCAGCAAGGCCAGCTGGCGCGGGTCGCCCGAGGCCAGCGCCTCGACGACCGGGGTGTGGGAGCCGATGCGCGGCGGGTTGCCGTCCGCGCGCAGGCGGTCGAGCTCGCCGAACACCTTCGGCGTCGAGAGCCCTTCGGAGTCGAACGCCAGCACCCAGTGGAAGGTGTGCCGCGACAGCACCGGCACCAGGTGCTCACCGCGCCCGGTGCCCAGCGCGGTGCCGCCGTAAAGCGCGAACGGGACGTCGCTGCCCAGGCCCGCCGCGATCTCGGCCAGCTCGTCACGCGTCACTTCGAGGTTCCAGAGCGAGGCCAGCCCGACCAGCGTCGCCGCCGCGTCGGCGCTGCCGCCCGCCATGCCGCCCGCGACCGGGATGCCCTTGCGCAGCACCACGCGGACCTTCGGCTCCTCGGTGCGGCCGGCGTGCGCCGCCAGCGCCTCGACCGCCCGCCAGGCCAGGTTGGTGCCGTCGGTGGGCACCGTGCCCTCACCCTCGCCGTAGATCTCCAGGCCGGGGTCGTCGGCGACCGCGACGGTCACCTCGTCGGTCAGCGAAAGCGCCTGGAACACGGTGACCAGCTCGTGGTAACCGTCGTCGCGCAGGTCGTCGACCGAAAGGTGCAGGTTGACCTTGGCCGGGACCCGGACGGTGACTGGGGGCGGAACTACGGCGAGCACGCGACCAGCCTACGTCCCCGCACCGGTCGCGCTCCGGCCAGGAGAAAGGACGTCCAGCGCGACGGCGAGCGCGACGTCCGGCGGGGTGCTCGGCTCGGCTTCGACGCTGTTGAGCTGGACGGCGACCAGGGCGAGCCGCGCCCGCAGGCCGGCCTCGGGGTCGCCGGACCCGCCGCTCAGCCGCCTGTGCAGCTCGAGCATGCGCTCGGCCAGCCCGGCGCCCGCCGCGATGACCTTCAACGCCGTCGTGTTGCGCTGCACCAGGCCCATCACCGGGCCGAAGCGGTCTTCGACCAGGGCGGCGTACGCGGTGAGCAGCTCGGCCGGCCGGGTTTCGCGCGCCAGGAGCTCGTCGAGCGCGGTGCCCCAGTCCTCGAGCAGGCTCGAGACGATGTCTTCCTTCGTGCGGAAGTGGTAGTACAGCGCGGCTTTCGTGACTTCGAGCCGCTCGGCGATCTCCCGCAGCGAACTGCCTTCGTACCCCTGCTCGGCGAACAGCTCGAGCGCGACGCGCTGGATGCGCTCGCGGGTGTCGGTGCGCCGCCCGGCCATGCCTCACCTCTCAACTTACTTGACGGCCGACTAGTGTTGGCTTAGCTTGGCATTGCTTGTCGGCCGACAAGCAATGCATCCACAGCTTACCCCGGGGGTCCGTCATGACCACAGCCGCACCACCACGCACGGCGAGCCGGTGGCTCGCCCTCGGCGCGCTGGGCCTGGCCCAGCTCATGGTCGTGCTCGACACGACCGTCGTGAACATCGCCCTGCCGTCGGCGCAGCACGCGCTGGGCATGTCCGACACCGGCCGCCAGTGGACGATTTCCGCGTACACGCTGGCTTTCGGCGGCCTGCTGCTGCTCGGCGGCCGGCTCGCCGACCGGATCGGCCGCCGCACCACGCTGATGGCCGGGGTCGCCGGGTTCGCCGTCGCGTCCGCGATCGGCGGCGCCGCGCCGTCGCCGGCGTGGCTGATCGGCGCGCGGGCCGCGCAGGGTGTGTTCGCGGCGCTGCTCGCGCCGTCGACGATGTCCCTGCTGACGCTGACCTTCACCGAACCGCGTGAACGCGCGAAGGCGTTCGGGATCTTCAGCGCCATCATGATGTCCGGCTCCGCGGTCGGGCTCACCGTCGGCGGCGCGCTGACGGAGTTCCTAGACTGGCGCTGGAGCCTCTACGTCAACGTGCCGATCGCGATACTGGCCGGGCTGGGCGCCTGGTTCGCCGTGCCCGCGGCCGCCGCGCACCGGGAGACCAAGCTGGACTGGACCAGTGCACTGCTCAGCTGCGGCGGGATCGTGCTGCTCGTGCACGCACTGTCCGAAGTGGCCACTGAGGGCTGGAACTCCTTGGTGGTACTGGGTTCCCTGACAGCCTCCATTGTGCTGCTCGGACTGTTCGTGCGCCGGCAGGCCCGGCACCCGCACCCGCTGCTGCCGCTCACGGTGGTGCGCGACCGTGCCCGCGCCGTCGCGTACCTGACGATCGGGGCGGCGTCGTTCGGCGCGTTCGGGATGTTCCTGTTCCTGACCTACCAGCTGCAGGTCGTGATGGGGTACGGCGCGCTGGCCGCGGCGCTGGCGTTCCTGCCGACGCTCGGCGCGAACATGCTGACGTCCACACAGGTGTCGAGCCGGCTGCTGGCCCGCGTCGGACCGCGGCCTCTCTTGGCGGGCGGGCTGTTCGTGCTCGGCTGCGGGCTCCTGCTCGCCACACGGCTGACGCCGGACGCGTCGTACGTCACGGTGATCCTGCCGATGCAGCTGCTGCTGGGGGTCGGGGCCGGGCTGAGCATGCCGGTGGTGCTGAACGTCGCGACCCGCGGGGTCGGCGCGCGTGAAGCGGGCGCGGCGTCGGCGTTCGTGACGACGTCACAGCAGGTGGGAGCTTCGCTCGGGACGGCGGCGCTGAACACGATCGCCACCGCGGCGGCGGCCGGGCTGACCACGCCGGCGGCGATCGTCCACGGTTACACGACGGCCGCGGCCTGGGCGGCGGGCCTCATCGGCGCCGCGGCGCTCACCGCGTTGCTGGTCCTGCCGCGCGGCACCCGCTGACCCCGAGCGCCCCAATGTGGCCTTCGGTGCGTTCAACGCACCCAAGGCCGCCTTGGGGCGCTGGAGGTCAGGCGGCCGCGACACCCTGGGGGCCGCGAGCCGTGTGCGTGACGTGGCCACCGCGCTCGGTGACCCACGCGAGGGCCGCGTCGGCGCGCTCGCCGCGGACGCCGAGGCGGAAGCGGCCGACCGGGGTGTCGCCGATCCGGGTCAGGCCGCCGCCGATGGTGGCGAACTCGACGTCGAACCGGCCCGCCGCCTCGGGCAGCAACGCGCCGACCGACGCGAAGCCGACCAGCACGACGTCGACCGAGCGGTCGTAACGCGCACCCTGCGAGCGGGGGGTCTCGATGGCCGGCAGCAGCGCCTGTGCGGTGCGGCTGGCCGGGTTGGAGATCAGGTCGAGCACCGTGCCGCGCTCGACGACCGTGCCGTCCTCCAGCACCGCGACGTCGTCGCAGACCCGGCGGACCACCCCGGCGTCCGGCGTGGTGACCACCACGGTGACCCCCAGCTCGGACCGGGCCCGGTCGAGCACGGTGAGCACCGCGCCGGCCTCCTCCGGGTCGACACCGGCGGTCGGGTCGTCCGCGAGCAGCACGGCGGGGGCCGCCGCGAGCGCCTTCGCGACCGCGACCCGGCGGAGCTGACCGACGGACAGCTCCGAGGGGCGCTGCGCGGCGCGCGGCGTCAGGCCGACGAGGTCGAGCAGGGAGCCGACGCGGCTGCGGCGCTGCGGGCCGTCGACCCCGAGCTGCTCCAGCGGGGAGGCGATGTTGCCGGCGATGGTGCGCTCGGCGATCAGCTCCGGCTTCGAGCCGACGATGCCCAGCTGGCGGCGGATCTCCCGCAGCCGGCGGCCGTCGAGGGTGCCGGTGTTGAGGCCGTCGAGCCGGACGACACCACGGTCGGGACGCTCCTGCAGCGCGATGCAGCGGGCCAGGACGGACTTGCCCGAACCGGCGGGACCGACCACGCCGAACAGCGAGCCGGCCTGGACGTCGACGCTCACGTCGCGCAGGGCGACGACCGAGTTTCCGTTGGTGGCGAAGGACTTGGACAGGTTTTCGACGGTGATCACGAAGGCTCCAGAAAACGGGGCGCGCTCACTCGGAGGCGCCCGGCCGCAGACGAAATCCGTCCTCTATGGACGGTGCGAGAAGAAGAGGTGGACCGGCTCGGGAAAGCTCAGTTGGAGCGTCGACATGCGGTCACGGAGCGGCGGCCTTCGTCGACTACGCGACGCCTGGTCAGCAGCAGGGGGCGAGCTACCCTCTTCATCGGAAACGGCCTCCATCGGTCCTGGCGGTAGCACCTGCCCTGTGGAGGGTGGTTGCTGCGACTTCGGCGAGCCAGGTCTCTCAGTCGCTCGGGATGGACATACTGAGTAAACCGATCCCGCAGAGCGAACGCAAGCCCGTTGGCCCAGATCACACGACTGGCGGCGTCCGGATGGCGAGACGCGCACGCCGGGAGACGTCGGCGAGCACCCTGCCGGTTGACATCCACAGTGGACGTCGCCCGCGGCTAGCGGGCGGCGGCGAGCCGGGCGAAGTCGTGGACGTCGAGCTGCTCGCCGCGCGTCTTCGGGTCGATCCCGGCGGCCGCCAGCAGCTCGCCGGCGCGCTCGGCCGAGCCCGCCCAGCCCGCCAGCGCGGCCCGGAGCGTCTTCCTGCGCTGTGAGAAAGCGGCGTCGACGAGCCCGAAGAGCCGTTCCCGGTCGTCGGACGCCGGCGCGTCGCCGCGCTCGAAGGCGACGAGCGCGGAGTCGACGTTTGGTACCGGCCAGAACACCGAGCGTGGCACCGCGGCGACCTTGCGCGCCGGGCCGTACCAGGCGAGCTTGACGCTCGGCACGCCGTAGATCCGGCTGCCCGGGCCCGCCGCCATCCGGTCGGCGACCTCGGTCTGGACCATCACGAGGCCGGAGGTGAGCGACGGCACTTCGGCGAGCAGGTGCAGCACCACCGGCACGGCGACGTTGTAGGGGAGGTTGGCGACGAGGGCAGTCGGCGCCGGCAGCTCGGCATCGGTGACGCGCATGGCGTCGGCCTCGAGGACGGTGAGGCGCTCGGCGGCGTCCGGCCCCCGCTCGGCGACAGTCTTCGGCAGCCGTTCGGCCAGCTTGGGATCGATCTCGACGGCGACGACCCGCGCGCCGGTGGCGAGCAGCCCCAGCGTCAGCGACCCGAGGCCGGGCCCGACCTCGAGCACGACGTCGTCCGGACCGACCGAGGCGAGCTCGACGATCCGGCGGACGGTGTTGGGATCGTGCACGAAGTTCTGCCCGAGCTTCTTCGTCGGCCGCACGTCGAGTTCGGCCGCCAGCCCGCGGATCTCGGCAGGTCCCAGCAGTTCAACCACCGGCCGAGCTTACCGATGGGACATCTCGCGCCCCCGGACGGTCGGTTCGCGGTGATCGAGGACGGAACTCGCGTGATCAGGGACGGAACTCGCGTGACTGAGCGCGGAACTCGCGTGATTGGAGGGGCATCTCGCGTGATTGAGCAGGCATCACGCGTGACTGGGCGGGCATCGGGTGTGATGCCCCGCCAATCACGGGTGATGCCTCTCCGGACACGCGTGATTCCCCTCGGGACACGCGTGATGCCCCTCGGCGCACGCGTGATGCCCCTCGGCGCACGCGAAAAGGCCCCCGTCCGGGGAGGACGGGGGCCGGTTCGGGAGTTCGTCAGGCCTTCTTGCCGCAGACCGGCCAGGCGCCGTAACCGCCGCGGGCGTCGCGGACCTTCTCGGCCACCGAGATCTGCTGCTCGCGCGTCGCCTGGCTCGGCAGCGCCGCGTACTGGGAGCCGCCGTAGGCGTTCCAGGTCTGCTTGTCGAACTGGAGGCCGCCGTAGTAGCCGTTGCCGGTGTTGGTGGCCCAGTTGCCGCCCGACTCGCACTGCGCGATGCGGTCCCACGAGGACGCGTCGCCGATGACCGGGTTCGCCGGCTTCTTCGTGCCGACGTGGATGATCTTCGGCTTGGCCTCCGTGATGACCTGCTCGGAGACGCTCTCGCGCGAGACCTCTTTGCCGTTCTTCTGCGTGACCTTGTAGGTCACCATCTTCTCGCCGGGCGTGCCGGGGTCCTCGACCTCGGTCTTGCCCTTCTCGAGGTTCGGGTCGTCGACCTTCTGCTCGGGCGGGTCGATGGTCTCCTTCTGGACGACCGTCGAGACGCCGGTGCGGCTGATGTGCACCTCGGCGCCGTCGGTCAGCTTGACGTCCAGGCCACCTTCGGCGGCGTCCTCCGGGCCCAGGGTGAGCTTGTACTCGCCCAGGAACTCCTTCGTGGTGACCGCGGTCGTCTTGACCGGCTTCGGCGCGTTCGCGCCGTCGTACAGCGTGATGTTCTTGAGGGTCTTGATCTCGACGGTGGCGCCCTGGAGGGGCAGCTCGCCGTCCTTCGCCATCGACATCCACGTGCCGGGCTTGTCCATGCCGGTCATGCCGAGCTGGCTGAGCGCCTCACCCAGGTGGGTCGCGCGGACCCAGGAGGTGTGCTCCGCGCCGTCGACGATCATCTTCAGCTGACGGCCGCGCTCGAGCTTGATGACCCCGCCGTCGCCGACCTCGGCCTGCGGGGACGGGGAAAGCGAGTCGTGCGCGCCGACGGACAGGCCCGCGTCCTCGAGCACCTCGCCGACGGTGTCGCCGAACGAGTGCACGGTCTGCTGCTGGCCGTCGACGTCGACGGTGACGCTCTTGTTCATCGCCAGCGCGGCGGCGCCACCACCGGCGATGCTGATCATGACGCTGAGGACGGCGCCCTTGAGGAACCGGCGCTTCCAGACCTTGGTGGTCTCGCGCAGCCCCTCGTCCAGCATGGCCCGCTTGGCCTGCGGGGACGCGGTGCGGTCCGCCTCGATCTCGTCCGGGATGACGATCGGCGGCAGGTAGGTCGTCTCGGCGTTGATGAGCCGGATCAGCTCGTCGACGTCGACGTCGATCTCGGCCATCATCGCGTCGGCGTCGGGGCCGAGGGCGGCGAGGATGTCCTGCTGCGTGATGTTCGGGTCGTCGGAGAAGTCGAGCTGGCCGTACGCGGTGTCCTCGAAATAGCTCCGTTCGAGGACGGCGGAGCGTGCTCCAGCCTGTCTGCTACCTGTCACCGGGGATCGTTCCCTTTCACGAGACGGCGGTCGGGGGCGCCGTCTCTACGACTGGGCGTGACGATCGGAAGCTGCTGAGCGCAGGCCCGACCGGCACGATCACGGGACAGTAACGGGTCTCGCCGGGTTGCGCAAACACCCCCCGGAGTGTCGTGATCTGGGTCACTAGATCGAGTGGGCGATCAAGGAACACCGATGTCGCAGTGCGTTTATCCCGTTGTGACACTGGGGAGTCGGTAGACCCGCTCGGCAGTGGTCCGGACCGATTCGGCGACTTCGTGGACAGCTTCGCCCCTGAGCGCCGCGAGGTGACGGACGGTGTAAGCCGCGCCGAACGGCTCGTTCGGCCGCCCTCGGAACGGGTGGGGGGTCAGAAACGGCGCGTCGGTTTCGACGAGGTACTGGTCCGCCGGGCAGAGCCGGGCCGCCTCGTGGAGCCCCTTCGCGTTCTTGAACGTCACCGTGCCCGCGAAGGAAAGGACGTACCCCGCGTCGACGCACTTGCGGGCCATTTCCGCGTCCCCGGAAAAACAATGGAAGATTACGGCATTCGGCGCATTCTCTTCGGCCAGGATGCGCAGCACGTCGTCGTGGGCCTCGCGGTCGTGGATCATCAGCGGCTTGTCCAGCCGCTTGGCGAGGTCGATGTGCCAGCGGAACGCCTCCTGCTGGGCGTCGTGCGGCGAGTAGTCCCAGTAGTAGTCGAGGCCGGTCTCGCCGACGGCGACCACGCGGTCCTGGCCGGCCAGGCGCTCCACTTCGGACTTCTCGGCCTCGCCGAAGGCCTTGGTCCGCGTCGGGTGGATCGCGACCGCGGCCCACACGCGCGGGTCCCAGGTCGCCGCCTCGGCCGCCCAGCGGGCGGAGGCGAGGTCGTCGGCGACCGTGACGACGCGGGCGACGCCGGCGCGCTCGGCGCGGTCGACCATGGCCGTGACTTCGGCCGCGGTGACCGCGCCGCACGCGTCGAGATGGGTGTGCGCGTCCACCACCGACACCGGGAGCCTGTCCGGGACAGGCGGCAGCTCGCGCTTCTCGTCACCCATGCACTACCTCTTACTCCTTGACGATCGGTGCCCATTCCGGGCCGGTCTCACCCAGCGCCGGGTCGAGCTTCGTGAACAGCGGGGTCGGCTTGGCCAGCGGCTTGCCGACCTCGATCGGCTTCGACTCCCACTTCGCCTGCTCGGCCGCGTAGTCGCCGGTGAGGATCGGGTTGACCCGGCCGTCGATGTCGAGGTCGTCGACCTCCTTGAGCTCCGGCTGGGCGGCCCAGACGCCGGTGCCGCCGAGGGCCTCGTGGACCTTCTGGGCCGAGTGCGGCAGGAACGGCGTCAGCAGCGTGTTCGCGTCGGAGACGACCTGCAGCGCGGTGTGCAGCACCGTGTCGCGCCGCGTCGGGTCGTCCTTGAGCTTCCACGGCTCCTGGTCGGAGATGTACTTGTTCGCCGCGGTGACGACCTTCATCGCCTCGCCCGCCGCCAGCTTGAACCGGGACCGGGCCAGGTGCGCGCCCGCGGTGTCGAAGGCCTTGCGGGACAGGGCCTTCAGCTCCTCGTCGGCCGCCGTCGGGGCTTCCGGACGCGGGATGGCGCCGACGTTCTTGTGCGCCATCGAGATGGACCGGTTGACCAGGTTGCCCCACTCGTTGGCCAGCTCGAAGTTGGTCCGGCGGACGAACTCGTCCCAGGTGAAGTCCGTGTCCTGGGTCTCCGGGCCGGCGACCGAGATGAAGTACCGCAGCGTGTCCGGGCCGAAGTCGCGCAGGAAGTCCTCGACGTAGATGACGCGCCCGCGCGAGGTCGAGAACTTCGAGCCGCTCATGGTGAGGAACTCGCTGGAGACGATCTCGTCCGGCAGGTGCAGCCTGCCGTACTTGCCGGGCTCGCCGCCCTTGTCACCCTCGCCGTTGTGGCCGAACAGCAGCGCCGGCCAGATCTGGGCGTGGAAGGTGATGTTGTCCTTGCCCATGAAGTAGTACGACCGGGCGTCGGCGTTGTTCCACCACTCCTGCCACGCGTCCGGGTTGCCGGAGCGCCGCGCCCACTCGACGCTGGCCGAGAAGTACCCGATCACCGCGTCGAACCAGACGTAGAACCGCTTCAGCGGCTGGTCGCGCCAGCCGTCGAGCGGGATCTTGACGCCCCAGTCGAGGTCACGGGTGATCGGCCGGGGCCGCATGTCGTCGATCAGGTTCTTGGTGAAGTTGAGGACGTTCGGGCGCCAGTCGGTCTTGGTGCCCAGCCAGTCGCCGAGGGTCTTGGTGAACGCCGGCAGGTCGAGGAAGTAGTGCTCGGTCTCGACGAACTTCGGCGTCTCGCCGTTGATCCGCGACTTCGGGTTGATCAGCTCCGCGGCGTCGAGCTGGTTGCCGCAGTTGTCGCACTGGTCGCCGCGCGCGCCGTCGTACCCGCAGATCGGGCAGGTGCCCTCGACGTAGCGGTCGGGCAGCGTGCGGCCGGTGGACGGGCTGATCGCCCCGCGCGTGGTCTTCGGCACGACGTAGCCGTTGCGGTGCAGCGCCAGGAAGATCTGCTGCGTCACCTCGGCGTGGTTGCCGGTCGTGGTCCGGGTGAACAGGTCGTAGGAGAGGCCGAGGCCCTGCAGGTCGGTGCCGATCTGGCGGGTGTACTTGTCCGCCGTCAGCTGCGGGGTCGAGTTCTCCTTGTCGGCCTGGACCGTGATCGGGGTGCCGTGTTCGTCGGTCCCGGACACCATGAGCACCCGGTTGCCGGCCATTCGCTGGTAGCGCGAGAAGACGTCGGACGGGACGCCGAATCCGGACACGTGGCCGATGTGGCGGGGGCCGTTGGCGTAGGGCCAGGCCACCGCGGTCAACACGGGGGTGCTCATACCTTATTAGCCTACGGAGGGCGTCACGCGCTTTGTCGGGAGGGAGGCCCAGTTGTCCGCGACACGGTTGCTGGTGCTCGGTGTGGTCCGCATGTACGGCCGCGCGCACGGGTACCAGGTGCGGCGTGAACTGCTGAGCTGGTCGGCGGACAAGTGGGCCAACGTCCAGCCGGGGTCGATCTACCACGCGCTGAAGAAGATGACCACCGAGGAGCTGCTGGAGCAGGTCGACGTCGAGCCGGGCGACGGCGGCCCGGACCGCGTCGCCTACCGGCTCACCGACGTCGGCGAGCAGGAGTACCAGGTCCTGCTCTCCAAGGCCCTCTCCGATCCGGAGCTCAACCACCCGGACCTGTCGGCCGGGATCTCGCTGATGACGACGTTGCCACGGGCCCGGGTGGTCAACCTGCTCCGGCACCGGCTGGTGCACCTGGAGGCCGAGCAGCGGCAGGCCGTGCTGATGCTCGACGAGGTGAAGGCCAGCATGGAGCTGGGCACGCCCGAGCACGTCGGCGAGCTGTACCGGCTGTGGGGCGGGATCACGGACGCGAGCCTGACCTGGCTCGAAGGCCTGATCGCCCGGCTGGAAGCGGGCGAGTACGTGATGGCCGGCGAGTAATCAAGTTTGACTAGCGAGCTCTCCTTGGGGGACAGTGTGCGCTTCCAGTAGTCAAGTTTGATTAGGAGATCCCATGATCACGGCACGCGGCCTCGAGCGGCGGTTCCGCCGCAAGGGCCGCACTGGGGGCGAAGTCCACGCGGTGAAGGGCGTCGACCTCGACGTCGAAGCGGGCGAGCTGGTCGGCTTCCTCGGCCCGAACGGCGCCGGGAAGACCACGACCCTGCGCATGCTCACCACGCTGCTCGAGCCGACCGCGGGCACCGCGACCGTCGGCGGCCGCGACCTGCTGACCGACCCGCTCGGCGTGCGCAAGCGGATCGGCTACGTCGCCCAGGGCGGCGGCAGCGCGCCCGAAAGCAAGGTCGCCGACGAGCTCGAGCTGCAGGGGCGGCTCTACCGGATGAGCAAGGCCGACGCGATCGCGCGCGGCGCCGAGCTCGCCGAGCAGCTCGATCTCACCGGGCTGGACCAGCGGCCGGCCAAGACGCTGTCCGGCGGGCAGCGGCGGCGGCTCGACATCGCGCTCGGGCTGATCCACTCGCCCGGCCTGGTGTTCCTCGACGAGCCGTCGACCGGGCTCGACCCGCAGAGCCGCGCCAACCTGTGGGAGCACATCCGCCGCCTGCGCGCCGAGCAGGGCGTCACGGTCTTCCTCACGACCCACTACCTCGACGAGGCCGACGCGCTGTCCGACCGGCTGATCGTCATCGACGACGGCCGGATCGTCGCCGAGGGCACGCCGGACGCGCTGAAGGCGCGGGTCAGCGGCGACCGCGTCGAGGCCGGCGTCGAGCCCGGGCAGGGCACGGACGCCGCCGAGATCGCCGGGCGGCTGGCCGGCGCGCACGAGCTGTCGGTCACCGACGGGCTGGTGCGCTTCCGCGTGCCGCGCGGCGACGTCGCGCTGCCGGAGCTGCTGCGGGCACTGGACGCCAAGGGCATCTCGATGCTGTCGATGCAGGTCCACCGGCCGACGCTGGACGACGTCTTCCTGACCCTGACCGGGCGCTCGCTGCGCGAAGCCGAGGAGGGCACCCGTGCTGCGTGACACCTGGCTGATCTTCCGCCGCGACATGACCGCGGCGCTGCGCAACCCGACGTGGATCCTGATCGGGATCATGCAGCCGCTGCTGTACCTGTTCCTGTTCGGGCCGCTGATGGTCAAGGCCGTCGGCCTGCCCGAAGCGGACGGCTGGATGCTGCTCACCCCGGCGCTGGTCGCGCAGCTGGCGCTGTTCGGCAGCTCGTTCGTCGGGTTCGGGCTGCTGGCCGAGTACCGCTCCGGCGTGGTCGAGCGGTTCCGGGTGACGCCGGTCAGCCGCGGCGCGCTGCTGCTCGGCAAGGTGCTGGCCAGCGCCCTGCAGGCGGTCGTGCAGGCGGTGCTGATCATCGTGCTGGCGTACCTGGCGTTCGACCTCGACGCGCCGGTCGGCGGGGTGCTGCTGAGCCTCGTGATCGTCTTCCTGCTGGCGGTTTCGCTCGCATCGTGCTCCTACGCGCTGGCGTTGACGCTCAAGAGCGAGGAAACGTTCCCGGCGCTGCTCAACGCCGTGCTCATCCCGCTGCTGCTGCTTTCCGGGATCCTGCTGCCGATCACGGCGGGCAAGGCGCCGCAGTGGCTGTACACGGTTTCGCAGATCAACCCGTTCCGGCACGTGGTGGACGTCGAGCGCAACGCCTTCCGCGGCGACTTCACGATGGACGCCTTGTTCACCGGCGGCGTCGTGGTGCTGGTGATGGCGGTGGTGTCCGTGTGGTGGGGCACCCGAACGTTCCAGAAAGAAAACGCCTGATCAAACCAGGCGTGGGTCACTGCGGGTCCGCTCCCGGCGACGTATGGTGTGCTCTCATCTACGCGCCGGGGGCGGACTGTGACGGAGCCGGAAGCCGAACTCGGCATCTCGCTGTCCCACCGCGAGCGCGTCGCCGACTGGCAGGCCGTGCGCGCCGCGCAGAACCGGTTCGTGTCGGTGACGATCAGCGAGAACGTCAACTGGAGCAGCTCCGCCGCGGAACGGAACATGGCGGGCGCGCAGGAGGCCGGGCTGCACGTCGGCGGCCGGCACTACGCGCGGCCCGGCGCGGTGCACGACCAGGCCGACCACTTCGTCCGGACGGCCAGCAAGCTCGGCGCGTTCGCGCCCGGCTCGCTGGCGCCGGCGCTGGAGGTGGCGGCCCCGAGCGTCGACGACCGGTTCATCAAGGCGTGGATCAAGCACGTCCGGCACGCGGCGCGCCTCGAGCGTGTGCTCGTCTACGCCGACTACGACTGCTGGCAGCACCGGCTGCACCCGGACCGCTGGGCCGACTCCGAAGTGGTGCTCTGGCTGATCCGGCACAACGGCATCCCCGGGCGGGCGGGCTGGTTCCACTCGCGGCTCGGCATCCACCAGCACGCGTGCGCGCCGGACGTGCCGGGCATCACCGGGCCGGTCGAGCAGAACGCCGTCGTGTACCCGTTCACATTGGGTGACCTTCTGCTTTGACGTGTGGTGGTATGGCGCCATGCGCGTGACGAGCAGGGCACTTCGGACGAAGGTGACACCCGCGCGCGCTTTCTCGGCACTCGCCCACCACAACGCCTCGCGCGGGCTCCCGCCGCCGGCCATGCTGTCGGGCGACTGGTTCGGCTCACCGGCGGTGATCGCGCCGTCGCTTTCCGTTTCCCCGTCGGGCTTTCCGGCTTCTCCCGGCGAGGTCGACGCCCCGCCCGGCGTGGTCGGCGGCGGCTGGTTCGGGTACCTGGCCTACGACGCCTCCGGCGCGCTTCCGGGCGCCGCGTGGGGCTGGGCGGACCACGTGCTGCGGTGGACCGCTTCGGGCGCCTGCCACCTCGAGTCCCTGGACGGCGGCGGACCGTCGGTGTCCACAATGGAGTCACTGCTGGCCGTGCCGCCGCCCGCCGCGTCGTGGACGGCCGGGCCACTGCACCGGCCGCTGCCCTCGGAGCACCGGGACGCGGTGAAGGCGTGCGTGCACGCGATCGAGGCCGGGGAGCTGTTCCAGGCGAACATCTGCAGCCGGTTCACGGGGTCGTTCTCCGGCTCTCCCGCCGGGCTGTTCGCCGCCGGTGTGTCTTCGCTGGCACCTCGCCGGGCGGCGTTCCTCTCGGGCTCGTGGGGCTCGGTCGTCTCGTTCTCGCCGGAGCTGTTCCTCGCCCGGCACGGCCGGGCGGTGCGCTCGACGCCGATCAAGGGAACACTCCCCCGCCGCGGGCCCCAGGACGACGGGAATGCCCGGCTGCTGCGGCAGTCCGCCAAGGACGTCGCGGAGAACGTGATGATCACCGACCTGGTGCGCAACGACCTGGGCCGGGTGTGCGAGGTCGGGACGGTGACGGTGCCGTCGCTGCTGGAGGTCCGGCCGGCGCCGGGGGTCTGGCACCTGGACTCGACGGTGACGGGCGTGCTGCGGCCTTCGGTGTCGGACGCCGACCTGCTGGCGGCGACGTTCCCGCCCGGCTCGGTGACGGGCGCGCCGAAGATCCGCGCGCTGGACCTGATCGCGGCGCTGGAGCCGGTCGGACGCGGGGTCTACACGGGCGCGGTCGGGCTGGTGTCGCCGGCGGCCGGGCTGGAGCTGAACGTCGCGATCCGGACGTTCGAGATCGCCGACGGCCGGATCGCCCTGGGCGTCGGCGGCGGCATCACCGCCGACTCGGACCCGGAGGCGGAGTGGCAGGAGTGCCTGCACAAGGCGGCACCCCTGGAAGCGCTGCTCGCCAAGATGTCGTGAGTGGTAATTCGGGTTAGAACCCTAATTACCACTCACGACATCACTTGCCGGGGTCGAGCAGCAGCTTGCCGACGGTGGCGCGCGACCGCAGGGCCTCGTGCGCGCCGCGGGCGTCCGACAGCGCGTACTCGCCGCCCGCGATCGCCTTGAGCCGGCCGGTCAGCACCAGGCCGAACAGCTCCCGCAGCGCCGAGCCGAAGACGTTGCCCGGCAGGCGGAAGACGTGCGGCAGCCACATCCCGCTGATCGTCGTGCTGTGCCCGAGGACGTTGCGGAGGTCGACCGGCTTCGGGCTTTCGCGCCCGGCCATGCCGTAGAACGCCAGCCGGCCGAACGGCGCGAGCGCGGCGATGCTCTGGTCGGTCGTCGTCCCGCCGACCATGTCGAGCACGATGTCGACGCGGCGGCCGTCGTTCGCCGCGATCAGGGCCTGCGTCATGTCTTCCGCGCGTGAGTCGATCGCGACGTCGGCCCCGAGCTCGAGGGCGAGCGCGCGCTTCTCCTCGCTGCTGGCGGTGGCGATCACCCGGCCGGCGCCCCACGCCTTGGCGAGCTGCACGGCGATCGACCCGACACCCCCGGCGGCGGCGTGCACGACCACCGACTCGCCCTCGGCCAGGTAGGCGTTCCGGCGGAGCAGCACCCAGGCGGTCGCGCCCTGGACCAGCATGGACAACGCCGTGAGGTCGCTGATGCCGTCGGGCACCGGGAAGGTCATGGCCTCGGCCGCGACGGCCCGCTCGGCGTACCCGCCCCCACCGTTGAGCAGGGCGACGACCCGTTCGCCGGCCTCGGTGCGCCCGACGACCTCACCGCCGGGCACGAGAGGCAGCTTGCTGGGCGCGAGGTAGGAGTTCTCGGCCTGGTGGGTGTCGGCGTAGTTGACGCCGATGCGCTCGACGTTGACGAGCACCTCGCCGGGGCCGGCCACCGGGTCCGGCAGCTCGACCGGCGTGAGCACCTCGGGCCCGCCGAACTCGGTCACCTGCACTGCGCGCATCTGCTGTCCTCCCGGTGGCTGATGTGAGACATTCTGGCATATGTCTCACGAGTTCGAACTGGCACGCGAGTGGTTCCTGTCCGGCAAGCGGGTGGACATGGGCGAACTGGCCGAGACGCTCTCGATCAGCCGCGCGACGCTCCACCGCCGGGTGGGGTCGCGCGACCGGCTGCTGGGCGAGATCCTCTGGTCCCTGTCGGCGGCGTCGATCGCCCGGCTGCTGCCGTCGTGCGCCGGGCGCGGCGCCGCGGGGATCGCGGACTTCGTGAGCGGGTACGTCCGGTACGCGAACGACTCACCGCCGTTCCGCGACTTCCTGCGCCGCGAGCCGGAGCGGGCTCTGCGGCTGCTGACGACCCGGGCGAGCGTCTGCCAGCGGCGGATCATCGCGGAGCTGGAGTCGCTGCTGGCGTCGGAGGTCGAGGCCGGGCGGCTGGTGACGCCGCTTCCGGTGCCGGACCTGGCCTATCTCCTGGTGCGGATCGGCGAGTCCTTTGTGTACACGGACGTGATCACCGGGGACGCGCCCGACGCCGGGAAGGCCCACGCCGCGGTGACGGCGCTGCTGACGTAGGTCAGCCGTCCTCGGCGCCCACCGGAGTCACCGCGGCTTCCGCGAAGCCAGCACCGCGTCGTAAAGCTCCTTTTTGGACACCCCGGTCGCCTCGGCGACCTCCGCCGCCGCGGACTTCAGGCGCTCGCCCGCCGCCACGCGGGACGCGACCTCTTCCACCAGGTCCGCCACCGACACCTCGCGCGGCTCGGCTCCCGACAGCACCACCGTGATCTCGCCGCGAACCCCGTCCGCGGCCCACGCGGCCAGCGAGGCGAGCGAACCCCGCTTCACCTCTTCGTACGTCTTCGTCAGCTCACGGCACACCGCGGCCCGCCGGTCCTCGCCCAGCACCGACACCGCGTCCGACAACGTCGACGCCAGCCGGTGCGGGGACTCGAAGAACACCGCCGTGCGGGGCTCGTCGCGCAACGACGACAGCCAGCGGGAGCGCTCGCCCGGCTTGCGCGGCGCGAACCCCTCGAAACAGAAGCGGTCGCACGGCAAACCGGACAAAGCGAGCGCCGTGGTCACCGCCGACGGGCCCGGCAGGCACGTGACCGGAAGGTCCTCGGCGACGCACGCCGAAACCAGGCGGAAGCCCGGATCGGACACACTGGGCATTCCGGCGTCCGTCACCAGCACCACGGTCTCGCCCGCGCGTAACGATTCGAGCAGCTTGGGCAGGCGCGCCGTCTCGACGTCCTCGTAGAAACTCACCACCCGGCCGCGCGGGGTCACGCTCAGCGCCGCGGTCAGCGACCGCAGCCGCCGGGTGTCCTCGGCCGCGATGACGTCGGCTTCCGCCAGTGCTTCCGCCAGGCGGGGCGAGGCGTCGCGGACGTCGCCGAGCGGGGTCGCCGCCAGGACCAGGCGGCCGGAAGGAACCGGTGAGCTCACCCGGCCAGCCTAGGCTGATCAGCGGATCCGGACGACGCACGCCCCGGCCCGCCCGTAGGATCGCCCCCGTGACCGCCGTGCTGACCCGTCCCGACGACGAAAGCGTCCGGCCGGACCCGGTGGAGGAGCTCCGGCCGCCCACCGACCGCGAAGTGACCCTGCTCGGCCGCGGCATGCCGGCCGACCGGCTGCGCGGCTGGGTCGTCACCCTCGTGCTGACCGTGATCGGCGGCATCGTCCGGCTGCAGAACCTGGGCACGCCGACCGACAAGGGCAGCCCGGTCTTCGACGAGAAGCACTACGTCCCGCAGGCCTGGCAGGTGCTGCGCAACGGCGGTTACGAGGACAACTACGGCTACGAGCTGGTCGTCCACCCGCCGCTGGCGAAGCAGCTGATCGCGGTCGGCGAATGGCTGTTCGGCTACAACGGCTGGGGCTGGCGGATCATGCCCGCGCTGGCCGGCACGCTCATCATCTTCCTGACCATCCGGATCGCCCGCCGGCTCACCCGCTCGACGCTGCTCGGCGGCATCGCGGGGGTCCTGGTGATCAGCGACGGTGTGCTGCACCTGCAGTCGCGGATGGGCATGCTCGACATCTTCATCGCGCTGTTCGTGCTCGCCGCGTTCTCCTGCCTGCTGGTCGACCGCGACCAGGTGCGCACCCGGCTCGCGACGGCCGTGCGCGAGGGCTGGGTCAACGAGTCCGTGTGGGGTCCGAAGCTGGGCTTCCGCTGGTGGCGGTTCGCGACCGGGCTGATGATCGGGCTGACCTTCGGCGTCAAGTGGTCGGCGCTGTACTACATCGTCGCGTTCGGGCTGCTGTGCGTCTTCTTCGACGTCGCGGCGCGGCGCGCGGCCGGCGTCGAGCGGCCCTGGCTGGGCACGATCCGCCGGGACGTGCTGCCCGCGCTGTGGGCGATCCTGCTGGTCCCGCTGCTGATGTACCTCGCCGCGTACTGGGCGTGGTTCGCCAGCGAGACGGCCACCGACCGGCACTACACCGAGATCAAGGACATCGCGCCCGGCGTCTGGGGCTGGATCCCGGCGTCGCTGCGCTCGCTCGGCGACTACTCGGCGAACGTCCTGCACTTCCACGAGACGCTGGTGACGCCGAAGGACAACCCGCACCCGTGGGAGTCGAAGCCGTGGACGTGGCCGATGGGGCTGCGCCCGATGCTCTACAGCTACGACGGCGACGTCACCGGCTGCGGCGAGTCCCGCTGCGTCAGCGCGACGATGCTGGTCGGCACGCCGGCGATGTGGTGGCTGGCGATCCCGATGCTGGGTTGGTCGGTGTGGCGCTCGATCTTCCGCGCGGACTGGCGCTACGCCGCCGTGCTGGTCGGCTACCTCGGCGGGTACGTCTTCTGGTTCACCAACATCGACCGCCAGATGTACTTCTTCTACGCGACACCGCTCGCCGCGTTCCTGGTGCTGGGACTGACGTTGTGCCTGGGCCAGGTCCTGGGCAGCGCGCGCCGCGGGTTCGAGAGACGCGGGACCGGTCTGCTCGTCGTGTCGCTGTACGTCGGGCTGGTGGTGGCGAACTTCGCCTGGCTGTGGCCGATCCTGAACGGCATCGCGATCACGAACGGCCATTGGGAGGCCGAGCGCTGGCTGCCGTCCTGGCGGTAGCTCAGCCCGCGAAGTAGGCGCCCGGCGTGACGCCGACCGCGCGGCGGAAGGCCGCCACGAACGCGCTCGCCGAGCTGTAGCCGACGCGCTGGGCCACCGTCTCCAGCGGCAGCCGCTGGGCCAGCAACGGCAAGGCCGCACGCAACCGCACCTGCGTGCGCCAGGTCCCGAACGTCATCCGGCATTCGCGCACGAAGATCCGGGCCAGCGTGCGCTCCGCCGCGCCGACGTCCCGGCCGAACTCCGCGAGGCTGCGCGGGTCGGCCGGGTTGCCCAGCACCGCCGCCTCGACGTCGCGGGCGCGCGGGTCGGCCGGCGAGGGCACCGCGATCGGCACCACGTCGAGCGGCTCCAGCAGGTCGAACGCCACGGCTTCGGCGCACAGCCGGGCGGCGGCCCCGACACCGTCACCGGTCAGGTACTCCAGCAGCTCGCGCAGCAGCGGCCGGACGGCCACCATCCGCGGCTCCGGCCAGCTCACCGGCGACAGCGCGGGGTCGGCGTAAATACCGCGCAGCGCCACCCGGCCGAGGGCGCCGGTGCGATGCGGGACGCCGGCGGGCATCCAGAGCGCGCGGGTCGGCGGCAACACCCAGCCCGCGTCGCCCGCCTTCACCGCGACGACCCCGCGCGCGGACCAGACGAGCTGGTGCACGGGGTGCTCGTGCAGCGGGAACCAGGTGCCGGCGGGCAGGTCGACCTCGCCCAGCAGCATGGCTCCGGAATGACCGATCAGCGACATCACTTGGCAGCCTATCGACTACCGGTCACCCGGGCGGCTGCCTAGCGTCGAAGTCATGCCGATGAACCTGATCCACCGCAAGATCTGCAGCTCGGAGAAGTGGGCGAACACCGTCGAGGAGCGCCTGACGCCGTGGCTGCGGGACCGCGACCTGGGTGACGACGTCCTCGAGATCGGGCCCGGGTTCGGCGCCACCACGAAGGTGCTGCTCGACGTCGTGCCGAAGCTGACGGTCCTGGAAATCGACCACGCGTCCACCGAGCTGCTGCGCGCGAAGTTCGGCCACCGCGCCGACGTCGTCGAGGGCAGCGGCGCGGAGATGCCGTTCGAGTCCGGGCGCTTCTCGGCGGTCGTCTGCTTCACGATGCTGCACCACGTCCCGACCGCGGCGCTGCAGGACGCGATCTTCGCCGAGGCGGCGAGGGTCCTGCGCCCGGGCGGCACGTACTGCGGCAGCGACGGCCAGCTCAACCTGCGCTTCCGCCTGCTGCACATCGGCGACACGATGAACGTCGTCGACGCGGCGACGTTCCCCGGCCGCCTCGAGAAGGCCGGGTTCGAGCAGGTCGACGTCCAGCTGGAACCGAAGCAGCTCGTGATCTTCGAAGCCGTGAAGCCCGCTTAGCGGCGGGGCAGCTGGCTGCCCGGCTGGCGCGGCACCACCCGCGTCACCGGGCCGTCCGCGGACTTGCCGGCCCGCGAAAGCCACCCCTCGACCTCGCGCCGCACGGCGTTGAGCGTCGGGCGGCGGCGTGGCTCCGGGTCCAGGGAGGCCGCCAGCAGCCGCGCGTGGGCGCTGCGCTGTGGGAGGCGGGACACGGGTTCGGCGCGGGCGGCGGCCATCAGCGCCGCCATCGGGGTCTCGCGGGTGCCACGCGGGGGCTGGCCGGACAGCGCGTAGCTGATCGTCGCGGCCAGCTGCCAGGCGTCCGACGCCGGGGAGGCCGTCGCGCCCATCGCCTGCTCCGGGGCGACGAAGTCGGGCGTGCCGATCATCATGCCGGTCGCCGTCATCTTCGAGTCGCCCTGGCTGCGGGCGATGCCGAAGTCGATGAGGTGGGCCAGGCCGCTGGGGTCGAGCACGATGTTCGACGGCTTGATGTCGCGGTGCAGGACGCCCTTCTCGTGCGCCGCGGCGAGCGCGCCCGCCATCGTCGCCCAGAGGCGGCCGGCGGCGACGTCGTCGAGCGGGCCCTGGCCGTCGACCAGCTCGGCCAGCGGGCGGCCTTCGAGGTACTCCATGACCAGCGCGAGGCCGTCCGGCTCCTCGGCCAGGTCGTACACCTTGACGCAGTTCGGGTGGCTGACCACGGCCAGCGCGCGGGCCTCGCGCTGCATGCGCTCGGCGGTGTCGCGGTCCGGCGCGTGCGCGATCTTCAGCGCGACCGTGCGGTTGAGCTGGGTGTCGACGGCCTGCCAGACCGTGCCGAAACCACCGGCACCGAGCTGCTTGACACGCCGGTAGCGGCTGCCGCCGGCGTTGCGCGAGCCGGGCGGCGGCGGGACCGGGCCCGGGGCCGCGGCCAGCGCGCCCGCCATCGGCGGCGGCGGGGGCTCGGGCGCCGAGGCCAGCGCCGTCTTCGGGTACGGCCGGTTGACCGGGGGTGGCGGGGGCGGCGGCGGGGTGGGCCGCGGCTGGACCTGCGACGGCGGCGGGCCCTGCGGCTCCTGGTCGCGCCGCGGCGGCACGTCCGGCCGGTTGATGACCGACCACGGCGGCGGCCCGACCATCGCGACCGGGATCAGGCCCAGCACGCTGAACGGCAGGAACCCGAGCCAGAAGTGCAGCGCGGTGTTCGCCTCCATGCCGACGCTGAACAGCAGCATCGCGGCGAACGGGATCCAGAAGAACCGGGACGGCCACTTCGGGCCGCGGCGGAAGGCCGTGCGGCCCTGCAGCATGACGAACAGCAGCGAGCCGGCGCCGAGCACCACGAACGCGAGCAGGTAGACGAAGAACGGGATGTCGCTGCCGTTGCGGGAGAACAGCACGTCGTAGACGGACTGGCCGCCGCCGAGGTAGTTGCGCTGGTTGTCCACCCAGCAGCCGCCGGGGCTGTTGAGGCTCGACCACTCCTTGCTGGTCAGGCCGCTTTCCTCACCCGCCCACGCCGCGCGGTAGACCCCCGACACGCCGTTGGACAGCAGCCACGGCAGCACCAGCGTGGTGACCAGGCCGATCCCGCCGAACACCGAGAGTGTCGTCACGTCGTACCGGTTGCCGGTGCCCTTGCGGATGATCGACACCGCCAGCGCGCCGATCGGCGGCAACAGTGCGACGAGCGCGCCGGCCGCACTCGTGGCCCAGACCCATTCGCCGGGGCAGAAGCCCGGGCCGAACAAGGAATGGGCTAGCGAGAGCAACGCGCTCGCGAGTCCGTTCACCGCCGGGCTCCCCTCACTGTCCGTGTTCACTTCGTACCGCCGTGCGGCGTTTCCTCGCAGTCCAGCTTAGGACGCTCCCGGCCGCCGTGAGGTTGCCGGGTCTTTCCGTGACGCATCCGGTGGTCGCGCGGTTCCGCCGGCGGCCCGCGCAGTCGAGAAGACGCCGGGGCACCCCCGTTCGCGGAAACCTGACAGGGACAGCGGGCCGCCATTTCGGCACCCCGGCGTCACGAAGGAGCGGAGAATGGGCGCGTACTCCGAGGCTTACCGGCGCAGCCTGGCCGAGCCGGAGGCGTTCTGGCTGGCAGCGGCGGAAAAGATCAGCTGGACGAAGGCGCCGAAAACGGCCCTCGACGACTCGCAGCCACCCTTCTACCGCTGGTTCCCCGACGGGGAGCTGAACACC
This sequence comes from Amycolatopsis sp. NPDC104819, assembly GCF_055583145.1. Classification (NCBI taxonomy): domain Bacteria; kingdom Bacillati; phylum Actinomycetota; class Actinomycetes; order Pseudonocardiales; family Pseudonocardiaceae; genus Amycolatopsis; species Amycolatopsis sp. NPDC104819. The sequence goes on along the minus strand of NZ_JBVJON010000017.1, from coordinate 36,512 downwards.
TCGTACAACACTTTGGACCGGCACGTCGAGGCCGGGCGGGGCGAGCAGGCCGCGCTGATCTGGGACTCGCCCGTGACCGGACAGCAACGCACCTACACGTTCGAGGAGCTGCGGGACACGGTCGCGCGGTTCGCCGGCGCGCTCGGTTCCCTGGGGGTCACGAAGGGTGACCGCGTCCTGCTCTACCTGCCGAACGTCCCGGAAGCCGTGATCGGGATGCTGGCCTGCGCCCGGATCGGCGCGGTGCACTCGGTGGTCTTCGGCGGGTTCGCGCCGAAGGAGCTGGCCGCGCGGGTCGAGGACGCGAAGCCCAAGGTGATCCTGGCGGCCTCCTGCGGCATCGAGCCGACGCGGGTGATCGAGTACAAGCCGATCATCGAGACCGCGCTCAAGATGACCGAGCACCAGCCCGAGCACGTCGTCGTGCTGCAGCGCGAGCAGGCGCTCGCCGAGCTGACCGGCCGTGACCTGGACTGGCGCCGGCTGGCCGCGGACGCCACGCCGGTGGCGCCGGTGCCGCTCGCGGCCACCGACCCGCTCTACATCCTCTACACGTCCGGGACGACCGGGCGGCCGAAGGGCGTCGTGCGGGACAACGGCGGTCACGCGGTCGGGCTGGCGTACTCCATGGACGCCGTCTACGACATCCACGCGGGGGACGTCTGGTGGGGCGCGTCGGACGTCGGCTGGGTCGTCGGCCACTCCTACATCGCCTACGCGCCGCTGCTGGTCGGCGCGACGACCGTGCTCTACGAGGGCAAGCCGGTCGGCACGCCGGACGCGGGCGCGTTCTGGCGGGTCATCGCCGAGCACCGGGTCCGGGGGCTCTACTGCGCGCCGACCGCGCTGCGGGCGATCAAGAAGGTCGACCCGGACGCCGTGGAGCTGGCGAAGTACGACATCTCGGCGTTCAAGACCCTGTTCCTGGCCGGGGAGCGGCTCGACCCGGAGACCTACCACTGGGCGCACGGGAAGCTGGGCAAGGCGATCATCGACCACTGGTGGCAGACCGAGACCGGCTGGCCGACCGCGTCCAACCTCTGCGGCCTGGAGCCGATGCCGGTCAAGGCCGGGTCCGTGACGAAGGCCGTCCCGGGTTCGGACATCCGGATCCTCGACCGCGCGGGCAACGAGCTGCCGGCCGGGCGGGAAGGGGCCATCACACTGAAGCTGCCGCTGCCGCCGGGGTCGCTGCCGACGCTGTGGGGTGACGACGAGCGCTACCGCCAGGCCTACCTCTCCCGCTACGAGGGCTACTACCTGACCGGCGACTCGGGGTACTTCGACGAGGACGGCTACCTGTTCGTCATGGGCCGCACCGACGACGTCATCAACGTCGCCGGCCACCGGCTGTCCACCGGGTCGATGGAGGCCGTGCTGGCGTCGCACCCGGCGGTGGCCGAGTGCGCCGTCATCGGCGTCGCCGACCAGCTCAAGGGCCAGCTGCCCCGCGGGTTCGTGACGCTCAAGGCGGGCGCGGACATCCCCGAGGATCAGCTGCGTGCGGAGCTGGTGGCCATGGTCCGGGAGGACATCGGCCCGGTCGCCGCCTTCCGCGACGTGTCCATTGTGGACGGACTGCCGAAGACGCGGTCCGGGAAGATCCTGCGCCGGGCGATGCGCGCGATCGCCGACGGCCGCGACGAACCGATGCCCTCGACGATCGAGGATCCGGCGGTGCTGGACGCCATCCGGCCCGCTCTCCGCGGTTCGTAAAGTACTGTTCCAAATGCTCCGGCTGGTCTGTACCTTTGGGAGGAGTCCCCGACCGGAGGTGCCCTGATGCGCTTGTCCAGAGCCGTCCTGACCACGGCGATCGTGAGTCTCACGGCGGTCGGTGCGCCCGCCGCCGCGGCGGCCTCCCCTGCCGCGCCCGAACGCAGCGTGACCGACGTGGTCCCGGCGCCCGTCTCGGCGAAGGCGGACCCGAAGGCGGACTTCCGGCTCACGCCGTTCACCGTCATCAGCGCCGACCGGGGCGCCGGCCAGGTCGCGGACTACCTGCGCGGCCTGCTGCGCCCGGCCACCGGTTACCCGCTGCCGGTCATGCCGCACGCGTGGGGCCTGCCCGCGATCTCGCTGGAGCTGGGCCACGACGCCCGCACGGGCACCGAGGGTTACGAGCTGAAGGTCGAGCGCGACGGCGTCTCGCTCAAGGCCAACACCGCGGACGGCCTCTTCGAGGGGGTCCAGTCGCTGCGGCAGCTGCTGCCGTCGGCGATCGACGCGAAGCGCGTCCAGCACCGGACGTGGACGGTCGCGGGCGGCACGATCCTCGACTACCCCCGCTTCGGCGAGCGCGGCGCGATGCTCGACGTCGCCCGGCACTTCTTCCAGCCGGACCAGGTCAAGCGCTACATCGACCAGATCGCCCAGTACAAGATCAACACGCTGCACCTGCACCTGGCCGACGACCAGGGCTGGCGGATCGAGATCAAGAGCTGGCCGAAGCTGGCGACGGTCGGCGGCAAGACGGCGGTCGACGGCGACCCGGGTGGCTACTACACGCAGAAGCAGTACAAGGACATCGTCGCGTACGCGGCTTCGCGGCACATCACGGTGATCCCGGAGATCGACATGCCGGGCCACACGAACGCGGCGCAGTCGACCTACGCCGAGCTGAACTGCGACGGCAAGGCCGTCCCGGTGCGCACGGACACCGAGGTCGGCTACAGCTCGCTGTGCATCTCCTCGCCGATCACGTACAAGTTCGTCGACGACGTCGTCCGCGAGCTCGCGGCCATCACGCCGGGCCAGTACCTGCACATCGGCGGCGACGAGGCCCACGCGACACCGCCCGCGGACTACCTGACCTTCCAGCAGAAGGTGCAGCCGATCGTCGCCAAGTACGGCAAGAAGGTCACCGGCTGGCACGAGATCGCGAAGTCCACGCTCCCGACGTCGGCGATCCCGCAGTACTGGGACTTCGGCGGCGACAACGAGTCGGTCGCGGCCGCGGCGGCCCGGGGCAACAAGATCCTCATGTCGCCGGCGAACTACGCGTACCTGGACATGAAGTACGACGAGTCGACGCCGCTGGGCCAGGACTGGGCCGCGCTGGTCGAGGTGAAGGACGGGTACAACTGGGACCCGGCGTCGCTGGTGACCGGCGTCGGCGAGAAGTCGGTCGCGGGCGTCGAGGCGCCGCTGTGGACCGAGACGCTCCGGACCAGCGCCGACCTCGAGTACATGGCGTTCCCTCGGCTGCCGGGGATCGCGGAGATCGGCTGGTCCCCGAAGTCGACGCACAACTGGGACGCCTACCGCGCGCGGCTGGCGAAGCAGTCTCCGCGCTGGGTGACCCAGGGGATCAACTTCTACCGCTCCCCGCAGGTCGACTGGAAGTAAGCCCGGTCGTGGGGGGGGGGGGGGGGGGGGGGGGGGGGGGGGGAGGGAGGGGGGGGGGTGGGGGGGGGGGGGGGGAGGGGAGGGGGGGGGGGGGGGGGGGTTGTTCCGGAGGTGGGCTGTGCGCTGGCTTCTGGGGTGGGT
>NZ_JBVJON010000017.1:0-33013 GCF_055583145.1 Amycolatopsis sp. NPDC104819 | reverse complement strand
AGTGGTAATTAGGGTTCTAACCCTAATTACCACTCACGACAGTCTTGCGCGGATCGCCCGCCTGGCCAGGGTGTACGCGTGGGTTCCGCCGTTGAGGACGGCGTCGGCGTTGGCCGCGCGGCCCAAGGCGTGGAGTTCGAACGCCAGGACTTCGGCGTCGGCATCCACGTGGCCGAGGGCGACCGCTTCCCGGGCCGTCTCGCGGATGAACTCCGCGAACGCGCCGCTCGCCGCCGCCACGGCGTCGTGCACCCGGCCCGGGCGGGCGTCGAACTCCGCGCCGACGTTGAAGAAGAAGCAGCCGCCCGGGAACACGCGCTGTTCCGAGTACTCCAGCCAGCTCTCGCAGATCGCCCGCAGCCGCGGCAAGCCGGGCGGGACCGCCCGGGACGGCGCCACGACGTGCGTCTCGAAGATGCCGAGCGCCGCCTCGATCGTCGCGAGCTGCAGTTCCTCCTTGGAGCCGAACAGCGCGAACACGCCGCTCTTGCTCAGCTCCAGCTCGGTGGCCAGCCGGCCGAGGGACAGCCCGTCGAGGCCGTCCACCGACGCGACGTCCACCGCCCGGCGCAGCACCACGCGCCGGGTCGCGTCGCCGCGGGCGAGCCGGCCGTCAACCGGCACGCCGCGCCCGCCAGCGGTCCACAGTGGACTGGATCCCGGCGCTCCACGACACGGCGAGCGCGGGGGTCGCCAGCACGCGGTCGGCGAAGTCCAGCGCCGGCTCGACCTTCTCCGGCGGCAGCTGCCCGTAGTTGGCGAACGAGATCAGGTACACCTCGGCGACCGTGGGCCCGTCCGCGCGCTCGACCAGCTCGACCGCGCCCGACGTCGGGACCGTGCCCGGCCGCAGCACCCGCAGGTACCAGCCGCTGCGCCCGGAGTCGATCATCGCCGGGACGACGTCCTTGCGGCCGGTCTTCATCGCGAGCTTGAAACACGGCGAACGCGGCTGCGAGACTTGCACGAGCGCGTCACCCCAGGCCCAGACGTCCCCGATCCGGACGTTGTCCTCGGTGACGCCGGACAGCGAGATGTTCTCCCCGAAGTCGGCCGTCGAGGCCTCGAATCCGTCCTCGGCCCAGGCCGCGTAGTGCTCGGCCGGGTAGACGTAGACGGCCTTGTCGGGGCCGCCGTGCACGGTGAGGTCGGCCTGCCGGTCGCCGTCGAGGTTCAGCTCGGTCAGCTTCAGCTCGGGCGCCGCGACCCGCGCTTTGGTGATGCCACTCCAGACCGGCTGCTCCCGCCGGTACCCCAGCACACTCGGTTCCCCCACGTAAACGCTGTCGACGTTCATGCCCTCGAAGATAGCACGACCGTTCGTATTGTTTCACGCCTTTAAGGTGGCGGGCATGGAACTGCTCGACCAGGCCCGCGCCCACGTCGACTCCGGCGCCTTCTTCACCGAGCTCGCCCGGCTGGTCGCCTATCCCACGGTCAGTGACGCGCCCGAAGGCCGAGCCGCGATCCAGGCCTACCTCGACGAGGTCCTGACGCCCGCGTTGACCGCGCTCGGCTGCGACGTCACCCAGCACCCCAACCCCGACCCGGCGGGCGGGCCGTTCCTGGTCGGAGTCCGCACGGAAGGAGAAGACCTTCCGACGCTGCTCTGCTACGGCCACGCCGACGTCGTCGGGGAGGCCGGCCGCTGGGGCGACGGCCTCGATCCCTGGACGCTGACCGCGGAGGGCGACCGCTGGTACGGCCGCGGCACCGCCGACAACAAGGGCCAGCACCTGGTCAACCTGACGGCGTTGCGGCTACTCCTCGAAGCGCGCGGCACCCTCGGCTTCAACCTGAAGTTCCTCTTCGAGACCGGCGAGGAGATCGGCTCGCCAGGGCTCACCGAGTTCGCCGAGCAGGAGCAGGACCTCCTGAAGGCGGACGTCCTGATCGCCTCCGACGGCCCGCGCCTCGATGCCGCGACGCCGACGTTGTTCCTCGGCGCACGCGGCGGAATCCGGATCGACCTGGACGTCGACCTGCGCCCGGGTGGCTCCCACTCCGGGAACTGGGGCGGCATCCTACGAAACCCGGCCACGACGCTGGCCGCGGCGATCGCGAGCCTCGTCGACGGCCACGGCCGGATCCGGCTGCCCGCGCTGCTGCCGCCGGAGCTGCCCGAGTCCGTCCGCGCGGCGCTGGCGGACGTCGACGTCCCGGCCGACGACGGCTGGGGAGACCCGGAGCTGAGCCCCGCCGAACGGCTCTACGGCTGGAACACCCTCGAAGTGCTGGCCCTCGACGCCGGGAACGCCGACCGCCCGGTCAACGCCATCCCCGGCCGAGCCCGCGCGGTCCTGCAGCTGCGGTACGTCGCGGGCACCGACGTCGGCGACATCGGTGCGGCAGTCGAGAAACACCTTGCGGCACAGGGGTTTCCGATGGTAATCGTGCGCACCGAAGCCAGCTTCCGCGCGAGCCGGACGCCAGTCGACGACCCGTGGGTCAGCTGGGCGAAGTCCACTTTGGACTCTGTCGCGGAGAAGCCCGTCGCCCTGCTGCCCAGCTTCGGCGGCGGCCTGCCCAACCACGTCTTCACCGACGTCCTCGGCCTGGCGACGCTGTGGCTGCCGCACTCCTACCCGGGGTGCCTGCAGCACGCGCCGGACGAGCACCTGCTCGCCCCGGTCGCCCGGGAGGGGCTGGTGCTCGCCACGGCGTTGTTCGGCGCCTTCAGTTCAGCGCCGCCGACTCTTCGTCGGTGAACAGCCGCGAGCGGATCAGGAAGCGCACGCCTTCGGGCGCCTCCAGGGAGAACCCGCTCCCGCGGCCGGGCACGACGTCGACCGTGAGGTGCGTGTGCTTCCAGTACTCGAACTGCGGCCCGGACATCCAGAACGGGATGTCCGCCATGCCCTCGACGACGAGGTCGCCGAGGTGCACGTCGGTCTGCCCGGTCTTGAACTCGCCCGCCGGGTAGCACATCGGGGCGCTGCCGTCGCAGCACCCGCCGGACTGGTGGAACATCACCGGCCCGTGGACCGACACCAGCTGCCGCAGGAGATCCGCGGCCACCGATGTCAGCCCCACCCGCTCGGCCATCAGAAGAACCCGAGCGCCTGGTCGGAGTAGGACACCAGCATGTTCTTCGTCTGCTGGTAGTGGTCGAGCATCATCTTGTGGTTCTCGCGGCCGATGCCGGAGGCCTTGTAACCGCCGAAGGCCGCGTGCGCCGGGTAGGCGTGGTAGTTGTTCACCCACACCCGGCCCGCCTGGATGTCGCGGCCGGCGCGGTAGGCGGTGTTGCCGTCGCGGGACCAGACCCCGGCGCCGAGGCCGTAGAGCGTGTCGTTGGCGATCTTCATGGCGTCGTCGTAGTCGTCGAACTTGGTCACCGACACGACCGGGCCGAAGATCTCCTCCTGGAAGATCCGCATCTTGTTGTCCCCGGCGAACACCGTCGGCTCGACGTAGTACCCGCCGGACAGCTCGCCGCCGAGGTCGCTGCGGCCGCCGCCGACCAGGATCTCCGCACCCTCCTGCTTGCCGATGTCGATGTAGGAGAGGATCTTCTCGAGCTGGTCGTTGGACGCCTGCGCGCCGATCATCGTGTCCGTGTCGAGCGGGTGGCCCTGCTTGATCCGGCGGACGCGCTCGACGGCGTCCCCCATGAACTTGTCGTAGATGCCGCTCTGCACCAGCGCCCGCGACGGGCAGGTGCAGACCTCGCCCTGGTTCAGCGCGAAGAGCGTGAAGCCCTCCTGCGCCTTGTCGTAGAAGGCGTCGTTCTGCGCGGCGACGTCGTCGAAGAAGATGTTCGGGCTCTTGCCGCCCAGCTCGACGGTCACCGGGATGATGTTCTCGCTGGCGTACTGCAGGATCAGCCGACCGGTCGTGGTCTCACCGGTGAAGGCGACCTTGCGGACGCGGTTGCTCGACGCGAGCGGCTTGCCCGCCTCGACGCCGAAGCCGTTGACGATGTTCACCACACCCGGCGGGATCAGGTCGCCGATGATCGAGAACAGCAGGTGGATCGACGCCGGCGTCTGCTCGGCCGGCTTGAGCACGATCGCGTTGCCCGCGGCCAGCGCCGGGGCGAGCTTCCAGACCGCCATCAGGATCGGGAAGTTCCACGGGATGATCTGCGCGACCACGCCGAGGGGCTCGTGGAAGTGGTAGGCGACGGTGTTCTCGTCGATCTGCGAGATGCCGCCCTCCTGGGCGCGCAGCGCGCCGGCGAAGTAGCGGAAGTGGTCGATCGCGAGCGGGATGTCGGCGGCGAGCGTCTCGCGGACGGCCTTGCCGTTCTCCCAGGCCTCGGCGACCGCGATCTTCTCGAGGTTCTGCTCCATCCGGTCGGCGATCTTGAGCAGGATATTCGCCCGCGCGTCGACCGAGGTCTTGCCCCAGGCCGGGGCGGCGCCGTGAGCCGCGTCGAGCGCCTTCTCGACGTCGGCGGCGGTGCCGCGGGCGATCTCGCAGAAGGTCTTCCCGGTGACGGGGGTCGGGTTCTCGAAGTACTGGCCGCCGGCCGGCGGCACGTACTCGCCGCCGATGTAGTGGTCGTAGCGCGACTCGTAGCTGACGACGCTGCCTTCGGTGTTCGGTGCGGCGTACTGGACCATCTTCCCTGCCTCGTTGCTCGGAGTGACGGAGACCGCGAACGTAGGTCCGGCCACGTTGCACGAGCGTTGCAGCGCTGTGAGCTGGGTCTCTACGCTGGAGACGTGGCAGAGGCGCCCGAGCCGGAGATGCTGCGCGATCCCGAGTCGTACGCGCGGCTGCTGGAACACGTCCGCGAGGCCGTGCTCCAGGGTGTTCCCGGGCCCCGTCCGCCACGCTCGGTCGTCTCCGACTCGTGGAACCGGTCGCTCGCCGCGCGGGTCGACCCGGACGACGGTGAGGCTCCGTTCGTCCTCGACCCGGCCGACCTCGCCTCGCTGCGGGAGGCCCATCCGCTGGCGCCGGTGCTGCCGGTGCTGCGGCAGATGCTGGTGAGCATCGCCGACGACGCCGAGCACGTGATGATCGTGACCGACGCGGACGGCCTGATCCTCTGGCGCGAGGGCGCGACGAACCAGCTGCTGCGCGGCGACCGCGTCGGCCTGGTCGAGGGCACGCAGTGGAGCGAGGCGGCGATCGGCACGAACGCCATGGGCACGGCCTTGGCGACCGGCGACCCGGTGCAGATCTACTCGGCCGAGCACCTGGTCCGGCGGTACCACACGTGGACCTGCGCGGCGGCGCCCGTCCGCGACCCCGAGACGGGCGTGCTGCTCGGCTCGATCGACGTCAGCGGGCCGCTGCGCACGGTGCACCCGGCGATGTTGTCGCTGGTCACGGCCACGGCACAGCTCGCGGAGGGGCAGCTGCGCGCTCAGCTCGCGGTCCGCGACGAGCGGCTGCGGCGGGTGAACATGCCGCACCTGGAGGCGTTGCGCGGCCGGCCGGGCGCCCTGCTGTCGGCGGGCGGCCGGGTGCTGGCGGCCCAAGCGTGCCTCCTGCCGTCCACAGTGGACATCCGCCGCGGCGGCGGCACGGTCGCCCTTCCCGACGGCCGGCTGGCGACGGTCGAGCCGTTGCCCGAGGGGTATCTGCTGCGGCTGTCCTCGAGTGGCGGCGGCCAGCGCGCCCGGCTGCGCCTCGAGTTCCTCGCCGACGGCGCGCATTCGACCACTGTGGACGGTCGCGACGTCCCGTTGACGTTGCGGCACGCGGAGATTCTCACGTTGCTGGCCCTGCACCCGAGCGGCCTTTCGGCGGAGCGGCTGGCGTTGCAGCTGTACGGCGAGTCGGGCAACCCGGTGACGGTCCGCGCGGAGATCCACCGCCTGCGGTCCCAGCTGGGGGCGTCGGTGGTCCAGACGCGGCCATACCGGCTGGCGGCGGACGTCGACGCGGATTTCCTGCGGGTGCGGGCGTCGCTGCGGACGGGTTCGCCGGCGGAGGTGTTGCGGGCGTTCCGCGGGCCGCTGCTGCCGGAGTCCGAGGCCCCGGCGATCCTCGAGGAGCGCGAATCGTTGACCGCTCAGGTCCGCCAGGTGGCCCTGAACAGCGGCGACCCGGGCGTGCTGTGGTCGTTCTGGGAGACGGCCTGCGGGGTGGACGACTTCGCGGTGCTGGACAGGTTGCTGGGGACGCTCCCGGCGACGGACCCGCGCCGGGCGGCTGTTGCGGCCCATCGGACACGGCTCGCCTGAGCCGCGGTCCCCCGGAAAGTCGGCCGACGCCCGCTCAGGGTCACTTGAGCCCGGCCCCGAGCGCCCCAATGTGGCCTTGGGGCGCTCTCACCCGGGTGAACACGAAGTAGACACCGTCTACAGAAGTTTGATAAACAGTGTCTGCAAGGTGAACCACGGGTTACGGAGATCGGGATGAGCTACCACCGTTTTGTCGTCCTCGGCGACAGCTGCGCCGAAGGTCTCGACGACCCGTACCCCGGCGAAGACCACTACCGCGGCTGGGCCGACTTCGTCGCCGCCGACCTCGCGCGGGACGAGCCGCACTTCCGGTACGCCAACCTGGCCGTCCGGGGACGGCGGCTCGACCAGATCGTCCCGGAGCAGGTTCCCCAGGCCACGAGGCTCGAGCCCGACCTCGTCGCCCTCTTCGGCGGGGGCAACGACATCATGAGCCGGGGCTGGGACGCGCGCACCGTCGCGCGGCGGGTCGACGCCGCCGTCCGGGCCTGTGCCGACATCTCTCCCGTTGTCGTCACCTTCACCCTCAGCGACGTCTCCCACCGGATGCCGCTCGGGCGCCGGATGCGGCCGCGGATCGTCGCGCTCAACGAGGCGATCCGGGAAGCCTCCGTCAGCTACGGCGCCCGGCTCATCGACCTGTGGCCCGACCAGGCCGTCACCGACTCGCGGTACTTCGGCGCCGACCGGCTCCACCTCTCCACGCACGGCCACCGCCGGCTCGCCGCCTACGTCCTCGACCTGCTCGGCCGGGCGGCCGACCCCGCCTGGCTCGCCCCGCTGCCCGGCGCCGCCGAGACCAGCGGCTGGCGCGCCGACCTGCACTGGCTGCTCCACGAGGTCGCCCCGGTCGCCGTCACGCGCACGCGCAACCGGCTGATCGGCCGTCAGCCCGGGGACGGCTTCTTCCCGAAGCGCCCGGACCTGCTCCCCATCACGAGGGAGGAAGCATGGGCACCCGGCAACGCCTGATCACGACGGCTTCCCAGCTGCTCGTCGAAGGCGGGGTCGACGCGGTGACGCTGCGCGGGATCGCCAAGGCCGCCGGCGTCTCGCACGGCGCGCCGCTGCGGCACTTCTCCGGCCGCGCCGAGCTGCTCTCCGCCGTCGCGACCCGCGGGTTCGCCGACCTGCTCGCCCGCCGCGAGACGCTGCCGGACACCTCACCGCGCGTCCGGCTGACCGCCGCGTGCCACAGCTACCTCGACTTCGCGCTGCAGAACCCGGCGATGTTCGAGCTGATGTTCCGCCGCGACCTGATCGACGCCGACGACCCGGCGCTCTCGGCGGCGGCGAGCGCGGTGTTCGACACCTTCGCCGTGCTGGTGGCGGCGGTGCCGACCCCGGTCGCCCGGTCGGGCGCCGATCTACGGCTGGTCGCGGCGTCGCTGTGGGCGGCGCTGCACGGTCTCGCCCAGCTGTGGCTGTGGGGCGGGCTGGCCGGGGCGAGCTTCGCGCCGTCACCCGAGTCCGCGCTGGCCATCACCCTCGACGCCTACCTCGGCTGACCCCGGTCCGCGACACGCGAACCCCCGCTGCACCCGCCCGAACACCTGATCGAATACCCTCACCGCCATGACCGAGTCAGACCCGCAGCTCGAGCGCATCCGCAAGCTGCTGGCGAAGGCCGAGGACCCGGCGGTCACCGAGGCGGAGGCCGAGGCCTACAACAAGAAGGCCGCCGAGCTGGTCGCCCGCTACGGCATCGACCAGGCGATGCTCGCCGCGGCCGGGGCGAGCGACGAGATCGGCACGCTCAAGATCCCGATGAACGACCCGTACAGCCGCGACAAGGCGAGCCTGCTCACCTCGGTCGCGTACCCGCTGCGCTGCCGGACGCTGCTGCACCGCTACGGCCAGAAGGTCGACAGCGTCACGGTGTTCGGCTACCGGTCCGACCTCGGCCGCGTCGAGCTGCTGTTCACCAGCCTGCTGCTGCAGGCGAGCACGCAGCTGACCCGCGTCCGGCCCGACGGCTTCTTCCCCGGCGAGTCGCTGGCCGCGTACCGGCGCACCTGGCTGCACGGCTTCGCGCGCGCCGTGCACGAGCGGCTTTCCCTCGCGGAAGAGGAAGCGGTCCGGACGGCGGCGCCCGGCGCGCGGTCGGCGGAGCTGGTCGTGCGCGACCGCGCGCAGCTGGTGCAGCACGCGTTCGACGAGCAGTTCGGCGACCTGCGCTCTGCCGCGCCGAGGCGGCTGTCCGGCAGCGGATACCTCGACGGCCACGACGCCGGCACGCGGGCGAACCTCGACCCGTCCGCGCTCACCCGCCGCCGGAACGCGCTGCCCGCCCGCTGACTGTCGCCCGGATGCCGCTATCCGGCCGATCATCTTTTCGCTTCACTGGGCGCATGCGCGTTGTCGATCTTGCGTCCCGGCCCGACCTGCTCGACGCCGCCCTGAACCTCGGCGACGTCGGCGGCCAGTTCATCTACCAGGGCGCCAGCGGCCGGATGATCACCGGCGAGCGGTTCCTTCGGCACTGGGCGCGCTACTTCCTCATCGCGCTGGACGACGAGGGCGTCCCGATGGCCCGTGCGCTGTCGGTCCCGCTCGCCTATCCGGCGCCGGACCGCACGGAGCTGCCCGACCACGGCTGGGACCAGGCGATCGAGTGGGCGGCGCAGGACGTGATGGACGGCCGCGCGCCGACCGCGTTGTGCGCGCTGGAAGTCGTGATCGCGCCGCACCGCCGGGGCAGCGGGCTGTCCACGCCGATGCTGAAGGCGTTGAAGGCGCGGGCCGCGGAAACGGGGCTGCGCAAGCTGATCGTCTCGGTGCGCCCGATCGGCAAGGAGGCCGAACCGGCGGTCCCGATGCCGGAGTACGCGGCCCGCCGGCGCGAAGACGGCCTCCTGGCCGACCGCTGGCTGCGCACCCACGAGCGCCTCGGCGCGCGGGTGGTCAAGGTCTGCCCGTTCGCGGTCACGCTGGCGGGCTCCCTGGCCGACTGGCGGGCATGGACGGGCGTCAAGCTCCAGGACGGCGAGAACTTCATCCCCGGCGGCATCGCCCCGGTGTACGCGTCGACGGCTTACGACACGGCGACCTACGTCGAACCGAACGTCTGGATGGACCACCCGATGTGACCTCAGGGATCACCCAACGACGGGTTCCGGCTCCGCGGCAGCAGCAACCGCCTCGGCGCGAAGGGACCGCGCCCTGCCGATCCACCACGACGCCGACGCAAGCCGCCCTTCCTTGAAGAGAACATCGGAGAGATTGCTTGCCGCCTCCGCATCGCCGGCCTCTGCCGCTTTCCGGTACCAGCGCTTCGCCTCCTGCAAGTCTTCGCGCCTGACGTGGATCACCCCCAGGTTGAACGCAGCCGACAGGTTTCCGGCCTCGGCCGCCGACTCGAAGTAGGGGATCGCTTCATCGGTGCGTCCGAGCTCGTTCAGGATTTCGGCAAGCGCTGCATGACCTCCGCTCTCGTCAGCAGAGGCGACTGGCTCGAGAACCACCAGCGCTTCTTCCAGCCGCGCGCTCTTGTAGAGGAGGGCGCCGAGTCCAAAAGTGGCGGGCACGTCCCCTGCTGCCATGCCACGCCGGAACCACTGTTCAGCCTCGTCAAGTTCACCCGATTCGCTCAGCAATTTGCCCAGATTTCCGGCAGCCGAAGAGAATCCGGCTTCGAAGGCTCGCTGGTACCAGTCCTTCGCACCGGTGTGGTCTCCGGCCTGCAACCGGAGCGTTCCGAGGTTGAAGGCCGCCTCAGCGGATCCGCGCTCCGACGCCTTGCGGTACCACTCCTCCGCGGCCTCGCACCGGCCGGCCTCGTGGTGGAACAGCCCGATGTTATAGGTCGCGAACGGGTCGCCTTCTTCTTCGGCCTTGTGGAACCAGGGAAGTGCCTCTTGAACCCGCCCCGTGCTGCTCAACAGCTTGCCCAAGTTGGTGGCGGATCGATGCTCGTCCAGCTCGGCACCACGCCGATACCACTGCTCGGCCTCGTCCAGCTTCCCCTGCTCTTCGAGATCGAACCCGACGAGGAAGAAAGCCGGCGGATAGTTCGCATCGACCGCACGCATCCGCCACTTCCGCGACTTTTCCAGCTTCTCTTCCCGGGAATAGATGACGGCCAAGTTGAACGCCGCCCTCGGCTCACCTGCCTTCGCGGCTCGTGAGAAGTACGATTTCGCCTCCTTGATCCGGCCGTTCTCGCTGCAGAGAACTCCCAGGTTGTAGCAGGCCATCGCGCTCACGAGGTCGGCCTCGAGAAGGAACCGCCAGATGGACTCGGCCACGTCGACCGAAACCGGGGTGGCCGCCTCCGCTGCTCGAAGCGCGACTTCGAAGAGATCACCGCCGGACGAATTTTGTTTCGCGGCGAGCCAGACCGCGTCCGGCACCGGTTGGTGCGGCAGCATCCGCTCGGCCTGGTCGACCAGGTAGTCGAACACTCTCCACTTGCCGCCGGCGGTTTCGAGCAGCGGGCTGGTCACCCCGTGGAATTGCCGGCTTGCCCAAGCCCATGCCTCATCCAATGGCTCCGGCCGTAGCAGCAGGCCGCCCTGCTTTTCAAGATACTGTTCGTGCAGTTCGACGATGAGCTCTTCGTCGTATGGTCCGGCCAAGCCCGCTCGCGCCAGGTCGGTCGCAGCCTCGACGAGCGCAGCACCACGAGGTTGACCGTCGACATCCCTGGCAATTCGCCAGGCGGACCAAATGGCCGGACCCGCCGCCAAGTATTCGGCGACGCCGTGGTGACGATGGTGTAAGACAGCATCGACAATCCGGTCGTCATCACAATCAGCGGCACGCGCCAGCTCTTCTTCGCTCCAGAGTCGCTGAACCTCCAGAAGATCGGCTGACTCGAGCACTCGCGCACCGATCTGCGCGGTCTGCAGGAAGACGGCGTCCGCACCGACAGGGAGGACATCCTGAAACATCGGGTGAAAGGTCTTGTACTTCTGCATCCGAATAGTCCCCAGCAGGGGCACTCTCCGCTCCCGGAACGCAGTCAACATCGCCAAGTCCAGCGCACCCGGCCCGAGGAACAGCTCCAAGTTGTCGAGCCAGACGACGCACTCCACCGACGACTCAACAATCGTCGTGAGCACTTCCCCCAGCTCACTGCCCTGCGACGGCGCAGCCACGCGACGATCCGGCATGACCGCGCGCATCGCCTCGTAGGCCAAGCGAGTCTTGCCCGCCGCGGAATGGCCGAGCAGGAGAACCAAACCGCCTGCCTCCGACGCAGCGTCCAGCCGGCGCCGGAGGTCTGCGTCGATGTCACGTTCGACGTAGGGCGGTATCCCCTGGTCTCCGGCCTGCCGGCGCGCTCGGTGCACTCCGGCCGCGACAGGATCCCAGGACTCGGCCACCGGCCAGTACCGCGTATCCCGCAAGTGCAGTGGCGCGGTTCGACCGGTGCCTAGGTGCGCTGACCCGAAAAGGTTCCCGATCTGCACGACAGGACCATGAAACACACCGCCGGCAACTTCGTTCCGGACAGCGTCACGCAGCTCATCGTCGCCGCTCACGTCAGCCACGGCCGAGCTACCTGAACGCAGATCCGAGTGAGAACACGAGAGCTATTATAGCGCCGAAAGGCTCGACTGATCCAGTTCGCCGACAGGGGGTACCGTCTCCGATGGGCAAGGCAAGCCGTGCGAGGAAAAAACGCCGTAGCACCAGCGAACCCAAGTCCAGCCCGCCGAAGTCCGACGCGATTCTTCAGACGCCCGACACGGAAAGCGGCGCCGAGGCAGCGTTACTGCGACTGGTCGGCGACAACCACGGACCCCGGCATAGCGTGGCTTCGGCCTACGCGTGGGGATTCGCGGCCCTCTTCTTGTCCCAGCAGGATGGATACCTGGAGTGGCACGACCAGCTGGACCCACTCGACCTGGTAATTTTCGGTCTCGTCCACCCGAAGAAGTTCGCCGACAGCTTCGAGTTCGGCAACGCGCGAACAGCATGGCTTCGTGAGTTGCGAGCCACTCAGCATTGGCAGTCCGTCAGCAAGTTCGTGTCCGCGGCAGTCAGCCTGAGCAACGAAAGCGGATACCCGGTCGACGATTCTCGAGTACTCCTGGAGCTCAATGCACGCCTGGAGAGCGACGGCCTGGCTCAGAGGCGGCTTCCGAAGGCCCTTCATCCCGGCGTTCTGCTGGCAAATGCGAGGTTCGTCAGAGGGCTGGACACGCACAAAACAGTGCGTCCGGCGACAAGCGACTCCCTCCGGCAGGCCGAGGAGCTCCTCTCCGACCTGGAACCCGGCTTCCCCCGCGATGACTCCTGCGCCGAACTGCTCCGAGACGGCCTGTGTTTGCTGTCGCGGGCGGGGCTGACTCCGGACGTCGAGAGCGAACTGCTGGCCATCGCACTTTACGTCGCCCTCACAGATTCGAATGACGTGCCGATGGACGAGGTGCCAGAACGAGCTGAAGCCTGGGCAATCGGGCTGACTGAACAGTCGAGTCTGATTCCCGTCATCGATACGATCTCCGCGTGTACGGCCCAAGGCCTGCCCCTTGTCACGACGCTGAGCCACCTGTTCGTGATCCCTGAATTCACGCAGCAAGTCGACCAGGAAGATCGGCGTTGGCACAGCGCACCCGGCACCGACCTCGTACCGCTGGCGCTGGAACTGGGCCACAATCGGGTGAACACTCGTGCCAGCCGGACATTCCGCCTGTCTCCCAGCGGCTCGGCGATCCTGGGTAGTGTCCTCAGGGAAGGTTCACCAGAAGCATCGAACGTCGGCGAAACACCCGGGGAGGAAGCCGTTGTCGATGAGATGGCGGCGGTATTCGACCTGATCGGCCTTCACCCCGCTTGGGCGAAGGCGTTCCTCGAAGAGAACGCCCCACTACCGCGTCTCGACGGCACCTTCAACGACAAGGCGGGAGAGCGAGACTGGCATGCCGCGGTCGAACGCTACCTGCGCGATCATCCGGATACAGAAGCGCCGGACATGAGCCAAGAGCTCCACAAGCTTCGGCTGTACGACGGCATCATGGTCCTCAGACAAGCTCTGACGGACACGACCTTCGCCCGGCAGCTTGTCGGCTTGATCACCCACGACCCGACAGGCGAAGACCAAGGGCTGATCGGCGTTCGCGCGATCGTCGAGGACATCCAGTGGCAGGCCGAGGACTTGCGGGTCGACGATCCCGAGTTCGAAGAACAAGCCGTGCAGCTGGCCCTCGACTGGGGCGGGACGTCCTTGCGTGACCGTGTGGTCCACCACGGCGAGGAGGCTGAGACCGAAACCGAGGCGGCCCTCTTGGTGTTGGCTGCGGCTTACCTGCAGCAAGTCAACTCTGAAGCGCGCGGCTGAAGCGGCTCTGGCAGCGTAACGTTGTAGCAGACCTTAAAGATCAGTCCAGGACTTTTCACTTGTCCTGACGGATCACCCCGGGCACGGTGGAATCCGTGAGCAAAGCGTCCGTGCGCATCGCCGTCCTGGCCCTGTTGTGGGGTTCCGGCTTCCTGTGGATCAAGCTGGCCCTGACCGGGCTGAGTCCCGTCCATCTGACGCTGGTGCGCTGCGCGCTCGGCGCGCTCACCCTGCTGGCCATGGCCTTCGCCACCGGCCAGCGGCTGCCGCGCGACCGCCGGACCTGGGGCCGGCTGGTCGTCGCGGCCTTCTTCTGCAACGCCCTGCCCTTCGCGCTGTTCGGCATCGGGGAACGGACGGTCGACTCCGGGGTCGCGGGGGTCATGAACGCGACGACTCCGTTGTGGTCACTGCTGATCGGTGTCCTGCTCGGCACCGAACGCCGTCTCACGCCGACTCGGCTGCTGGGCCTCGCGCTCGGTTTCGCGGGCGTGCTGGTGATCTTCGCGCCGTGGGAGCAGTCCGGCCTGCTCAGCGGCGGCGCGCTCGCGTTGCTGGGCGCCGGGCTCAGCTATGCGATCGCGTTCGCTTACATGGCACGGAAACTGCCGCCCGGCGGGGCTCCGCTCGCGCTCTCGGCCGCGCAGCTGACCGCGGCCACCGCGCTGACGGCCATCGCCCTGCCCGTCGCTTCCACCGCGCCGCACCTGACGCTGACGGCCGTGGTCGCGGTGACCATTCTCGGCGTCTTCGGCACCGGGATCACCTTCTACCTCAACTACCGCATCCTCACCGACGAAGGCCCGACCGCCGCCGCGACGGTCGGGTACCTGCTCCCGGTCGTGTCCGTCGGGCTCGGCGCGCTCGTCCTGGGTGAGCCGCTGACCCCGCGGGTCGTCGGCGGCATGGTGATCGTGCTGGCCGCCGTCGGCCTGACGCGGTGGCGGGCTCAGGCGAAGGCGCCGACCAGCTCGCCGGGCGCGGTGGCGGCGCCGAAGTAGTCGCCCGTCGCCAGGTCCGCGCCGGCCTCGCGCCACCGGTCGGCCTGTTCCCCGGTGTGAACACCGTCGACGACGAGAGTCGCCCCGGCCTTGCGGGCCAAAGGGACGAGCGCGCCGAGGAACGTCTTCGCCGGCCACTCGGCGAGCCGCCGGTCGACACGCACGATGTCGACCGGCAGGTCCTCGACCGCCCGGAGATCGCCGGGCCCGAGCCCGAAGTCGTCGAGCATCACGCGGACCCCGAGGCCGGCCAGCGCGGTGACGTTCTCGACGACCCCGGGCACCGGCAGCGCGCCGACCGGGACGCCGAGCAGCAGCTGCCCCGGCGGCAGGCCGCTGTCCTTCAGCAGCCGCGTCACGCGGGTGCCGAGCGCGTCGTCGGACACCTGGTGCCCGGTGAGGCCCGCGACCACCGGGAAGCCCACGTGCCGGCGCCACCACTCGCCGTGCCGGGCCGCGGTGCGCAACAGCCATTCCCCCAGCGGCAGCACGAACCCGGTCGCCTCGGCGAGCTCGGCACAGCGTTCGTGCGCCAGCGCCGGCTCACCCGGCCGCTCCCAGTGCAGGCGGGCTTCGACCCCGGCGAACCCGCCGTCCGCCAGCCGCGCCACCGGCCGGTAGCGGACGCCGATCTCGCCGTTCTCCCACGCTCCGGCCATCCCGACGGCGAGCGCCTGCGCCCGGCGGTCCGCGGCGTCGGCCGACGGGTCGAACATCTTCCACTGCCCGCGCCGCTTCGCCTTGGCCCGGCGCAGGGTCTGGTCGGCCGCGCGCAGCAGCTCCGTCGGGTCGATGCCCTTCGCCGGCCGGTGCACGACCCCCGCGCTGGCCGACAGCGCGAGCCCGTGCCCGCCGACGAAGAACGGCTCGGCCAGCTCGTTGTTGATCGCGCGCACGATGGCGTCGATGTCCGGCGTGGTCGCGGTGTTCTCGACGAGGATGCCGAACTCGTCACTGTGGAACCGCGCGATCATCGCCTTTTCCCGCGCCATGACGACCTTGAGACGCTGGGCGAAGTGCACCAGCAGCTGCTCGCCGACGCGGCGGCCGAGGCTGTTGCTGATCATGCCGAACGCGTCGAGGTCGACGTGGAACAGCGTGACGCCGTACACCGGGTCGGCCCGCCGCAGCGCCACCTCCAGATGGGTGCCGAAGTACTGGCGGTTCGGCAGCCCGGTCAGCACGTCGTGCAGTGCCTGGCGGCTCAGCTCGCCCTGCAGCAGCATCAGCTCGGTGCCGTCCTCGACCACCACGACGAAGTGGCCCGGCCGGCCTTCGGCGTCGCGCAGCAGGGACGCGGTGAGCGAGATGCGCGCGACGTCGCCGTCCCGGCGCAGCAGCCGGTGTGACTGCCGGACGCGCTCCCGGCCGCCGCCGAGCAGCGCCGCCATCGCCTCGCGCAGGACCTCGACGGAGTCCGGGTGGACGACGTCGTAGAGCACCGACCCGGTCAGCTCGCCGGCCGGGTGCCCGAGCATCTCGGCCAGCGCCGCGTTGGCCCGCGCGATCCGGCCGTCGAGGGAGACCAGCGCGATGCCGCTCGCCGACGACGTCACGACTTCGTCGAAGCGCGCTTCGCTCTCCTTGAGGTTCCACTGGGCGTCCCGCACCGCCTTGAGCAGCGCGAGGTGCATGATCTCCTGCTGCTCGAGGACACCGCGCTCGTGCGCGAGCAGGAACCCGCACGAAAGGGCGCCCAGGGCGAGCACGATCCGCTCGGTGGCGCGGTCGACCGCCTGGAGCTCGGGCAGCGCGGGCAACCCCTTGCCGAGCACGTCGAGCGTGCACCGGAGCCCCGGCTCGCCGACATAACCGAGCGCCACGAGCCGTTCGCCGACACGCACGGCGGCTGCGGTGTCCGCGCCCGCGCGCAGGCTCTCGCACAGCGTGTCGAGCAGGCCGCGAAGCTCCCGGTCGAGCTCCTCCCGGCTCAGGGAAACGACGGTGACGCCGCTCACCAGGTACGCCCACTTCCGGGCGAGCACGGTCCGCCCGCGTCCCGGGTCGGGACCCGCGGGCCGCTGCGGCAGGTGCTCGGTGTTCGGCATTCCGGCTGCCCGTTCAGTTCTTGCGGCCGATTCCGGCGCGGTGCCGTTTGTCACCGGCCATGTTCATCGCGGCCGCGTCGGAGATGTCCGCCGGCCCGGTCGGCCGCCATTCACCACAGCCGACCAATCCGGGTTCGACGATTTCGAAACCGGTGAACAGCTCGGAAACCTGGGCGTGCGTCCGCAGGGTCACTTGATCGGCACTCCGGCTCTCTTTGATCACTTCGGTCGCTTCTCCGAGATTGTCGCCCTGGTGGTCGCCGGTGACGTGCGTGATCGCGAGAAACTCCCCGGCGCCAGCACCGAACTGTAGCGCGCGACGAGGTCGAGCGGATCGGATTCGTCCGGGACCAGTGCAGCATCAACAGCATAAGCAGACCGACGGGTTTTTCGAAGTCGAGCAGAGTGCGCACCGAATGCGCATCGAAAATCTTTTCCGGGTCGCGCATATCGGCCCGCACAACCGCTGCACGATCGTTGCCGGCCAGCATGAGCTCACTGTGCGCGACCGCCACCGGGTCGCGGTCGACGTACACCACCCGGCAGTCCGGGTGCCACGCCTGCGCGACCTCGTGCACGTTGGCGACGGCGGGGATACCGCTGCCGAGGTCGAGGAACTGCCGGATGCCCTGGTCGGTCAGGAACCGCACGGCCCGGCCGAGAAACGCGCGGTTCACGCGCGCCGCGTCGCGCAGGCCGGGCATCGCGTGTGCGCGCGATGCTCGGCACGGAGATGTCGACACCCGGGGGAACCCATTCCGGAGATCGGGTCACGAAGAACACCTTCTCAGTCGGTCGGACCGGAAAGAGCTTAGCGATTCCGGACGGTTCGTCCACTGCGCCATATGCGTGAGCGCACACCACCCGATCGGGCACTGTCTCCTGCGACCGGACAGGCCTACCGTAAGCCGTCTCCTTCGGAATATCCCCACAATGGCGTAAACGAGGAGTCCGTATGACCGTCCCGGTCGCTCCGGGCCGGTGGCCTTTTCTCGGGCACACTCCGGCACTGCTACGGCGACGCGCCGCCTTCACCGATTCCCTGCACGAACACGGCGAGCTCGTGAAGATCTACCTCGACCCGTCGCCGACCTACGTCGTGACGAGCCCGAGGCTGGCCACCGAAGTGCTGGTCACGGCGGGGCCGAAGTTCCGCAAGGGCGCCATGTTCGACAAGTTCCGGCCGTTCGTCGGCAACGGCCTGGTGCTTTCGAACGGCGACTTCCACCGGCAGCAGCGCCGGCTGATGCAACCGGCGTTCCACCGCGACCGCCTGGCCGGCTACGCCGAAACCATGCGGCGCGCGGCGGCCGAGCTGAGCGACTCGTGGCGCCCCGGCGAAGTACGGCAGATCGACGAAGACCTGCAAGGACTCGCGGTGACGATCGTCGGCGAAGCGCTCTTCTCGACGGAGCTCGGGAAAGAGGCCATCGCCGAAGCCCGGCGGTCCATTTATCTGATCATCCAGCAGGGAATGATTCGCGCGTTGTCGCCGAAGTTCGTCGAAAAGCTGCCGATTCCCGGGAACCGGCGGTTCGACGAGGCGATCTCGCGGATGCAGGCGATCGTGCTCGAGGTGATCCGCGACTGGCGCACCGAAGGCGCCGACCACGGCGACCTGCTCTCGACGCTCCTGCTGGCCGGCATGACCGACGAGCAGGCGCGGGACGAAGTCCTCACGCTGCTCACCGCCGGGATCGAGACGACCGCGCTCGCGCTCTCCTGGATGTTCCACGAGCTCGGGCAGCACCCCGAGGTGGAAACCCGCGTGCACGCGGAAGTCGACGAGGTGCTCGGCGGCCGCCCGCTCGTGGTCGAGGACCTCCACCGGCTGACCTACGTCCGGCAGGTCGTCGACGAAGTGCTGCGCCGGTACCCGCTCTGGATGCTGATGCGCCGCACGCTCACCGACGTCGAGCTCGGCGGGGTCCGGCTGCCGGAGGGCAGCGAGGTGATCGTCAGCCCGCACGCGCTGCACCACGACCCCGCGTCGTTCCCCGACCCGGGCCGGTTCGACCCCGGCCGCTGGGCGGCGGAGGACGAGGCGCGGCTGCCCAAGGGCGCGTTCATCCCGTTCGGCGCCGGCAACCGCCAGTGCATCGGGAACCGCTTCGCCCAGAACGAAATCGTGATCACGGTGGCCACCGTGGCCGCGCGCTGGCGGCTCGTCCCGGTGCCGGGGCGGCCGGTGCGCGTGAAGTTCACCTCGGCCGCCTACCCCGACCGGCTGCCGATGACGGTGGTCCCCCGCTAGCCGGAGGTCGTTCTCCTTGCGTTTTGTGCTGCCGTAATGCTCGTGCTGACGGCGTTGTTCGTCCCCGTTCCGGCCCAGGCGGCCGCGACGACGTGTGAAGACCTGAACGTCCCGGTCACCGTCGCGTTGCTCCCGCAGACGATGCACGGCCGCCTGTGCACCCCGCAGACCCGGTCGTTCCGCCTCGCGGCGAACCAGGCCGGGATCGCGACGCTCGCGTTGGACCACCCGGGCACCGGCCAGAGCTCGAAGCCGTTGAGCGCGCTGCTGAGCACGTCGGTCCAGGCGAGCGCGGCGCACCAGGTGATCCAGTCGAGGCCGGCACCTACCGCGACGTCGACGGGGTGCTCGTCACCGGGATGAACCTGATCACGGTGATTCCGGTGCTGGCCAACATGATTCCGGCGCCGCTCGACCCGGTGCTCGGCAGCCGTGGTCTCGACGCGGGTTACCTCACGACCGGCCCGGGCACGCCCGGCCCGAACGACGCGGGCGCGATCGCCTACGACGAGTCCACAAAGGACGTCTTCGCGGCGACCGAGGCGGTGGACAGCCTGACGCTCACGACGGTGGTCACCCCGGCGTCCCGGCGGATCACCGCGCCCACCTGCTGGTGGTGGGCAACGACCCGCACTTCTGCGGCGAGCTCGGCAGCGACTGCTCGTCCCCGGAAGCGCTGCGCGCGTCGGAAGCCCCGTTCTTCGGCGGATCCTTGCAGACCTCCATCCTCGACGGGTACGGCCGCGCGATCGACTACGCCCCGAATGCGCCGGCGTACTTCGCGGTGGTGATCAACTGGCTGAAAACGCTGTCGTAACAACCAGGCCGACCCCCGCGACCCTCAGCTGACACCGTCGGCGACGAGGGGACGCTCGACATGACCGACTACGCCCACCAACACCACTTCCTGGACGAATGCGTCCGCGGCGCACACCGCGACGAGTCGTTGACGGCGCTCCGGCGGTACTTCGACCAGCATTCCCCGGCGCGGTACACGGGCCGCTGGTTCGAGCGGTTCGCCGGCGGCGGCGACCGGCCCGACGTCGCCAACACGGTGACCGAGGCCGACATCCTGGCGCTGAACTTCCTGAGCATCACCAGCCTCGCCGACGTCGCGATCGACGCGACGATCACCTACGCCCACCAGATCCGGGACCTGCTGGAGGAGATCCCGGTGGACCTCCCGATGCACTCGGTCGCCTGGTCGACCTACGAGCCGGGCTCGCCGGCGCACCGCCTGTGGGAGCTGTTCCGCCGCTGCGGCGGCAACCACCGCCCGGTGACGGCGGCCAAGCTGATGGCCCGCAAGCGCCCCCGCCTGATCCCGGTCTACGACAGCCGGGTCAAGGCGGTCCTGAAGGCGCCGTCGAGCCCGTGGAACTGCCTGTGGAGCTGGTTCCACACGGACCCGACCCGCGCCTCGGCGGTGGCGGACCTGCGGTCGAAGGCGGGCGGGATAGCGGACATCAGCCTGCTGCGCTGCCTGGACGTGATCCTCTGGATGCGCTCCGGCACCCACCGCTGACCCGCAGCGACGTGGCAAAATCGGCCGGGTGAAGATCGGGATGCTGGGGCCCTTCGAAGTGCGCGCGGACGACGGCGAGATCGCCGACGTGCCCGGGGCGCGGTTGCGGGGGCTGGTGGTCGCTCTTGCGCTCGATCCCGGGCACGTCGTCCCGAAGGCGCGGCTCGTCGACTGGATCTGGGGTGAGAACCCGCCCGCCGAGACGGCGAACGCCCTGCAGCGCCTGGTTTCCCGGCTCCGGAAGGTCCTGCCGGAAGGCGCGGTCGAAGGCCACCCGAACGGCTACCGGCTCACCGTCGACCCCGACGCCGTCGACGCCGTGCGGTTCGAACGGCTGGTCGCGCAGGCCCGCGCCGACGAAAACCCGCGGCTGCTGCGTGAGGCCCTCGCGCTGTGGCGGGGTGCCGCCATGCAGGACGTCGGCCTGCAGGACAGCGATGCCTTCGACGCCGCCGTCACGCGCCTCGACGGGCTGCGTCTGGCCGCGCTTGAAGACCGCTTCGACGCCGAGCCCGGCGGGGCGGAGCTGGTCACCGAGCTGACCGACCTCGTCGCCGAGCACCCGATGCGGGAACGGCTCGTCGGGGCGCTCATGCGGGCGCTCGCGGCCGCCGGGCGGGAGAACGAGGCGCTGCTCCTCTACCAGCGCACGCGGGAAGCCCTGGCCGACGCGCTGGGCGTCGACCCCTCACCGGAGCTGTCCGCGCTGCACGTCGAGCTGCTCCAGGGCGGGCCGAAACGGCGGCCGGAGACCCGGAAGACCAACCTGCGCGCCGAGCTGAGCAGCTACATCGGCAAGGACGACGACGTCACAGCGGTCGGCGGACTCGTCGGCGCGCACCGGCTCACCACCCTCATCGGGCCGGGCGGCTCGGGGAAGACCCGGCTGGCCACCGAAACCGCGCGCACGCTGCTCGGCGACGCGCCGGACGGCGTCTGGCTGGTCGAGCTCGCGGGCATCGGCGCAGACGGCGACGTCGCCCAGGCGACCCTCGACGGGCTCGGCCTCCGGGACGCGCTGCTCGGTGACGCGCCGTCCGCGGACCCGGCCGACCGGCTCGTCGCCGCGCTCCGCGAGCGGGACACCGTGCTGGTCCTGGACAACTGCGAGCACGTCATCGAGGCCGCCGCCGCACTCGCGCACCGGCTGCTCGGGGAGTGCCGCCGCCTGCGGATCCTGGCGACGAGCCGCGAGCCGCTCGGCATCACCGGGGAGGCGCTGTGGCCGGTCGTGCCGCTGGCCCTGCCCGGCCGCCTCGCCGGTCCCGGCGAGATCGACGCCTCGCCGGCCGTGCGCCTGCTGCGGGAACGGGCGGGCGCGGTGCGCAAGGACCTCGCCGGGGACGCCGAGACGCTGTCGACCATGGCGCGCGTCTGCCGGGCGCTCGACGGGATGCCGCTGGCGATCGAGCTGGCCGCGGCCCGGCTGCGCACGATGTCCCTCGACCAGCTCGCCCACCGGCTCGACGACCGGTTCCGCCTGCTCACCGGCGGCAGCCGCACCGCGCTGCCGCACCACAAGACGCTGCGCGCCGTCATCGACTGGAGCTGGGAGCTGCTCTCCGACACCGAGCGCACGGTCCTGCGCCGGCTCTCGGTGTTCTCCAGCGGTGCGAGCCTCGACGCGGCCGAGCGGGTCTGCGCGGGTGGTCCCGTCGAGCCGGAGGACGTGCTCGACCTGCTCACCGCGCTGACCGAGAAGTCGCTGGTGGTCGCCGAGGGCGACAGCGTGCTGCGCTACCGGATGCTCGGCACGATCAAGGAGTACGCCGCCGACCGCCTCGCGGAGGCGGGGGAAACGGACTCGGCGCGCCATGCGCACCTCGCGTTCTTCACCGAGCTCGCTGAGACGGCCGACCCGCAGCTGCGCCGGGCAGACCAGCTGAAGTGGCTGGGCACGCTCAAGGCCGAGCACGACAACATCAGCGCCGCGATGCGCGGCGCCCTCGCCGACGGCGACGCGCAGGCGTCGATGCGGCTCGCGGCGGGCGCCGGCTGGTACTGGTGGCTCGTCGGCCACAAGGCCGAAGGCATGGAGCTGGTCACCGCGGCCGTCGCCACCCCCGGCGAGGTCGACGACGACATCCGGGCCTGGGTCTACGCGCTGCTCGTGACGTTCGCGAGTTCCGGCATGGGCGACGAGCACCAGGCGGCCGAGTGGATCCACAAGGCCTACGAGCTCAGCCGGCGGAGTGCGTCCCCCAACCCGATGCTGGGCCTGGTCGCCCCGCTCGAACGGATGCTGCGGGAGCCGGGCTCGGCCGTCGCCGCGTGGGAAACCTCGCTGGACAGCGAAGATCCCTGGGTGCGCGCGATGGTCCGGTTGCAGCTCGGCAAGCTGCGGATCGCGCTCGGTGAAGACGGCGACGCCGCGGACGCGTGCCTTGAGCAAGCGCTCACCGAGTTCCGCGCCCTCGGTGAACGGTTCGGGATCTCGTTCGCCCTGACCGAGCTGGCCGACCGCATCGCCACCCGCGGCGAGTTCGCCCGGGCCTGCGCGTACTACGACGAGGCGATCGCGGTGGTCGCCGAGGTCGGCGCGGTCGACGACGTCATCCGGATGCGGTCGCGCCAAGCCCAGCTGTACTGGCTGCTGGACGACGAAGCGGCGAGCGCGGCCGCCATCGCCGAGGCCGGCCGCTGCGCCGAAGAGGTCACCTGGCCGGACTCGCTGGCCATGCTGGCCCTCGCGAAGGCCGAGCTCGCGCGCTGGCACGGCGACGTCAAGGAAGCGTACGAACAGCTCGACGTCGCGACCACCGTCTGGGGCGCCGAAACCGAGCAGCCGACGATCCGGGCCAAGACGCACGAACTGCTGGGGTACCTCGCCGACGACCTCGAGCGGGCGCGGGAGTTCCACGCGACGGCGTGGCGGGCCGCGGCCGCGGTGGGGCACGCGCCCACGATCGCTGAGGTGCTCGTCGGGGTCGCGGACCTGGCCCTGCGCCGGGACGAGCACGTCCAGGCCGCCCGGCTGCTCGCGGCGAGCACCGCCGTGCGCGGGCTGCCGGACCGGGCGAACCCGGACCGCGCCCGCGTCGAAGAAGCCGTGCGGAGCCGCCTCGGCGACGACGGGTACGCCGAGGCGGCTCGGGAAGGGACAGCGGCGGACGGGAGCGAGCTGGCCGCCGTCACGCTCGCTTCTTGAACGTCGAGCGCGCCCACAGGTACCCGGCGACGGCGATCCCCGCGCACCAGGCGAGGGCGATCACCGCGGTGCCGGCCGACGGCGTGCCGTTCAGCAGGCCGCGCAGCGTCTCGATGATCGGCGTGAACGGCTGGTACTCGGCGAACTGCCGGATCCCGGGGCCCATCTTGTCCGCCGGCGCGATGGCGCTGCTGAAGAACGGCAGCATGACCAGCGGCACCGACGCCAGGCCTGCCGTCTCCGGCGACTTCGCGGCCAGGCCGAGCGCGACCGTCAGCCAGCCGACGGCGAGCCCGAGCGCCACGACGACCCCGAGCACGCCGAGCCAGTCGAGGAAACCCGCCGCCGGGCTGAACCCCAGCGCGAAGGCGACCCCGATGATCGCCGCGATGGCGACCAGGTTGGTCAGCAGACCGGCGATGACGTGCCCGGTCAGCACCGCGCCGCGGGAGACGTCCATGACCTTGAACCGGTTGATGATGCCCTTGGTCATGTCGGAGTTCACGGCCGTCGCGGTGGCCCCGAGGCCGTAGCAGACGGCCAGCAGCATCAGGCCCGGTGTGGCGTAGTCGACGTAATCGACTCCGACGTCGAAGGCGTCGCCGAGCATGTAGACGAACATCAGCATGACGACGACCGGCATCAGGACCGCGTTGAAGACCGAGGTCGGGTTCCGGGCGATGTGCTTGAAGTTGCGGCGCAGCATGACGATCGAGTGCGACTGGGTGCTCATTTCGCGGTCACTTCCGTGTCGTGGCCCGTGAGGGCGAGGAAAACGTCGTCGAGGTCGGGGGTGTGGACGGAGAACTCTTCGGCGCCGAGGCCGTACTCGTCGAGCCGGTCGAGGAGGGACCGCAGCGACTTCGTCCCGCTGTCGCTGGGCACCCGCAGGGCGAGCGCTTCGTCGTCGCGCGTGGAGTCGGGGAAGATCCGCGCGGCGGCGTCGAGCTCGGTGCCGGTGGTGAAGCGGAGCCGGACGTGCGTGCCGGGGATCAGCCGCTTCAGGTCGTCGGGCGTGCCCTGGGCGACCAGGCGGCCGCGGTCGAGCACCGCGATCCGGTCGGCGAGCTGGTCGGCCTCCTCGAGGTACTGGGTGGTGAGGAAGATCGTCACGCCGTCGGCCACGAGCTCGCGGACGATCGACCACATCGTGCGGCGGCTGCGCGGGTCCAGCCCGGTCGTCGGCTCGTCCAGGAAGACGATCCGCGGGTCGCCGACCAGCGTCATCGCCAGGTCCAGCTTCCGGCGCATGCCGCCGGAGTAGGTCGAGACCGGCTTCTTCGCCGCCTCCACCAGGTCGAACCGCTCCAGCAGCTCGCCGACGACCCGCTTGCCGCCGCGCTGCAGGTCGACCATCAGCTGGAGGTTCTCCCGCCCGGTCAGCAGCTCGTCGACGGCCGCGAACTGACCGGTGACCCCGATCGCCGCGCGCACCGCCTTGGCCTCGGCCGTGATGTCGTGGCCGGCGACCCGCGCTGTCCCGCCGTCGGCCTTCGCCAGCGTGGTCAGCACGTTCACTGTGGTCGTCTTGCCCGCGCCGTTGGGGCCGAGCAGGGAAAAGATGGAGCCGGTACGCACGTCGAGGTCGATGCCGTCGAGCACGACCTTCTCGCCGTAGGCCTTGCGCAGTCCCGAGACCGCGATCGCTGAATCACTCATGCCGCCACTTTCGGCACCCGGCCTGACGCCGTCCTGACACGGCGCCGCCCCTCGCCGTGTCAGGGCCGTGTCAGGACCGTCCGCGAAGGTCGGTCGCAGCACCCACCACGAGAGGAACTCCGATGACCCAGACGGTTCCCGTCCCGAACGGCCTCCCGATGGAGCGCGACGTGAGCCCCTTCGACCCGGGCAGCCGGATCGCGCGGCTGCGGGACGCCCGCCCGGTCAGCCCGATGCGCTTCCCGGACGGGCACGAAGGCTGGCTCGTCACCGGCTACGACGCCGTCCGTCAGCTGCTGGCCGACTCGCGGTTCAGCTCGCGCCAGGACATCGGCGTCCTCCACATGCCGTACGAGACGCCCGGCATGCCCGTCGCCACCGAGCCGTCCCCGCAGATCCCGGGCATGTTCATCACCATGGACCCGCCGGAGCACTCCCGGCTGCGCAAGCGCCTCACCGGTGCGTTCACCGTCAAGCGCATGAAGCAGCTCGAAGACCACATCACCGAGGTCGTCGAGGGGCAGCTGGACGCGCTCGCGAAGCTGACCCCGCCGATCGACCTGGTCAAGGAGTTCGCACTGCCGGTGCCGTCGCTGGTGATCTGCGAACTGCTCGGCGTCCCCTACGCGGACCGGGAGACCTTCCAGGTCAACTCGGCGAAGTTCCTCGAAAAGGACGTGACGCTCGAAGAGAAGATGGGCGCGTACGGCGCGCTGACGACGTTCCTGGCCGAGCTGGTCACGGGCAAGCGCGCCGAGCCGGGTGAGGACATCCTCTCCGACCTGGCCCGCCACGACGACCTCACGATCGAGGAGCTGACCGGCGCGGCGTTCCTGCTGCTGCTCGCCGGCCACGAAACCACCGCGAACATGCTGGCACTGGGCACTTTTGCGCTCCTGGAGCACCCGGCCCAGCTGGCCGAGCTGCGCGAGAACACCGAGCTCATGCCCGACGCCGTCGAGGAGCTGCTGCGGTACCTGTCCATCGGCGACATCTTCTTCCGTTACGCCACCGAGGACATCGAGCTCGGCGGTGAAACGATCCCCGCGGGCTCGACGGTGATCGTCTCGCTGCTGGCCGCCAACCACGACCCGAAGCGGTTCGAAAACCCGGACACCCTGGACATCCACCGCAAGGCCCGCGGCCACCTGTCCTTCGGCCACGGTGTCCACCAGTGCCTCGGTCAGCAGCTGGCCCGCATCGAGATGCGCGCCGGTTTCGAGGCCCTGCTGCGCCGTTTCCCGACG
The DNA here is from genome assembly GCF_055583145.1 of Amycolatopsis sp. NPDC104819. Classification (NCBI taxonomy): domain Bacteria; kingdom Bacillati; phylum Actinomycetota; class Actinomycetes; order Pseudonocardiales; family Pseudonocardiaceae; genus Amycolatopsis; species Amycolatopsis sp. NPDC104819. The sequence goes on along the minus strand of NZ_JBVJON010000017.1, from coordinate 6,700 downwards.
CTGGCCCTGGCCGTCCCGGCGGAGGAGGTGCAGCTCAAGACGGACATGAACATCTACGGCGTGCACGCCCTGCCGGTCACCTGGAGCTGACCGGGCTCAAGCCGCGCGGTCCGCGGCCGACGTCGTCCGGACGACGTCGGCCAGCGCGCTCAGCACGGCGGCCTTGTGCTGCCGGAAGTAGAAGTGGTCACCGGGGAAGCAGTGCACGCCGATCTCGCCGGTCACGTGGTGCTGCCACGCGCGCAGCACGTCCACGCCGAGGGTGTCGTCACTGCCGCCGAACACGGTCAGCGGCACGGACAACGGCGCTTCGGGACGCCATTCGTAGGTTTCCAGGATCGCGTAGTCGGCACGGACGTACTGCGCGACCCGGGACCTGCGCGCCGGGTCCGTCAGCACTTCGCCGGGCAGGCCGCCGTGGCGCCGCGCGACTTCGTCGAGCAGCTCGTCGTCGGGCAGGTCGCGGATCGGCGGCTCGGCGCGTGGCAGCGAGGGCGCCGGGAAGCTGGACACGACCAGGTGATCCGGCAACCGGCGCCCGAGGCGGCGCAGCTCCCGGGCGACCTCGTACGCCACCAGCGCGCCCAGGCTGTGGCCGAACATCGAATACGGCGCGCCGACCGGGAGGACGTCGACGAGCTCGGCGACGAGGTCGGCCATCCGCGTCAGCACGGGTTCGTCGAGCCGGGAACCACGGCCGGGCAGCTGGACGGCACTGAGCTCGGCGTCGGGCAGCTGCCGCGACCACCGGGCGTACTCCGCGCCCGCCCCACCGCCGTGCGGGAAGCAGAACAGCCGGGGCCGGCCGGGCCGCGCCGGGCCTTGGATGAGCCAGCCGCCGGTCGCGCGCGCGTCCACCATCGTCGGCCCTTCCGTGTAAGGCTTCTCCCCTGACGCCAGCATGATCGCCGCGCCACCGCCCGGACACTCCCGGCTTGCGCTCCCGGGCCGAAACCGCTTGTGACAAGACGTGGTCACCCGCGCACGCACGGCACAGTAGGAACCCAAGACTCGCATCGTGGGGTGTCCGGAGGTCCGGTGTTTCGACGAACCGCAGTTCTCGCCGTCGGCGCGGTGGTGCTGATGGCCCTGTCCGGCACGCCGGCGACGGCCACGCCGTCGCGCTCCAGCGACACCGAGGCCTTGCAGGCGGCCCTGGACGCGGTGCGGGACGCCGGAGTTCCCGGTCTCCTCGCGGAAGTGCGTGACGGCACGAAGGTCTGGCGCGGGGCCAGCGGGGTCGCCGACGTCGCCACCGGCGCGCCGATGCGTCCCGGGCTGGCGTTCCGCGCCGGCAGCATCGGCAAGACGTTCGTGGCGACCACGCTCCTGCAGCTCGTCGGCGAGCACCGGGTGCACCTGGACGATCCCGTGGGCCGTTACCTGGGCGACCTGCTGCCACCGGACCTTTCCACGCGGGTGACCGTCCGGATGGTGCTGCAGCAGACCACCGGCATCAACGACTACCAGACCACGCTCATCCGGTCGGACGATGACATCGCGCGCTACCAAACCGAGACCGTCTCCCCGGAACACCTGGTCGCGCTCGGCCTGGCTCTCCCCCGGACCGGCGCGCCCGGCGCCGCGTACTTCTACTCCAACACCAACTACATCCTCGCCGGGCTGATCATCGAGAAGGTCACGCACCGGCCGGTCGAGCAGGAGGTGGCCCGGCGCATCACGACGCCGTTGCGGCTGTCGCACACCTCCTTCCCCGGCGCCAACCCGTACCTCGTCGGCCCGCACACCAAGGGGTATGTGCCCTGGAGTGACGGCACCCTGCGGGACTTCAGCGTCTACAACATGTCGTGGGCCTGGACCGCCGGGAGCCTGACGTCGACGACCGCGGACCTCGACCGCTTCTACACCGCGCTGCTCACCGGCCGGGTGCTGCGCCCCGACCTGCTCACCGAGATGCTGACCGTGGTGCCGAACGACCCGAAGGACCCCGGCGGCGCCGGGTACGGCCTGGGCATCGGCCGCACGCTCATGCCGTGCGGCCCGACCTGGGGCCACGGCAGCGCCGTCTTCGGGTACGGCGCGGGCTCGATCCGCCGGGTGGATGGCAGCCGGCAGGTCAGCTTCGCCTACAACCTCACGCGGTACCCGGCCGGCGGCCCGATCGACGTCGCGCTCACCCGGTTCCTGCTGCTCGCCCTCTGCGGCGCCGCGAACTGACGCCGAGACCGCACGCGACGAGACGTGCGCACGCCCGCGGCTGGCGGATTGTTGGGCCGCATCCAGGTGAGTCGGAGCCGGGGATCCCCCGGGGCGACGCGCCCACGAACATCGGGAGTGATCTGCGTGACCCAGTACTCGATCGACGCGCGCGGGGACGCGCGCCCGGCGCTGACGAGCCTGCGTCTCTTCGGCGCCCTGCTCGTCTTCATCACCCACGCCGCTTACCTGGCGCCGTTCGCGAACGCCCAGCTCGCGCACGACTTCACGTTCATCGGCATCAACGGCGGCCACTTCGGTGTGTCGCTCTTCTTCGTGCTCAGCGGTTTTGTCCTCACCTGGTCGACCGGGGCCGGCTACCGGCTGCGGGACTTCTGGCGCCGCCGTTTCCTGCGGATCATCCCGAACCACCTGGTGACGTTCCTGCCGGCGCTCGGCGTGACACTCCTGCTCGGCGCGACGATCGGCCTCGGCCCGCTCCTGGTGAACTACCTGTTCCTGCAGCAGGCCTGGGTCACCGACGTCACGTTCGGCGCGCCGTCGCCCAACCCGGTGACGTGGACGCTGGGCGTCGAGATGCTCTTCTACCTGCTGTTCCCGCTGGCCTTCAAGCTGGTGCGGCGGATCCGCACCGACCGCGTGTGGCAGTGGTGGTTCGCCACCGGGCTGCTCGTCCTGCTGACCACGGTCGTCGTCGGCGCGATCCTGCCCAGCGGCCCGCCCAGCCCGCTCTTCCCGTCGGGCACCTGGGCCCAGCACAAGGCGCTCCTGTTCTTCCCGATCACGCGGCTGCCCGACTTCTTCATCGGCATGCTCACCGCGCGGCTGGTGCAGGAGAAGCGGTTCCCGAAGATCAAGGTCGGCTGGGCGGCGGCCATCGCCATCGGCGTCTACGCCTTCACGACGGCGTTCCTGCCCGCCTACTACGGCTTCTCGGGCATGTTCGCCTTCCCGGCGGCCCTGCTGGTCGGCTCGGCCGCGACCCGCGACCGCAGCCGCCCGGGCTTCCTGGAGAGCAAGCCCGCGCTCTGGCTCGGTGAGACCACGTATTCCTTCTACCTGGTCCACCTGCCGTTGCTCTCGCTCGGGCTGTTCATCGCCGCGAAGGTGCTGCCGGGCGGCGGGAAGATGGGCGTGCTCCCCGGGATCCTCTTCATGCTGGTCATGATGGGTGTCGCGCTGGTCGTGGCCCGGCTGCTGTACATCTCGGTCGAGCGGCCGGCGATGCGGCGCTGGGGCCGTTCGCGCCGCGCGGCCCGCCCGCAGCCGATCACCGGCGGCGGCGAGGACACCAAGCCGGACACCACCAAGCCGGACACCGGCACCGCCGAGCCGGGCCGCGCCGCGGCCTGACCGGGGCTGCCCGCAACCGAAGAGACGCCTGCCGGGGTGCCCGGGCGGCACCCTGGCAGGCGAGCACCGAGCCACCACGACCCACTCTCCACCCGGAGGTTCCGTCATCATGGGCAACAACGACTCCCTCAGCGCCGCTGAGCTCGACGAGCTGGACCGTCGCCACCTCGTGCGGTCCATGCAGCGGGGGTACATCAAGGATCGCGTGATCATCACCCGTGGCCGGGGCTCCACGGTGTGGGACGCCGAGGGCAACGAATACCTCGACGCCGCCGGCGGTGGCGTCTGGCACTCGCCGATCGGTCACGGCCGCCCGGAGCTCGCCGAGATCGCCGCCGAGCAGATCAAGCGGATCGAGTTCTTCACCAGCCTGCTCGAGTTCTCCAACGACAAGGCGATCCAGCTCGCCACCCGCATCGCCGGTCTCGCCCCGGAGGGCCTGGACCGCGTGTTCTTCACCAACGGCGGCTCCGAAGCGGTCGAGACGGCGATCAAGGCCGCCCGGCTGTTCCACTTCCGCCGCGGCGAGCCCGACCGCACCTGGATCCTTTCCCGCCACTACTCCTTCCACGGCGCCACCTACGGCAGCGGCACGGCCACCGGCCTCCCGCAGATGCAGCACGGTGTCGGGCCGAACCTGCCCAACTTCGAGAAGCTGACCCCGCCGTACCCGTACCGGGCCGAGATGTACGGCGGCGCCGAGACGACCGACTTCTGCGTCGCGGAGCTGGAAGCGACCATCGAGCGGATCGGCGCGGGCAACATCGCCGCCATGATCGGCGAGCCGGTGATGGCGGGCGGCGGTGTCGTCGCGCCGCCGGAGGACTACTGGCCGCGGATCCAGGAAGTCCTGGACCGGCACGGGATCCTGCTCGTCGCCGACGAGGTCGTCACCGCGTTCGGCCGGCTCGGCTCCTGGTTCGACGCCCCGAACCGCGGCATGCGCCCGCACATGATCACCCTGGCGAAGGGCATCGCGGGCGGGTACGCCGCGCTCGGCGCGACCGTGATGACCGACGCCATCGCCGACACGATCATCGGTGAGGAAGGCTTCTTCCACGGCTACACCTTCCAGGGTCACCCGGTCGCCTGCGCCCTCGGGCTCGAGACGATCGAGATCATCGAGCGTGAGGGCCTGCTGGGCCGCGCCCGCGAGATCGAGGCCGAGCTGCGCGAGGGCCTGGCCGGGCTCAAGGACCTGCCCACGGTCGGCGACGTCCGCGTCGAGGGCACCCTCGCCGCGATCGAGCTCGTGTCGGACCGCGACCACAAGATCCCGGTCGAGTGGCACGTCGGCGACGCCGTCGCGTTCGAGATCCGCGCGCGCCACAACGTGATCGCCCGTCCGTACGCCCACAACCTGGTCCTCGCCCCGCCGCTGGTGACCACCACCGAAGAGATCGCGCGGGCCTGCCAGGCGGTGGCCGAAGTGGTCGGGCGGCTCAGCCCGGCCGGCGACATCGCCCCGTGACCGGCGTGTCCCCCGAAACTCGGAAGGAAGTTCAGATGTACGACTACATCGTGGTCGGAGCCGGCTCGGCGGGGACCGTCGTCGCCACTCGCCTCAGCGAAGACCCCGACAAGCGGGTGCTGCTGCTGGAAGCCGGCGGCCAGGACACGCTGGACACGATCCACATCCCGGCCCTGTTCGGCGACCTGTTCCGCACCAGCGTGGACTGGGACTACGACTCGCACTTCGAGCCGGGTCTCGACCGGCGCCGGATCTTCATCCCCCGGGGCAAGGTCCTGGGCGGCACGAGCTCGATCAACGCCATGCTCTACATCCGGGCCAACCCGCTGGACTACAACAGCTGGAACCAGCCCGGGTGGAGCTACGACGAGCTGCTGCCGCTGTTCCGCCGCGCCGAGGACAACGAGCGCGGCGAGTCCCGCTACCACGGTGTCGGCGGGCCGCTGCGGGTCTCGGAAGGCCGTTCGAACAACATCACCATGACGGCGCTCATCGAGGCTGCCCTCGAGGCGGGCCACCCGGCGAACGACGACTTCAACGGCGAGACGCAGGACGGCTTCGGCCGGTTCCAGCTCACCCAGCGCGACGGCCGCCGGTGGAGCGTCGCGGACGCCTACCTGAAGCCCGCGCTCGACCGGCCCAACCTGACGGTGGTCACGAACTTCCACGCGCTGCGCCTGGTCCTCGACGGCACGCGCGTCACGGGCGTGACCGGCACGCGGTTCGGCGAGGAGCTGACCTTCTCCGCCGAGGCCGAGGTCATCGTCTCCGGGGGCGCCTACAACACCCCGACCCTGCTGATGTACTCGGGGATCGGGCCCGCCGGGGTGCTGGAGGGCGCGGGTGTCGACGTCGCCGTCGACCACCCGGAGGTCGGCCGCAACCTGCAGGACCACCTGTTCGTCCCGCTGATCTACGCCCACGACGAGCCGGTGAGCACGATCGCGGCCGGTGACGCCGAGATGGCCGAGTTCTTCGAGCACGGCACCGGGCCGTTCACCTCGAACGGGCCGGAGGGCGGCGGCTTCATCCGCACCAAGCCGGGCCTGCCCGCGCCGGACGTCTCGTTCTACTGCGGGCCGATGATGTTCCCGGACAGCGGGCTTTCGGTGCCGACCGAGCACGCGGTCACCTTCGGCCCGGTCATGCTGACCCCGGAAAGCCGCGGGCAGGTGTCGATCATCGGGGCGGACCCGACGACGAAGCCGAAGATCGAGCACAACTACCTGACCACGGAGGACGACCGCGTAGTGGCCGTCGAGGGTGTCCGGGCGGCGCTGGAGATCGCGAGCCAGCCGGCCCTGAGCCGCTACACCACGCGTGGGTACCAGGTTCCGGCTTCGGACAAGGCGGACGACGTCCTCGCCTTCATCCGCAGCATCGCCCACCCGATCTGGCACGCGGGCGGCAGCGCGGCGATGGGCAAGGTCGTCGACGCCGAGCTGAAGGTGCAGGGCCTGGAAGGCCTGCGGATCGCCGACACGTCGGTGATGCCCACGATCGGCCGCGGCGCGACGAACGCGTCCGCGATCGTCATCGGCGAACGTGCCGCCGACCTGGTCGCCGGCACCCGGACCGCCCGCAAGGCGGCCTGACGACGCGGGGGGGGGGGGGGGGGGGGGGGGGGGGGGGGGGGGGGGGGGGGGGGGGCCGCCTCCTTCTCTTTCTCTCCCCCCCTCCCCCTGTGCGGAGGAGGAG
>NZ_JBVJON010000016.1:95806-260612 GCF_055583145.1 Amycolatopsis sp. NPDC104819 | reverse complement strand
CCCCCCCCCCCCCCCCCCCCCCCCCCCCCCCCCCCCCCCCCCCCCCCCCCCCCCCCCCCCCCCCCCCCCCCCCCCCCCCCCCCCCCCCCCCCCGCAGCCGGATTCACCCGTTCTTCGCGTCGAAACTCCTCTACTCCGGGGGTCCACACCCATGCATGTCGCCATCGTCGTCCAGCCGGCCCACGGCCACGTCAACCCGATGCTCCCGCTCGTCCCGGAGCTGCTGGCCCGTGGCCACCGCGTCACCTACGCGACGGGCCCGGAGTGCGTGCCCGCGGTCGCGGCCACCGGTGCCAAGGTCCTCGAGATCCCGGCCAAGGTGCCGCCCATGTTCTGGCCGGAAGGCGCGACCGACGAGCGCGTCGACGAGATGCTGAGCGCGATGTCGACCAGCGTCCGCGACAGCCTCCCGATCCTGCTGCGCGAGTTCACCGCCGACCCGCCGGACGTGCTCTGCTACGACCTCACCACCGAAGCCGGCCGCATCCTGGCGAAGATCCTCGACGTGCCGGCCGCGTCCCTGGTGCCCCACTTCGCCTTCAACGAAGCCCTCGGCATGCGTGACGCCATCGCCGTCGCCGACGACTGGACCGCACAGGACCCCGGGTGGCCGTGGCACAACTACTTCGCGGCGATGAAGGAGACCGCGGCGGAGTACGGCGTCGAGTGGAAGGACGACGCCCTCGAAGGGACGTCGCCGGACGGCCTGAACCTCGTGCTGATCCCCAAGGAGTTCCAGTACGGCCCCGAAACGTTCGACGAGCGGTTCCAGTTCATCGGGCCGCTGGACAACAGCGAGCTGCAGGCCGGCACCTGGGCGCCCGCGGACCCTGCGAAGAAGACGCTGTTCATCTCCTTCGGCACGCTGTTCAACAACAACCCGCAGTTCTACAAGACGTGCTTCGAGGCCTTCGGTGACCTCGACTGGAACATCGCACTGGCCGCGCACAAGCTGGACGTCGGCGAGCTCGGCCCCATTCCGGCGAACTTCGACGTCCGCCCGCACTTCCCGCAGCTGGACGTCCTCAAGCACGCCTCGGCGGTCGTGTCGCACACGGGCATCAAGACCCTCTTCGACTCGACGACCCTCGGTGTCCCCATGGTGATCGTGCCGCCGGTGCCGATGTGCCAGCTGATCGCGACGCGCGCCGAGCAGGAAAGCCTCTCTCGGGTCCTCGACCCCGCCACGCTGGACGCCGCGACACTGCGCAGCGCGGTCGAACAGATCACGCACGACGAGGAGATCCTGGCCGGGGTGAAGCGGTACCAGCAGATCATCGAGAACTGCGGTGGCGCGAAGGCGGGGGCCGACGCCCTCGAAGCCTACGCACGCTGAGCCCGGTGTTCCCGCCTTCCGACGTCCCGGTGAAAACAATGCCCCGAAAACCCACACTCAAGCGCCCGAAGACGTGAGTTTTTTACTCACCGCAATTCCGAGGTGGTCCGTGAAGGTGGTTTCGGAAGACCGTGGTGTCGGACCGAGGCAACGTCTAAGGAGTTCGCAATGCGCGTAGCATTCGTCATCTGGCCGGCTTCAGCACATCTCTACCCCCTGGTTCCCCTCGCGTGGGCGCTCAAGGCGGCGGGCCACGAGGTCGTCGTCACGTCCCACCCCGCGATCGCGGACGAGGTCGCCGCGATGGGCCTGACCCCGGTGTCGATCTGCGAAGCCGACAGCACCCCGCTGCTCGGGCCGGCGTCGCCGTACGTCGACGAGCGCGTCGACCTCAAGAAGATCACCGAAGCCCTGGCGTTCACCAAGGACGACCCGGACCGGGAGCACTGGAACGTGCTCACGCAGTACTACGTGCCTTCGATGTGGGACTTCCTGCCCTACCGCGGTGACCCGGCCGAGCCGATGCCCGCGATGGACGGCCTGGTGAGCTTCTTCCGCACCTGGCAGCCCGACCTCGTGCTGTGGGACCCCTGCATGCCGGGCGGCGCGGTCGCGGGCAAGGCGGTCGGGGCCGCGCAGGCGCGCTGGTGGACCTGTCCGGACGTCTTCTGCGCCAGCATCGACCGCGTCAACCGGGTCAAGGAGTCCGGGGTCGAGGTCGACAACCCGCTCGCCGAGACCGTCCGCGGCATGGCGGACCGCTACGGCGTCGAGGTGAACCAGGAGCTGCTGGTCGGGCAGTTCACGGTGAACCCGCAGCCGCCGGCGGTCGGGCCGTTCGTCTCCGCGAAGCCGTTGTCGCTGCGCTGGATCCCGCACGCCAAGCAGCAGGTCATGCCCGACTGGATCTACCCGAAGCCGGAGCGTCCCCGCGTCGCCATCTCCCTCGGCCTGTCCGAGCGGTCGTTCATGGCCGAGGGCTGGGCGCACATCCCGGCGCTGCTGGAAGCCGTTTCGGTGCTGGACATCGAGGTCGTCGCGACGCTCAACGAGAAGCAGCTGTCGAAGGTCGACAAGATCCCGGACAACGTGCGCGTCGTGGACTTCGTCCCGCTCAACCAGCTGATCCAGACGTGCGACCTGCTCATCCACCACGGCGGCATGGGCACGGTCACGCCGGCGATCGCCAACGGCGTGCGGCAGATCGTCGTCGACTTCGTCGGCCACGACATCCACGTGACCCCGGGCTCGGGCGACCGGCTCGGCCGCTCGCGCTACAGCCTCGGCCCGGCACTGGCCCGGTACGTCACGGATTCGGGCGCCGGTCTCGTCATGGACGTCAGCAAGCCCGACCCGCTGGTGATGCGCGAGCAGATCCTGCGCGTGCTGGACGAGCAGCACTTCCAGGACCAGGCCGACCGCCTGCGCAACGACTGGCTGGCGCAGCCCAGCCCGAGCGAGTTCGTCCCGACCCTGGAGCGGCTGGCCGCGCAGCACAAGAGCCGGTAGCCGGAAACGGGAGCCGGCGGCGGGATCGCCGCCGGCTCCCGTTCTCCCGGTCGTCGAAAAGATCGAAAAATCAATTCCTTCTCCGCACTTGCCGAACTGCTGGCCTTGCCACGCGACGACTGAGAAAATGGAATCATGCCTACAGACGGGGAATACTCGCCGAGTCCGGTCGAGTACATCAGCCAATACGTCGAGAAGTACGAAGTCTCGAACGGCACCGACGGTTACCTGTACAACGACCGGCCGGTCGTCCTGCTCACGAGCAAGGGCGCGAAGACGGGCAAGACGCGCAAGGTCCCGGTGATGCGGATCGAGCACGAGGGGCAGTACGCCCTCGTCGCTTCGTCGGCCGGCTCCGACAAGCATCCCGGCTGGTACTACAACATTTCCAGCGACCCCCGCGTGCAGATCCAGGACGGCTCGGTCAAGGGCGAGTTCGTCGCGCGGGAGATCACCGGTGACGAGCAGGCCACGTGGTGGGCCCGCGCGATCGAAACCTGGCCGGAGTTCGAGGACTACACCCGGATGACCACCCGCTCGATTCCGCTCTTTGTGCTGACCCCGGTCGAGCAGGGCTCCGAATCGGCCGCGTGAAAAGAACCAGAAGATCACCAGCAAACCGCCGTGGCCCCGACTGACCACGGATACCTAAGGAGAAGGTCTTGACTCTCGCTGGAAAAACTGCGCTCGTGACCGGGGCCGGCCGGGGGATCGGCAAGGCGATCGCGCTGCGGCTCGCCAAGGACGGGGCCAACGTCGCGATCAACGACATCAACCCCGACACCGCCAAGGCGACCGCCGAGGAGATCAACGACCTGGGCCGCAAGACCGTGGTCGTCCCCGGCGACGTGTCCGACCGGGACAAGATCTTCGCCGTCGTCGACGAAACGTTCACCACGCTGGGCTCGCTCGACATCATGGTGAACAACGCCGGCATCTGCCAGACCAAGGAGCTGCTCGAGGTCACCCCTCAGGACCTCGAAGACCTGTTCCGCGTCAACGTCTTCGGTGTCCTGTACGGCATCCAGGCGGCCGCCGAGACCATGAAGAAGAACGGTGGCGGCAAGATCATCAACGCCGCTTCCGGCGCCGGCCACACCGGTGTCCCGGCGTTCTCGGCCTACTCGGCCACGAAGTTCGGCGTCGTGAGCTTCACCCAGAGCGCGGCGATGGAGCTGGCGGAGCACAAGATCACCGTCAACTCCTACTGCCCGGGCATCGTCGACACCGACATGTGGGCGGAGCTCGACAAGGTGCTCGGCGCCAAGCTGGGCAACGAGCCGCGCGAGACGATGACCACGTTCGCCCAGGGCGCCGTGCTGCGCCGGGTCGAGGTGCCGGAGGACGTCGCGAACTTCGTGTCCTACCTGGCCGGCCCGGACTCGGACTTCATGACCGGCCAGTCCGTCGTCATCGACGGCGGCATGGTGATGCGGTAGCCGGCACGCCCTCCCGGCGCCCGGCAGCTCCCCGCACGGACGTTGGCGATGTCGTTCTTCCCGACATCGCCGGCGTCCGTTTTTTCGCGCCGCCGGTCAGAACTCCTCGACCAGCCCGACGATGACGCCCTCGGGCCCGCGGACGTTGCAGTAGAGGCAGTAGTTGCCGAACCGCGCCACCTCGCCCACGAACTCGGTGCCGATGGCGCGCATGCGGTCGAGGGTCTCGTTGAGGTTGTCGACGACGAACGTGATGCGCGGGATGCCCGGCACGTTCAGCGGCGCCTTGGGCGCGGAGTCCTCGGCCACCGGCTGACGGAACACCGACAGCTCGATCCGGCCGCTGCCGTCCGGGGTCTTGACGAACGCCACGTCCGACACGACGCCTTCCAGCCCGATGAGCTGGTCGGTCGCCTTGCCTTCGACCGTCGTCTCACCTTCCAGCTCCATGCCGAGCTCCTGGAAGAACGCGACCGCGGCCTTGAGATCTTCGACCACAATGCCCACGTGGTCCAGTCGTTGAATTCCCATGGTCCCAGTATAGGGGCCGCGGTTACTTTCCGCCGCGCGGCCCCGCAATTTCGGAGGTCCTTCCCGGCGGCGCACACGTGAACGCCGAGATGGCGACCGGGAATGGCCCGCAGGCCCTTCCCGATCGCCATCGGAAGGTTTAATCGCCGGAAAACCGGGTTTTACTCGTCCGGGTATTCGTCGTGTCGGCGGATCCCCTTCACCGGACCGGAGTAACGGTCTTCCGGCTTCTCCCACGGCTCCTGCCGGCCCAGCGCCGTCAGGTCGAGCGCGTGGAACGTCGAGTCGAACACCTCGGTCCCCCGCGCGTACGTCGAGTACGTGTGGAAGATCCGCTCGCCGTCGCGCAGGAAGACGCTGATGCCGGGCACCTCCATGCCGGGGAACTCGGTCAGGCCCCGCGCTTCGAGGGCCGCGCGGTCCTCGAAGTTGTGGTTCGGCGGCGCCACCTTGTCGTCCAGGGTGACGTGGAAGTCGTAGTTGAAGTCGCTGCCACCCGAGGAGTACCAGTCGAAGTTCCAGCCCATCCGCTCCCGGTAGGCGAGCAGCTTCGCCAGCGGCCCGCGCGAGACGACGGCGATCGTCGTGTCGCGCTGGTTCAGGTGCGACCAGTTGCCGAAGTGGTCGACGAGGAACGAGCAGGCCGGGCAGCCTTCGTCCCAGTCGGGGTGGAACATGAAGTGGTAGACGATGAGCTGACGGCGGCCCTGGAAGAGGTCCCCCAGGTCGAGCTTGCCTTCCGGACCGTCGAAGACGTAGGTCTTCTCGATCTCGGTCATCGGCAGTTCCCGGCGCGCCGCGCTCAGCGCGTCCTTCGCCCGGGTGAACTCCTTCTCCTTGACGAGGAATTCCTTGTGCGTGGTGTACCACTCGTCCTGGGAAACGATTTTCGGCAGGCTCATAGCCGCCCCTTCCCTCTCTGGCGACGCGGAAATAGCATCGGCAGCCTACTGTGCCGTTCAGTACTGATCCGACCACAGCCACGGCCCAACCGACTCGCAGCAACGGTCGCTTGGCGCTCGAAGGCGGGCCTGCTTTTGGCCGGATCAGTACTCGGCCGGCTAGTGCATTTGTGGCCGATTCTGTGACGAATCGGCACGCGGCCGCAACTCCTATCGTGCGGTCTCCCGGATCAGCTCCGCCGCGCGCTCGGCGATCGCGATCACCGCCGCGTTCGGGTTGCCGCGCACCCCGGTCGGCATCACCGAGGCGTCGGCGACCCGCAGGCCCTCGACGCCGTGCACGCGCAACCCCGGGTCGACCACCGCGCCGAGCGCGCAGGTGCCGGCCGGGTGGTACGTCGAGTGCGCGTACGCCCGGATGTAGGCGTGCAGGTCCGCGTCCGAGCCCGACTCGGGTACCCGGTACGGCGTCGTGGTGTACGGCGCCAGCGCGGGCTGCCGGGCGATCTCGAGCGCGACCCGCAGCGCCTCGGCCGCGGCGGCCAGGTCCTCGGGCTCGGCGAAGTAGTTGTGCACGATCTTCGGCTTCGCCGTCGGGTGCGGCGAAGCGAGCGACACGCTGCCGCGGCTGAGCGGGGTCAGCATGCTCGGGCCGAACGACACCGCGTGCCCGGTCGGCGTGCCGAGGCCGCCGTCGGAGAACATCACCGGCGCGGCCAGGAACTCCGCGTCCGGGGCGGCCAGCGCCGACGACGTCCGGATGAAGCCACCGGCTTCGGGGCCGTTCGAGGCGAGCGGCCCGGTCGCCGATTCCATGTACTTCGCGACGTTCTCCGGCGCGCCCGCGGCGAGCAGGCTGATCGGCTGCTCGTGGGTGTAGACGAGCGGGATCATCGCGTGGTCCTGCAGGTTCGCGCCGACGGCGGGCAGGTCCGCGACCACCGGCACGCCGAGCGCGCCGAGCAGGCCGGCCGGCCCGATCCCGGACAGCTGCAGCAGGTGCGGCGAGTTGTACGCTCCGGCCGAGACGACCACCTCGCGCTCGGCGCGGACGGTCACCTCCTCGCCGTGGCGGACGCCGGTGACACCGACCGCGCGGCCGTTCTCCACCAGCACCCGGTGCACCCGCAGGTTCGTCTCGACCGTGAGGTTCGGCCGGCCCGCGGCGGGGTGCAGGTAGGCGGTCGCGGTGCTTTCCCGGCGGCCGTCGCGCTGGGTCACCTGGAACTCGCCGAAGCCGTCCTGCTCGGCGCCGTTGAAGTCGTCGTTGCGCTTGAACCCGGCCTCCGCGGCCGCGTCGACGAACGCGGCCGACATCGGGTTCTTCGAGCGGCCGTCGGACACCCGCAGCGGGCCGCCGGTGGCGTGGAACTCCGACTCGCCGCGCTCGTTGTCCTCGGCGCGCAGGAAGCACGGAAGCAGGTCGGCGTAGCTCCAGCCCGGCTGTCCCCAGCCGTCGAAGTCGAGCCGGTTGCCGCGGACGTAGATCATGTTGTTCGTGGCGCTGGACCCGCCGAGGACCCGGCCGTGCCCGAGGTAGACGCGCCGGCGCTGCAGGTGCGGCTCCTCGTGCGTGTCGTGGTCCCAGTCGAAGTCGGTCCGGAACAGCTTGGCGAAGCCGACCGGGACGTGGATGTCCTGCTCGGCGTCCGGGCCGCCCGCCTCGACCAGGCAGACGCGGACGTCCGGGTCCTCGCTCAGCCGGGTGGCGAGCACGGCCCCCGCCGAACCGGCGCCCACGATGACGTAGTCGTACATTCTTGCGCTCCTCAAAGGGAAGTCCGTGGTGGGTGGGTCAGGCAGCGAGGTCGTCGCGCTCCGGCCGGACGAGCCGGACCGGGCCGGTGGCCGGGGCGCTGTCGCCGTCCGGGTCGCGCTCGGCGCCGGCGGCCAGCTCCGCGTACCGCTCGGGCCGGCGCGCCTTCAGCCACGTGGCGTAGCCGACGCCGACGGCGGCCGCGATCAGCAGCACCCACGGCAGCGACGCCACGACAGGGTTTTCGCTCCCGGTCAGCAGCGAGAAGTTGCCGATCAGCAGCACGGCCGACACCGCGAGGCCGGCGAAGCCCAGCCCGGGCGCCAGGAACGTGCGCCACCAGTGCCGTCCGGAGCGCCGGGCGAAGAACCCGATCACCGACAGCGCGGCCGCGGCCTGGATCACGATGATGCCGAGCGTGCCGAGGCCGACCATCGTGGTGGACAGGCCGAGGTACGGGTCGGCGCCGGCGAGCGCGAAGATCGCGACGACCAGCACGCAGAACAGGGTCTGCGTCAGGCTGGCCTTGTGCGGGGAGCCCGACTTCGGCCGCGACGCGCCGAGGAAGCGGGGCAGCACGCGCTCGCGGCCGAGCACGAACAGGTAGCGGTTCGCGGCGCCGTGCATGGCGAGCATGCCGGCGAACAGGCTGGTGACGAGCAGCAGCTGCATGATCCCGGTGATGGCGGTGCCGAGGTAGTCGTCGCTGAGGTTGAAGAACAGCAGGCCCTGCTGCTCGCCGGCGGCGGCCTGCAGGCGGTCCGGGCCGACCGCGCCGACCCCGACCCAGCTGCTCAGCGCGTAGAACACCGACACGAGCACCACGGAGATGTAGGTCGCCCGCGGCACGCTCTTCTTGGGGTTGCGGGCTTCTTCGCCGTACAGCGCCGCGGACTCGAAGCCGATGTAGGAGATGAAGGCGAACATCAGCGAGACGCCGACGGCGGTCCCGAAGACCGTGCCCGGCGAGAAGGAGGCGCTGGGGAACGACGCGAAGCCGTGGCGTGCGATGACGGCGCCGTCGAGCAGCACGAGGATGCCGACCTCGGCCAGCATGAGCACGGCGAGGACGCGGACGCTCAGGTCGATCGCGCGGTACCCCAGCAGCCCCATCAGGAGCAGCCCGACGCCGGCCCAGACGGGCCACGGCAGGTCGAGCCCGAACGCGGCCCCGGCCAGCTGCGCGAAGTAGGCGAACGCGCCGGTGAGCCCCACGGTGGCGGTGTTGTAGGCGATCGCCGCGACCAGCCCGCCGCCGACCGCCGCGCGCTTGCCGAGGCCGGCGCCGATGTAGGTGTAGAAACCGCCGGTGTCGACGATCCGGCGGCTCATCGTGGCGTAGCCGACGGAGAAGCACAGCAGGGTGAGCCCGGCGAACACGAACATGGCGGGGAAGCCCGCGCCGTTGCCGATGGCGAACGCCAGCGGCACGGTGCCGATCATCGACGCCATCGGCGCCGCCGCCGCCACGACGAGGAACACGATCTTCGGGGTGCCCAAGGTGCCGCGCAGCCGGTTTTCCGGTGGTGGGGATGACTGGTTCATGGCTACCTGCAGCTCTCGTTGCCGTTGGGGATGGGCCGCCGCTCGCGGTCGTGTCCAGGGTGGCGCACCCCTCGCCCGGGGGCTTCTCCGTTGCTGCGCCGAAACGACGTCCCCGCAACGTCGGAGCTGGCCGGGCAATTCCATGCGGAATCACCGGGACAGCCTATGAGAAACGCATATGAGGAGTATGCGGAATGCTTTCTGCTAGCATCGGGCGCATGCGCAAACTCATCGTTCAGCAATGGGCCACTGTCGACAACATCGTCGCCGAGGAAGACGGCGGCCTGAGCTTCGTGTCCGGCGAGCCGTTCGACGACAACACCACGAGTCCGTTCCAGGACAGCGTGATGGCGTTCATCGACTCGGTCGACACGATGATCCTCGGCGCCAACACCTACAACATGTCCGTCGGGTACTGGCCGACCGCCGAAGACCAGGGTGTCTACGGCAAGAAGGTCAACGCCCTGACCAAGTACGTCGCTTCCACGACGCTCGAAGAGGCTCCGTGGGGCGAGGACTGGCCGGCCGCGACGGTCACCGCCGACCCGGTCGCCACGATCAAGGAAATCAAGAAGAAGAAGGGCAAGGACATCTGGGTGTGGGGCAGCCTCACCCTCGTGCGCGCGCTGTTCGAAGCGGGCGTCGTCGACGAGGTCCAGATGCGCGTCTGCCCGGCCACCCGCGGCAAGGGAACGCGCTACTTCGAGGGCAGCGAGAACCTCGAGGTCATCGAAGCCACCTCGTTCGAAAACGGCGTTGTCCTTTTGCGCTATGCGGTCAAGAAGTAAGCAAAAAGTCCGAACCACCGAAAAACGGACGCCGGCGCCACCGAGAGGGGCAGCGCCGGCGTCCGTTTCTTTTTGCGGTTTTTACCGGCCGTTCAGCGAAGCCACGAAGGTCCGCAAGTCACCGACGTAGAGCTCCGGCTGCTCCAGCGACGCGAAGTGCCCGCCCCGCTCGAACTCCGACCAGTGCGTGATGGTGCTGTAGTCCCGGTCGGCGAACTTCCGGATCGGCAGCCCCGGGTCCTGCCCGAACACCCCGACACCGATCGGGACGGTGACCGGCGCCGGCGGCACCCCGGGGGTGAAGATCGCGCCGAGGTGCGCGGCGGACTCGTAGTAGAACTGCGCTGACGACGACGCGGTCCCGGTCAGCCAGTAGAGCGTGGCGTTGGTCAGCAGGCGGTCCCGGCCGACCTCCTCCTCGGGCGTCTTGACGGCCTTGTTCCAGTCGTGGAACTTCTCGACGATCCAGGCGAGCTGCCCGACCGGCGAGTCGGTGAGGCCGTACCCGACGGTGAGCGGGCGAGTGGTCTGGACCTTCATGTAGCCGGACAGCTCGGCGTCGAACCGGCCCAGCTCGGCCAGGCGGCCGAAGTCCTCTTCGTCGAGCGTCCCCATCTCGGCGGGGTCGCCGGACGGCACGGTCAGCAGCATCGACACGTACGCACCCCGCACGTGCTCGGGCGCGATGTGGGCGAGCTCGAGGGAGATGATCGAGCCCCAGTCCCCGCCCGCGGTGACGTACTGGTCGTATCCGAGCTGCCCCATGAGCTCCGCCCACGCCGCGGCGACCCGCTTGACGTCCCAGCCGGGCTCGGTGACCGGGCCGGAGAAGCCGTGCCCGGGGATCGACGGGATGACCAGGTGGAACGCCTGGGCGGGGTCGAGGCCGTGCGCGCGCGGGTCGGTGAGCGGGCCGATGACGTCGAGGAACTCGACGATCGAACCGGGCCAGCCGTGCGTGAGCAGCAGCGGCGTCGCGCCCGGCTCCGCCGAGGTGACGTGCAGGAAGTGGACGTCGGCGCCGTCGATCTCGGTGATGAACTGCGGGTACTGGTTCAGCTCGCGCTCGGCGGCGCGCCAGTCGTACGTGCCCTGCCAGTACGTCGCGAGCTCGCGGAGATACTCGGCGGGGACGCCGCGCTCCCAGCCCGGGACCGAAACCGCGGTCGGCCAGCGGGTCGCGGCGATGCGCGTGCGGAGGTCTGCGAGCTCGGAATCGGGGATGTCGATCCGATAGGGACGCATCGAGGTCACCTTTCCTCGGCCGGGGGGGGGGTGGACAAGGGTCCGTGCGTGCCCGCCGGAGACCCGGGGTCCATCGTCGTCGCGACCGGGTGCCCCGGCGTCTCCACCGTTGCTCCGCTGCGGGCCCCCGGGCGCGGCGCAACGGAGGAGACGATCCCGCACGGGCCCCTCCCGCATCGTCGATGGGGAACGCGCGCGAGCGACGCAGCGGCGATGACAGATGACATATTTGGAGGACGTCATGTCCGGAAACGCCCTGGTGTCGGCCGACGAGCTCCGGAAGCGGGCCGAACACCTGGTGCCGCTGATCGAGTCGAAGGCGGCATCGTCGGAGCAGAACCGCTCCCTGGACGACGAAGTGGTCGAGGCGATCGCCGAGGCCGGCCTGTTCGACATGCGCCGTCCGCTCCGGTACGGCGGCCACGAGACGAGCGCGGTCGAGATGGGCGAGGTCCTGGCGACCATCGCCGCGGCCGACGCGTCGGCCGGGTGGAACACGGCCGTGTGGGCGATCGGCGACTGGATGGCGGCGGCGTTCCCGGACCACGTCCAGGACGAGGTGTTCGCCACGCCGGCCACGCGGATCTGCGTCGCGCTGAGCCCGACCGCCGTCGCGACCGAGACCGACGGCGGCCTGATCGTCAACGGGCGCTGGCACTTCGTCAGCGGCGCGAAGCACAGTCACTGGCAGGCCATCATGGCGATGGCGCCCGCCCCGGACGGCAGCCAGTGGCCGGTGGCCGCGCTGGTGCCGATGTCGGACCTGACGATCGACGACGACTGGCACACCTCCGGCTTCGCCGGCACCGGCAGTGTCAACACGGTGGCCGAGAACCTGTTCGTGCCGGCCGAGCGCGTCCTGCCGATGCCGCTGGTGCTCCAGGAGCAGTTCGCCTCCGAGCTCAACGCCACTTCGCCGGTGTTCCGCACCCCGATGATCCCGACCGGCGCGTCCGGCTTCATCGCCGTGGCCATCGGGATGGGCCGCGCGGCCCTGGCCGAGTTCAAGAAGTCCTTGGCGGGGCGCCCGATCGCGTTCACCGACTACGGTCTCCAGAGCGAAGCCCCGATCACGCACTTCGAGATCGCCGAGGCGGCGCTCAAGCTCGAAGAAGCCGAGTACTACGCCTGGCGGATGGCCTCCGGCCTCGACAAGAAGGGCGAAGCCGGCGAGAAGTGGACGCTCGAAGAGCGGATGCACAACCGCGGCCGGCTCGGCCGCCTCGTGCAGCTGGTCGAGGAGTCCGTCGACATCCTGGCGCGCGCGAGCGGCGGGTCGTCGATCAAGCTGAGCAAGCCGATCCAGCGGATCCGGCGTGACATCCACGCGTTCAGCCTCCACGGCCTGATGCACCCGCACACCAACTTCGAGCTGTACGGCCGTTCCCTCTGCGGGCTCGAGCCGAACACGCCCTACATCTGAGCCGACCCGGGTCCTCGGCATCGAGCCGGGGACCCGGCCTTTGCCTCTGGCACAAGGAAAAGCCCCCGGTCTCCTCGACTTCGAGGAAACCGGGGGCTTTTTGTGCGGCTCAGGGGTGAGCTCAGCCGCCGATCGGGCTGCTCTGGTGGGACAGCAGCGCCCAGGTCCCGTCGTCCTGCTTCGTGACGATCCAGGTGGCGCGGATCCGGCGCGCGGGCGCGGTTTCCGTCTCGCCGTCGAGGACGATGCCGCCCTGGGTGATCACCATGACGGTGTCGTCGGTCAGGTACGACACCTGCAGCGGCCAGCCCTTCACGTGCGCGCCGCGCAGGCCGCCCTCGAAGCCGGCCTTCATGAACGCGCGGATCTGCTCGCGGCTGGTCAGCTGCTCGTCCTGCATGAGCAGGCTGCCGTTCTCGGTGAACACCGACGCGAACTCGTCCGCGTCGTTGGCGGCCCACGCGTGCGTGATGCGCAGTGGCACGGTCAGCGCCACGCGGTCACGGGGATCGGTGAACTCGTGGTAGAACGAGGTGTCCTCCTCGATCCCGTACGAGGCCAGGATTTCCGGCGCGGTGGTCGGAGCGGTCATAACGGGTCTCCTTCGTCCGGGGATCGGGGCTACCAGCGCAGCGTCGCGCCGTTGCCGCGCGGGCTGTTCTGGTAGCCGGCCAGGTACCAGACGCCGTCGTCGGCCTTGGCCACGGTCCAGGTGGAGCGGACGGCGAGCTCCGGCGAGATCTCGGTCTCGCCCGGCGCGAGGATGCCGCCGTGGGTGCGGATGAGCGCGACGGAGTCGTTCACGAGCCGCAGGTCGACCGGCTTGCCGGTGATCCGGGATCCCTTGAACGGTCCGGCGAAGGCCGCGGACAGGAACGACCGGATCTCGTCACGGCCGACCTTGTACACGTCGCCGGGCAGGATCAGGGTGCCGTCCTTGGTGAACACGTTCACCACGGCGTCCACGTCGTTGCGCGCCCAGGCCTCGACCAGGCGCAGCGGCACGCCGAGCACCTCTTTTTGGCGCTCGCTGGTGAACGGACCGTAGTAGTCGTCCAATGTGGACTCGTCGACTTCAGAGGACACGGGTGTCCCCTCCCTTCTGTCACCGGTCGGTTGTCGTTCCCAGCGTGGCAGCCGCCCAGGCCAGGAGCGCCTTCTGCATTGCCGGTGCGGCCGGTCAGGCGGCCCGGCGGGTGCCCTCGGCGGCCTTCGCGGCGGCGATGACGGCGTCGTAGTCGGGCTGCTCCTCGATCGCCGGGACGTACTCGGCGTACACGACGGTGTCGGTCGCGTCGACCACGAACACCGCACGCGCGAGGAGGCGAAACTCCTTGATCGCCACGCCGTACGCCGTGCCGAACGAGAGGTCGCGGTGGTCGGAGACGACGCGGACGGCGTCCGCTCCGGTCGCGCCGCACCAGCGGGCCTGCGCGAAGGGCAGGTCGACCGAAACGGTCAGCACGGTGACCTCGCCGAGCTCCGCGACGGCGTCGTTGAAGCGGCGGGTCTGCAGGTCGCACACCGGCGTCTCCAGCGACGGCACGACGGAGATGACGCGGACCGTCCCGGAGAGCGTGGAGAAGGTCAGCGGGGACATGTCGGGGGCGACGACAGTGAAGTCCGGCGCCGCGTCCCCCGTCGTCACAACCGGGCCGACGAGGGTGACCGGGCGGCCGCGGAAGGTCACCACTCCGGCACGTTCGGGAATCGCATTCATGGACTGGACCGCTTTCTGGGTCGGAACAGGTCCGCGCCAGCGTTGCAGCGCCACCACGACCCCGACGTCTCCTGAGCTGCCGCATGAATGAAGACGCGTCGCCGCCGGGTCGGCCGCGACCATCGTGGGGAGGTTTGTCGTGTCCTCATCGGCAGACCGACCCCCGTAACCCGCGAGAAGAGGGCCGGAATGACGACGACCGAACAGGCTCGTTTGGACGCTTACTACGGAGAGTTCACCAGCGACAAGGAGAAGGAGGTGCTCAGCGTCCCGCTGCGGCTCGTGGCGGCCTGGGCGAAGAACGACGCCGACGGTGTTGCCGACGTCTTCGTCGAGGACGGCATCCTGATCCTGCCGGGCGACGTGTACAAGGAAGGCCGCGAGGAGATCCGCGTCTTCATGAAGGCGGCCTACGCCGGGCCGTTCAAGGACAGCGGTGTCACCGGGCAGCCGGTGGACCTGCGGTTCGTGACCGATGACGTCGCGCTGATCCGCACCCACGGTGGCATCCTCGCCGCCGGCGAGACCGAGATCGCGCCGGAGCTGGCGGTGCGCTCGAGCTGGATCACGGTCAAGCGCGACGGCGAGTGGTACCTGGCCGGCTACCAGAACAGCCCGCGCGGCGCCGGCGCCACCCTTCGTTGGTAGTTCCCCTCGTTCCCCAAGGAGAGAAATTCATGAGTTCCAAGGCAGCCGACCTGGTCGCGCAGGCGAAGCAGTGGGCCGGGTACTACGGCGAGTTCCCCAACGGCGAAGAAGGAGCGGTGCTGACGGTGCCGCTGCGGCTGCGGGCCGCGTGGGACGCCGGCGACGCCAACGCGATCGCGGACCTGTTCACCGACAACGGCAGCATGCTGGTCGGCGACGAGCAGCTGCGCGGCCGTGAGGCCATCCGCACCCACCTGACCGAGCTGTTCGCCGGCGACTACCGGGGCACCAAGGTCTCCGACGAGCCGGTCCGCATCAAGTTCCTCACCGACGGTGTCGCGCTGGCCATCACCAAGGGCGGCATCCTCGCCGACGGAGCGACCGAAATCGCCCCGGAGAACGAGAACCGGGCCACCTGGGTGGTCCGCAAGGAATCCGGTGACTACAAGCTCGTCAACTACCAGACCAGCCCCCTCCGCGGCTGAGTCCACCATGCTGAAGGCCACCTCGGGGGAAAGACCTCGAGGTGGCTTTCGCGCCTTCCCGGACCCGAGCCCCATTCGCACGAGCAAATAGCTCCGTGTCGTTTCGGCCGGTCCGGGCTTACGTTCGGGCGGTGGCGAACGAACTGACGATTCCCCTCCTGCCCTGTCCGTCCATCACCGAGATCGCGTCGTTCTACGAGATGCTCGGCTTCGAGATCACCTACCGGCAGACGCAGCCGAACCCGCACGTAGCGGTGCGACGGGAAGACATCAACCTGCACTTCTTCGGCATGGAAGGCTACGACCCGACGCAGTCGTACAGCACGTGCCTGGTGATCGTCCCGGACACCAGCGAGCTGTTCGAGGCGTTCGCGGCCGGAATGCGCTCGGTACACGGAAAACTGCTCATCTCCGGCATCCCCCGCATAACCCGCCCCCGGCTGCGCAACGACCGCTACACGGGCTTCACGGTCATCGACCCAGGCGGCAACTGGATCCGGATAAACAGGGCCACCAAGGAACCCGAGGCGCAGACAAAGCTGGCCAAGGCCCTGGAGAACGCAGCAAGACAGGCAGACGCCCGCGGCAACGAACCCCAAGGCCTGAAGATCCTCGAAGGCGCCCTGAAGCGAGCAACCGGCAACGAACCAGAGCTCCAGGCAGCCCAGGACTACCGCAACGAACTCATCGAACGACTCAAGGATCGCTGACAACAAAAGGTGACCACGGCCGAGGGTCCGGGGGCGAAGCCCTCCGGGCGGGGCGTGGGGGTTGCACCCCCACAAAACAGAGAAGCTCCACGCAAAAGGCCCGCGCCCTCCGCGGGCACGGGCCACCTAAGCGTGGAGCTGAGGGGAATCGAACCCCTGACCTTCTCGATGCGAACGAGACGCGCTACCAACTGCGCTACAGCCCCTTGATCGTGCTCGTAGAGCTTAGCAGTGCCCTGCGAGCACAATCCGCCGGGGGGTCACTCCCCGACGGCCCGGCGGTAAGGCCCGGTCCCGGGCTCGTCGAGCTCCTCGAACGCGGGGTCCTCGTCGTCGAGGTCGACGACGACCGCGCTGCGGCGGACGCGGGACGTCGGTGACGGGCGGCGCTCGACGACCTCGCGCCGGACCGGCTCGACGACCTCGACGTCCTCGGCCTCGTCGAGCTCGACCGGCTCTTCTTCCTCGACCTCCGGACGCGGCTCGGGGTGCCGCGGCGCGCGGGTGCTGTTGAAGCGGGCGAGCCGGCGCTGCCGGATCTCCTCCTCGATGCGCACCTGCCGGCGCAGATACACGAGGTACCCGACCAGCGCGACGTCGGCGGCGCCGTGGCCCCACCAGGCCAGCGGGGTGAGGAAGCCCGCCACGGCGGCGGTGGCCACCGCGATCACGAGCAGGATGACGACGACGCGCTGCCGGAAGCCGTACTTCGCGCGGGCCGCGATCTCCGCCGCTTCGGGGTCGAAGCCGCCGCGGCCGGGCCGGTAGCCGGGCCGGTCGCGCTCGGCCCGCGAGCCGCGTTTGGGCTGCGGGAGCGGGTCGGGTTCGGGCTCCTCGTCTTCGAGGTCCTCGTCGAGCTCGGCTTCGAGCTCCGCGAGGTCGTCCTCGACCGAGGGCCGGGACTTCACCGGCTGGTCGGACATGGCGAATTCCTCCCGGTCTTCGTTGCGTCCACTGCGCACCACCCTGGCCGCGAGCGCGGAGTCGGTCGTCCGGGCGACCTGCTGCCGTCTGCGCGCGACCATGGGCACGAGTACGACGAGCCATGCCGCGGCCAGCGCGACGATGATCACGGAACTGGGCATCTCCCGTCACCTCCCCCGATCCTTCACCTGAAATCACGCTAGTCACAGGAGTAACAGATCGGGCGGAGGCTCGCCGGGTTCGATCACGGAAATGCCTCACCGGATTAGGTGATTCTCACTGCATGTGGTAACGCGCTCACTGACCCGGGTGGGTAATCACCGTCAGGCGTAGTCCGCGCGGCCCGCCGAGACGAGCCGGGACACCAGCCCGGACCCGGTCTCCTCGCGCGTCACGGCGAAGCAGTAGTGGTCGCGCCAAGCGCCGGCGACGTCGAGGTAGCGCTCGAACAGCCCCTCCTGCCGGTAGCCCGCTTTGGTGAGAACCCGCAGGCTGGCGACGTTTTCCGGGCGCACGGTGGCCTCCAGCCGGTGCAGCCCGGCCGGGCCGAAGGCGTGGTCGGTGACGAGCGCGACGGCGGCCGTCGCGACCCCGCCGCGGACCACGTCGGACGACACCCAGTACCCGATCCAGGCGGACCGCAGCGACGCCCGGATGACGTTACCCACAGTGATCTGGCCCGCGAGACGACCGTTCAGGGTGATCGTGAAGGGCAGGCACTGACCACGCCGTGCGAGCGAACGCAGCGCCGCCCACTGCGACGGCCACGACCAGAAGGCGTTGCGTTCCGGCCATGGGCCGACGCCGGTCGGCTCCCACATCTCGAGGTGCGCCCGGTCCCGGAGCCGGATCCGGCTCCACTCGCCGGCGTCGCGCAGCCGGACCGGCCGGACCGCGACCTCGCCCGCGGGCACGCGCAGCGGCCCGAGCCTCGCCGGCCAGCCCGGGTGGCGGCTTTCGACCGGGTAGGACACGCCGGACACGGAGTTCATCAGGCCCGTTGCGCCAGGAACGTGACCTGGACCTGCTCGCCCGCGGGGACGTCGGTCATCTCTTCCGGCACGTTGATCAGGCAGTTCGCCTCGGCCAGCGACGCGAGCAGGTGCGCCCCGGACTGCCCGAGCGGCTGGACCAGGTACTCGCCGTTGGCCTCGTCGCGCAGGAGCTGGCCGCGCAGGTAACCACGCCGCCCCTCGGTCGAGGTGATCGGCGACAGCAGCCGCGCGCCGACGATCCGCCGGTGCGGGTTGCGGGTCCCGCGCGCCGCCCGGATCAGCGGTCGCACCAGCACCTCGAACACCACCAGCGCGCTCATCGGGTTGCCCGGGATGAGGAACGTGGGCACCGAGTCGGGCCCGAGCCTGCCGAACCCCTGCACCGAGCCGGGGTGCATCGCCACCCGCGTCATGTCGATGCGGCCGAGGTCGGACAGCGCCGCGTGGACCTCGTCGCCGGAGGAGCCCCCGGCGCCGCCGGCGACCACGACGATCTCCGACATCAGCAGCCGGCCCTCGACGATCTCCCGCAGCCGCTTCGGCTCGCTCGCCACGATGCCGACCCGGCTGACCTCGGCGCCCGCGTCCCGCGCGGCCGCGGCCAGCGCGTAGGAGTTGACGTCGTAGACCTGCCCGACCGACGGCGTCCGGTCGATGTCGACCAGCTCGTCGCCGACCGACACGATCGAGACCCGCGGCCGCGGGTAGACGAGGACCTTCGCGCGGCCGACGGCGGCGAGCAGGCCGACCTGCGCCGAGCCGATCGTGTCGCCGTTGCGCACGGCGACGTCGCCGATCTGGACGTCTTCGCCGGCGCGGCGCACGTACCCCGCCGACGGCACCGAGCGGTGCACGGTGACCCGGGCCTGGTGCCCGTCGGTGTAGGCGAGCGGCACGACGGCGTCGGCCAGCGTCGGCAGCGGCGCGCCGGTGTCGACCCGCACCGCCTGGCCGGGCTGCAGGCGCCGCGGCTGGCGCGAGCCCGCCGCGATCTCTCCGACGACCGGCAGCTGCACGGGCTCCTCGCCGGCGGCGCGGACGTCGACGCTGCGCACCGCGTACCCGTCCACCGCGGCCTGGTCGAAGCCGGGCAGCGCGTGCTCGGCGACGACCTCCTCGGCGCAGAGCAGGCCCTGGGCCTCGGAGATCGCCACCCGCACCGGCTGGGGCCGGACGGCGGCGTCCAGCGTCATCGAGATCTGCGCGTCGACCGAGCGGAACTCGGCCTCCTCCTCGGCCACTTCGGGCCGTGCCGCGTCGAGGGATTCCGTCATGGGCGATCTGTCCCGATCCGTTCCGTCAGCCACGCCCGTAAAGATGGACCGTACTCGGGCGTTTCAAGCGCGAAATCGACCGCGGCGCGCAGGAAACCACCCGGATTCCCCAGGTCGTGGCGGCCGCCCCGGTGCACGACGACGTGCACGGGGTGTCCTTCGGTGATCAGCAGCGCGACGGCGTCGGTCAGCTGCAGCTCCCCGCCGCTGCCCGGGGTGATCCGCTTCAGCGCGTCGAAGATCGCCCGGTCGAGCAGGTACCGGCCGGCCGCGGCGTAGGTCGACGGCGCGTCCTCCGGCTTCGGCTTCTCGACCATCCCGTGCACGCGCTTGACGTCTTGGTCGTCGGTGTCGGTGACGTCGAAGACGCCGTACGGCGAGATCTCGGCCTTCGGGATGTCGAACGCGCAGAGCACACTGCCGCCGTACTGCGCCCGCACCGCGCTCATCCGCTCGAGCACGCCGGTGGGCAGCACGAGGTCGTCCGGCAGCAGCACGGCGACGGCCTCGTCGTCCGGTTTCAGGTTCGGCTCGGCCTGCGCGACGGCGTGGCCGAGCCCGAGCGCCTGCTCCTGGATGGCGGTCTCGACGGCGAGCAGGGCGGACCCGCGACGCACCTTCTCCAGCAGCTCGGTCTTGCCCTTGGCCTCGAGGTTCTTCTCGAGCTCGGGCTGCTCCTCGAAGTACCGGACGACGGCGTCCTTGCCCGGCGAGGTCACGATGACCAGGCGTTCGGCCCCCGCGGCGGCGGCCTCGGCCGCGACCAGCTCGATCCCCGGCGTGTCCACCACCGGCAGCAGCTCCTTGGGCACGGCCTTCGTCGCCGGCAGGAAGCGCGTGCCGAGGCCGGCGGCAGGCACGATGGCGGTTCTGAACGTCTGGGAGGTTGCGGCGCCCGTCATGGGCGCAAAGCCTAACGTGAGGTCATGCATGCGCTGGGCAATGAGCACCTGAGCAAGGCGGAGTGGCGTGCGCGGCTTTCGGGCGCGCGAGCGGCCCAGACCCCCGAATCGCACGCCCAAGAGGCGTCGGCGCTGGTCAACGCGGTGTCGAAGGTCACAGCCACGACCGTGTGCGCCTACCTTCCCTTCGGCGCCGAACCGGGCACGGCGGCGCTCGCCGACGCGCTGGCCGCCGGCGGGGCGCGGGTGCTGCTGCCGGTCATCCGGTCGCGGTCGGAACCGCTCGACTGGGCCGAGTACACCGGCGAGGCCGATCTCGTCCCCAGCCTGTTCCGCGGGATCCGCGAGCCCGGCGGGAAACGCCTGGGTGCCGGCGCCGTGGGCGCGGCGGAGCTGGTCCTGGTGCCCGCGCTGGCCGTGGACCACCGGGGCGTGCGGCTCGGCCGGGGCGCCGGCCACTACGATCGCTCGCTGGTGTTCGCCGCGCCCGGAGCGGCCCTGCTCGCCGTCGTGCGGGACGAAGAGCTGGTCGAGCGGCTGCCCGGGGAGGCTCACGACGTACGCATGAGCGGGGCCTTGACGCCCGCTCGAGGCGTGCTCGAGCTGCCGATGTGAGCAACCAGGAATTGCTTTCGGGGAATGTCATCCAGCACAATTGGGTTGGCACTCTTGTCGGATGAGTGCCAGTGAAGGAGCCGTCAGTGCCTACGTACCAGTACGCCTGCAAAGAATGCGACCACCGGTTCGAAGCCGTGCAGTCGTTCTCGGACCCCAGCCTGACCGTGTGCCCGCAGTGCTCCGGCACGCTGCGCAAGGTCTTCAGCTCGGTCGGCGTCGTCTTCAAGGGCAGCGGTTTCTACCGCACCGACTCGCGCGACTCGAGCAAGTCGAGCACCGCGTCGGCCCCGGCGAAGAGCGAGACCAAGACCGAGACGAAGTCGGACACGAGCTCGGCATCTTCCTCCTCGACCACGACGAAGACGACCGCCGCGGCCTCCTGAGCCGCGAGTTGTCCACAACACCCCGGTTATCCACAGATGCCGGACGAAGCCCTTCCGGCGGCTCGTCCGGCTTCCCTAACGTCGATCTCGTGCGGCACCGCGCCGCACCCGATCCGACCGAGGGGGACCCGTGGACGTCCTGGCGAAGCTCCACCCACCTGACCTGACCCGGCTGCAGGGCCGGCGGACGCGGCTGATGCGCCGCTGGCTCGCCGCCTGCCTGCTGCTGACCGGTGCTCTGCTGTTCGCCCATCCCGGCTCCGCGCGAGGCGCGCCGACGACTCCGACGGTCGTCGCGGCGCACGACCTCCCTTCCGGCGCGACTCTGCGCGCGGCCGACGTCCGGCTGGCCGACCTCCCCGACGACGCCCGTCCCTCGGGCGTGCTGAGCACCCTCGACGTCGTCGACGGGCAGCTGCTGGCGGGCGCCGTCCGGGCCGGTGAGCCGTTGACCGACGTCCGGCTGGCTTCGGCCATCCCCGCCTCGGGTGATCCCGGCACGGCGACCGTGCCGGTCCGGTTGGCCGATGCGGCCGTCGCCGAGCTCCTGCGGCCCGGCCAGCGGGTCGACGTCGTGGCGGCGCCGGAACCGGGAGTGCCCGCGTCCGTGCTGGCCGGTGGTGCGACGGTGGTGACGGTGGGAAAGCGTGAGGCGTCCGCGGCCAAAGGACCCTTGGTGCTGCTCCGGTTCCCGGAGGCGATTGCGACGAGGGTGGCGGCGATTTCACTGGAGCGACCGGTAACGGTTACTCTCCGCTAGCCTCCACCAGCCCCGTCTTCGAGGAGAGAAAGTGTTCAAGGGTTTCAAGGACTTCCTGATGCGCGGCAACGTCGTGGACCTCGCCGTCGCGGTGGTCATCGGCTCGGCGTTCACGGCGATCGTCACGGCCTTCACGAACGGCCTCATCAAGCCGCTGATCAGCACGATCGGCGGCACCAACGCCGCGAACGGCCTGGGCTACCAGATCTTCGACAACAACAAGGCCACCTTCCTGGACTTCGGCGGCGTGATCAACGCGGCGATCAACTTCGTGCTGGTCGCGGCGGTGGTCTACTTCGTGATCGTGCTGCCGGTGAAGCACGTCCAGGAGCGGCGCAAGCGCGGCCAGGAGCCGGGCCCGGCGGAGCCGACCGACGTCGAGCTGCTCATCGAGATCCGCGACCTGCTGCGCGCCCAGGCCCAGCGCGACAACGGCCGCGGCTGAAGCCGTCAGCGGTCGTGGTGCGGTGGCCGGTTCTCCCGGTACCAGTCGTCCGGGAGGCCGGTGCGCCGGTCGGGGTCACGCTCGTCGGAGGTCGTCTCGGGCAGGACGTCCCCGAAGATCTCGTCCACCCGGCGGCGCCACTCGCCACTGGTCTTGGGGTCGCGCTCCGGTCCCGGCATGCGCCCAGTGTCCCACGACGCGTTCTTTGACAACTCCAGAGCGAACCTCGAAGCCGGGAGCGACGGGCATCCCGTCACCCCCAGCCGGGGTCAGACCTCCTCGAGGCCCGAGAGCTCGTCGATCACGTGCGGCACGAGCGAGGTCAGCGTCGCCATGCCGTCGCGCACC
The DNA here is from genome assembly GCF_055583145.1 of Amycolatopsis sp. NPDC104819. NCBI lineage: Bacteria > Bacillati > Actinomycetota > Actinomycetes > Pseudonocardiales > Pseudonocardiaceae > Amycolatopsis > Amycolatopsis sp. NPDC104819. The sequence goes on along the minus strand of NZ_JBVJON010000016.1, from coordinate 237,926 downwards.
GCGGAGCGCGAGCCGGCCAGGTTGACCACGAGGGTGCTGCCGGAGACGCCCGAGAGGCCTCGCGAGATCCCCGCGTCGACGGCGCCGGCGGCCAGGCCGGACGCGCGGATCGCCTCGCTGATGCCCGGGATCGGCCGGTCGAGCACGCCGGCGGTGGCGTCCGGGGTGTTGTCCCGCGGCAGCACACCCGTGCCGCCGACGGTGATCACCAGGTCGGCACCGCCGATCACGGCGGTGTTGAGCGCGTTGCGGACATCCACGATCTCGGCTCCGACGACCACCACACCGTCGACGATGAAGCCGGCTTCTTCGAGCAGCTCGGTGACCAGCGGTCCCGTGGTGTCCTCGTGCTCGCCGTGCGCCACGCGATCGTCCACGATGACCACGAGGGCCCGGCCCAGCCGTTGTGCACTCCGTTCCATGGCGCCCACCGTAGTCGGTTTCGGCCACCCGGCGCCGGGAGGTGCCGGGTGAGTTCTGACGATCCGGTGACGCCGCCGCGCACACCTGGGCACGCCCCCGCGTGACCCCCTAGCGTGGCCGGTGTGCGCGTACTGGTCACCGGCGGAGCCGGGTTCATCGGGTCACACATCGCCGATCTGCTCGTCGAGGGGGGTGACGAGGTCGTGGTGCTCGACAACCTGCTCCAGAAGGCGCACGGTTCCCGCACCCCACCGGCGTACACCTCCCGGCACCGGTTCCTCCTCGGCGACGTCACCGACACCGAAATCGTCGCGGAGCTGCTGGATGGCGTCGACGCCGTCTGCCACCAGGCGGCGGTGGTCGGCCACGGCGTCGACCCGTCGGACGCGCCGTCGTACGCGCTGCACAACGACTACGGCACGGCGATCGTCCTGGCCGCGATGCACGCGGCCGGGGTGCGGAAGCTGGTGCTGGCGTCCTCGATGGTCGTCTACGGCGAAGGCCGGTACGCGTGCCCGGACCACGGCGTGGTGACACCGTCGCCGCGCCGTCAGTCCGATGTGGACGCCGGCCGCTTCGAGCCGCGCTGCCCGGCCTGCGACGCCGAGCTGGGCTGGCGGCTGGTGCCGGAAGACGCGCCGTTGAACCCGCGCAGCTCGTACGCGGCGTCGAAACTCGCGCAGGAACACTTCGCCGGCGCGTGGGCGCGCCAGTCGGGCGGCAGCGTGTGGGCGATGCGCTACCACAACGTCTACGGCCCGCGGATGCCGCAGAACACCCCGTACGCGGGGGTGGCGTCGCTGTTCCGCTCGGCCTTGGAGCGCGGCGAAGCCCCGCGCGTGCTGGAGGACGGCGGCCAGCAGCGCGACTTCGTGCACGTCCACGACGTCGCCAGGGCGAACGTCCTGGCTCTCCGGACGGACGGCCCGGAGGGCGACATCACGCCCCTGAACGTCTGCTCGGGCACCCCGCACACGGTGGGCGAGCTGGCCGAAGAGCTGGCCCGCGCCTGCGGCGGCCCGGCGCCCCAGGTGGTCGGCGGCGCCCGCACGGCCGACGTCCGGCACGTGGTGGCCGATCCGGCCCGCGCCCGCGAGCTGCTGGGGTTCACCGCGGAGATCGGTTTCGCCAAGGGCATGGCCGACTTCGCGACGGCCGAGCTGCGCGACCCGGTCTGACGGCGCTGGACGCACCCGCTCGTCTGCGGCCGGGTGAGCGGTCGCAGGCGCCGTTGTCGGTCAGCACCCGCCGAACGGTGATGCCGTAACCGGCGAAGAACGCCCGGGCCATTGGGCGACGGTGGAGACCGGCACCTGGAACCGCTCCGCGGCCCGTCGTGCGTCAGCGTGGGTCGCGAGCCACGATCGCAATCTCCCCGGGCAGCGCAGCTAGGACATCGCCAACGGCAGCCGGACCTCGAACCGGCACCCGGGGCCGTGGTTGTGCACCCCGATCTTCCCGCGGTGGGCCTCGACCAGCCCCTTGGCGATCGCCAGGCCGAGCCCACCGCCGCTGGTCGTGCCACCGCGTTCCGGGGTCCGGGCCTGCGTCCCGCGGAAGGCGACGTCGAAGACCCGGTTGATCTCGTCGTCCGGGATGCCGCCGCAGGAGTCGTCGACGGCGAGGAGCGCCTCGTCGCCGTCGACCCCGATCTGCACCGCGACCGTCCCGTCGGGCGGCGTGTGGCGGATCGCGTTCGAGACCAGGTTCCGCACGATCCGCGCCAGCTCCGGGTCGCTGCCGTTCACCACCGGCCACGTCGATGCGTTCGCGAGCACCCGCACCCGCTTCCGCTCGGCGACCGGCGACTGAGCCGCGACGGCGTCGCTGACGACGTCCCGCAGCGGCACCGCGGACATGGTCAGCTCGAGCGCGCCCGCGGTGATCCGCGAGAGCTCGAACAGGTCGCCGACCATCGCGGAGAGCCGGGTGGTCTCGCCGCTGATCCGCTGGGCGTAGTCGGCGACTTCGCCACGTTCGGACACCACGCCGTCGGCCAGCGCTTCGGCCATGGCCTGGATGCCGGCCAGCGGGCTGCGCAGGTCGTGGCTGATCCAGGCGACCAGCTCCCGCCGGGACGCCTCGGCCGCGCGCTCCCGGTTCCGGGCCTCCCGCTCCCACACGCTGCGGCGCGCGATCGCCCGGCCGAGGATGATCGCCGCGGGCACCGTCACCACCGCGACGAGCAGGCAGACCAGCAGCATCGTGGTCAGGGCCGGGGTGAACATGAACCCGCTGACGCCGAGCACACCGACCAGCGTGGCGAGCACCGGGATCAGCACCAGCACGGTCATCGTGGTGGCGAGGGAACCGCGGCGCAGCACGTAGAGCACCACTCCGCCCAGCACGGCCACCGGAAGCGCGAACAGCAGCGCCAGCGGCAGGATGTGTGACAAGTGCGCGAGGATCTCGCGAAAGGACTCGCCGGGTTCGATCACGGCTGCTCCCGGTCGTAGCGGTAGCCGACACCCCACACCGTCGCAACCCGGGTCGGCTTCGCCGGGTCGCGCTCGATCTTCTCGCGCAACCGTCGCACGTGGACGGTCACCGTGGACTGGTCCCCGAAGTCCCAGCCCCACACCTTTTCGAGCAGGTCCGCCCGCGAATAGGCGACACCGGGGTGGCCGAGGAAAAACGCGAGCAGGTCGAACTCCCTGGTGGTCAACGGGAGTTCGCGGCCGCCGAGCGTCGCGGTGCGCGCCGTCATCTGCAGCCGGAGGTCGCCGTCGACGAGCTCCGCGGCCGCCGGTTCCGGGCGCGGCATCCGCGCGCGGCGCAGCACCGAAGCGACGCGGAGGGCGAGTTCCTTGGGGCTGAAGGGTTTGGTCACGTAGTCGTCGGCGCCGAGCTGGAGCCCGGCGATGCGGTTCTCCTCCTCGCCGAGCGCGGTGAGCATGACGATCGGCACCTGGCTGACCTGGCGCAGCCGCTTGCACACCTCGAGGCCGTTGATCCCCGGCATCATGACGTCGAGGACCACGAGGTCGGGCTCGTGCGCCGCGAACTTCGCGAGTCCCGCGGCGCCGTCGCCGGCCTGGTCGACGGTGAACCCGGCGACCTCGAGGTAGCGGCGCACGACGTCGCGGACCGTCTCGTCGTCGTCGACCACGAGCACGCGCCCGGCCTGATCGTTCATCACGTCTCCCTCACCAGCCGGTCAGCAGCAGGTGGTTGACCGCCAGTGCCAGCGCCGCCTGCGCGGCGAGCCACCAGCGCCGGCCGGGCCGCGGCAGCAGGGCCGTCATCGGCAGCAACCACACCCCGAACGGTAGCCAGATCCGTTCGGTCTCGGCTTTCGACAGGCCCGAGACGTCGGCGAACACGATGGTGAGCAGGGCGGCGAGGCCGAGCAGCAGCACCGGGTCGGTGAGCACGCCACGGCGTTGGCGGGGCAGGAAGGCCTCGGTGAGGCCACGCCGGAGGGCGGCGATCACCGCCGGCCCGAGGGCCACGGACACCGCGGCCAGGTCCGCCCAGACCCAGTACGAATAGGGCCGGACCAGCGCGACACCCTGGTAGTAGCGCTCGACGACCAGATGGTAGCCGTCGAGCCACCAGAAACCCGCCCAGGCGAAAACACCGACGACGGCGAGCGCCGCGGCGATCGCCAGGGCGGCCGCCCGCCACTGGCGGCCGAGCACCGCCACGGCCAGGGCGACCAGGCCGAGCAGCACCAGGCCGTACGAAAGGAAGATGCCGTAGCCGAGCAGCACCCCGGCGGCCAGCCCGACCGGCACGGCGTACCGGCGGCCGTCGGTGAACCCCTTCGCGGACAACGCGAGCAGCGCCAGGCCGGTCGCGGTCGTCCCGGCGAACAGGCCGTCCGCGGAGACGCCGATCCACACCGCACCGGGCGTGAGAACGGCGAAGGGCAGCACCGCGCGGGCCGCGTCGGGCCGGCCGAGCAGGGCGACCGTCGCGGGCACGGCGACCGCGACCAGGCTGCCGACGAGCACCACGGCCGTCGCCGCCCAGGCCCCGCCGTGCAGGCCGAGCCGGTCCAGCCAGACGAACACGAGCGTCGCGCCCGGCGGGTGGCCGGACACGTGCGTGGTCCACGAGTCCGGCTGGAAGTCGAGGATGCGCGAGGAGAACTCGCGCAGCATCCGCGGGACGTCGGTGATCCCGGGCACCTCGTGGAGGTACTCCTGCGGAATGGTCAGGTGCCCGGCGAACCCGCGCGCCCAGCCGTCGACCATGGCCAGCGAGAAGATCCACGCGAGCGACGCGAGGTAGCCGAAGGCGAGCGCGCGGCGCCACGGCAGGCGGGCGGCCAGCGCCGGCCCCTGGAGCACCACCGCGGCGGCGATCAGCACGGCGAACACCGAGCCCGGGCCGACGTGCGGCAGCCAGTCGGCGAACAACGGCGGCGAGTTGACGAAGATGACCACACCGGAGCCAGGCCGGTTGTAGTACAGGCCGACCGCGGCGGCCGCGGCCACGAGCACCGCGACCGCCGCGACGGCGAGGAGATCGGCCCGGTGGGCGCGGCGCCCGGGTCGACCGAGTGTCGGGGGTTCGGGTTCGCGGACGGGCGGCTCGGCGAGCCGCGCCGCCGGGTTCGGCTCGCTCATCGCCGTCCACCCTAGGGCCTCCGGCGGTGTTGCGCGCCCTAGGAGCGGCAGCCGTAACGACGCGGTAAGAATTTGTCACACGTCATGATTCAGTAATAGCCGCAAGGGTTCTCTGTTGTCCACCATGGACCTACGGTCGGCGCGTGACTTACTCGGAAGTGGACGTCGTCCTCCCTTGCCTCGACGAAGCGGGTGCGCTCCCCGGCGTGCTGGCCGGCCTGCCGCCGGGCTACCGCGCGATCGTGGTCGACAACGGCTCGGCCGACGGCTCGCCCGAAGTGGCGGCCTCGCTGGGCGCGAAGGTCGTCCACGAACCGCGTCGCGGGTACGGCGCGGCCGTGCACGCGGGCCTGGAAGCCGCCACCGCGGACATCGTGTGTTTCGCCGACGCCGACGGGTCCCTGGACCTCGGCGACCTGCCGCGGCTGGTCGCCGCGGTCGAAAGCGGCGCCGACCTCGCCGTCGGGCGCCGGGTGCCGACCGGCCCGGGGGTGTGGCCCTGGCACGCGCGAGCGGGCAACGTCGTGCTGGCGCTGCTGCTGCGCGGGCGGGGGCTGCCGGTGCGGGACATCGCGCCGCTGCGGGCCGCGGACCGGCGGGCGCTGCTCGGCCTCGGCATCACCGACCGGGCGTTCGGCTACCCGCTCGAGCTGCTGATCAAGGCCCAGCGGGCCGGCTGGCGGGTCCGCGAGTTCGACGTCCGCTACGGCGAGCGCGCCAAGGGCACCAAGTCGAAGGTGTCCGGCTCGGTGCGGGGCACGCTGCGCGCGGTCCGCGACTTCGGGCGGGTGCTGGCGCGATGACAACCCCGTTCGTGCTGCTGGTCGTGGCCAAGGCGCCGGTGCCCGGGCTCGCCAAGACCCGCCTCTGCCCGCCCGCGACACCGGCACAGGCGGCCGAGATCGCCGCGGCCGCGCTGCTCGACACCCTGGACGCCGTCTACGCGGTGCCCGGCGCCGCGCCCGTCGTCGCCATGACCGGCCAGCTCGGCGCCGCGGCCCGCTCGGCCGAGATCGGGCTCGCGCTGCGGCGGGCCACCGTGATCCCCCAGCGTGGCTGGGACTTCGGCGCCCGCCTCGCGAACGCCCACGCGGACGCCGCCGCGGTGCACAGCGGCCTGCCGATCCTGCAGATCGGCATGGACACCCCGCAGGTCACGCCGGAGTCGCTCGCCGCGGCGGCCGCACCGGTCGTCGTCGACGGGCACGACTCGGTGGTCGCCCCCGCGATGGACGGCGGCTGGTGGGCGCTGGGTCTCGCCGAACCGGCGCACGCGCAAGTCCTCGCGGGCGTCCCGATGTCCCGCGACGACACCGGCGAACGCACTCTGCGCGCACTCACCGCGTGCGGGCTGCGGCCACGGCGGGGCGCCGAACTGTCCGATGTGGACACGATGGCGGACGCCCGCGCGGTGGCGGCACTGTGCCCGGACGGCCGGTTCGCCCGCGCCGTCGCGGCGGTCGACGGCCGGGCGGTCGCGTGATGACGGCCCCGGCGACCACCGGAAACGAGTTCGACCACGGCCTGCTCGGCCACCAGTGCTGGCTCGAACTGGCCAACGGCGAGCGGATCGAGCTGCCGGTCGAACGCTGGACCGAGCCGTCCGACGGGGACGACGTGCTGCTCGACGCCTGTTCCGGCCCGACGATCGACCTCGGCTGCGGGCCCGGCAGGCTCACCGCCGCGCTGGCCGAACGCGGGATCCTCGCGCTGGGCGTGGACAGCTCCCGCACGGCCGTCGGCCTGACCCGCCGTCGCGGCGGAAGTGCTTTGCGCCGCAACATCTTCGACCGGCTGCCGGGCGAAGGCCGGTGGCGGCACGCCCTGCTCGCCGACGGCAACATCGGCATCGGCGGTGATCCGGTGGAGCTGCTGCGCCGCACCGCCCGGCTGCTCGGCGCGGGCGGTGACGTCCTCGTCGAACTGGAGCCGCCCGGCCACGGCCTGCGGCACGAGCGCGTCCGGCTGCGTCCCGGGCACGCCGACGTCGCGTGGTTCACCTGGGCGTGGGTCGGCGTGGACGCGATCGCCGAGGTCGCATTGCCCGCCGGCTTGCGGGTCGACTGGACGACCCGGCAGGGCCACCGCTGGTTCGCGCGGTTGGAGCGGCCGTGAAACTGCCGATTCCCAGTGAAGAACAGTTCAAGGCGGCGGCGCACAACGAGCGCGTGACGTCGAAGATCGGGCTGGCGCTGGCCGTCACGTTCACGACGTGCTTCATCACCGGCCTGATCAGCCACCTCATCCAGCACCCGCCGACGTGGTTCTTCTGGCCCAGCCGCCCGGTCGGGCTCTACCGCGTCACGCAGGGGCTGCACGTGATCTCCGGGGTGGCGTCGATCCCGCTGCTGCTGGCGAAGCTGTGGAGCGTCTACCCGAAGCTGTTCGGCCGGCCGCTCGTCCGCTCGCTGCCGCACGCGCTGGAGCGCCTGTCGATCCTCGTGCTCTCGGGCGCGGCGTTCTTCGAGCTGACGACCGGGCTGCTGAACGTCGCGCAGAACTACCCGTGGGGGTTCTACTTCCCGCAGGTGCACTACGCGGTGGCGTGGCTGGCGATCGGGTCGATCCTGGTGCACGTCGCGGTGAAGCTGCCGGTCGTCCGCCGGGCGCTGAGCCGCGCGACCGTCGAAGAGGAGAAGAGCGAGCCGTCCGCCGGGTTGTCCCGACGGGGTTTCCTGGTGACGACGGGACTCGCGACGGGTGTCGCGGTGGTCGCCACCGCCGGTGCCACGGTTCCGTTCCTGCGCGGCGTTTCCGGCCTGGCGTGGAAGACGAGCAAGGGCACGCAGGACCTCCCGGTCAACCGCACGGCGCTGGCCGCGGGCGTCACGCAGTCGGCGCAGGCCGCGGACTGGCGGCTCTCGATCCTGACGCCACGCGGCACGACGGCGCTCTCACTCGACCAGCTGCGCGCACTGCCGCAGACGACGGCGGAGCTGCCCATCGCGTGCGTCGAGGGCTGGAGCCAGTCGGCGGTCTGGCGCGGGGTTTCCCTGCCGGCACTGCTGAAAGCCACCGGCGCGCAACCGGGCGCGACGGTCCGGGTGTCCTCTTTGGAGCGTTCGGGGTTGTACGGCGTCAGCGTGCTCCCCGGCGAGCACACGGCCGACGAGCTGACCCTGCTCGCGCTGGAGCTGAACGGCGAAGTGCTCAACATCGACCACGGCTTCCCGTGCCGGATCATCGCCCCGAACCGGCCGGGCGTCCTGCAGACGAAGTGGGTCTCGAAGCTGGAGGTGCTGTGAAGGTCACCCGCGTTTTGCTCGCATTGCCGGGCCTCGCCGCGCTCGCGTGGGGTGTGGTGCTGTTCGCCGAATACGCACTACCGCTGCGCCCGGACGTCTACGGCACGATCGCCTGGATCATCGGCGGCCCGCTCTTGAACGACGGCGTGGTCGCCCCGCTGACAGCGGTGCTCGGCATCCTCCTCGGCCGCCTCCTCCCGCACCCGTGGAAGGTCCCGGTGGTCGTCGCGACGGTGCTCACCGGGGTCCTGGCGATCCTGGCGTTCCCGCTGCTCTGGCGCCCGTACGGCACTCCACCAATGCCCGGCCTCCACGACGGCAACCCGGCCCTGGGCCTGACCCTCACCCTCGCCGCAGTCTGGCTGGTAGCCCTCCTGACCCCACTGGCCAGCCGTGTCGTCCCCCCAATCACACGTGTCGACCCTCCAATCACACGTGTCGACCCTCCAGACACGAGTGATGCCCCTCCAATCACGCAAGATGCCCCCTCAATCACGCGTGATACCCCGCCAGACACACGAGACGCCCCGCGAGACACGGCAACCGCCCCGCCCGGCACCCCAGTCCACCCTCCTGGCGCACGAACCGACTCCCCAAGCACGCCAGCCGACCCACCCGGCACGGCAGCCACCCCTCCAGTCGCGCGAGACGACTCCCCAGGCGCTCCAGGCAACCCACCCGGCACTCGAACCGCCCGTCCAACCGCGCCAGCCGACTCTCCAGGCACGCCAGGCGACCCTCCTGGCGCACGAACCGACTCCCCAGGCACGCCAGCCGACCCACCGGCCAGGCCAGCCGCCCCTCCAGGCGCGCGAACCGACCCACCCGGCACACCAGCCGCCCGTCCAAGCACACGAACCGACCCACCCGCCACCTGACCCGGCCACAAAAACGGCCACGCGCGACCGGCATCAAGTGCCAGGTCGCGCGTGGCCTAGTGGGTCCGGCCCCGGATCACGGGGGTCGAGCCATAGCTGGTCTCGGCCGCGCCAGGGCGGCCGAGCGTCTGGAATGGATCAGTTGGCCGGGACGGGCTGCCCGCCGAGGGTCACCTCGACCGTGCGGCCGTCGGCGAGTGTGAACTTCGCCTTCTCGTCCGGCGCGCGGGTGCGGATCGCCGCGACGAGCGTGTCGGACTTGTCGATGGCGCGGTCGTCGATCTTGGTGACGACGTCGCCCGCCTTCAGGCCGGCCTTCTCCGCGGGGCTGCCGGCGGTGATGGCACCAAGCTCCGCGCCACCCTGCGGGGCGTCCTTCACCTGCGCGCCGATGTAGGTCTGGATGGCCCGGCCGGTCTTGATGATCGTGTCCGCGGTGCGGCGGGCCTGGTCGATCGGGATGGCGAACCCGATGCCGACGTTGCCGCTCTCGGAACCGCCCTGGCCCTGGCCGCCCGAAGCCGACTGCGGGCTGTAGATCGCCGAGTTGATGCCGATGACCTGGCCGGACATGTTCGACAGCGGACCGCCCGAGTTGCCCGGGTTGATCGCCGCGTCGGTCTGGACGGCGTCCATCACCGTCTCCTGGCCGCCGCTGCTGCCGCCCGCGCGCACCGGCCGGTGCAGCGAGCTGACGATGCCCGAGGTGACCGTGCCGGCCAGCTCGAACGGCGACCCGATGGCGACGACGGACTGGCCGACGCGCAGGTCGTCGGACCGGCCGATCTCGACCGGGGTCAGGTTGCCGATGCCGTCGACCTTGACCACGGCGATGTCGGTGGTCGGGTCGCGGCCGATGACCTTGGCGGCGGCCTTCTTGCCGTCCTGGAACACGGCCTGGATCTGCCCGCCGTTCGCGGCGACCTCGACGACGTGGTTGTTGGTCAGGATGTAGCCGTCGGTGCTGATGACGAACCCGGAGCCCTCACCGGCCCCCTGCTGCCCGCTCACCTGCAGCTCGACGACGCTGGGCGACAGCTTCTGCGCGACCGACTCGACCGAACCGGCCGGCGCGTTGCCGGTCTGCTGGGCCGGCTTCGGCGCGTCGAGCGCGTTGCCGGCCGGGCCGCCGGACGACCCGCCGGTCAGATACCCGACGGCCCCGCCCGCGACGCCCCCGACGAGCAGCGCCACCAGCGCGACGCCGGCGAGCAGCTTCCCGCCGGTGCGCTTCGGCTGCGGCGCCGGTGCGTTGTAGACGGACGTGCCGGGCATGCCGGACTGCGCGTACGGGTTCGGCGGCGGGTAGACGCTCTGCTGGGTCTGGCCGGACGGCACCTGCGCACCCGGGGCGGACCACGGGTTCGCCTGCTGCGCTCCGTACGCCGGATCGGCCCCGGTCACCGCGTGGTAGGACGGCTCGGAGTACTGCGGCGTGCCGCCGGACTCGGGCGCGGCCTGCTCGCCGTACGGCGTACCCGCCCACCCGCCTTGAGCGGCCTCCTGGCCGGGCTGGGCGTCCGCGGGGTGCCGCGGCGCCGCCGCGTCGTGCGCGTTGGGGTCGTTCTCGGTCATGCCCTCACCTTGCGCGATGGTCCTGAGAGGTTCCTGAGCCGAACCTGTGCATCGGAGATGAGTATGGCCGCTCAGCCCGCCGCGCGGAGCCGTTCCGCGATCTGCTCCGGCGTCGCGTCGTTGATCCACACCGCCATGCCCGATTCGGACCCCGCCAGGTACTTCAGCTTGTCCTTGGCACGCAACACGGAGAACAGTTCCAGGTGGAGCCAGCCGAGCTCGCGGTCACGGCGCACCGGCGCCTGGTGCCACCCCGCGATGTAGGGCAGCGGCCGGTCGTACAGCGCGTCGCAGCGGCGCAGCACGTCCAGGTAGACGTCGGCGAAGTCGTCGCGCTCGGCGTCGGTCAGCGCCGGGATGTCCGGAACCTGCCGGTGCGGCACGATCTGCACCTGGACCGGCCAGCGCGCCGCCGGCGGCACGAACGCCGTCCAGTGCTCACCGGACGCCACGACCCGCGCGCCGGACTTGATTTCCGCGGCGAGCACGTCGCCGAGCACCGGGCGGCCGTGTTCGGCCTGGTAGGCGCGGGCGACGTCGAGCATCCGCGCGGTCTTCGGCGTGACGAACGGGTACCCGTAGATCTGGCCGTGTGGGTGCGAAAGCGTGACGCCGATTTCCTCACCGCGGTTCTCGAACGGGAAGACCTGCTCCACACCGGGCACTTCGGACAGTCCGGCGGTGCGGTCGGCCCACGCGTCCACCACCGCCCGCACCTGCTTCGCGCTCAGCCGTGAGAAAGCGCCGTCGTGGTCGCTGGTGAAGCAGACGACCTCACACCGTCCACGGCCGGGCCGCACCGGCACCAGCCCGAGGCCGTCCACAGTGGACGGCTCGCCGACAACATCTTCGGCGAACGACGGGAACCGGTTCTCGAAGACGACGACGTCGTAGTCGCTTTCGGGGATTTCACTCGGTTTGCCGGGCTTGCTCGGGCACAGCGGGCAGAGGTCGGCCGGCGGCTTGTACGTCCGCGTCTGCCGGTGCGCGGCCATCGCGACCCACTCGTGGGTCAGCGGGTCGAGCCGGATCTCCGACGCGGCCGAAACCGGCGGCAGATCACGGGTGTCCTCGGCGACGCGGTCGGGCGCGCCGGGCTGGTCGAAGTAGATGATCTCCCGGCCGTCGGCCAGGTGTCGTACGGTGCGCTTCACGCTTCCTCGGCCTCGACCGTCTCCGCCGTTTCGGCGATCATGAGTTCCCCTGCCCTTTCGGCGAGCATTTCCTTGGCCTCGTCGGAAATCCCGTCGTCGGTGACCACGACGTCGGCCTCGTCCAGGTCGGCGATCGTGGAGATCCCGACGGTGCCCCACTTGGTGTGGTCGGCGAGCACGACGAGCTTGCGCCCGGCCTCGACCAGCGCGCGGTCGGTCTCGCTCTCGGTGAGGTTGGGCGTCGTGAACCCCGGCCCGTCGGCCATCCCGTGCACCCCGAGGAAGACGACGTCGAGGTGCAGCGAGCGCAGGCTGTGCACGGCGACCGGCCCGACCAGCGCGTCCGACGGCGTCCGCACCCCGCCGGTCAGCACGACGGTGCGATCCGGCTGGGTCGACCCGCGGAGCACGTCCGCGACCTGGATCGAGTTGGTCACGATGGTGAGCCCGGGAATGGCGTCGAGCGCCCGCGCGAGCGTCCACGTGGTGGTGCCGGCCGAGATGCCGATCGCGGTGCCGGGCCGGACGAGCGTCGCGGCGAGCTCGGCGATGGCTTCCTTCTGCGCGCGCTGGCGCACGGACTTCGCCTCGAAGCCGGGCTCGTCGGTGCTCTTGCCGATGACCGAGGTGGCGCCGCCGTACACTTTCTCGACGAGCCCGCGCCCGGCCAGGACGTCCAGATCGCGACGGACCGTCATGTCGGACACGCCCAGCCTGGTCACGAGGTCACTGACCCGGACCGCGCCGGTCCGGCGTGCCTCTTCCAGGATCACCGCCTGTCGCTGACGCGCCAGCACCGTTCAACTCCGTCCCCGCTGAACCTCGAGCCCCAACCACACAAAATCCTACACGATTCAACACGGGATCCGCAGGTCCGACGGGGGTGAACTTCGAATGACCAGGTCACGCCCGGGGCGGCGCGCCCCGGGCGAACAACACCGCGACGGACAACCGGTCAGCCGGGCGCTCCCGGCAGCCGGACCGTCATCAGCGCGCCACCCTCGGGCGCCCGCGCCGCGTACACGGCCCCGCCGTGCCGCTCGGCCGCGTGCTTCACGATCGCGAGGCCGAGGCCCGAACCGGGCAGCGTCCGCGCTTCCGAAGAGCGGTAGAAGCGGTCGAACACCTTCGGCAGGTCCTCCTCGGCGATGCCCGGGCCGGCGTCCGCGACCTCGACCACGGCGGTGCCGTCGCCGAGCGGGTAGAGCCGCACCCAGACCGTCGCATCCGGCGGCGAGAACTTCACGGCGTTGTCCAGCAGGTTCAGGATCGCGCGTTCGATCGAGCTGTTGTCGCCGGTGAGCACCCACGGCTGCAGCGAGACGTCGAAGTTGATCTCGCCCGCACGGCGGCGCGCCCGGTCCAGGGCCCGCTCGACGACGTCCAGCAGGTCGACGCGCTCGAAGCGCTCGCGCGGCTCGTCTTGGCGGGCGAGCTCGACGAGGTCACCGATGAGCTGCGTGAGCTCGTCGAGCTGGCCGCTGATGTCCGCGACGATGTCGACGCGGTCGGCGTCCGGCAGCGGCGGCGCGCCGGGTTTGCTCGCGGCGAGCAGCAGCTCGAGGTTGGTGCGCAGCGACGTCAACGGCGTCCGCAGCTCGTGGCCCGCGTCCGCGACCAGCTGGCGCTGCCGCTCCTGCGAGTCCGCGACCGTGCCGAGCATGGTGTTGAAGCTCGTGGTGAGACGCGCCAGCTCGTCGTCGCCGCTGACCGGGATCGGGCGCAGGTCGCCGGTCTTGGCGACGCGCTCGGCGGCCGAGGTCAGCCGGTCGACCGGGCGCAGGCCGGTGCGCGCCACCGCGGTGCCCGCCGCGGCGGCGACCAGGATGCCGGCGCCGCCGATCAGGAACAGCACCAGCGCGAGCTCGTTCAGCGTGCGCTTGGTCGGGCCCATCGACTGGGCGAGCACGATGGCCTCGCCGTGCCCGGTCGGCAGCGCGACGACGCGGCTGTCGGTGCGGAAGTCCGTCCGGAGCGACTCCGGCGAATCACCGTTCGCGACGTCCAGCTCGGCCTGGCCGAACGGCGGCGCCGAGCTCGACAGCGGGTAGGTCATCACGGCGTGCGCGACGTCGGGAGCGGCGTTGAGCTGGCCGATCTGCAGGTCGGCGCTGGCCAGGAAGGCGCCGGGGACCTGCCGCAGCTCGGTCTGCACCTGCGGTGAGTCGGCGGCCGCCTGCGCGCGCGCCATCAGGCTGTCGTCGAGCTGCTGGTACAGGTTGCTGCGCACGACCATGTAGGCGCCCAGCGAGACGAGCGCGACGGCGCCGGCGACACAGGCGGCGGCGAGCAGCGTCACCCGGCCGCGCAGCGAGAACCGGCGTGTCCCCCACCGCGTGCCCCGGGGGTCGCCGGGTTCGGTCACGGCGGGGTTTCCCTCAGGACGTAGCCCACCCCCCGCACCGTGTGGATCAGCCTCGGCTCCCCCTCGGCCTCCGTCTTGCGGCGCAAGTAGCCGACGTAAACCTCCAGCGCGTTGCCCGACGTCGGGAAGTCGTAACCCCATACTTCCTCCAGTATCCGGCCCCGCGTGAGGACGTGCTTCGGGTAGGAAAGGAACAGCTCAAGCAGTGCGAACTCGGTCCGGGTCAGGCTGATCTCGCGCCCGCCGCGGCGGACCTCCCGGGTCCCCGGGTCGAGCGTCAGGTCCGCGAAGGACAGCATCTCGGACGCCTGGCCGTTCTGGGCGTCCGGGCTGGCGCGGCGCAGCAGCGCCCGCAGCCGGGCGAGCAGCTCTTCCAGCGCGAACGGCTTCGGCAGGTAGTCGTCGGCGCCGGCGTCCAGCCCGGACACCCGGTCGGAGACGGTGTCGCGGGCGGTGAGCACGAGGATCGGCAGGTCGTCGCCGGTGCTGCGCAGCCGGCGCGCCACCTCCAGGCCGTCGAGCCGCGGCATCATGACGTCGAGGACCATGGCGTCGGGCCGGTCAGCGATGATCGCTTCCAGGGCCTGCGCACCGTCACTGGCCAGCTCGACCTGGTAGCCGTTGAACTCCAGGGACCGCCGGAGCGACTCACGGACGGCGCGGTCGTCGTCCACCACAAGGATGCGCATGGCTGTAGTTTTACTCAGCGTGCTGAGACTCGCCTAAGAACACACACAGAACTAACAAAGAGATTCCCTTACTCCGGCGCCCGCGCGACCGGCGCGTTCCAGTGCCGCCAGAGCGCGACCATCCTCACGGTGACCACGGCGGCGGCCGCGACCACGGTGACCGGACCTTCCGGCAGTCGCACAGCGTGACCGATGGCGACGAGCACCGAGCCGGCCAGCGCGGCCACGGCGTAGATCTCTTTACGCAGGACGAGGGGGATTTCCCGGAGCAGCAGATCGCGCACGGCGCCGCCGCCGATCCCGGTCGTCATGCCGATCAGACACGCGGCGTAGACGGTCGCTCCGGCGTTGAGCGCGATGGTCGTCCCGGCGGTGGCGAAGACGCCGAGCCCGAGCGCGTCGGCGAGCAGCACGCCCCGCCGCAGCCGCGCGACCTGCGGGTGGAAGACGAAGACGACCAGGGCGGTCACGGCGCAGACGGCGAGGTAGGGCCAGTTCCGCAGCGTCGTCGGCGGGTGGATGCCGAGCAGGACGTCCCGGATGACCCCGCCGCCGAGCGCGGTGGTGAGCCCGACGACGACCACGCCGAAGACGTCCAGACGAGCCCGCACGGCGGCGAGCGCCCCGGACGCCGCGAAGGCGACGAGCCCGAGGAACTCCAGCGCCGTGAGCAGCATCTACTGGTCGAGCAGGCCGCCGCGGTAGGCCAGCAGGGCGGCCTGCACGCGGTTCGCCGCCCCGATCTTGGAGAGCACGGCGGAGACGTACCCCTTGACGGTGGCCTCGGAGAGGTGCAGCCGCCCGCCGATCTCGGCGTTGCTCAGCCCCTGCCCGATCAGCGCGACGACCTCGCGTTCCCGTTCGGACAGCGAGGCGAGCAGCTTGCGAGCGGGCTGAGCAGCGCGTTGTTCGTCCCGGTGCGACTGGACCATCCGCGCGGCCACCCCGGGATCGAGCACGGCCCCACCCCGGCTCAGGTCCCGCACGGCCCGCAGCAGCGCGGCGGGGTCGATGTCCTTGAGCAGGAAGCCGTTGGCCCCGAGCCGCAGCGCGAGGCTGACGTACTCGTCGATGTCGAAGGTGGTCAGCATGGCAACAGTGGGCGGATCGGGGAGCGCGAGGATGGCCCGGAGCGCGCGAATGCCGTCGTCGGGGGCGCGCATCTTGATGTCGAGCAGGGCGACGTCAGGGTGGTACCGCCGGGCGACCTCGACCGCGGATCTGCCGTCGGAGGCTTCGCCCACGATCTCGATGTCCTGGGCCCCGGACATCATCGCGCGCAGCCCCGAGCGCACCAGTTCCTCGTCGTCGGCGAACATGAGCTTGATCAACGAAGCCCTCCGCAACAGCCAGTAGGAGGCGGCTCCCCGCGTCCCGTTAACGAAGGTTACCTACTGTTGTTCAGCAGTTCGAAACCAGACACGACCAGGTGAGGCGCTGGTCCGTCCAGGTCAGATGCGGCGGACCGTCCGGCAGGGTATATCTCCGGTCAATGAGGAGCCCGAGAACCACTCACCTGGGTGACGACGGAGGTCGTACTACGCCATCCGTGCCCCTCCTGCTGCGACCGCCCCGCGCCCGCTAAGCTGAGCTCGGCAGTACATGCCCTCGTAGCTCAGGGGATAGAGCACCGCTCTCCTAAAGCGGGTGTCGCAGGTTCGAATCCTGCCGGGGGCACAGCCAGTGTTCAACGCGCACTCAGTCACTGCGGTAATGGTTGCGAGCCTGGTCTTCGACTCTGACGGGGAAGTCGTCGCCGAGTATTTCGCCGGGCCAAACGAGAGTCGCCGCCGGTCACGCGGAGGCATACCAGTCGCCGGCCGAGATTCGGGAGACGCACTCGCAGTCCCGCCGGGAACGTCCACCGCCCAGCCAAAGTGCCGGTTTTGCGCGCCTGTCGGAATGTACTCGAAGCGGTTTCGCCGACCTGGACCGTCATCCCAGATATCCAACGTCGCGTCCGGTGAAGCTTCGCCGGCGAGCGTGGTCCGGAGGTCGGCCATCATGTCGCCGGCGCAGACGCGATTCCGGCGAGGGCTGAGCACGTCGAGTTCCAGAGCCAGTTCCCAGAGCCCCTCCAGCGCCCGCACGTCCGCCAGGCAGCAGGCCGCATCGCCCGCCCCGACCGCGGACGCCACGGACCCCAGTTAATTGCGCAGCGGTTCACGGCCAGCGGTCCACCGGACGGCCCTTTGCGCCCGCCC
Source organism: Amycolatopsis sp. NPDC104819 (assembly GCF_055583145.1). Taxonomy (NCBI): domain Bacteria; kingdom Bacillati; phylum Actinomycetota; class Actinomycetes; order Pseudonocardiales; family Pseudonocardiaceae; genus Amycolatopsis; species Amycolatopsis sp. NPDC104819. Next base: position 220,819 of record NZ_JBVJON010000016.1, on the reverse strand, counting down.
AGGTACCGAGTGCGGACAACCGGGTGCAGCAACCTGCTTTCAGGTACGGCCGCACCCAGTTCCCATTCCGCCGGAAGGCCTTCCGGAACGGGCGTTTCACGATCCGCGCCGCCGCAATCACACTCACTAGCGTCCGGCCACACGAGCCGCTTGTCCGCTGGCATTCCCGGCTTGAGCAGCGTCACCTCGCCGCCCTGCACGGGCAGCGTCGCGATCCTGTACTCCGGGTTGCCGTCCAGCCACTCGCCGAGCACCTCACGTTGGTCGTCGACGTCCAGTGCGCTGAGCCCGCTCGACCAACCGATCGATCTCGGCCGGGTCGGAGTCACCGCGGAGGCCACCGGCGCACATCGCCGTCCCACACCCGCTCGGCCAGCCTGCAGCGGGAAGTGCCAGCTATCGCTGCAGAGAATCCGGGAGCCAGCCGGTTCAGTTCCTCCAGCAGCACCACCATGTCGTGGAGCGCGGAGCAGCCGATCGGTGTCATCCAAGAACTCCAGGAACCCTCGGAGGGTCTCGACGCAGGCTTTACGCGCCGTCTGGCGGGACACGAGGTGATCCACCAGCACCCGGTGCACGTCACCGCTACGCCACAGCGTGGCATCCGGCTATCCCAGGCGGTCCGCGCGACTACGCAAGATGATCTCGATCCGGTCCCGCCACAGCTGACGCTCCTCAGTGTCCTCGGGCAGAAAGCCTCGTGTCGCCGCCTCGGGTTCGAACGCTCGCATCACCCGTTGCTTCGCACGCCTCTTGCATCTGCTCCGCCGCGGAGATGACCCGTCGAAGATCCGATGACCGCACGTTCAGGCGCGTAAACTAGTTGCCGGATACCTCTGGGCGGATTCGAACCTGCGACACCCGCAGCTGCCGGTATCGGTTGCCGCCGCCGCTCAGCTGATCGCGACCGGGCGCCAGATGGCCGGGTTTGTGCCGTTTCATCCAGTTGCTCTCTTCGACGTGTACCGGCGAGACATGCTCTTGTCCGCTCGGAAGCCAGCGATCGTCAGCTTCCACGCTTGAGCTGTACCGTGATGGCGTCGACTGTGACGATGCAACCGATACCGAGGTGAAGGGGTGGTCTCACCCGTGGGGGAAGCCGAACGCAACCATCAAGGGCGGTACGGTGAGGTTTACTTCAACGCCCTCGCGACAGCGGCTGGCGCAGTCCCCCTCGCACAGAAGGGCGGGGACGACATCGAAGGAACCGACTTCATCGTCAGTCTGCCCCGTGAAGTCCGCGGAGTCCGGTACCCCAAGATCCAAGTACAGGTGAAGACGGCCTCAGCACCACAGCTATCGGCTGATCAGTCCGTCTGGAAGTTTCGTGGCCTTGATGAGTGCCAGTACAACGACCTGGCAGGCGACCACCAGCTGCCACACTTTCTGGTGATGCTCGCGGTGCCAAAGAACCACGCCGACTATGCATGCGTCACAGTCAACGCGTTGGAGCTGCGTCACATCGGGTACTGGCTCTCGCTGGCCACCCATCCGTTGATCCTCGACCCGAGCAGGAAACGGAAGGTGAGCGTCGACATCCCGGCGGGAAATCGGCTGACAGTAGAGTCGCTGTTGTCGATGTTCGAGCCTGATCCAAGTGACGTGTCCATGCCCACCGCTCAGCTCCAATCAGGGGGGACACTGTGACCGAGACACCGCACGATCTTGATGTTCCGGACATCATCAGCTACCTGGACGCCGCGGGCTGGCATCGGCAGCCGGGAACTTGGCGAGGGGCAGGCGTCTGGAGTTTCGGCGAGGACGACACGCACGAGCTCCTGATCCCGTTGGAGCACGGATATCGGGACAGTCGGCGGCTGTTGGGGATTGCGCTCGACGAACTCGCGAAATTTGAGGGGCGCCCTCAACTGGAGGTCGCGAGGGACATTGCGGATCCTCTAGTGGACAAGCAGGAATACAGGACGCGCCCACCGACGCCGTCTGGCACCATCCCGCTGCCGATGGCCCTCAGAGCGTTCAGTGGCATCAGCGATCTGTTGTCGGCCGCACGGCGCAGCCTCGACGAGGGCGCCACCCCATCGTTCAGGGGACGACGTCCGGCCGAGGTGACAGCTTTCTTGAACGAGGTATTACTCGATACAACTGCGCCTGGTAGCTACATCATGACCGTGCGTGTGCCGGTTCAGCCGCCTGACCGCGACGCTAATGATCCCCTGGGACGCAGAGTGGTCACGCAGCTGCACCAGGCGATCACCGCCGCACATCGGGCCAGCACTCGGGTCGTGGACCAGGGAGCGGCACTCGATGTCTTTGACAGCGCGATGGAGAACGGGGTCACGCAGCAGCTGTGCGAGGGCCTACTCGAACTCGCCGGCCCTGAAAAGAACCGCCCGTTCGACGTCAAGTTTTTCTGGGCCCGGAGGCTGCCATCCGAGCTGCCGCCGCAATCGATCAGCTTCACCGCCGAGGCGATCCGGGTGCTCGACAGCGGCGCCAAACGGCTCAAAGAGATTGCGTCCAGCGGCAAGGCGACAATCACCGGCAGGATCAGGGAGATGCACTATGCCCCCGCACCGCACCGCGTGCGAGTGCAGGGCAACCTGGTGCGCGGTTCGGGGAATGGCGAGGAGGCGACCATCTGGGTACGCCTCGACCCCGAACAGTATGAACGCGCAAGTCGAGAACATCAGAACCCGCAGCTGACCTTCCAGTTTACTGGTCATCTAACGCGGACTGAAGGACGCGTTGAGATGCTGATCACCCGCGAGGGGTACGTGACACTGGAGCGTTCGTAGCGTTCTCGTGGCGCGGCCCGTCGCCCGGAGGCGGATCGAGCGGGGTGAGGTATCGAGGAGCGCCCATCGCGTCGTAGACCTCGAGAATTAGCCGCTTGGTGCGGTACTCGCCATACGCGGCCTCGTCCTTGCCGCGGACGATCGGGAATGTGTCCATGATGAAGCCGACTTCGTCGCGCCCGATGCCGTAGAGGTGGAAGTATGCGGCGTCCAACTCAGCGCGCATCAGCTCCCTGCGGTGTTCGTCCCAACGGAACGGCTCCTTGACATCACCGAGATCCTCGGCGAAGGATCGCATGTCGTGCGCGGTGTAGGACAGTTCGAGCACCCGAGACATGATCCACTCGCCGAGCGTGAAGTCGGGCGCCCACGGCGCCGACTTGTCATAGGTCTCCGGCGGGAGAACGGGAAGTTGTTTGACAATAAAATATCCCAATGAAGTACCCGATATTTTCTGTCGCGTGATGTAGTCGAGGACGAACGACGACATGTTGGCTTGAAGCTGAGCTGCCTTCTGGGATTGCAACACAAGGAGAAACTTGTGCCCAACCGGCACGCGCGGGATCGCAGCGGCAACCAGAGTTCGTTCGTTCGTCCGGTTGGTCACATCGCGCCAGCCAAGGAGCCAGTCTTTGTTCCACCCACGTTCTTCAAGTCTCTCGGCGACGTCTGCTTCGGCGACCCAGTAGCGCGGAATGGGCACACGCGCTGGGTCAGCCTTCTCATCGAGATCGAGCCGCGGTAGTTCGGTGTCTTGACTACCCTCGGGGCGTTTGTCGTAGGAGGAGAGACGGTGGTCGAAATGGTGGACGAGCTTAGCCTCGTACAACGGCAGCATCCGCGTCTCGCCGTTGGTGAAAACATTGCGGTCGAGGGTCCAGCCGTCACGGGTGAGCTCGGCGGCAGTGCTGAAGCGATCCGAGTCGTTGGCCATGTCGAACATTCGCAGGAACGACTTTCCAGTCAGCTCCCACGGGTTCCCATCAGATACGCCTTCATGCCAGAGCACCGGGACGCGGCGATATATCCCCAGCGTGATCTCGGCGTCGCGTTGCGTGCGGAACTGTGGGCAGTTACCGGTGTTCGGGTTCACAAGTAGTAGATCGTGCGGCGCGACCTTGATGCGTTCGCCGCGCGGCGGCAGTTCGTCAGGATGCTTCGCCAGTGTCCAGAACTCGGCTTGATCGACCCGGCTGGCGCGTCCGGCCATCACCAGAATGGAGAACGGGTACCGCCGATTACCGACATCGGTCCAGATCCGTGGGTTGGTCACGAAGCCCAGCAGAGAGTCGAGCCTGCTGTTCTCGACCGCATCTCGGAAGAATGGTGCGGTCGTCGCGTCCGTGGCAATGCCCGTCGGCAGGATCATACCGAGTCGCCCTTGTTGCCCTTGCACCATACGGCCGGTCTCGGCGAAGACCGCGTAGGTGTTGATATCGCCCTTGCCAGTGAGCGGGTAGCGGCCTGAGCTACGCAACAGGGCGCTGATACCGTCGGCCTTTCGCAGCTCCAGTGCGAAGGCGGCGAACAGGGCGCGGTCGGCTCGGTCAGAACTATACTTCAGTGCGGCAATGCGTCGTTTGCGCTCAGCTGCGTTGCGAGCAGTTGCGATGCCCTCGTGCCTCGCCGCGAAATACTCTTTCTCCTGGATCTTGACGCGCTCCCACGGCGGGTTGCCGACCACGCAGGAGAACCCGCCGACCCAGCCGGTCTCGGGGTCGATGTCGGGTCCGATGGTGGGGAAGATGTGCGGGAATTCCAGGTGCCAGTGGAAAAAGCGGTAGTCACGGGCCAAACCGTCGACGAGCTCGACAAGGTCCTTCGATGCGCTCGACGGATCGGCGGCCAGGCTGTGCAGCACCGCATCGGTGATGGCGGTCGCACGGGTCGCCTCGGTCTTGAGTTGTACGAACGCGGCGCACCAGGTGTCGGCAATCAGTTTGCGGGCGCGGTGGCTTGGCGACTCCAGTAGCTCGTCTCTGACCCGCGCAGCCTGCACGTGCAGGTCCTCCAGCGAGTCCGGCACTGTACTGATGATCTGTGCTGCGGTGGCAGCCTCGGCCGCGTTGTCCACCTCGATCTCATCGGTTCTGAACAGGCTAGCCTGCCCCTTGCGTGCTTTAGCGTTGTCCTGCTTCAGTGCACGCACGGCCGTAGCCTCATCACCCTGAAGTACGGCGAACGCGGCGTCAGGCACACCTTCGCGCAGCAGGCGCGGGGTGGTGCCCAGGAGCGAGTTGCCCACTTTGAGGTTGGCGTCAAGAAACGCCAGTGGCTTGCCGCGTTCCATGGCTTCGAGCCAGAGCGAAACCTTGGCCAGTTCGACGGCCATCGGGTTGACATCGACTCCGTAGATACAGCGGCCGACGACCTCGCGCAAGGCCGTTCGTACCGCGGCATCGGGCGGCTCGGGATCGCCGGTGCGGGCCGCGGCGAGTCGTTTCGCGATGCGCCGTGCCGCCGCGACAAGGAAGTGCCCGGACCCGCAGGCGGGGTCGCAGACGGTGATGGACAGTAGTGCGCCGGCCGGGTCGTCCGTGCGCTCTGCCTGGTCGAGCAGCGGGTCGAGCGCGGAGTCGAGCAAGCAGTCAACCAGAGAACTCGGCGTGTAGTAGGAGCCGGACTCCTTGCGGTCGTTGCCGGCGAGCCGTTCCAGTGTGTACCGCCGCGTGTCCGGGTCGTGGCGTGGTATCAGTTCGAGGAACGACTCGTAGACGCTGCCGAGTTCCTCGGCGCCGAGGTGGCCAAAGTCGACGCGGCGCCGCCCACCGCCCACCGTGTCACGTACGATCGACAGTGCCCGCACTGCTGCGAGCAGATCTACGTTGTACAGCCGCGCACCTTCCAGCGGCGTGTCGAGCGGCCCTGGCTCGTACAGGCCACCGATCCCGGGCAGGCCGAGTTGCGGTACGCCGCCCTCGGTGCCGAGTGCTTGGAATACAAAACGCACGGCCTCCCACAGATCGTCGTGGCGTGTGCCATGGCCGCGGGCCAGTCGACGCAGCCGAGCGGACGAGTAGTACCCGGCGTAGCGTTGTTGCGCGAGCGGTTGCGCGTCCTCGGCGTACAGCGCGTCTCGGTCTTCGGCGACGAACCAGAACAGCAGCCGGTAGACCAGCCGCAGCAGCGACCGGTTGAGGTCGCTGATGGAGTACGTGTGGTCAGTATGGACAGCTTTGCGCAGGTTCCTGTTCTCAGGGTGAGCGAGGAACCCGGTGCCGAGAAGGGAAATCGCTGCTTCTACACCGCTGCGAAGCTGTTCCAGGGCACGCGTCTCCAGCGACTCGGCGGTTTCGCACCAGCGCTCGAGCAGACACTTGTCGTTTTCGTCAGTGGTGAACCGAGAAGTGTGGCAGATCCGGTAGAAGAGCACGAAGTCGGCAAAGAGCTCGCCGTCGAACATCGTGCTCAGATCGAACTCGACGTACGCCGAGCCAACCAGGGCCCGAGCGTCACGGAGCAACCTGAGGCGTGCGCCATTGGACAGGATCGCCCACTGGTGGGCATCCGATCGGTTGAGCAGCTCCTGCAGCATTGACTGCGGGGCGCGCGCGATACGACCAGGAGTCCGGTGATCGAGATCGGTCAGCCAGCCGAGCAAGTGGACCGGAGTCCGCCCTGCGGCGTGGCTTACAGGAAATGCGGTGCCGCCGATGTCGAACCCCGGGTTGGTCTCCAGGTTGCGGAAGTCGAGCTCGCGCAGCAGGATGTGCAGCCATCTCTGCCGGGTGAGCTCGGTGTGACGGGTGTCGGGTGTTGTCGACAGGCTGTCCTTGAAGTCGCGCCAGACGCCGAGCAGGTACTCCCAGGAGCGGGCGGCCTGCCGCCGCACCGACTCGCCCGGTTGAAGTCCGTATGCCGCCGGATCGAGACCGAGTATCGCGCGGTCGCCGCCGGCGATTCGGTCGAACAGCTCGGCGGGTAGCAGCCCGCCGACGACGCTCACCGACGGGAAGGCGCCGAGTGTGGCCGTCACGAGGTACTCCCAGGCAGGTAGACGTAGATGCCGAGCACATCAACGGGTTTGAGTGCGCCCACCGCGATCTTGCGGCGTACCCGTTGCCCTCCTGCCTCGCGAACCCTGATGTGCGCGTCGCGCAGCGCGACGGCATGGTCGTCCGCGACAGACGCCAAATGGGGCTGAAGGCTGTCGAGCCCAGCGACCGCCCGCTCCAGAAAGTCACGCCCCTGGTCCGGTGCCACGTTGCCGCTGGGCTTAGCGTCGAGAAGGGCGGTGACGGCAGCGTCATCCAGCCATTCAGGCTCGTATACCGACCCGCGATAGGCAAGCAGCCTGGCTTCCTCGGCGACCGCCTTGCGCACCCCGGCGCGCGCCGGCAGCTCGACGCCCATACGGAGGCGGATCAGCATGAGGGTGGTGCGCTTGGGCACGTCTGCGGTGTACATAACCCCGGTCCGGCGAGCTGGGCGCTGGTGTGCCGGTGTCGCTGGGTCCAGCGCGCTCTGGAGCACGTACTGTGCGACGGCGACGACGACTGGGTCGGTGCGATCAAGGTGTGCGGTACGCGGTGGCACCGGGAGCGCGGTGTGGAACGGCAGCGGTTCGGGGTGCCGGTGCGGGAGCGCCTCGGCAATGGCTGCGGGCAGACCTCCGGTCTCGGCAGTGAAACCGTCGGAGGTGGCGAGTAGTCCGGAGCCGAGCGCGGCCAGGGATTCACGGACGAACCCGGTGATCTCGCCAACGGTGCCGAGCCCAGAGCGGATCGCGGCAACTTCGCGAGCGACCTCGGTCGGTTTGATGGCGTCCTGTGCATACCGTGTACGGGAACGCTTCTCTCTGTCCCGAGCGCTGTCCCACTCGTGGTGCAGTCGGGTGGTGTGCTCCTCGCCGAACCCGTCGAGAGTCAGCTGGTCAAAGTTGGTGCCCTGGGCCTCCCGCAGGATCAGCCCTTCGAGGACGGCCTCGATCACGTCGTCGCTGCGGTCGGGTACCGGGACGGTGATGCCCAGAGCTGTGCGGATCTGCTCGTGCTTGCGGATCAGCACATCGAGCACGATGCCGTCGACACCGTTGTCACTGCCATAGAGCGTTGTCGCGCGAACCCGATCAACTCGCTGGCCGAACCGGTCGACCCTGCCTTCACGCTGCTCGTGCCGGATCGGGTTCCAGGCGAGGTCGTAGTGGACGACTGCTTGGAAATGCTCCTGCAGGTTGACACCCTCTGAAAGGCAGTCGGTGGCGACCAGGATCGGGCGTTTGGCCTCGTCGGCGACCAGTTCGGCGATGCGCTCCTGACGTTCTTCCGGCGGCAGCGCCCCTGTCACGGCGGCGACGGCGATTTCATCGCCGAGGACGGAAGCGAGATGCGCGGCAACATAATCGGCAGTGTCAATGAAACGGCAGAAGACCACGGGGTTGCAGTCGTGTTTGTGGAGCAGTTCGGTGACAACCTTGGTGAGTTCGGTGAGCTTGGCATCCTTGGCACCGGCCAGCGCCTTGGCGCGTTTGGCGAACCCAGCGAGCCTGCGGTCCGATGTATCCGATTCGGTGGCGGTGTTGGCACCTGGTGACACGTCGACGGATTCGAGGGTCTCCTGGTCGGGCAGGTCGAGCACGGCGGCGCGGCCGAGTTGGTCAACCTCGTCAGCGTTGGCGGCGTTACTGCCGCTGGCGCGTGTCGCGAGGGTGGCCACAGCCGCCGCCGGCGATGATGCGAGTGCGCGTAGCAGGCTGAGCACCGACCAGTAGCGCATCCGCTGATCACGGCGGTTTCCCGCCGCGTCGCGCACCGTTTCTCGCGCGTACGCCAGCACGTTGTCGAAGAGTCGCTTGTACTCGGCGTGAAGCTTATAGGGCCGTTCCTGGCTGAGCCGGTCCCCAGGGAAAGGGGTTTCCTCGTCGAGGTAGGTGCGAATGTCGCCTCGGCGACGCTGCACGAAGTGGCGGGCGAGCAACTCGCGACCGGCGGATTCTTCACGGTTAACATCGCCGAGAGCGGGGTCGAGCAGCCGAAGCAGGTTGCGGAAGCCCTCGTCCTTGCCGCTGTGCGGCGTAGCCGTGACCAATAGCAGATGCCGGTCCTGTCGCTTTGCCAGGCCGGTCAGTAGCTCGTGGCGGAGCATGCGCGAACGCCCACCGGTACCGTCGGAAACGCAGGTGTGGGCTTCATCGACGATCACCAGGTCGGGGCAGTCGCGCCAGAACATCTCGCGCAGGCCAGGCCGTTTGATGAAGTCGGTCGACACCACCATGTGTGGGTACTTCTCGAATACGGTCTCACCGGGCAGCAGCCCCCGCTGCAGTCGTGTGATGGTGCTCGGAAGCAGCAGTTCCGCGTGGATACCGAACTTGGTCGCGAGCTCGGCCTGCCACTGCTCGGCGAGCGCGGGACCACAAAGCACCGCAAGGCCGGTCGCGTCGCCCTGAGCGATCAGTTCGGCGGCGATCAGACCGGCCTCGACGGTCTTTCCGATGCCGACATCGTCCGCGATCAGCAGCCGGACGACTTCCATCCGCACCGCCATCAACAGCGGTACGAGCTGGTAGGAGCGCGGTTCGACGGCGATGCCCGCGAGCGCTCGGAACGGCCCTGCTCCGGCGCGGAAGCCGACGCGCAGAGCAGTCCGCAGCAGCCCGGCGTTGGTGGCGTTCCCGGCGTCGGCCGGGTCAGGATCCGGGAACTTTGCGGAGGCGACCGGTTCCAGTGCCGGGATGATCCCAGCCGTCTGATCCCGGCCGCCACCGAGCGGGCTGAGCAGGAGAAACTCGTCGTCGGAGCCGGGAAGCACCACCCACTCGCGCCCACGCGCGGTCACGAGCGCGCCGACATCAAAGGTACTGCTCACCACGCCTCCCTCCGAGGCTGCCGAATACCGTCGGGAACCGTGCGATCGTCTGCTCCCAGTCTTCAGGACGACCGAAGCGGATCACTAGCCAGCCGTCGTCCCGGAGGCGTTCGTCCTCACGTGGATCGCCATCATCGGACAGATATACCACTGCCTTGCCGTACTCGAGTCGATACACCAGATCGGGTGACGAGTCCGAGGCCGGAACGTCGGAGGGTGTCCCGTTGGGCTGCCGAAGGTTCCGCTCGCGTAGCCATGTGATGAACTCGCCGGCGCGCGCCGACACCTCCTCCAGCATCGACTGCGCGGGCGCCGACTGGTCGCGAGATGAAGTCTTTGCGCCGGCCAATCCTTTCAGCAGTTCCTTGACGAGACGGCGATCAAGTTGTCCATGGACGTGCTGATTGCCGTAGGACAACAGGCATTCATAGCAAGCCATGACACACGGCTCACCAGGGTCGATCTCGTGGCTGTGGTCCACCCCGGTGAGGGGGTCGTAGTGGCAGATTTCGAGCGCTGTAGCAGCCGCTTGGGCCAGCGCGGTCTCGTCGTCCACCAGCCGGCGCAGCACACCCGCGCCGCCCTCGGCACTCTCGATGAACAGTGTCCGCCCGCGTCCATCCCGGTCGGGCATGAGCTGACTGGTCAGCTCGGTGTCTTCGAGCTGAAAAGCCGCCTCGATGCCGCGCTCCAGCGCGGTAGCGAAGCTAATCGCGGTCTCGGTTGCGAGTGGGCCCGGGTGGCGAATCACGAGAATGTTCCGCCGATCCTCCACATAGGGGATCACTCGCTGGCCGCGTTTGATCGCACCGGGATCTGGCAACCCGTCGACACTGTTTGGTTGGGGGTCGCTGGAGCCGGGGTCCCCGCCCCATTCTCCGGTGGCAGCGTCGATGATGAATCCGTCAGCGGTCCTGCGGTTACGCCGACCCAAGTTAGTCATCCGCAAAGTGGCTGAGTCACCGTAGGCAAGATCGAGTACGGAGCGTTCGCCGGCGCGCGCGACCGCGTTGACTCGGCTGGTTTGGCCGTCTCTGTTGTAGTAGCTGTACGAAGTCTGGATCTCGAACCCCGAACGTCGCCGTTCCTCCTCATCGGAAGAAATCCGGTCACGCCGTCGAGTCTTGACCGAGGTCAACCGCAGCAGACCATGCACTGTGGTACTGAGGCGGTCATTGCAGCCAACACACCTGTCGTCAGCGTCGTCGTTGAGGTAGCCGCAGCCATCGCATCGACGCATGCTGCCGGTGGCGATGCCATCAGCACCCTGCTGCTCCGGAGTGAGCTGCGCGCTGTGCACCATATACCGGCCACCGTCGTGGTAGATGATCGCACCGGGCCCGAATTCGCTGATGCCGATGAACCGGGGACGCTGAATGTAGTCCCCGCGCCGCCTGCTGCCCCGCCCCGGCACATACGCGGCAAGCGGTAGCCGCGGGAACGAGTAGCCAGGTAGGAATCCCTCCGATGCGAAGTACCGATATGGGTAGAAGTCCGTCTGCAGGTCACCCCGATCGTCATTCTGCAGAAGCCTGAGTTGGCTTTTGGCAACCCGTACCCTGTCCTCGGCTTGGCGGCGGTCGTTCTGCCCGATCGACACGTCCACGGCCCGCCGTGACTGGCTCTCGTACTCGGAGAGCGCGGTCCGGTACAGGTCGATCCACCGGTCGCATGCACGCCTGAACCTGTCGGGTGCCTCATTGATCACTTCCTCGATCCAACCCTCCCGCCACCAGGAGGATTGCCTCAGCTCATACGTCAGCTCGTGCAATGCGCTTTGGGCGCGAGCGGCAGCCCCTCGTGCAACGTCCGACGTGGTGAGGTCGCGCCATGTGTCTTCCTTCACGCGGTACGTCGACTGATCTCCCGTGACGTCGACCACGTCCGTCATCGAGTCTCCCAAGGAGGCACCCGTCTCAGCCAGCCACAACGCGTGGATGTGCGAGCGGACCAGGTCCTCGTTGGCCAGATCGAGCCGGGGTGGCCGTGTCACACCACCGACCATGTCAGTAGGGCGACGGAAATAATACTCGTCATGCGCGTTGCCGGTTGCGCAATACGCAACTACGAGGGCGGGCTGCCCGGACCTACCCGCCCGACCAGCGCGCTGAACGTAGTTCGCCGGCGTGGGCGGTATGTTACGCAGCGCCACCGCGTTCAGTCCCTTGATGTCGACGCCGAGCTCCATCGTCGGCGAACAGTAGAGGATCGGCAGCAGCGCTTCGCTGAACTCACGTTCCCGCTGCTGCCGTTCCTCGGCGGAGATCTGTGCGGTGTGCTCCAAGGCGCGCAGCCCCCGCAGCGCAACAGCGTCGGCGCAGTAAAGATTCCGGAAGAACGGATTGACGCGCGGCTTCTCGCCCCGCTTCAGGGTCCGGCGGACCTGATCCACGGCACCGGACTCACCGTTACCGGCCAGCCAGCGGATCCGCGCTGACTTGAGCCGATATCCCGTCGCCTCACCGGTGTGCTCCGACGGCACTGGCATAAGCAAGCCACCACCCTGCAGCACCTCCAGCAGATCCTGGATCATCTCCGTCGCGTCGTCACGGCTCGGCCGCTGTCGTTGTGCTGTATAGACGCGGATGAGGTACCGGCCGAATGCACTCCGGCCCGACACGTACATGTCGCGCTGTCGTTTGGATTTCGAACCCTTTGGCCGTGAGCCGACATAAGCGACGCGCGCCAGCGGGGCACGCTCCTCTGGCGGCACCGCCCACGGTTCACGCAAGTGCTGCTCGGACAGCAGCTGCGTGGTCCGGAATCCGGGCTCTGTGAGATAGGGAACGTCGATAACAAGAAACCGGCGTAGCTCGTCGAGAAGCGACGCGGCGACCCGGCCGCGGAAGACACCATCGGCGTTGCGCAGCAAGTGGTGCGTCCCGGACCATAGGCTCTCGTCGGCGGCGACCTCGTCAAGACGCGCGTAGCCGATGCGCAACAATCCCGTCTGCTCGAGGTTCGGCATCGTGACCCGCCAGCCTCGCTCCAGGTCGAGGTATAGCCGGTACCCCACGGTCTCCCGCAGGGCACGGAAAGCCTCATCGCGCACGTATTTGCCCTGCGACTCTTCACGGGCAAACTCAGTCACATCGAGATCCAGAGCTTCGGTAACACGCTGGGCGAGCACTTCGTGACCAAGGCCGTCGGGTTCGTCGCGCATTGCGCGGTAAAGCGCGCTGCGCAGCTGTGCCACCTGCATCAAGTCGTTGAAGTGACCCGCTTGCAGCGATGCGTCCTGGCGAGCATCCACAAACGCGAGCAACTTCTTGGCCTCATCGTCCAGATTGGAGCCGACCTCACGGAGCGAAGAGACCACGCTGGTGCTGATGATCGATACGGCCGAGCTACGCCCCTCGGCAGAGAGTTTCGCCAGCCTACCGAAATCCTGACTGCCTGACTGTTCGTACGAGACTTGACATTGAAGGCAGAATGGCAACGGACTACGGATGAACGCGGCCGCCGTGCCTTCGTCCCCGAAGTCCTGCCGTCCGTCCGACGCAACGCGCAGCGACTCGGGAAGATGTCCTGCTTTGCCGGGCAGCAGCATCGGTGCACCCGTCGCATCGGCAGTTACCCAGGTATACGGCAGGCGTCCATCAGCCAAGACCACATCGACTGATGTGGGCCACGGCGCGTCCGTACTGATGTAGAGGTAGCCGATCTGCGTCTCATCGCCGCCATGGTCAGTGTCCCGCCGCGCCTCGAAAATCGTCGTGCCGGACTGACGACGGCGCCGCACTGACAGGTACTCCTGGCCACACTCTCGGCAGAACGCGAACGGCACGAGAATCTTGGCGGGTGCGCCGACGATCGGCGCGAGCCGCTGGTATTTGCTGGTGATATGCCGTTGGTCGGGAAGCTCAAGTGTGCCGAAGACGTCGTCGCCTTTGGAGAGGAACTGATGCAACCGAAAAGCGAAGACAGGACGGCCGGTTTCCGGGTTTTCGATGGCGGCCCCGGCCTGCAGGACGCCGGTAATCGCGTGCTGACATTCCTGCTCTGCAAGTCCAGTGGTCTGGGCTAGCCGACGAGTCGCCTCGGGCATCGTCAACGGGGTACGGCGCCGGATCGGCGACCGGTTGGCGAGCTCACCATCTTCGAATCCGAGAGTCTGCTCGACCCAGGCTGTCAAGGGATCGATGACGAACGAGTCGAAGGTATCGGGCGGCGTGCCTCGACGTACCGCAGCGATCAAGGCCGCCGCTTCGACAGCATTCTCGTCGGTTACTCGGGCCAGCGTTTCCCCGATGACATGTTCACCCTTGACGGGTGTGCCGAATAGACGGCCGGCGATGAACGCCACCTGCTCACGCTGACTCTCCTGGTCGCCCTCTGTGGTTATCGTGGCTGACGTGCCTACACACTGCACGTCGTCCGCTCGGCACGCCTCACGCAAACGTCGCACCAGGAGCGCGACGTCGGCGCCCTGCCGCCCGCGGTAGGTGTGCAGTTCATCAAGGACGAGAAACCAAAGGTCCCGTGCCGCTTCGATCAGTCCGCGGTCTCTGGTGCGGGTTAGCACAAGATCAAGCATCACGTAGTTGGTCAGGAGGATGTCCGGCTTGCTTTCGATAATTCGTTGGCGATCGCCATCGCTCTCCTGGCCAGTGTATCTCTCGAAGGTAACCGGTGCGCCATCGGGAAAACCCAACTCGAGGAACTTGTGCAGCTCACGGTATTGGCTATTCGCCAACGCGTTCATTGGATAGACAATGATGGCCTTGATGCCTGGTTGGTAGGCACCCTCAGAACGCGCTCGAAGGATCCGGTCCACGATGGGGATCAAGTAGGCGAGACTCTTGCCGGATCCGGTGCCAGTGGTCAGCACATAACTGTGCCTACTGCGGGCGATCTCGATGGCCTCCCGCTGGTGCTGATGGAGCCGGAGCACCCGGCCGCTGCCCGACTCATCCTTCAGTCGAAAGATCCGCTCGCAGTCGGGGTGCAAGTCCTCCGCCGCGACCAGTTCGGTGATGGTGCGCCCGGAAGCGAAGTTGGGGTTCAGCGACAGCCAGGGGTCTGGCCATTGATACCCTTCGGCCATTCGTGCACTCACGTGGCCACGAATGCCGTCGTCCCGGATCTCGACGAAGCTTTCGGTGAATTCGCGGTAGTCGCACACAAGCTCGTCGCGAACCTTGAACACATCCATCGCACCGTCCTGCTGTTTCCCTCGTTATGGCTGCGACCAGCTTGCGCGCTCAACATGAGCCAACAAGACCCGCGCAGATTCACACGTACGAGGCTATCGGGTCAACGCCCCTTCTGGTTACACGCGAGGGTCTCCGAGTATCGGGCAGTTGCAGAGAGTAGTCGCTCGCGCGGATGTACCTCTGCTGGCCTTCACGGTTGCGCGAGAGAATGAACTGAACCACTCACCACGACCGTGACGCCTTCAGGGAGGTTACTTGCCCAGCGCATCCACGCCGGCCTGGGCGAACGACTCGTCCTGGGCACCCGACGGCGCACCCGCGACGCCCACCGCCGCGATCGGGGTGGAACCCGCCGCGAACGGCACCGCGCCCGCCAGGAACAGCGTGCCGTCGATGTCCTTCAGCGTCGGGTTCTGCTGCAGGCGGCCGACCAGCTCCGACGTCTTCGCGTTCCACGAGACCGCCGTGAACGCCTTCTGCTGCGCCGAGCTGTAGGACTGCGGGCCCGCGCCGTCGCCGCGCAGTGTCAGGACGGTGTTGCCGTCGCGGTCCACCACCGCCACCGACACGTGCTGGCCCGCCTTCGTGGCCGCGTCCAGCGCCGCCTGGGCCGCCTTCTGCGCGGCGGCGATCGTCAGGTGTGACGTCTGCACGAGGTTCCGGGCCGGCGCGGGAGCCGCGACGGCCGGGGCCGCGACCGCCGAAACGGCGGCGAGACCGGCGGCAACGGCGGCGATCCGGGTGCGGGTCGAGATCATGGTGCGCTCCTTGATGTCGTGGGGTTCGATGGCTCCAGCTTCACCCCGCGACCAGGTCGTTCCGGTCATCGTCCCGGCCGACACCGAGGTCATCCGATCGGCTGATGCGCGGACCGCAAGCCCGGTTGACGCTGGTGCCGAGAGAGGAGGAAACCGGCATGACGACCGACACGCGGTGGCTCGCCGCGGCCATGCACTCGGCCTTCTTCCTGCTGGTGCTCGGCTCCGCGGTCCGCTTCCTGACGCGGCACGAAGGCACCGCGCTGGCGCCGTGGGTGATCGCGCTGACCGCGGCGCTCGTCCTCGCCTACAGCGCGGGCCTGCTGTTGAAACCCGGCCTGGCCTGGCTGCTCGTGGTCCTGCTCTTCTGGGTCGTCCTGGTGGTGCTCGCGCCGAGCTTCGCCTGGTCGGCGATCCCGCTCTTCGTCACCGGCCTGCGCACCCTGCCGACCGGCCCGGCCCTCGCGCTGGTCGCCGTGGTCACCGCGCTCGTGGTCGTCTCGCAGAACCGGCTGTCCGACGGCTTCGACCCGAACCTGACCGTCGTGCCGATCGCCATCGCCGTGGTCACCGCGGCGGTGATCACCTTCATGCGGCGGCAGGCCGAGCGGCTGCGCGAGTCCGAACGGCAGGCGGGCGTGCTGGCCGAGCGGCACCGGGTGTCCCGGGAGATCCACGACGCTCTCGCGCAGGGCCTGTCCAGCCAGGCGATGCTGCTGCAGGCCGCCGACCAGGCCTGGGACCGGCCCGAGCTGGCCCGCGAACACCTGCGGTCCGCGCAACGCGTCGGCGTCGGGAGCCTTTCGGAAGCACGCCGGCTCGTGCAGGACCTGGCGCCCGCCGACCTCGCCGACGCCACCCTCGAAGAGGCGCTCCACGCCGTGGCCGGGCGGCAGGCCGAGCTGCCGGTCGAGGTGCGGGTCGATGGAACCGGGCGGCCGCTGCCCGAGCGCGTCGAGTCCGCACTGGTCCGGATCGCCCAGGGCGCGCTCGCCAACGCCCTCGAGCACGCCGGCGCCGGACGCGCCGTCCTCACCCTCACCTACCTCGACGACCAGGTCGTGCTCGACGTCGCCGATGACGGCCGGGGGTTCCACCTGACGGAAAACGACCCGGGCGAACGAGGTCACGGGCTTCCGGCCATGCGGGCCAGGGCGCAGCAGCTCGGCGGCCGCCTCACCGTCGAATCCGCCCCCGGCCAGGGCACCGTGATCTCGGCCGCCATCCCGTTGGAGACTGCCTCATGAGCATTCGTGTCCTGGTCTGCGACGACCACGCCGTCGTCCGCGCCGGGCTGCGCGCCCTCCTGGCGGGCGCGGACGGCATCGAGGTCGTCGCGGAGACGGCGACCGGGGAGGAAGCCGTCGCGACCGCGGCCACCACGCATCCGGACGTCGTGCTGATGGACCTGCAGCTCGGCGCCGGCATCGACGGGATCGAGGCGACCCGGCGGATCCGCACGGGTCCCGGCACGCCCCGGATCCTCGTGCTGACCACCTACGACACCGACGCGGACATCACCCGCGCCATCGCGGCCGGCGCCACCGGGTACCTGCTCAAGGCCGGGTCCGCCCACGAGCTGTACGCCGCGATCGAGGCCGCGGCGGCCGGGCGCACCGCGGTGTCGCCGCCGGTCGCCGACCGGATGATGGCGCAGCTGCGCACCCCGCGGCCCGCGCTCACCGATCGTGAGCGCGACATCCTGCGGCAGCTCGCGCAGGGCCTGGGCAACCGCGAGATCGCCCGTGCGCTGTTCATCAGCGAGGCGACGGTCAAGACCCACCTGAGCCGGATCTACGGCAAGCTCGACGTCGACACCCGGTCCGGCGCGGTCGCGGTGGCCAAGGAACAACGGCTGCTCGACTGATCACGCCCACCGCGCGCCGTAGGCCATTCCCGGGGTGAGGTGCTGGAACCGCAGGTGCACCTCCCCCGCCGGGTCGACGTCGTGGCGGCGTCCGCGATAACCCGAGTCGGACACGTCGCGCTGGAACGCCCCGTCCAGGGCCCACACCTCCCGCGGGCGCTCGGGGCCGAACCGGACCCGCAGGTCGAACACGTCACACGCGTGCCGCGGCACCGACACCATGTACGGCCGCAGGGACGGCGGCCGGAACAGGATCGCCACCTCCCACGACTCGCCGCGTGACAGCGGCCGGGGCAGCTCCAGGCCGTAGCCCCACCGGTCGGTCGCCTCCATGCCGCGGTCCACCAGCGTGCCGCCGTACAGCACGGTCACCTCGAGGTCCGCGCGCCCGGCGGGGAGGGAGATCGCGAGGTCGAGCGACCGGAGGCCGTCCTGGTCCGCGACGATCTTGCGTTGCTCCAGCACCGACGGCCGCGGCTGGTCGAGCACCATCGCCACCGCCAGCGACGTCGTGTGCCAGCGGTCGGCCGGCACAACGACCGGGGCCTCCGGTGATCCCGCCGCCAGCTCGGCGAGCAGGTCGATCGCCTCGTCGACGCGTCGGCGGACCGTGCGCGGGTCGCGGTCGACGCGGCGCGCGGCCCAGCGGACGCGGTCCTGGTACAGCGGCTGGTTGGCCTCCGCGGCGATCGCGAAGGCCGCCAACGCCGCCAGGCGCAGGTCCTCCGGCAGGTGTGCGGCCAGCTCGGACAGCCGGCCCGCCACCTTGTTCCGGATCGCCACCAGGCCGTCTTCCTCCGAAACCGAGCACGCCGTGCGGAGACCCGGGCCCACCCGTTCCTCGATCCGGCCCTGCAGGCCACGCCCTTTGCGGAGGGTCTTCAGCTCCTGAACCAGCTCAGAACGCTCCACGATGGTCTCCTTCAGTGCGTTTCCATGACGTCT
This sequence comes from Amycolatopsis sp. NPDC104819, assembly GCF_055583145.1. NCBI lineage: Bacteria > Bacillati > Actinomycetota > Actinomycetes > Pseudonocardiales > Pseudonocardiaceae > Amycolatopsis > Amycolatopsis sp. NPDC104819. The sequence continues at coordinate 202,530 of NZ_JBVJON010000016.1, read as the reverse complement.
CCTCTCCGCGCAGGGTGCGTTCGGCCGGTGGACGGGAAGTGGACAGAACGTGCATCACCGACGCGATCAGCGCGGTTCCCATGCGGACGCCGTCGCGGCCGAGGTAGGTGCGGTAGGTGCCGATGCGGCCGAGCGCGTCCTCGTCCGCGTCGCCGACGCCGAACGCGACCACGTGCGGGCGGCGCGCCCACGCCGGGTCGTCGAGCGTCGCGAACGCCGCCGGCCAGGTCACCGGGTCGGTCGGCTGGCCGTCGGACAGGAAGAACACGACCGGGCGGCGCACCCGCATCCGGTGCTTCTCCAGCGCGCCGACGTCGCCGTCGATGACCTCGCGCAGGAACGTGAACGCCGGTCCGAAGTTGGTGCCGGCGCACGCGCGGGGCGCGGGGAGCTCGGCGAGGTCGTCCATCGGCAGCAGCGACTGCACCACGTGCGGTGTCTCCCCGAAACCGACCACGCTGCAGAGGACCCGGCCGGTGACCGACGCGTCGGCGTGCACCGCGCCGCGGAACTCCCGCAACCCGGTGTTCAGCTCGTCGATGTGGTCGGCCATCGAAAGCGACACATCACAAGCGACGTAGCACGGCAACACATCGGACCCCATTCCGGTTTCTCCTTCACGCCCCTGGTTCACCGGTGCAGGGTGGCAAGCCGGTGTGTATCGAACGTGGAAGAAATGCGGATTTTCGAAACCCTTACGGCCGATTGCGCGATGTCAATCACGGACAGCAAGCTGACGGCCGGGGAGGCTGCGTGGAGTTTCGGATGCTCGGCCCGCTGGAGGCGTGGCACGACGGCGTCCCGGTGCCGCTGGGCGACCAGCAGCAGCGGTTCGTCCTCGTCGTGCTGCTCCTGAACGCGAACAAGCCGGTGTCGACCGCGCGGCTCACCGAGATCGTCTGGACCGGCCGGGAAACCAAGCCGACCCTGGTGCGCGGCTACATCAAACGCCTTCGCGACGTCGTTCAGGACACCGACGTCACCATCGAGACCACGCCCACCGGGTATCTGCTGCGGATCGGCGACGCCCAGCTCGACACCATCCGGTTCGCCCGGCTCCGCGCCGAAGCCGGGCGCACCGACGACCCGCGGCGGAAGATCGAGCTGCTGCGGGAAGCCGTCGGCCTGTGGCGCGGGACCTTCCTCGAGGACATCGACATCGATCGCGTCGGCGGCCCGGAGGTCGTCTTCCCCGAGGAGAGCCTGCCCGACGCCGTCGGTGACCTGGCCGAGCTGGAGCTGGAAACCGGCGACCACCGCTCGGCGCGTGACCGGCTGCGGCCGCTCGTCCGCTCGGACCCGGCCGGGCAGAAGCACGCCGAACTGCTCATGCGCGCCCTGGTCGCCGGCGGTGACCGGGTCGGCGCGCTGCGCGTCTTCAACGGCACCCGCGACGCCCTCGCCGAGCTGCGGATGGAGCCGGGTCCGGTGCTGCGCAACCTCGCCGCGCGGGCCGAGCACGGCGAGCCGCCGAGCTCACTGCCGTCGCGGCCCGGCGGGTTCACCGGCCGCGCGGCCGAGCTCGCGGCGATCGAGACGGCCGCCGCGACCGGGCGCCGCGCGGTCTGGGTCAGCGGCGCCCCCGGCGTCGGCAAGTCCGGGCTGGCGATCGAGGCCGCCCATCGCCTGCGCGACCGGTTCCCCGACGGCCAGCTCCTCGCCCGCCTGAACGGCTTCACGCCGGGAGTGGCCCAGACGAGCGTCGGCGACGCGCTCACCGAACTGCTCGTCGAGCTCGGCGTGCCGGCCGAGCAGATCCCGGCCACCGTCGGCCGGAAGGCCACGCTTTACCAGACGACATTGTGGGGCACGCGCACGATGATCGTGCTGGACAACGCCGCGACACCCGAGCAGATCCGGCCGCTGCTGCCCGAGGCGGACGGCTGCCTCGCCGTCGTCACCAGCCGCCGGATGGGCGACGCCGACACCGGCGACTCCGTCCGGCTTTCCCCGCTTTCACCCGAAGAAGCCGTCGACCTGTTCCACGCGCTGACCGAGCCGCAGCGGGTGCGCGGCCGGGCGGCCGCGGTCGCCGAGGTCGTCAAGCGGTGCGGGTACCTGCCGATGCCGATCCGAGTCGCCGCCGCGCTTTTCCGGCGGCACAGCGGATGGCCGCTGGAGCACCTGCTCCACCTGCTCGAAGAGAGCGGGCCGTGGGGCGAGGACGACGGCATCGCCGCCGTGCGGGTGTCGTTCCAGCAGCTCGGGGAGCCGCAGCGGGTGATGTTCCGGCTGCTCGGCAGCCTGCCGGGGCCGGATGTCGACGTCACCGGCGGCGCGGCCCTCGCGGGCTGCGACGTCGGTGAGGCCCGGTCGCTGCTCGACGACCTGCACGAGGTCAGCCTCCTGGAGGAGGCCGCGCCCGAGCGGTACCTGATGCTCGACCCGCTCAAGGAGTTCGCCGGCGCCGAGCCGGCGTCCCGGCAGGCGCTGGTGCGGCTGCTCGACTTCTACCTGGTCACGCTGGCGGCCGCGGTCGGCGCCGCTTATCCGTTCGACCGGGCTCAGCTGCCGGAGACGGACCGGACTTCCCTGGTGACGCCGGTGTTCGCCGACCCCGCGGCCGGACTGCGGTGGATCGTCGCCGAGCGCGACAACCTCGTCGCCGCGATCCGGTACGCCGCCAAGCACGAGCTGCCCGAGCACACCTGGCGGCTGGCGGTGCTGCTGTGGCGGTACTTCAACACGACGAACCAGTTCGAGGACTGGATCGGCACGCTCGAGCTCGCGTGGGAGACCGTCGCCGCCGACGCGGGCAACAACTACGGCCAGGCACACGTGCTGCTGCGGCTGGCGACCGCGAACGACCGGCGCGGGCAGCTGTCCGAAGCCCTCGAACTCGCGGCCCAGGCCCTGCCGAAGTGGCGCCGCCTCGGTGACGTCCGGGGTGAGGCGGCGACGTTGTGCGCGCTCGCCATCCCGACGATGGAGCTGGGCCGCCACGACCAGGCGATGGCCCACCTCGAGGCCGCGCGCGAGAAGTACGAGCAGACCGAGGACCGGCGGGGCGAGGCCCACGCGCTGAGCATGCTCGGGTACCTCAACGAGCAGCACGGCAACTTCGCCGTGGCGCTGGAGCAGAACGCGGCGGCCGCGCGGATGCTGCGCGAGGTCGGGCACATCCAGGGCGTCGCGCACGCGCTGAACAACCTCGGTGCCGCGCAGGAAAAACTGGGGTTGCTCACGGAGGCACTGGCCAGCTACACGGAGGCGCACGGCCACGCGGCCGAGGTCGGCGACCACTGCGTCGAGGCGTACGCGCTCAACAACATCGGCAACGTCCACCGCCAGCAGGGCCGGTTCACGAACGCCGTGCGCTACCACGACAAGGCCCGCGAGGTGGCGGCGAACGTGCCCGACGCCGACCTGCGCACCCAGCTCTACCTCGACCGCGGCGCAACGGCGTTCGCCCAGGGCGCGCATCGGGACGCGCTCAACGCCGGCAAGTCGGCACTGGACCTGGCCGCGGGCCATGGGAACCGCGCTTATGAGGCTCGCGCGCACCACGACGTCGCCAAGACGTTGCATGCGATGGGTGCGCACGAAAAAGCTGTGACGCATTGGGCGTCCGCCGAAACGCAGTTCGCCGAGCTTGATCTGCCCGAGGCGGTTCAGGTGCGTGCCGAGCGCGCCGCTTTGGGGTGTGCCTGCGGTGACGTCAGGGCCGGTGCAGGACGCGGCTGAGCTCGGGGTAGATCTCGCGGACGGTGTGGTGGCCGCGCCAGCGGCTCAGGCAGCGGCCCAGCTCCCGCAGGTCGGTGCGCACGGTCGCGGAGTCGACCTGCGAGACGTCGTTGATCGTCTCGGCCAGCGTCCGGCAGCTTTCGTCGATCTCGCCGTCCAGCGCGTGGGCGAGTGACCGGCGGACGCCGAACCTCGCCCGGGTGCGGCGATTGCCGATCGGGACGCGGGCAAGCTCGTCACCCAGCAGCGTTGCCGCTTCACCGGCTTGGCCGAGATCGGCCAGCGACCAGCCGCGGGCGAGCGCAAGCGGATCCGGCGCGGTCGAGCCGAGCACCGGGTACCCGTCGGCTCCAGTGTCCACAGTGGACTCCGTGGCGCGGTCCATCGCGCGTTCGAAGGCGTCGCGGTCGCCGGCCAGCGCGTGGCCTTGCGCTTCGCGGCGGGCGGCCAGGCCGTACGTCCGCGACCCGGCGCGGCCGAGCTTCTGCGCCTGCTGGGCGAGGCCGATCGTGCCGAGCGCGTCCTGGCGGTACAACGCGAGCCCGGCCTCCCGGACGTAGGCGTAACTCGCGATTTCCCGGTCTCCGGCGGCCCGGCCCAGCTCCGCGGCGTGGCGCGTCCACTTCAGCGCGTCCTGCTCGTGGCCGGCTTCCTGGCTCAGCCACCCGGTGTACTCGGCCATCCGCGCGGCGAGCAGCAGCAGGCGTGTCCGGACCGGCTCCGGGTTGCCCCGCGCCAGGCCGTGCACGGTGTGCGTCTGGGTGACGACGGATTCGAGGATCACCGCGGGGCTGGTCTGCATGCCGAGCGTGCGCAGGTGCTCGAAGGACGCGCGCAGCCCGGTGACGACGTGGTCGTCGAGGATCGGTCTCGGGCCGCCGGACAGCGCGATGCCGAGCACCGCCCCGCCCGCGCCGGCGAGCATCTGGCGGCGGTCCAGGGTGTTGGCGGCCCGGCTCCGCGCTATCACCTCCTGCGCCGAGTCGACGAGCGCGCCGCCGGCGTCCAGCACGCGGTCGCAGAGCCGGGCCAGCGTCGCGTTCGGCGGTTTGAGGTCGTTTTCGATCTTGCTGATGTAACTCTTGCTGTAGTTGACCCGCCTGGCCAGTTCCCCCATCGAGATCCCGGCCGAAGCCCGGCATTCCCGCAACTGCGCGCCGAATGTCCCGGCCATGCGGACCTCCATTCCTGCCACCTCCGAGTACACCATTTTCGAGTCCTATACGCAATTACCGGACCGGCCGTGAACCCGGCACGGCCGGCCCGGTGACGCGTCAGCCGTGCCAGGGGTTGCCGTTGGTGCCCGCCGGGGGCGGCGTGCTGGTGGTGGGCGGCGGCGGGGTGCCACCGTCGCCGTCCGCGTACGCCGAGGTCGCGCCGATCACCGGGGCCGCCGCGAGGATGCAGAGGGCGAGGATCGGACCACCGATTTTGGCCAGCTTTTTGGACATGGCGAATCCTCCTTGGAGAGGGTGATTGTTCAGGGCTTTCGCGGTATTTCCGCGCCCTGCAACCAGGATTCGTCATGCGCTATTCGACAACAAGGAGTTGACCGTTTCCCGCTGCGGTGGGAAACGGTCAACGCACAAAGAAGGCCGCGTTCCCCCTCGGAACGCGGCCTTCTCCGTCAGCGACCGTCGCGGGCCCGGTCGAGTACCTCTTCCAGGCGCAACGGGCTGGGTGGGTGGTGGCTCAGGCACAGCGGGGCCCGCATGATGCGGAACCCGAAGGTCTCGCCGGTGACGTAGAACTGCCCGCGTTCCAGCCGCGAGATGTCCCCGACGGTGCTGCCCTTGGCCCTCGCCATCTCGTTCGCCGCGGCGACCTGGGCCGGGCTGTTCAGCCGGCCGAAGAACTGCGTCGTCGCGTTGCCGGTGACCTGGTTGTGCAGGCCTTTCGGCGCCTGGGTCGCGAGCAGCAGGCCGAGCCCGTACTTGCGGGCCTGCGACGCGAGCAGGATGGTGCTCTGGGTGCTGGCCGTCCGGCTCCCGGACGGGGCGATCGTCTGGGCCTCGTCCATGACGAACAGCCCGCCGAGCGGCCGGTCGGCCGCGGGGTGGCGCTTGATCCAGGCGAACACCTCCAGCTGCAGCTGGCTGACAAAGCCCTGCCGCTGCTCTTCGGAGGCCAACCCGACAAAGCTGACGACCGAGATCCGCGCCCGTTTGCCCGGCGACGGCGTCAGCAGCACGGCGGGATCGGCCGGTTCACCGCTCCCGCCGAGCAGCGGATCGTTGACCATCGCGGCCCGCAACGTCTCGGCCAGGTCGGCGGCGGTCTTCGTGCCGGTGGCGAGCTTGCTGACCCCGACGGGCAGGTCGGCGAGCAGGTCGACGAACCCGGACAGGCTGCGCGACTCCTGCTGCGCGAAGTGCGTGAGCGCCTCGCGGAGGACGGCCTGCCCACGAAGGGCGCCTTTGGTGCTGCCACTCAGCCGGGCGTGCGGCACAAGCCGCGCCACAGCCGCCTCGACAGCGGCGGTGAACTCGTCTTCGTCGTCCCGAACGCCGGCGAAGTCCGGCAGGGGGTGGAAACTGAGCGGCCGCCCCCCGGCGCGTCCGGGAGTCCAGATGACAACTTCGGTGTGCGCGAGGTAGTCGGCGGCACTGTCGGCGTCCCCGGCCCGCCACCCGTCGGGTGCCTGCGGCCAGGCATCCCCGAGCCGCGCGAGGTCGTTGTTCGGATCAAGCACGATGGCGGAAACCCCGTGGAGGGCGCACTCCTCGATGATCCTGCGGAGGAGGACGGTTTTGCCGGTGCCGGAACCGGCGAAGATCACGGCGTGCTTGCGGAGGGACTCGAGCTCGATGCGGATCTCACCGTCGAGGCCGAGAGTGAAAGCGTTCTCCTGGTGTGCCACCGGTTCCGGCTGCAACTGCCGCCTCGCAGCGGGCTCCTGCTCGGTCGCCTTCGGAGCTTGTACTTTCGGCGATTCCGGCGGAGGGCGGGTCTCCCGCTGATTGCTGCGGCTCTGTCCGGAGTCGGGGAGAATCTGCCGCAGCAGACCGGTCCGGCTGGCCGGTTTCCGGGCAACGAGCCAGTTCAGCAGCTCGAAGCTCTGCTTGGTGAGCAGCTGCCTGAGCGCCCAGAACGTCCTGACATCGTCATCTTTGATCTCGACCCGCGGACTGCCCACTCGAGCCAGATCACCGACCAGCACTCGGGTTTTGCCACCGGTCCAGCCTTTTGTGCCGTGGTGGATCAGCACCAGGTGCCGGTTGCGCACACCGTCGCGGATACCGGCGGCCTCCTTGGCATCCCGGATCCGGCGCAGGATCCCGTTGCCGTGCCGGGGCGCGATAGCACGGAACGCCCAGCGCTCGGCGATGTCCCGTTCTTCGTTCAACACCCGTCGCAACCCCGCGTGGAGCTGAACACCGCCGTCGGGGGGCGGCTCGGTCGCCCACGACTGGTCGTCGTTGCCGACCTCGGTGATCCACGACCACAAGCCCGCGTGCAGCAGCTCGGGCATGATGTCGTCCTCGGTGTGCTGGTTCAGCGCCGCGTTCACGTCGGCGCTCTTCCACAGCTCTTGGAACTGCCGGTCGAACTCCGCGAAGTAGTCCGGCTCCGAATCGACCGGCCGGGGCGGCTCGACCGGCTCGACCTTCGCCTCCGCGAAGGATTCGAGCTCGTGGATCTTCCCGTTCAGGCAAGCTTCGGCGTGCTCCTGCACCCTCCTCAGCAGCTGCCTCGGGGTGTAGGTCTGCCAAGCTTGGCCGAACGCGCCGGGCGCGACCGGCCAGGTGGAGTGCGGTGGCACGAACCCTTTGCGGTCGTAGATCGTAGCCAGCCACTTCGCCACCAGAGCCTTACCGAGCTGCGGGTCGGCGATGGCACCCAGGAGCGGGGTCCTCATGAATCGGTCGGAGACCGTGCTGGTGATCACGGAGTTGAGCTTGTCCCAGGTGTCGGGCAAACACGCGACGAGCGACAGAGTGCGTCGTGTCGTCTCGCGCAGCTGCATCAACCCGTCGGCGATCAGGGTGAGCTCGCCGGCTGTCTCCGCGTCCACCTGTTCACCGAACGCGGAGTTCGCCTTGTTGACCAAGGAGTCGAGCTGGTCGATCGCGGCCACGCTGTACCCGGTGAGCGCGAGCACCCGCGAGATATCCTTGACGAGCGTCCGGTGTGACTTCGGCCGCGGATGTACGTTCCAAACTTGCCGCTCGCCCTCAACCGCCTCCGCCAGACCCGTCAGATAGTCGGTTCCGATCTTCATCTGCTTGCTGTCGAGAGCCGCGTAGAGCACAAGTGCACGAATCGTATCCGCGCACTCGACTGCGACCTGGGCGTCAACCCGACGTAAGGCCCCGACGAACCCGTGCAGGTCGTCGGCGGTGAGCGACGTGCGGCCGAGGATCGCTGCGGCCACCGGCTCGGACACCTCTGCGGCCTCGCACAACCTCTGCAGCAGCTTGTTCAGTTGGAGCTCACCGTTGTCGTCCTTGCGCAGCAGTTCGCCGCGCATCGCGCGAGCGACGTCCTCCCAGAACGCGGCACCGGTGGTGAGATCGATCAGGAAGAAGTAACCACCGTCTCGTTGCGCGGCCTGCCTGATCCTCCCCAGCAGATGCGTCTTGCCGACTCCTTTCTGTCCCTGCAAGGTGAGCCCGACCGGACTCGGCCCCCGGCTGGCCTTCGCATCGGACATGCTCGCGTGGATGCGCTGCTCAGCTCTCGTGTGCAGCCCTTCGACGTGGAACGGCGACACGGTCCAGACGTCATCCGGGGTCTCGGCGGAGTTGAACCGCACGGCGGCGAGCGCCTGACGCAGTTCCCCGGTCATGATTCCTCGATCGCCACGAGATGCTTGTCCTCGCTGCCGATCCGGATGGCGGCGGCGTGGTCGTCCTCGGACAGGGCCTTGCGATTGGCGGACTGCGCGAGATGGACCAGCCCCGTCCTGGTCATGGCGAGCAGCGTTTCGTCGACCTCTTTCCGGCCGGCGCCGTTCAGCTTGGGACGCAGCTTGGCCAGCCGCACCCAGTCCTGCGGCTCATCCGAGAGTTCCCTGTACGCGGCACGAATCATGGCCTCGAGGCCGCCGCCGTTCCCGTTCAGTACAGAGCGAAGGGGAATCTTCTCGTCCCGCAGATAACACGCGATGCTCCGGAGCCACTCGAAGCCCACCCGAGCCAGCGCACTTACCCTCGCCGGTGTCTCGATCGTCGCCAGTGCCTCTTCACACCAGTTCTCCCCAGCCGAGGTGATCTCATGGACCAGCGGCCTGCCCGGCCGGGTCACAAGCAGGCCGTCCTTGTTCAGCTTGGCGCGGCCGGCCGGAGTCAGCTCGATTCCGTGCACCTTCCTGAGTTCCGGGTTCGGAATCGCCCTTCCTTCGACCAGCAGCACCAGGAGCGCCGCCCGCTCTTGTGGTCCGTACTTATCCACCATTCCTCGCTCCTCACTTGGTGAACACGCCGATCCGACGGTCGAGCCGGGCGATCAATGCGTCGATCTGCCCGCGCAGCCCGAACGGCGGCCCGAAGTGGGCACCGTTCGCACGGACGTCGTTCAGCAACTCCAGATCGACCGTCAAGTCTTTGAGAGACGGCACATCACCGTCGTCCAGCGCCGTGGTCATGTCGTGCACGGTCTGCTCGACGATCGCCCAGCGTCCGTGGTGTGCCAGCTCCTCGGGCACCTTGCGCAGCGCGGCCGCAGCCTGCTGCAACACCGCTTGGCCGGTGTCGGCGCGGCGCGGCGATCCGTTCGTGATGATGTCGTGGAGCTGTTGCGCCACCTGCGGAGGCCGCGAGGTCACGTCCAGTTCGAACAATCGGAGGTTCTTCAGGAACGACGGCAGCCGCTCCCGGTCCGTCCGGCCTGTCAACACGCAGAACAGCTGCCGGTCACCAGCGTCGAGAGCGTGCCGGAGGAAGCGCTCAGCCTCCGTAGCCTGCCAACGACTTACCTCGCCGTCGACGACGAGGCACAAGTGCTCGGCTGGGTCACTGCTCTGTTCGAGCAATTCGGGATCACCGGACATCGACCGGTCGACCCGCAGACCGAGCGCCGTCAGTTCCTTGATGAGCTGGATTGCCGTCCGCTGTGCTGGACGTGGGCTCGATACCAGCAGGTCGAGGCTGTACGAACGGCGGTGCGAGCGTGCCGCGGCAACATACGCGTCCCGGTTGTCGGCGAGCAGCGCAGTGCGGTCGAACTGGTGTGCGAGCACCGCCGCGACCGTCTCGAGCGAGAACGAAACCTGGTCCGCCGAAGGCGAAAGCTCTTCAAGCACCGGCAACTGCTCACCGAAGCTCCAATAGGACACATAGGGAACCGTTGTGTGCCTGAGCATGAGCTCCTGCAGCACACTCTTGTCCAGCCAGTTCCGGTACAACGACGCAGTGGCTTCGGCGCACCGTTCCTGCCACGCTTCGGCTCGTTCGTACTCCACCCGGTTGTCCAGCCGGGACAGGATCGGCAATACGAGGTGTGATGGCCGGTCATAGGGCAGGCGGTCGCGAGCGACGTCCGCACGCCGAGCGATGTCCACGACGCCATCGACGCTCTGCTGGTTGGCTGTGAACAGCAACACCAGCCAGTCGGGCAGGTGTGCGGTGCAGATGCCGGCGCTGTCCGAAATGCCCGTCCGGCTGTCGATCAGCACGAAGTCGTAGTCTTCGGTCCATTCGGCGCGGCACCGCTCCAGAAACTCGGCGAAACCCTGGCGGTACAGGGCCTCCCAGTCGAGGGCCTGCACTCGGCTCGTGTAGCCCGGGTCGTCGCGGCCCGCGGCCAGCAGTGCCACCGAGCCGTCCCCGGTCAAGTCCAACGGGACCGCATGGCTGTTCGGCCGCTCAGCACCGGCCAGGAAGTCGTCGGCGAGGTCGATCACCCCTCCGCGGGGTGTCATCGGCAGCAGCGATCGAAAGTAGTGGTGGAGGCCCGGCGCTTCCAGGTCCCAGTCGACAGCGAGCACCCGGTGCCCCCACCGCGCGAGGAGAACGGCGACATTGGCCAGCGTGAAGCTGCGCCCGACGCCGCCCTTGTAGGAGTAGAACGTCACGACAGTCCCGGTCATAATCCGAACCTCGGAATCGGCGGCGCCGGCATCAGAACCGGATCGGGACGCTCGACGTCCGGCCAGTCGGACTGCCACGGCGGCACCTGCTTGATCAGTTCCGACAGGTCCTTCGCGAGCTCGAGCACGGTGTGGTGGAACATGGGCCAGTCCCGGCTTTCCTGGAAGACAGGCTCAGGCATCGAAAGCTTTTTGAAATCCCACCAAGAGCGCCGAAGGCCCTCCTCTTCCGGGAAGTTTTCGGAATCCGAATACAAGATCGGATAGATCAGTCCTTGCGGCCGCTCGGAACTGGCCAGGCCGAGCTGCCGTTCCCGGGCACGCATGCTCCGCAGCTCCGCCATGCACCACGCCGACTCGAAGTAGCGTGGCGTGAGCACGGCAATCATGATCCTGCTACGACGCAAGGCTCTTTCCAGCGCGGCCGGCCAGTCGACCGCGCGTTCCATGGCCTTGTCCATGAAGATCTTCGGCGTGGATGTCATATGGTCGGTCAGACAGTCTTCGACCTTCGGGTAGAAATGGTTCTTCAGCCACTTCGGCGCACTTCCATGACGGCTGTAGCTGATGAACACGTCGTACTCGTATCCCGGCACGCGGACGATGATAAGCAGGCCGAACAGTGCGGCACCAGGACAAAAAAGTGGCCAATAACCGCGGGAATGTCCAAAAACGGGCTAAAAAGTGGACACGATCGCCGCGCCGGCTGCGAGTGCCGCTGCGGCGACCGGGAGGGCCCAGCCTGTGGGTGCCAGGGCTCCCAGGATCGCCACGCCCAAGGCCGCGCCCGTCTGGCGGGATGCGTTCAACGCCCCTCCCGCGGTGCCGGCCAGCTCTGGTGGGGCTGAGCCGACCACTGCGGTCAGCAGTGCTGGGATGGCCAGCGAGACCCCGAATCCCAGTGCGGCCAACGCCACCACCGACAACGCCGGGGCGAACGCTTGAAGCAGCGTGCCCAGCGCCATCAGGAGGAAGCCGGACACCGCTGGGGTGCGGGGTCCGATTCGGGCCACCAAGCGGCCGGTGAAGATCGGGTTGAACGCCGTGGGGATCGTCAGCGGGAGGAATGCCAAGCCCGTCGCCGATGGGGAATAGCCGCGCGTCTCCTGGAAATACAGCGACAGTACGAACAGCACTCCCGACAGTCCGAAGTTCACGATCGCGCCCGCCAGGAGGTTTCGGGAGACCAGACCTGGCGGGAGCATGGCGACCGGGCGACGCTGGGAGATCACCAGCACCGCCGCTGCCAGCGCCGTCGGCGCCAAGGCCCACCAAGCGTGCTCCACCAGCGCGTATGTCAGTGTCGACAAAGCGACTATTGCCGAGAGCTGGCCGGTCAGATCAGTGCGGGTCGGGCGAGCCGGCGTGCGTGGGGCCGCGAAAGACAGAGCCAGGGCCATCAGGGCCACCGGGACGTTCACCAGGAAGATCGCCCACCAGCCGAACGCCTCCGTCAGGACGCCGCCCAGCAACGGGCCCGCCACCAGGCCTGTTCCGCTCAGCGCCGCCCACACCCCCATCGCTTTCGCGCGCGACGCCGGTGCCGGGTACGCCGCGGTGATCAGGGACAGCGACGAAGGCGCCAACAGCGCTCCGGCGACTCCCAGCAACGCTCGCAAGGCGATCAGCATCGCGGCGGAAACCGACAGCGCCGACAACAGAGACAGCGCCGCAAACGAGATCAGGCCCGTGAAGAACATCCGGCGGGCGCCGAAGCGGTCGGACCACGCTCCCGCCGTCAGCAGGAACGCCGCGAACGTCAGCGTGTAGCCGTTCGAAATCCATTGCTGCGCCGCCAACGAGGACGACAGCGACGGGAGCGCCACCGTCACGATCGTCGTGTCCAGCATGACCAGGAAGTAGCCCAGGGAAAGGCCGATGAGGAGTCTTGCCACACCCCAACCCTGGACGCTCCGTGACAACGACGGAAGCAGGGAGTTACGATGACGAGTATCGGGAACTCCGATGGGGGACACCATGGAACTGCGCCACCTGCGCACCTTCCGCGTCGTCGCGCGGACGCTCAACTTCACCCACGCCGCGGCCGAGCTGCACTACGCGCAGTCCAGCGTCACTGAACAGATCCAGGCCCTCGAGGCCGAGCTCGGGTCGAAGCTCTTCGAACGCGGTCGACGGCTGCGGCTCACCGCCGCCGGGGAACGGCTGGTCGGGTACGCCGGTCAGGTGCTATCGCTCGTCGAGGAAGCCAAGGCCGCCGTGGACGAAGAACGCGGTGAACCTGAGGGCGACCTGACCGTCGGCGCACTCGAAACCCTTTGTGCGCACCGGATGCCCGGGCTCCTCAGCGCCTACCGGGACCGGTGGCCGCGCGTGCGGCTCTCCCTCAAGGAAGGTGGACGCGGCGAGCTCTACCAAGCCGTGCGAACGTCCGAAATGGACGTCTGCTTCACCTTCGGGGACGCGCCGGACGATCCCGCGCTCGCCAGTGCGACGCTCGGTGACGAGCCACTGGTTGTCATCGTTCCGCCCGCGCATCCCTTGGCGGGCAAAGAAGAAATCCGGACGAGCGATCTCCGCGGAGTCGGCTTCCTGGCCACCCCGCAGGGCTGCGGCTTCCGGGAGATGCTCGACCGGCTCGACGGGCCCGTCGTCGACACCGAGGTCGGCAGCCTCGCCGCGCTCGCGCGGTGTGTGGCCGCCGGGATGGGGTGCGGGATCGTGCCCGCCGTCGTCGACCACCCGGGGGCGGTCGCCGTGCCGCTGGCGGGCGAGACGACGACCGTCACCATGACCTGGCGACGGCGCGACGAGCACAAGCCGAGCATCGCCGCGCTGCTCTCCTACGCGTTGTCCAATATGGACAGCTGCTCGTCCGAAAGCTCCAAAGTGAACGCCGGGGCGATCGAAACGTAGTGTTCCCAGGTGCGCGGGCCGATCAGCGGGATCACTCCCTTGTGAAGCAACCAAGCCAGCGCCACCTGGTTGCCCGTCGCCCCCAACGATGACGCCACCTTGGCCACCGCGGCCAGCCGCGCCTCGGAATCCGGTCCGGCGTACGCGCGCCACACCGGCGTGGATTCGCGATAGGCCGCGTCGTCGTAAATTCCGCGCAGCAAAGCGGAGTACGCCGCGAGGGAGACGTCCGAGTGCGCCGCCAGCCAGTCCAGTAGCTCGCCGCCCGCGATGGACGACGTGTCGCCGCCGGTCGGGCGCAGGTACGAGTGCTGGACCTGGACCGCCACCGGCGGTGACCACCCGTGGGTCAACGCCAGTGTGTGGATCTGCTCCAGGCGCCACGTGCGGACGTTGCTCCAGCCCGTGTAACGGACCTTGCCGTCGCGCACCAGAGTGTCCAAAGCGGACAGTGTCTCTTCCAGCGGCTCACGCCGGAGGTCGACGTGGATGTAGTACAGGTCGATGTGGTCCGTTCCCAAGCGCCGCAGGCTTTCCTCCACCGAACGCCGGATCACCGCGGCGCTCGCCCCTTCGTACGTGCGCTCCCGTGCTTCCCAGTCCGTCGTGCCGTCCGGGCGGGCCGCCGCGCGCGCCGCCGGGAGGTCCGTGGGCTGCGCCGACACCTTCGTCGTCAGGAAAACGCGGTCCCGGCGGCCCTTCAGGAGACGGCCGAGGAGAGCTTCACTCTCGCCGCCGGTGAACGAAGGGCCCGCCCACCACGAGTAGCAGTTCGCCGTGTCCAGGAAGTCGCCGCCGGCGTCGAGGTAGGCGTCCAGGATCCGCGCCGAGGTCTGTTCGTCCGTCGACGTCCCCATCGTCATGCAGCCCAGCGACACCTGGCTCACCTGCTGCCCGGTCCGGCCCAGTTCCACCTTCTTCATACCGAAAACGCTAACCAAGAATCGGTCCGGTACTACAGTCCAATCCTGTGGCTGGATCACAGACCAATTGGGACGTCCTGTTGGACCTGAGCGGGCCAGGACCAAAGCACGACCGGCTCGCCCGCGCCCTGCGCCGGGCGATCCGCGGGCTCGACGACGGCGTCGCCGTGCCGCCCAGCCGGCAGCTCGCCGCCGACCTCGGCTGTTCGCGGTGGGTCGTCACCCAGGCCTACGCCCAGCTCGTCGCCGAGGGCTACCTCGACGGGCGCACCGGGTCGGCCACCCGCGTGCGCCGCGTCGCGAGTGAACCGCCGCCGAAAGCCCCCGCGAGGAAAGCGCCGCCGCCGCGGTACGACCTCGCGCCCGGACTGCCCGACCTGCGGCACTTCCCGCGGCAGCGGTGGGCGGACGCCGTGCGCGGGGTGCTCACCACCGCGCCGCACGCCGACTTCGGGCTCCCCGACCGGGCCGGTCACCCGCGGCTGCGCACCACCCTCGCCGGGTACCTGCGGCGGGTCCGGGGCGCCGAAACGGACGACGTCGTGATCTGCGGCGGCGTCACGGACGGCGTGACCCGCGTCTGCCGGGCCCTGCAAGAGAACGGCGTCACGCGGCTGGCCGTGGAAGATCCCGGCTGGACGCGGTTGCGGCACGCGGCCGCGGCGACCGGGATGACGATCGACCCGGTGCCGGTCGATGAAGAAGGTATCGATCCCGGACGGATCCCGCGCGGGACGCGGGCCGTGCTCGTCACGCCGGCGCACCAGTTCCCCACCGGCACCGTCCTCTCGCCGCGACGGCGTGCCGAACTCCTCACCTGGGCGCGGGACGTCGACGGGCTGATCCTCGAGGACGACTACGACGCCGAGTTCCGGTACGACCGGCGGCCGGTCGGCACCGTCCAGGGCATGGATCCGGCGCGGGTCGCGCTGCTCGGCTCGGTCAGCAAGACGCTCAGCCCGGCGCTCGGGCTCGGCTGGGTCGCCCTCCCTCCACAGTGGACGGTCCAGGGTCACGCGCCGCCGGTGGTCGACCAGCTCGCGCTCGCCGCGTTCGTCGAGAGCGGCGGCTACGACCGGCACCTGCGGGCCGCGCGGCTGCGGTACCGCGCGCGGCGCGACCGGCTCGTCGAGGCGCTCGGGCCCGCGCGGCTTTCCGGCGTCGCGGCCGGGCTGCACCTCGTGCTGCACCTGGAGCGCGACGCCGGCGCGGTGGTGCGCAAGGCCGCGGAAACCGGCGTCAAGGTGGCGGACCTCGACGGCTACCGCGTGGCTCCCGGCGAGCCCGCGCTGGTACTCGGATACGGCAATCTCGCCGACAACGCTGTCAGTGACGCTGCCCGGTTACTGCGCGAAGCGGCCGGTTGAGGGCTTCTCAAACGCCCATCGAGGTGGAAAGCTGCTGACCGGACCGAGGGCCTGACCAAAGGTCCGCTTCTGACAACGTTGTCATCTCCTGGGAGGTGCGCCCATGTGGTCGCAGAGCAGACGGTTGGCCGCCGCGGTGGCCGCGGGGGTGGTGGTCGCCGGCCTGGCGCCCGCCGTGGCGCAGGCCGCGCCCGCGCCGGTGGATCCGGTGAGCCTGGTCAACCCCTTCGTCGGCACGCAGAACTTCGGCAACACGTTCCCCGGCGCGAGCGCGCCGTTCGGAATGGTGCAGGTCAGCCCGGACACCGGCGGGCAAGGCGGGTACGACTACCTGCAGAACGCGATCTACGGCTTCAGCCAGACGCACCTCTCCGGCGTCGGCTGCGGTGTGATGGGCGAACTGCCGATCATGCCGACCACCGGCGCCGTCGACAACGTTGACAAAGACGCCTACAAGTCCGAGTACAGCCACGACGACGAGCACGCCGAGCCCGGCTACTACCGCGTCGGCCTCAAGAAGTACGGTGTGAACGCCGAGCTGACGGCGACCGCGCGCACCGGCTGGCAGCGCTACACCTTCCCCTCGACCGGCCAGGCGAACGTCCTGTTCAACACCGGTCAGGCCAACCAGTCCGTGAAGGACTCCGAGATCCACGTCGTCGGCGACCGGACGCTCGAAGGGCGGGTCAAGGCCGGCGGGTTCTGCGCCGGGCACGACGAGCACACCGTCTACTTCACCGCGACCTTCGACCGGCCGTTCAGCTCGTACGGCACCTGGCGCGGCTCGACGCGCACCGAAGGCAGCCGCGACGCCGCGGGCACCGGCGGCAACGGCGCCTGGGCGAGCTTCGACGCGTCCACCGATCACGACGTCGTCCTCAAGGTCGGCCTGTCCTACACCGGGCTCGACGGCGCGCGGAAGAACCTCGCGGCGGAGACCAAGGACTTCGACTTCGACGCCACGAAGGCCGCGCTGCACCAGCAGTGGGCCGACCGGCTCGGCGCGATCAAGATCGGCGGCGGCACGACCGAGCGGCAGACGGCGTTCTACACGGCGCTCTACCACTCGCAGCTGCACCCGAACCTCGCCGGCGACACCGACGGCGCGTACACCGGCTTCGACGGCAAGGTCCACACGGCGAGTGGTTACACGCCGTACCAGAACTTCTCGCTCTGGGACACCTACCGCCCGCAGAACCAGCTGCTCGAGATGCTCGAACCGCAGGTCGCGCGGGACGTCGCGCTGTCGGTCGTCGCCATCGGACGCGACGGCGGGTGGCTGCCGCGCTGGGCGCTGGCCGAGAGCGAAACCAACATCATGACCGGCGACCCTGTGACGCCGTTCCTCGTCGAGGCGTGGTCGAAGGGCCTGCTCGCCGGGCACGAAGAAGAGGCGTACGGGCTGCTCAAGAAGAACGCGACGAGCACGCCGCCCGCCGATTCGCCGTACAACGGGCGCTCCGGCGTCAACTACTACAACGACCGCGGGTACATCCCGAGCGGCCTCGTGCTCGGGAAGGACTGCGCGGCCAAGGGCGGCGACAACGACTGCGAGCACCCCGCGTCCGCGACGATGGAGTACTCGGCGGCCGACGCGGCACTGGCGCTGATGGCCCGCGGGTTGAACCACCAGGCCGACGCGCGGATGTTCGCCGACCGCGGCCAGTGGTACAAGAACCTCTGGGACTCCTCGACGCAGCAGTTCCGCCCGCGCACGACCGAGGGCACGTTCCTCACGCCGTACAACCCGGTCGACGCCGACCACCAGTTCCACGAAGGCGGCGCCTACCAGTACCAGTGGCTCGCGCCGCAGGACCCGGCCGGGCTCGTGTCGCTGATGGGCGGCAAGAAGACGACCGAGAAGCGGCTCGACTCCTTCTTCGCCTACGGCAACCTGCTGAAGGACCCGGCCGGCACCGCGCGCAACGACTGGATCTCCAGCCCGTACGACTACTACGGCAAGGCGACGTACAACCCGAACAACGAGCCCGACCTGCTCGCGCCGTACATGTACAACTGGGTCGGCGCGCCCGCGAAGACCGCGACCGTCGTCCGCGCGGCGATGACGCTGTTCACCACCGGTCCCGACGGCATGACCGGCAACGACGACCTCGGCACGATGTCCGCGTGGTACGTCTTCTCGTCGCTCGGGCTGTACCCGACGATGAGCGGCGCGAACTTCCTCGCGGTGTCGAGCCCGCAGTTCGAGTCGGCGACCGTCCGGATCGGACAGTACGGCCGGTCGCAGGGCGGCACGCTGACCGTGAACGCGCCGGGGGCTTCGGACACGAACCGGTACGTCCAGAGCGTGTCGCTGAACGGCCGGGACGTCCGGCAGCCGTCGCTCGACTGGTCGGCCGTCGCGCACGGCGGTGTCCTGAACCACAAGCTCGGGTCGAAGCCCTCTTCGTGGGGGATCGGTTCCGAGCCGCCTTCGGTGAACAACGCCGTCGGTGACCTGCGGCGGCACGTCGACGCGTCGCTGCGGCAGACGTCCGTGGTGATCCCGGCGGGCGCGGCGCAGCAGGTGCACCTCGACCTGGACGTCCTCGCGCAGAACCCGCTCCTGCAGCCGGTGACGATCACCGCGACCGCGCCGGCCGGGTGGAAGACCAAGGTCCAGCCGGTCGACGTGATCTGGTCGGGACGGCTGCCGGTGCAGAAGACGGTGCCGATCACGGTGACGGTGCCCGCGGGTGCCGCCGCCGGGACGTACCCGGTGCAGGTCAAGGTGTCCGGGCTGGGCGCGAACAGCGTTTCGCGATCGGCGACGATCGAGGTGCGGACGCCGTCGGCGTGCGTGACCTCGGGGACGCAGTGCGCGGTCGACCTCGGCCGCGACTACAACCACGACGGCACGGCAACGGTAGCGGCGTCCACCGAAGGCAACTTCGACGGCGGCGGCTGGAGCTACGACGCGTCACTCCTCCCGGCGGCCGGCCCGGTGACCTGGGACGGCGTCACGTACGCGGCCCCGGACGCCTCGGGGACGGCGGCGAACTTCGTCGAAGCGCGCGGGCAGTCGCTGCTGCTCCCGGCGGGACAGCACACGGCGCTTCGGCTGGTCGGGTCGTCGCACAACGGACCGGTGACCACAACGCTGACGGCGCACTACACCGACGGCACGAGCGCCGACCTGGCCGCAACGTTCGGCGACTGGGCCGGCTCGGGTTCCCCGGTGGTGCTCGACATGCCGCACCGCATCAAGGCGGGCAGCGGCGTCGGCGGCCCGCCGGTCCGGCTGTTCGGCATCTCGGCGGCGCTGGACGGCGGTAAGACGCTGCAGTCGGTGAGCCTGCCGAACGACCCGCGGGTCGAGGTCTACGTGCTCACCCTGGCGTGATGGTTCGGTTCGCCGGGGCGCCGGCGAACCGTTCCACCAGGTCAGGGAAGCGTTCCGTAATGATTCGCTACCCCGCGTAGCATGTTAACTAGCATGCGAACTAGCATGTTCGCTGACATGGTGCCGGCGCGACGGAGCAGAGGGTGCAGGACGAGGAACTCGTCGAGATCGTCGACAACCTGCGAGCTCTCGGCAGCGACGTCTCCGACGTCGAGGTCAAGAAGGCTGCAGGAGGCCTCCCCCGGTCGGCGCGGGAATCGCTCGTCGCGTTCGCCAACACGCGGGGCGGCACCTTGATCCTCGGCCTGGACGAGCAGGCCGGCTTCGAAGCGACCGGCCTGTCCGACCCGGCGAAGATGTCCGCGGATCTCGCCGACATGTGCTCCGCCGAGATCGAGCCGACCCTACGCCCGCACATCGGCATCCACGAATTCGAGGGCGCCCGCGTACTCGTGGCGGAGATTCCCGAGCTCCCGCCGGACCGCAAGCCTTCCTTCAGCCGCGGCGCCGGAATCAGCCAAGGCAGCTTCGTCCGCGTCGGCGACGGCGACCGGAAGCTCACCAGCTACGAAGTCCACCTGCTGCTGGCGAACCGCGGCCAGCCGCACGAGGACGAGGCTCCCGTGCCCGGCACCGGCACCGCCGACTTGGACCCGGCCTTGACCGGGGCGCTCCTGAGTCGCCTTCGTGCTCGCCGCCCGTACGCTTTCGGCACGCTGGACGACATCTCCGCGCTGCGAAGGGCGAAGGTTCTGGTCCTCGACGACAACGGCGCCGATGTCGCGAGCGTGGGCGGACTGCTTGCGCTCGGCCAGTACCCCCAGGAGCACTTCCCGCAACTGATCCTCACCTTCGTGCACTACCCGACCCCGGACGGCGCGGATCTCGCGACCGGCGAGCGGTTCGTCGACAACGTCGTGGCCGAAGGGCCGATTCCCGTGATGGTCCGCGACACCCTCCTCGCGGTGCGCAAGAACATGACACGACGATCCGTGGTGCACGGCGCCGGTCGGGCGGACATCTGGCAGTACCCCGAAACGGCCCTTCGCGAAGCCATCGTGAACGCACTCGTCCACCGGGATCTTTCGCCCGACGCGCGCGGAACCCAGGTGCAGGTCGAGATGTATCCCGACCGGTTGACGATCCGAAACCCGGGCGGCCTCTTCGGTCCGGTGACCGAGGAACAACTGGGCGTCGAGGGAGTTTCGTCGGCCAGGAACGCGAGTCTGCTCCGCATCCTCGAGGACGTGCCGCTGCCGGGAGAAACCCAGACGATTTGCGAGAACCGCGGCTCGGGCATCCGCACCATGATCAGCGCACTCCGAGCCGCGCGCATGAGCCTGCCGGAGTTCAAGAGCCGCATCAGCACCTTCACCGTCACCTTCCCGAACCACACCCTGCTCGGGGACGAGACGATCGAGTGGATCAACTCCCTCGGCGAGCACGGACTGTCCGAGAGCCAATGCGTCGGGCTGGCCATCCTGCGGGACGGCGGTCACCTCGACAACCAGGCTTACCGGACGGAGACCCGCGTCGACTCCCGGGTGGCGACCCAGGAACTGCGGGACCTCCTCGCCCGCGAACTGGTGGTCCAGACCGGCAATCGGCGGTGGACGAGGTACCAGCTCACGCCCGCACTCCTGCCCGGCTCCGGCCTGACCGCGAGCTCCGCCCGGCGGCGCGCGAACCGCCGCGGAGAGGTACTGGCCGCTCTCGGCGACAGCGAAAGGTCAAGAGGAGAACTCGCGAAAGCGACCGGTCTGACGGACCAGACGGTGGCCAGGTGGTTGCGCATCCTCAGGCACGAGGGCTTGGTCGAGACGACCGAAGACAACGTCCGGAACCCCGCCACGAGGTACCGCCGCACCGGCCAGATCGCGCTCGACGAGTAGCCGGCCACCTTCAGACGCGGCCGGCGAACCGTTCCACCAGGTCAGGGAAGCCGAAGACGGTGATCCGCGCGATGCCGCCGCCGGCCAGTGTCAGCACGGCGATGCCGTATGGCTCGCCTCGGTAGCGGGTCACCACCGCGGGCTGGCCGTTCGCGCGGGTCGGGGTCATCTGCCAGTCGCCCCGCGAGCCGATCACGTTCTTCAGGAACGCAACACACGTCCGCTTCCCCGACCTCCGCCGCCGGGAACGCCAGGACCTCGCGCAGGATCAGCACCGCTCGCTGCCTCGGCGGGAGCAGCTGCAGGCCGGCGCTACAGCCACGACCGCACCGACGCGGCCCTCGAAAGCGTCGAACGCCCGCCAGGCGCGCAGGTGGGTCTCCTGGACGACGTCCTGGGCCTCGTCGGGCGTGCCGAGCATGCGGTAGCAGTGCGCGAGCAGCTACACCGGTACGGCTCGAAATCCACGGTCACCTTCCTTCGACCGGCCGGGCGGGCAAAAGGAATCGGTCAGGCGCGGACTTCCGGCGCCTGCGGTGGCCGGTCGAGCTTGCGGAACTCCACCCACTGGCGGCTGGCGTCGGCCCAGGTGGTCTGGTGCCGGTCGAAGTACTCCTCGAGCCGCTCGCGGGTCAGCTCGGCCGTCGGGGTCCCGACGAGGTAGTAGTCCATCTCGTCGCGGATGCGGTTGAGGTTGTAGCGGGTCTCCTCCATCAGCACCCAGCGCGAGCGCCAGTTGAAGAACGTCTCGAGCCCGCCGAGCACGGTGACCAGCGCGACCATCGGCAGCGCGATCGACGCCCGGGCCGGGATCTCCTGGATGCCCAGCACCACGGTCGACGCGGCGGTGAGCAGCAGCGCGGCCACCCGCACCGCCGACGCGCGCCGGCGGAACCGGCGCTTCCGGCTGTCGGCCCAGTCCATGTCGGCCGAGACCAGGTCGCGGAACCCCAGGAGCTGGTCGCGCAGCGGGCGGTCCGGTTCCCGCCCGGCGACTTCGAGGAACCCGCGTTCGGAATCGAGAGGGGACGCCATGGCGTCAGGTTGGCGGAGCCGCGGCCGCCGCGGCAAGCCTCAGGCGACGATGCGGGGTTCCGACGCCAGCCGCGAAAGCACGTTCGTGAGCCGCCGGGCCGCGACGTCCCACTCCTCCAAAGCGCTGCCGCGGCCCAGCGCCGCCGTGCGCAGGGAGCGCCTCAGCTCCGGGTCCGCATACCAGCGGTGCAGCGCGTCGGCGAGCGCGAACGGGTCGTTCGGCTCGACGAGCAGGCCGGGCACCTCGCCGTCGGCGTCCACGCCGAGCGCGTCGTAGACCCCGCCGACCTCGGTCGCCAGCACCGGGATGCCCCGGGCCAGCGCCTGCGCGACGAACATCCCCGGGGTCGCCGCGCGGGCCGGGACCACCAGCAGGTCCGCGGCGTTGTACGCGGCGCCGAGGTCCACCGAGTCGCCGGCCAGCGTGATGCGGCCGCCCAGGCCGAGGCGTTCGATCGACCAGCCGAGCTCGTCGACGAACCCCGGGTCCGCCTCCAGCGACCCGGCGAACACGCAGGACAGCGCCAGGTGGTCGATCTCGCCGAGGGCCTGGACCAGCAGGTCGTGGCCGTTGCGGCGGGTGACGTCCCCGACGCACAGCAGCCGCGACACGCCGTCGGCGCCGGCCGCCAGCGGGGCCGCGTCGGTGCCGGGCTTGGCGACGAAGACGCGGCCCGGGTCCAGGTCGTGGCGGTCGATCAGCAGCCGGGCCAGCCACGGGCTGGTCGCGACGACCATGCCGGCCATCCGCAGCGTTTCGCGCTCACACGCGTCCAGCTCGGCGGCGTGCGCCGGGTCAAGGCCGGGCTCGTCCGCGAGGGCCTGGTGCACCAGCACGGCCAGGCGCAGCCGCCGCGCGTGCGGGACGACGATCTCTGGCACGCCCGAAGCGATCGTGCCGTCGAGCAGCACGACCGTCCGGTCCGGCAGGGCGGCCAGGGATCTCGCCAGCCGGCGCCGGGACGTCGCGTCCGGCGCCGGCCAGTCCCCGGCGATCGGCAGCTCCAGCACCGGCTGGCCGACGGCCGGGAGGTTCTGGCACATCCGCTTGTCGTAGGTGTCACTGCCCGGCGGCGCGGCCGGGAGGATGAACACCATCGGGTCGGCGGGCCTCATCGCGCGCGCCCGAACAGGGTGGGAACGGACACGGCTACCTCCAGCGCGGGTCGACGGCGGTGACGGCTCATACGTCACACGCGCCCCGGCGCCGAACGGTTCAGTTCTGCGCGTCGATCATCCAAACACCGTTCACCTGGACCATGGTGAAGGTGTCGTTCTCGGCGTTGCCGCCGTCGTAGACGACGTGCGCCGTGACCCGGCCCGGCCCGGCTTCCTTGACGCTGGTCGCGGTCACCACCTTGTACCGGCCCCAGAAGCTCGTGTACTTCTCGTACGTCTGGCTCCGCGACGCCTTGAACTTCTCGGTGAGCAGCTTCCACGCCTCCGCAGGGTTGCCCGGCAGCAACGCGTAGTAAGCGGACAGCGCGTCCGCGGCGGACTTCGTCTGGGCGACGGACGAGACCGTCGGTGACGTGGTCGGCGGGGCCGACGAAGGGGACGGAGAGGGCGACGGCGTCGCGGACGGGGTCACGGAAGCCGAAGTGGAGAGCACCGGCGAGGCCGGCGGGGCGGCGTTGTCCTGCGGGGGTCTCTGGCGCACGACCAGCAGGATCGCGACGACGACCGCGACGCACAGCAGCGCCGCGCCCGCCCCGACGGCGATCATGCCCTTGCGCACGCCCGGCGACACCGCGCTGACCTGACCCTGCCCGGCCGGCACGGTGAC
Organism: Amycolatopsis sp. NPDC104819; assembly: GCF_055583145.1. Taxonomy (NCBI): domain Bacteria; kingdom Bacillati; phylum Actinomycetota; class Actinomycetes; order Pseudonocardiales; family Pseudonocardiaceae; genus Amycolatopsis; species Amycolatopsis sp. NPDC104819. The sequence continues at coordinate 178,596 of NZ_JBVJON010000016.1, read as the reverse complement.
CGCGGCCGGCACCGTCGGCATCAGCACGGGGGCCGGCGCGACGTCGGCGTCCGGGACCGTCGGCGCGAGCACCGACTCCCCCGGCTCGGCGTCGTTCAGCAGCGCGCGCAGCTCGCGCTCGACCTCGTCCATCGACGGCCGCCCGGCCGGGTCGGTGGCGAGCATCCGCTCGAGCAGCGGGGTCAGCCGCTCCGCCTTGGCCGGCGGCTCGATCTCGCCGCTGGAGGCCTTGTAGAGCAAGGCGATCGGGTTGTCCGCCGTGCCGTACGGCGGCTGCCCCTCGACGGCGGCGTACAGCGTGGCGCCGAGGGAGAAGACGTCGGAGGCGAAGTCCGCGTCCTCGCCGCGGGCCACCTCCGGCGCGAGGTACGCGGGGGTGCCCGCGATCTCCCCGGTGGCCGTGAGCTTCACGTCACCGATCGCGCGGGAGATGCCGAAGTCGGTGATCTTCGCCGTGCCGTCGTCGGAGACGAGGATGTTGGCCGGCTTCACGTCGCGGTGCACGATCCCGGCGCGGTGCGCGCCCGCCAGCGCCGAGCTGATCTGCGCGCCGACGCGGATCGTGTCGTCGACCGAGACGGGCTCCTCGCCGATCACGACGGCGAAGCTCTTCGACGCCAGGTACTCCATCACCAGCCACGGCCGGTCCTCTTCTTCGAGGACGGCGAACACGGTGATCGCGTGGGAATGCTGCAACCGGGCGGCGATCCGCGCCTCGCGCATCGCGCGGTTCTTCGCTTCTTCGGTGCGGTGCTCGTCGTGGTCGTGCGGCAGCAGGAGTTCCTTGATCGCCACCGTGCGGTCGAGCCGTTCGTCCTGCGCGCGCCACACCGTGCCCATCGCGCCGCCGCCGATCGGCTCGATCAGCCGGTACCGATCGCGGATCCGGCGACTTTCCACGAGCATCCACCATTCTCCGAAGCGGCCGAGATCCGGTCAGCATGCCAGGCTCACGCGCCGACCGGTACCAACGTAACCGAAAACCTTGCGCGGACAGCGCAATCGCGCGCTGTGGCGCTGCCCACCGTGTACCCCGGAAGCTTAACGAACAACCCCGTACGCACGATCAAGCGCGTCCACGATCTCCTTGCGCAGCCCGGCGCCGACGGCGATCGTCGCCGACGAACCCACCGTGTGCTCGCTGCCGTCGCGGTCGACGACGGCCCCGCCGGCCTCGCGCACGAGCAGCACACCCGCCATGGTGTCCCACGGTTTGTTCGCCAGGATCAGTGCGGCGTCGAGCTTTCCGTCCGCGACCCAGGCGAGGTCGACCGCCGCGCTGCCGTACATCCTGATCTTCTGCGCCCGCGCGCCGAGATCGGACAGCAGCAGGAGCCGCGCGCGGTTCTTCTCGTCGGCGAGCTCGCCGATCGCGAAGTCACCGACGGCGATCATCGCGTCGGACATTTCCGTCGCCGTCGAAGCGGCGATCCGCTTTCCATTCGCGAAGGCGCCTTCCCCGCGTGACGCCGTATACGTGACGTCGAGGTACGGCAGCGTGATCGCGGCGACCGTGCTGTGCTCACCGTCCACCAGGGCCAGGGAAATACCGCAGAGCGGAATTCCGCGGGCGAAGTTCGCCGTCCCGTCGATCGGGTCGAGCGCCCACCAGCGCCCGCCGTCGTCCCCGCTGCGGCCGCGCTCCTCGCCGAGGATCCCGATCTCCGGCGTCTCGGCCGCGAGGAACTCGCGCAGCGCGTCCTCGACCGCCATGTCGACGTCGGTCACCAGGTCACGATCGCCTTTGGCGGAAACGGAAAAACTCGGGCGCGACCGGATGATCGCGGTCGCCTTCGCCACGGCTTCGCGCGCGACGTCGAGTAGTGCGGCATGCTCGCTCATGGACTCCAACCTAGTGAAGGGACGTGCGCATGACCGACCTCTTCCCGCTCGCGACCACCGAAGACGAGCGGCGGCGGGGCGCGGCGGTCGCGGTGCTGCCGGTCGGCAGCTTCGAGCAGCACGGCGCGCACCTCCCCCTGGTGACCGACACGGTGATCGCGGCGACCCTGGCGAAAGCCATCGCCGCCGCCTACCCCGTCCTCCACCTGCCGCCGCTGCCGATCTCCTGCTCCCAGGAGCACGCCGCGTGGGCCGGCACGGTGAGCATCTCGGCCCGCACGTTGCACGCGGTGGTCACCGACGTCGCCGCGTCGCTGAAGGCGTCCGGGATCGACCGGCTCGTGCTGGTCAACGGCCACGGCGGCAACTACGTACTGTCCAATGTGGTCCAGGAGGCGGCCGGGTCGATGGCCCTGTTCCCCGGGGTCGCGGACTGGCAGGCGGCGCACACGGCGGCCGGCCTGCGCACGTCGCTGGACGACGACATGCACGCGGGCGAGCTGGAGACGTCGATCCTGCTGCACGCGCACCCGCACCTGGTGACCCCCGGCTACGAGACGGCCGACCACGTCACCGATCGGGACCACCTGCTGACGCTGGGCCTGCGGGCGTACACGGAGTCGGGGGTGGTCGGCCGTCCTTCGCTGGCAAGCGCCGCGAAGGGGCACGTCGTGCTGGACACGCTGGTCCAGCGCTTCGCCGGGGTGCTCGAGGTGGTCACCGGGATGTCGTGAGTGGTAATTCGGGTTAGAACCCTAATTACCACTCACGACGTCAGGTGCGGGAGCAGGTGGTCCATCCGCTCGGCCTTCGTCCGGAGGTAGCGCAGGCTCTCCGGGTTCGGCGGAACCAGCAGCGGGACCTGCTCACTGATCCGGATTCCGTAGCGGGTGAGCTGTTCGACCTTCTGCGGGTTGTTCGACAGCAGCCGCACCGACCGGACCCCCAGGTCCTGCAGGATGCCCGCCGCCGCGTGGTAGTCGCGGGCGTCGACCGGCAGGCCGAGCGCCACGTTCGCGTCCACCGTGTCGAGGCCCTCGTCCTGCAGCCGCATCGCCTTGAGCTTCGCGAGCAGGCCGATCCCGCGGCCCTCGTGGCCCTGGACGTACACCAGCACGCCCGAGCCCTCTTCGACGATCCGCTCGAGCGCCGCCGCCAGCTGGTCGCCGCACTCGCAGTGCGTCGAGCCGAAGACGTCGCCGGTCAGGCACTCGCTGTGCACGCGGGTCAGCGTCCCCAGCTCGGCGATCTCGCCGTAGACCAGGGCGACCTGCTCGGTGCCGGCGCGGTCGAGGTACCCGACCGCGCGGAAGACCCCGTGCCGGGTCGGCAGCCGGGTGTCGACCACCCGCTCGACCACGGGCCGGTGCGGCAGACCCCCCGCAAGGTCGGTGACGTCGCTTGCTGTCATGCCTTCCACCTCTCTAACCCGCAGCTTTCACGTGAAAGCTCCGGGCTGGTCGTGCGGAGCTTTCACGTGAAAGCTCCGTCCGGCGCATCGCGGCGACGCTCCGGACGAGCAGGACACCGGCGCCGGGCAGGCTCGCGACGAGCGTGAGCACGCCGTAGACCACGGCGACGGTGACACCTTGGGCGGCGCCCAGACCGGCCGCGCCGAAGAGCAGGGCGCAGACGCCCTCGCGCGGGCCGAAGCCGCCGACGTTGAGCGGGAGACCCATCGCGAGCAGCGCGAGGATCATCAGCGGCACGAGCTGCCCGACCGGTGCGTCGACCCCGGCGACGCGGGCGGCGACGACGAACAGCGCCAGGTGCCCGGCCAGCGTCGCGGCCGACAGGAAGCCCACGCCGGGCCAGGTCTCGCGGGTGAACAGACCCAGCCGCAGGTCGGCGAGGGTGACGGCGAAGCCGCGCCGGACCCTCGACTCGCTGTGGATCCAGCGCCCGCCGAACAGCCGGCCGGCGACCAGCGCGGCGACGGTCACGAGCACGACGACGATCCCGGCGATGGTCACGACCTCGCGGAACGCGCCCGGCACGACCTCCGGCGCGGCCAGCACGACGGCGACCGCGGACGCGATCAGCACGAGCTGCCCGGCGGTGCGCTCCAGGACGACGGCGCGCACGCCGCGCGGCACGTCCCCCGAGTCGCGGCCGTGCTGCACCGCGCGGTGGACGTCACCGAGCACACCCGCGGGCAGCACGCCGTTGAGGAACAGCGCGCGGTAGTAGTCCGCGACGGCGGTGCGCAGGGAAAGCCGCAGGCCGAGGCGGGTGGCGACGATCTGCCAGCGGCCCGCGCTGAACAGCGTCGTCGCGAACCCGATGCCGAGCGCGGCCAGCACGCCGACGGTGTCGATCCGGCTCAAGCCGTCGAGGAAGGCGCCGCTGCCGAGCTGCCGGACGAGCACCCCGAGGATCGCGAACGCGCCGAGGATGCGCAGCCACGCGAACAAGCGCTTCACGCCGCCACCTCCAGGCTCGGCGGCAGGACCAGCAGGTCGCCGTGGTGGATCACCGCGTGCAGCTCGCCGGCCGTGGCCATTTCCCGCCGTCGCTGCAGGTAGACGTCGGCGGCCGGACGCAGCTCCGGCAGCTGCTCGACGGCGGCGCCGACCCAGCCTTCGAGCCACTGCCGCTGCAGTTCGGCCTGGTCGGGCCCGAGCCGCCACGCGCTCTCGGCGCGGACGACGGTGGCGCCGAGCCGGCCGAACGCGGTCGCGGCGACGTCCACCGCGGTGGGGCCGAGCAACCGGCGCCCGCCGGTGAGGCGGCGCTGGTGGGCGTTGAACGACGCGCAGACGGTGGGGTCGAGCGGGTCGGCGGGCGAGAGCTCCACCCGGCCGGTGACCGAGAGCATCAGCAGCGCCGCGCAGCCCGCTTCGACGATCGCCGTGGCCAGCGTCGTGACCTCGTCCCTGGTCAGCAGGTCGAGCAGCGCGGACGCGGTGACCAGCGACGTGCCGGCGAGGTCCGCGGCGCGCAGCGCGGTGACGTCCCGCTGCTCGGCGACGACGTCGACCGGGCTGCCGTCGAGCGCGGCCACCGGCAGGCTGGCACGGGCGCGGGTCAGCAGCTCGGCGTCCTCGTCGTGCAGGATCCAGCGCTGGGCGCCGGGCAGCCGCGCGACCAGCCAGCGGCCGAGCGAGCCGGTGCCGCAGCCGAGGTCGCGGATGACGAGCTCGTCTTCCGGGAGGTGCTCGCGCAGCGTGTCGACGAGCTCGGTGGCGCGGGCCGCGGCGTCGGCGGGTTCCCGCAGGTAGAGCCAGTCCGGGGCGAACGCGGTCATGCCGCCGCCTCCTGCCGCTGCAGGATCTCGGCGATCCGGCGGGCGGTGTCGTCCCAGCCGGTCAGGGTCTCGCGGCGCAGCTTCGCCGACGCGCGCAGCCGCGTCCGCAGGGCCGGCTCGGTCAGCCAGCGGCGCAGGGCCGCGCCGAGCGCGGCGACGTCGTCACCGGGCACGAGCATGCCGGGCACCGAGCCGTCCGGCGCGACGCCGACGGTGTCCGGCAGCGCGTCGACGTCGGTGGTCAGCACCGGCACGCCGTGGGCGAGGGCTTCGGTGACGACCATGCCGAAGGTCTCGGCGCGCGAAGGCAGCACGAGCAGGTCGGCGGTGTGGTAGGTCGCGGCCAGCGCCGCGCCGGTGCGTGGGCCGGTGAGCGTGAAGCGGGCGCCGAGCCGGTGCTCGCGCAGCCGCTCGACGTACTTGGTCTCGCGGCGGATCCCGCCGACACATTCGCAGGTCCAGCGCAGGTCGGCGACGGTTTCGAGGGCCTGGGCGAGCACCCCCTGGCCCTTGCGCGGGGTCACGTTGGCCACGCAGACCAGGCGGGACACCCCGTCGGTGCCGATGGCCGGCGGGACGGGGTCGACCCCCGGCGGCACGGCGTGGACGCGGTGCGGCGCGAGGCCGTGGTGGCCGATCAGCCGGCGCGCGGCCCACTCGCTGGTCGCCACGACCGAGCCCACGGCGTTGAGCGTCTCGCGCTCGAGGGCGTCGAGCTCGGCGGCGAGCGCGGGCGGCAGGCCGGTCTCGTCGGCCAGCGGCAGGTGCACCAGGACCGAGAGCGAGAGCCGGCGCGCCTGCGGGACGATCACCTCGGGGACACCGCACGCGACCAGGCCGTCGAGCAGCACCGCGGACCCGGTCGGCAGCTCCGAGAGCAGGTGCCCGAGCACCGCGCGGGCCTCGGTGTCCGGCCGCGGCCAGCTGCCGGAGACGGCGATCTCGTGCACGTCCAGGCCGGCTTCGGTCAGCCGGTCGCACATCCGGCGGTCGTAGGTGTTGCCGCCGCTCGGGACGGACGTGTCGTCGATGTCCCCGGGGAGGACCACGTAAAGGCTGTTCACAGCGCACGCTCGTAACTCGCCCAGGCGACGTGCGACTCCTTCAGCGAGACGGCGATGCCTTCGAGGCCACGCGCGCCTTCGCCGAGGCGTCCGGCGTGGACGGCGTCGGCGAGGCGGTCGGCGATGACCTTCGCGAGGAACTCGGTCGAAGTGTTGATGCCCTTGAACACCGGCTCGTCGTCGAGGTTGCGGTAGTTCAGGTCGCTCAGCACCGCCCCGAGCTCTTCCGTGGCCTTGCCGATGTCGACGACGATGTTGTCCTCGTCGAGGTCGGTGCGGCGGAAGGTGGCATCCACCACGAAGGTCGCGCCGTGCAGGCGTTGCGCGGGTCCGAAGACTTCTCCGCGGAAGCTGTGGGCGACCATCACGTGGTCACGGACGGTGATGCTGAACACCCAGACCTCCGATGCGTTCGGGTGGACGTGGTCACTGCGGCTGATACATGACACGGAGGCAGAGGGCGGAAAGTTCATTCGCGGCCAGCCGGGGTAACACGGCCGGAAGATCTTCAAACCCGCACTCGGCGCTGACCAGTGCTTCGAACGCCGGATCGGCGAGCAGCTCCAGGGCGACGCCGAGCCGTTGGGCGTAACTGCGGTCCGGACGCGCGACCGTCCCGACCTGGCTGCTGCGGATCGTCAGCCGCCGCGAGTGGAAGTTCTCACCGAGCGGCACGCTGACCTTCCGATCGCCGTACCAGGACAGCTCGACGACCTCGCCCTCCGGCGCGAGGAGCTCGAGGGCTTTCGCGAGCCCGGCTTCGCTGGCGCTCGCGTGCACCACGAGGTCACAGTCGGTTTCCGCGGCTTCGGGGGTCGAGAAGCCAACGCCGAGGGCTTCCGCGGTCTCGGCTTTCGCCGGGTCGACGTCGATCAGCTGCACCCGCGTGGCCGGGAAGCCGCTGAGGAGTTTCGCGACGCTGCAGCCGACCATGCCGGCGCCGATGACGGCGATGCGGTCGCCGAGCCGCGGCCGCGCGTCCCAGACGGCGTTGACCGCGGTCTCGACGGTGCCGGCGAGGATCGCGCGGCTCGCCGGGACCGCGTCGGGCACCAGCGTCACGGCGCTCGCGGGGACGACGTACGCGGTCTGGTGCGGATAGAGGCAGAAGACGGTCTTGCCTACGAGGTCGTCCGGGCCGGCTTCGACAACACCGACGTTGAGGTAGCCGTACTTGACCGGCCCGGGGAAGTCGCCCTCCTGGAACGGCGCGCGCATGACGTCGTGCTGGCTCGCCGGGACCCCGCCGCGGAAGACGAGGGTTTCGGTGCCGCGGGAGACGCCGGAGAAGAGCGTGCGGACGCGGACTTCGCCGTGTTCCGGCTCACGAAGCGTCACGGGCCGGAGCGCGCCTTCGTCGGGACTTTGAACCCAGAAAGCCTGTTCCACGTGTTCTCCCTTGCAGGCGACCGGAGGCTGTGTCGCCGCCACCCTATGAGCAGCCGTGCCGATTCACGGAGTAAAAGATGATCAAGAACGGACTTCTCCTGCGCTCGGCGGTCCCGGCGTGGGCGCTCGCCGCCGGGGCCGGGTTCCTTTCCCCGCTCGCCTGGACGACCGGGGCCGTGTACGGCGTCGCGCTGGTGCTGCTGACGGGCTGGGGCCTGCGGCAGAGCGGCCGCGGCAAGTTCGGGCCGGCGGACTGGATCACGTTTTCCCGGGCGGTCCTGGTGGGGTGCGCGGCCGAGCTCATCGCCGACGGCGGGCACCCGCTCTGGCTCCTGGTCGGCCTGACCGCGGTGGCACTGGCGATGGACGGCTTCGACGGCCAGGTCGCCCGCCGCACGGGCACGGCGTCCGAGTTCGGCGCGCGCTTCGACATGGAGGTCGACGCGTTCCTGATCCTGCTGCTGTGCCTTCAGGTGTCCCGCACGCTGGGGCTGTGGGTGCTGGCGATCGGCCTGATGCGGTACGCGTTCGTCGCGGTGTCGTGGGCGCTGCCGTGGCTGACCGCGCCGCTGTACCCGAGCATGGCCCGCAAGACGGTGGCGGCCGTCCAGGGTGTGGTCCTGGTGGTCGCGGTGTCCGGGCTGCTGCCTTCGGCTCTGGACTTCGCCTTCGTGGCGGCGGCGCTGGCCGCGCTGGTGTGGTCGTTCGGCCGCGACGTCGTGTGGCTGGCCCGGCACCGCGTCAAGGTGCCGGTGCGGTCCACCGCCCCGGCCCAGATCGTGGACATCAGCCGCGCGACGCTGCGGCGGTCGTTCGGCGCCGGAACCGCGCGGCACGGCCACAACCAGGCGGCCTAGCGGCTCAGTCCGCTTCGCGAGCCGCCCTCGCGCGCCGCTTGCCCTCGTGCATCGCCACCACCCGGGCGATCGGGATCGTGTGGCCCTCCGCCACCAGGTCCTCCGGCAGCACGAACGGCTCCGGCATCTCGTCGGTCCACGGGTCACCGTCGGCGAGCAGGTCCGTCGCCGTGTGGACCGTGAAGTCGGCGGGCTTCACTCCCTCGAGGTCGGCCCAGCGGACCGGGAACGACACCGGGACGCCCGGGCGGTGGCGGGGGCTGTAGACCGACACCACCGTCGCGCCGCCCGCGCGGGTCGAGTCCAGGAACACCTTGCCCTCGCGGCGTTCCTTCACGAACTCCGTCGTCCCGCGGGACGGGTCGATGCGCTCGGCGCGGGCCGTGAGCGCGCGGGTGGCCGCCGCGATGTCCTCGGTCGACTGGCCCGGCGCCAGCGGCACGAACACGTGGAGACCCTTCGAGCCGCTGGTCTTCACCGCGCCGTCGAGGCCGTCGTTGCGCAACGCCTCGCGCACCAGCTGCGCGGCCGCGATGGCCAGCGAGAACGCGCCGTCCTCGGGCGGGTCGAGGTCGAGGATCAGGTGCGTCGGGCCGTTCTCGGGCTCACCGCGGTACAGCGCCGTGTGGTACTCGATCGCCCGCTGGTTGCCGAACCACATTAGCGTGCGCAGGTCGTTGCACAGCGCGTACGACACGTCCCGCTTGGACGAGTACGACCACATCGTGGTCCGCTCGACCCAGTCCGGGGTGTACTTCGGCAGGTTCTTCTGCATGAACGGCCCTTGCCCGCGCAGCACCCGCAGCACGGTCAGCGGCCGGTCGCGCAGCTCCGGCAGCATCCGGTCGGCGACGGCTTCGAGGTAGTCAAGCAGCTCGCGCTTGGTGACTCCGGCGTCCGCGAAGATTTCCTGGTCGAGGCTGCTCAGCTTGACGCCGTGGCGCTGTTCGTCGCTGCTCATCGGCCCACCTTCGCGTTCCCGCGCGAAGCGGTCAACTCTCAGAAAGGCAGCTGCGAGCGCAGCCGGTCCAGCCAGCGCTCGACGGTGTCCTCCGCGCGGTCCCGGTCGTTGACCTGCCGGGCCGCGTCCGCGCTGGCGCGGACGTGTTCACCGATCGTCGACGCGTACTGCGGCAGCGCGTAGACGTCCTGCCAGTACCCGGCGCGCATCTCGACCGTCGCGACCTCCTGGTAGCCCGCGGTCGCCGCGGCGAAGTCGAAGCCGTAGCGCTTGCCGACCGGGTCCGGGCCGTTCGCCGTCACGACGATCACCGTCGGCCGCGCCTGCATGACGACCTGGGTCGGGTCGGCGCCGCGGGCGATCGCGGCGTCGTTGAGGCCGATGTAGTCGATCGACCGCCAGCCGCTGTAGTACGGGATCGCGCCGGCGTCGGTGACGGCGAGGCTGCGGGCCGGCGCCGGGACGTCGGCCTCGGCCAGCCCCTTGCCGATCGCGATGTGCGCGCGCTGCAGGTCGGGCCCGTAGTTGGCGATCACGCCGAGGTCGGGCGCGGTCGCGCCGGCGACGGCCGACCAGCCGACGGCCACCAGCCCGAGCAGCGCGCCGAGGACGCGCGGCGCGAAGGTCCCGGCGGCGAGCCCGGCGCCCAGGCACAGGACGGGGATCGCGTGGTCGGCGAAGCGGTCGAGGTAATCCATAGTCGGGCCGGAAACGGCATAGGTGACGTACGTGACCGCGACGGTCACCACCAGCAGCGCGCCCATCGCCCGCGTCGCCTTGCGGAACACCAGCGAGAGCGTCAGCAGCAGGAGCGGGAGGAGCAGCAGCGTCGTGTGCTTCGTCCACACCCAGCCGGAGTCGAGGTTGCCGAACTTGACGTAGAAGGTGTTCGGCAGCAGCTGGCCGTAGTACTGCCAGCGCCAGACGAAGTACCCGGCGCCGACGACGACCGCCGCGCCGCTCCACCACCAGCGCGCCGGCCCCCGCGTGCGCGAGAACCAGAGCAGGAACACCGGCAACGCGGCCAGCACGCCTTCCGGCCGGAGCATGCCGAGCAGGAGCAGCAGCACCGGCGGCTCCCAGACGCGCACCCGCTCGCCGTTCAGCACCCGCAGCCCGAGCACGACGACCCGCAGCAGCACCGCGGCGAACGCGGCCGTCTCCAGGCCCGCGGTGATGTGGAAGTAGGTCGGCAGGAACACGACGTACGCGCCCGCGCCGACCAGGACACCGGTGAGCCCGGCGCGCTTGTGGCCCTCGCGGATCAGCAGGTACAGCGTCCCCAGCCCGAGCAGCAGCGACGTCACCTTGGTGAACAGCGGCAGCGCGACCCCCAGCACCGCGCCGAGGCCGGACCAGACCACCCAGGCGAAGTTGGTGAAGCCTTCGACGCGCGGCCCGTCGACGTTCCACACCGGCCCGTGGCCGTCGGCGAGGTTCGCCGAGTAGCGGAAGCTGATGAACGCGTCGTCGATCGTGAAGAACCAGGCCGCCCAGGCGCCGACGAGGAACACGGCGAGCAGCACCACCGACACGACGACCAGCGGCGCACGGCGGGCGGAACGGACCGGGGCGGGCTGGCCGGACTCGACGTCCGCCTGGATCGCCGTCATGGAACCCCCTCGGGTGGCTGTGCCGACCCGACACTGTAACCGGGGTGGCTCAGACCAGGGGACGCCCGGTGCGCAGCCGCCGGCGCAGGTCGGCGGGGGGTCCACGGCAGCCACACATAGCAGTCCGGGTGGACGTCCGCCCGGTATGCGGCGCGCTTGCCGCTGTCGACCTTGCTCTCGAGCACGCCGTGCCCGAAGAGCGCGCGCCTGTTGACGGTGTCAAGAGCGGTAGGCGGCCCGGGCGAACGCGATCAGCGCCCGCGCGGCCGGGCTCAGCGGGCCGTCGGTCCGCCACGCCAGCGCCAGCGCGCCCCGCAGCCCCGGCCCTTCGATCTCGACCACCCGCAGCTCCGCCGCGTGGTAGCGGGCCAGCGACTCCGGCACGACGGCGACACCCAGGCCGCGCATCGCCAGCTGCACCAGCACGTTCGGGTCGGCCGCCTCGAACGCGATCCGCGGGGTCAGCCCCGCCCGCGCGAACGCGGTGTCCAACGCCGTCCGCAGGCCCGTTCCCTTCGGCAGCGCCATCAGCGGCCGGCCCGCGAGATCGGGGATCGAGACCGCCGTCCGGTCGGCGAGCGGGCCGCCGGGCGCCGTCACGGCCAGGAACGGCTCGTCGAGCAGCACCTGCGTCGCGATGCCGGCCGGCGGATCGGTGGCCAGGCCGACCACGGCCAGGTCCAGCCGTCCTTCGAGCAGCCCCGCCAGCATCGTGTCGGAGTTGGCTTCCGACAGCGTGATCTCGACCGCCGGGTACCGCTCGTGGAAGCCGGCCAGCAGGTCCGGCAGCCCGACCGGGCCCGCCGACGTCACCGCGCCGATCGCGACCTGGCCGCGGACCAGCCCGGCCAGCTCGTCGACGGCTTCGCGCACGCCCTGCACCGCCGCGAGCGCGGCCCGGGCGTGCGGCAGGGCCGCGGCGCCGACGTCGGTGAGCCGGACCGCGCGGCCCGACCGGTCCAGCAGCTCCTGCCCCAGCTCGCGCTCCAGCCGCCGGACCTGCGCGCTCACCCCGGGCTGGGCGACGTGCAGCCGTTCCGCCGCGCGCGTGAAGTTGCCTTCCTCGGCGACGGCGACGAAGTACGCGAGCTGGTGCAGTTCCATAAGCTTTGATTCTAGACGGTAGACAAATCAGATCTTGGACTTCTGGTCGAATCCGTCCGAAGCTGGACGCAGACGAAAGGAGCCACCATGGACGTCACCCAGCTCACCGGCGAGATCTTCCAGCCCGGCCAGGACGGTTACGACGAGGAGGTCGCGGGCTTCCAGCTCGCCGTCCCCAGCCGGCCCGCGGTGGTGGTCGGCGCCACCACCACCGCGGACGTCGTCACCGCCGTCCGGTTCGCCACCGCGCACGGGCTGCCGGTCGCCGTCCAGGCCACCGGGCACGGCCGGACCGCCGCCGCCGACGGCGGGCTGCTGATCAGCACCCGCCGGCTGACCGGCGTCGAGGTCGACGCCGAGGCCCGGACCGCGCGCGTCGAGGCCGGGGTCCGCTGGGGCGCGGTGCTCGAAGCCGCCGGGGCGCACGGGCTGGCGCCGCTCAGCGGCTCGTCGCCGGACGTCGGCGTGGTCGGGTACACGCTCAGCGGCGGCTTCGGGCTGATGGCCCGCCGGTACGGCCGCGCCGCCGACCACGTCCGCGCCCTCGACGTCGTCACCGCCGACGGCGAGCTCCGGCAGGCCGAGCCGGGGTCCGACCTGTTCTGGGCACTGCGCGGCGGGCGCGACAGCTTCGGCGTCGTCACGGCGATCGAGTTCGACCTGGTGCCGGTCACCGGCCTCTACGGCGGCAGCCTCACCTTCGACACTCCCGACCTCGCCACGGCGCTGCGGGCCTGGCGCACGTGGTCGGCGGCCGCGCCCGACACGCTGACGACGTCCCTCGCCATGATCGAGTACCCCGACCTGCCGGTGCTGCCGGAACCGCTGCGCGGCAAGCACATCGCGCAGATCCGGATCGCCTACCTCGGCGAGGACGGCGACGACCTGGTCGCGCCGCTGCGGGCCGCCGCGCCCACCCTGATGGACACGCTGAAGCCGATGCCGTTCACCGAGTCCGGCTCGATCGCGGCCGAGCCGCGGCAGCCGCACGGGTACCAGGGCGGCAACGCGACCGTGTCGCAGCTCAACGACGCGATGCTCGGCGCCGTCCTCGAGCACGCGGGCCCCGGCGCGGCCGTGCCGACCGTCCTGATCATCGACCGCCTGGGCGGCGCGCTCACCCGGCCGCCGGAAACGCCGGGCGTCGGCTGGGACCGCGACGCCGAGTTCATCGTCCGGACGCTGTCGGTCGTCGGCGACGACGACGTGCCGTCGATCCGGCGCGCGCACGCGAAGCTGTTCGACGCGCTGGCGCCGTGGACGACCGGGCGGCTGCTGCCGTTCGTGTACGGCGAGCACGCGCCGGCGGAGGTCGCCGAGAGCGTCCACCCGGCCGCCGACCTCCGGAAGCTGCGGGAGCTCAAGCGCCGTGAAGACGCCGGCGGCGCCTTCCGCCCGGTCGGCTGAGCACCCGGCGACCGTCGGCAAAGGACCGGTAATCCAGGCCATATACTCGCCCCGACGATCACACTGACGGGGGAACCGCCTTGCGCACGATGAGCCACGAGGACTATCTCGGCAGCCGCCGGTTCCCGGGGCTCGACGGCCTGCGCGCGATCGCGGCGACCATGGTCATCTTCTACCACTTCGGCGGTCCGAACTGGACCTTCCTGTCGGGCTGGGTCGGCGTTTACATCTTCTTCGTGCTGTCCGGGTTCCTGATCACGACGCTGCTGCTGCGTGAGCAGGACCGGACCGGCCGGATCTCGCTGTCCAACTTCTACATCCGGCGCGTGTTCCGGATCCTGCCGCCGTACCTGGTGATCCTCGGCGGGATCGTGGCGTTCGTGCTGCTGCGCGCGGAGTTCCTCTCGCGCGACTTCCCGCAGGCGCTGAAGTACTACCTGACGTTCCTGAACGAGTTCCTGCCCAAGGTGACCACGGGCGAGGACAACTTCTTCAGCGGCTCGTGGACGCTGGGCATCGAGGAGAAGTTCTACCTCGTCTGGCCGTTCCTGCTGGTCGCGATCGGGATCGGCGCGGCGAAGCGCAAGTTCCTGCTGGTCGGGACCGCGATGGTGATCCTGCTGGCCCTGGTCCCGCTGACCACCGGCGGCTGGACGCTCGACGGCTCGAAGACCGCGATCTACCGGTCCACGATCCACTACTTCATCCTCGCGGGCGGCTGCCTGCTGGCGATCCTGCTGCACTACCGCCGCGGCTACGCGGTCCTCAAGCCGTTGACGCACCCCCTGGCGGCGATCCCGATCGTGGCGGCGTTCGCCCTGATGACCGCGAACCTCGACCGGCTCTGGACCGAGACGGGCCAGAACCTGTTCCTGCTCGTCGGGTACGCGGTGCTGACGATGCTGCTGCTGATCGTGCTGGTGAGCCCGGGCCCGTTGCGCTGGCTGCTGGGCACGGCGCCGATGCGCTTCGTGGGCGAGCGGTCGTACTCGCTGTACCTGCTGCAGGGGCCGGTGCACTTCGTCGTGGTGCAGGCGGTGCCTGGGCTTGCGGAGCACCGGACGGTGTCGGGGCTGACGGTGTTCCTCGTCGGGTTGGCGATCGCGGATCTGATCCACCGGTGGGTGGAGAAGCCGCTGATCGGTGTCGGGAAGCGGATCATCAGCCGGAAGGAAGCCCGGCGGGAGTCTCGGGAGGCTGTCGCTCCGCCGGCTGAGACGCGCGCGGAGCCCGCTCCTGTGGCGTCGTCGGCGTCTTAGCGCTCCGGGACCACGCCTGCGGTTCTGCCCTCCGCGGTCCGGTCTCCGGACTCCGCGCTGCCCCGGCCGGACCGACCTCGACCGCCACGCCGCCGATCGTGGCGCCTCCGCCACGATTTCGGCGGTGGGCTTCGCCGGGTTGACCTGGTCGCGGACCAGGCCGCAAGACCGTCGCCGCGATCCTCGGCCGCCAAGCCGCCACCCGGTCTTCCCGTTCGCGGACCCGGCCACCGCCGCTCCGCTACGATTTCGCCGCGATGCTGCCAGCCACCAAGGGGATCTTCGACCGGCTCACCCGGCGCGGGCGCCTGATGACCAAGCGGGCCTGCGACCGGCAGGGCCATGTGGTGCGCAGCGGGCGCTTCCTCTTCCGGACCCCCACCGCTTGGGAGTACGCCGCCGCCGTGGCGTGTGGGAGCGACCCCGCCGCTCAGCGGTGGCTCGGGTGGCAGCAGGACTCCATCGTCGCGCGGGGGGCGCGGGCCGATGCCATGCGGGTGGTGCCCGGGACCGGGCCGGACTGGGTTTCGCCGGATCCGCAGTCGCTCGACCTGGTCATGATCGACGTCGAGGCCAACCGGTGCGTCGGCCTGGTGAGCGTCCACACCGGGGAGGACGGCGGCCCCGAGACCGGCGGCTACCTCGCGCCGGACTACCGCGGGCGCGGGAACGGCCGGGTGCTCTTCGCGGCCGGGCTCGTGCTGGCCCACGAGCACCTCGGCCTGCCGCGGGTGCGCGCCGGCGCCGAGGTCGGGAACATCGCGAGCGCGCGGTCGCTGCAGGCCGCCGGGCTCGCCCGCGTCGCCGGGCCGCCGACCTACCGGCTGCCCGACGGCCGCGTCACCGCGGCGTGGTGGTTCCAGCACGACGTCCCGCGGCCGGACCAGTGCGGCGGCCCGCAGGCGACGTGGTTCCCGCCGCCGCGGCTGCTCTGAAACTTCGGCCGCCGCCGACGTTTCCGGTGGCTACCTTCACGCCATGACTTCGCTGGCCGCCCCGGTTCCGCCCGTTCCCGCCGACGGTCCCGAAAGGAGCGTCGCCTGGCTGCGCGCGTCCGTCGCCCGCTTCAGCAACGGCTCCGACCACACCCGGCGGCGCGCCCTCGCCGTCGGGCTGCTGGGCCGCGTCGATCCGGAAGTGTTGCGGCGCAAGGCTTCTGAGGCGGACGGCGACAATCATCGCCTGGTCGTCGTCGGCGTGCTGGCGGGAGAGCTGGGCCTGCCGGTGGCGGCCTCGGACGTCGTGGCGGTCGCGGCCGCCTACCACCCGCACGTGACGCCGTCCGCCGAAACCGAAGCCGCGCTGGGGCGGCTGGTCACGGCGTGCGGCGGGACCGCCGACGAGCTCGTGGCCGCGCGGATCTGCCTGCTGGTCCAGGCCTGTGAGGCCACCGCCAGGCTGATCGGCGCCGCGGTTCCGTTGGTGCTGGCCGGAAAGCCGCCCGAGGACGCGGTGGCGGATGTGCTGCGCGGGGACCCGCCGGTGGCGCAGACGCGCCGCCGGATCAACGGCGAGGACGTCTCGGTTCCGTTGACCGGCAGGCCGTTCGGCGAAGGGCCGCGCGAATGTCCGGGGCCGGCGCACGCCGTCGCGATCGCGACCGGTGTGCTCGAAGCGGTGCGGGTGACCCGCGCCACGACCGACGGCGGCCTCTGCTAAGACTTACCGCGTTCACTTCTGGGGAAGGTGCGGTAATTGCTGTACATGGATGGCCTGCTGGGCTTCGTCACGCTCGGGTTGTGGATCTTCTGTCTCGTCGACGTGATCACGACCGACGAGTCGTCCTGCCGCAACCTCCCGAAGCTGCTGTGGCTGCTGCTCGTGCTGGTGGTGCCGCTGGTCGGGTCGATCGTCTGGCTGGTCGCGGGCCGGCCGCAGCACGCGACGCGGGCCCACGGGGCGTACGAGCGCAACGCGCCCGCGTATCCGGAGTACGACCGCCCGGGCCGGTTCGCGGCGACGAGCGCGGACGACGACGAGGAGTTCCTCCGCAAGTGCCGGGAACGCGCGGAGGCGCAGCGCAAGCTGGCCCGCGAGAAGCCCGCCGAGGACTGAGCTAGCAGCCGGGACCCTCGCAGGTGCCGCGCTCGTAGGCCTCCAGGGTCGAGATCACCAGCTGCCGCTCGGCCGGGCTCAACGGCGCCAGCGCGTCGCTCCAGGCCTTCGCGCCCCGGGCCAGCCAGGCGTCGACCGCCGGGCGGCGGTCCGGGGTGATGCTGACGATCGTGCGGCGCCGGTCGGCCGGGTCTTCGTCGCGGTTCAGCACCCCCTGACGGCTGAGGTCGCCGACCATCAGGCTCGCCGTCGTCGGCGCCACCTGGAGGCGGGTGGCCAGCTCGGTGACGGTCATCGGGCCGTCGAAGAGCAGGTACGACAGCAGCGACAGGTGCCGGGGCGCCAGCGTGCAGCCGTTCAGCTCGTCGGGGACCGGGGTGCGCTTCGCCCGGCCGACCAGGCGTGGCATCAGGAGCAGCAGCTGACGCACGCCGTCCTCGACACTCGGCCCGGCTTCCGTTGACATGACGCTCGTCCCGTCGGTAGCTTTGTTTGCAAAGCAAACGCTTCGAACGCTCCCGAGCCTACCTCGGGGCACCGATCGAGCGTACCGGCTGGAAACAGGGGTTGAGATGACATCCGAGGTCCCGGGCCTGAACGAAGTTCGCGAGATGAACAAGGGGGTCACCGAGGAGTTCCGCGCGAACGCGGGCGTGGTCGGCGGCATGTTCGCGGGCAAGAACGTGCTCCTGCTCACGACCACCGGCGCCAAGAGCGGCGAAGCGCGCCTTTCCCCGCTGGTCTACACCCGTGACGGTGACCGCCTCGTGATCGCGGCGTCCATGGGCGGCGCGCCGAAGAACCCGGCGTGGTTCCACAACCTCGTGGCGAACCCGAAGGTCACGGTCGAGGTCGGCGAAGAGACCTTCGAGGCGACGGCCACGGTGATCGAGGACCGCGCCGAGCGCGACCGCCTGTACGCGGGGATGATCGCCCACGCCGAGGGCTTCGCGGACTACGAGAAGAAGACCACGCGGATCATCCCGATCGTGGTTCTGGAGCGCTAGGACGGTTGCCGGGGCTCGGCGCGGAACTGCCGGCGGCCGAGCGCCGGCACCATCCGGTTCTGATCCCCGGAACAGCATGCCGCCTGCATCGCGGCGAAATCATGGCGGAGGCGCCACGATCGGCGGCGTGGCGGTCGAGGTCGGTCCGGCGGGGAAAGCGCGGAGTCCGGACCGCGAAGGGGCAGAACCGCAGGCCCGGTCGCCAGGACGGTCCGCCTGGAGTTCTGCGCGGAACCATCAGCGGCCGAGCACCGGCACCATCCGCGTCAGGAGATAGGTGCATGCCCATCGCGACTCGGTGCCTTTCGGGTTGATCGCACCCTTGGCCAGCTTCGGCGCGAGCTTCTGAGGCTCCGGGATCGTGGTGGGGTCGTCGGCCCCGGCGAGTGCCGTCTTCCAGTCCAGCTGCGTGAGCCGGGAAATCTCCGAGGCGAGGATCAGCCGCCTTACCTTGGGATCGTTCTCCAGCACCCGAATCACCAGTTCGGCATTCTGCCGTCCTGGGAGCTTGGCGATCACGCTCAGCGAGTTCGTACGCAGAGTCGCGGTATCACCTTCGACCGCCCATTTCCGAAACCACTCAGCAGCCTTGTCGGAAACGACGCTCCCCAGGCTGACGTCCGTCCGATGCGCGGTCGGTGTGTCTCGCAACGCCCCCGGATCACCCTGCTCGACACCGGCGAGCAGCGAGGCCCGGCTCGTCTTGTCGACGATCAGCAGGTTCGTGTGCGTGATGTCTTTGCGCCACATGTCGACTCCCAGAACTCGTTCGTACGCGTCGACAAGCTCGGTCGAGGCCGTGCGCCGGCCGGTCTCCACCATGCCGAGCAGCGACTTCGAAAACTTGATCTTCTTCGCCATCTCGGTGAGCGACAGGCCGGCGTCCTCGCGTTCGATTCGGAGCCGGGAGCCCGGAACGGATGTGGACACTCTGTGGACCCTTCTCCACTTCATCTCACAATGGGTGATGCCGAGACTACTCGTGTGACGAAACGCAATGGGGACATGCTCTCCCGCGAGGGGAGCTACGAGCAGCCGGCTGTCGGACGATGGGAATGGCACGTCTTCAGGGCGGACGATTGGGCCCACCTGTACCGGGTAGCCGACCTGGCGAATACACAGCTGGCCATGGTGCGTCCGTGATGCCTGCTCCGCGCACCGTTTCCGCTGGAGCACGATCGCCCGAGCATCGATCCTCGCCGGCTCGCGACGGTGAACCGGACGGAGCGGCCTGAACGTGTGTGATCCCATCGACCGGCCCACGATCGTCGCCCTGGCCGGGGGACTCCGCGAGGCCCGCCACCGGCGCGGCATCAGTGTCCGTCGCCTCGCCTGCCTGGCCGACCTCCATCCCGGCGTGCTTTCCAGTTACGAGCTCGGTCAGCGAACACCGCCCGAGCACGTTGTCGCGTTCATCCTCGGCGTGTTGCGGGCACCGAGAGCCGAGTGGGAGCAGCTCTTGGACTTTGCCCGCCGGCCACTACGAAGACCTCCTGCGAGCAACCTACGGACAACGATCGACGCACGTGCCGCGGTACACCTACCTCGTCGGCGAAGCCGCTGGCGAGCTGCGCCGTCTGACAGACGTCGCGGCGCAGCACTCGCGCGTCCGCCGCGTCCCGGCCGCCGGTTGCGCGCCAGGCTTGCTCGAGCCCTTCACTCTGTACGAGCGAGATGGAGGCGCCTTCGCGGTCGCTGTGCGGCTTGGCCAGGGCAGCGTGTTCTTCACTCACGAAGCCGCCGTGACGACATTCACGAAGATCGCCAAGTCGCTGGAACAGCACGCCGCCTGCATCGCGGGGAAGCCGTAACGCCGCTCGAGTGATCGCCGACTCCTGCGGGTACACCCGACGGAAAGGCGGCCCGCGTGGGTCTCATCCGCAAGTCCCTCATGATCGGCACGGCCGGGCTCGTGCGCGGCAGCAGCAAGAAGCAGCGTGTCGCCAAGAAGTCGCTTCGCGAGCTGCAGGCGCAGACCCGGCTTCAGCGCCAGGCTATCGCGCAGCAGGCTCAGGCGCCCGCCGCTCAGCCTCCGGCCCCCGCCGGGCCGCCCGCCGGCTGGTACCCCTCACCGCAGCAGCCGAGTGCGACGCAGTGGTGGGACGGATCGCGGTGGACCGAGCACTTCAAGCCGGTCGGCTAGCAGGCACCTCGACCAGCTGAAACACCCCCTTCACGACCGCGCGCCCAAAACGTGCTCTTCCCCGGGGCGGCCCAGCCGTTATTGTGGCCCGATGACGGCCGTACCCGAGGCGACCGACCTGGACGGCTCCGGCCGTGCGGCGCAGCCTCGTCAGCTCATCGTGACGGTGTACGGCCTCTACTCGCGCACCGAAGGCGGCTGGCTCTCCGTCGCCTCGCTCATCGACCTGCTGGCCGCCGTCGGGGTGGACGAGCCCGCCGTGCGGTCCTCCATCTCCCGGCTCAAACGGCGCGGCATCCTCGAAGCCGTGCGCCGGGACGCCACCGCCGGGTACGAGCTGTCCGACGAAGCCCGCGAGATCCTGCGTGAGGGTGACGAGCGCATCTTCCGCCGCGAGCGCGCGACTCCCGCCGACGGCTGGCTGCTCGCCGTCTTCTCCGTGCCCGAGACCGAGCGGCACAAGCGGCACCTGCTGCGCACCCAGCTCGCGCGGATGGGCTTCGGCACCGCCGCCTCCGGCGTCTGGATCGCGCCGGCCCACCTCCACGACGCCGCCGCCGAGGCGCTGACCCGGCTCGGCCTCGCCGGGTACGCCGACCTCTTTCGCGCCGACCACCTGGCCTTCGGTGACGTCGCCGCGAAGGTCCGGGACTGGTGGGACCTCGAGCGGCTCGACGAGCTCTACACGACCTTCCTCGACGAGCACGGCCCGGCGCTGCGCCGCTGGCAGCGCCGCAAGTCCGTGGCCGAAGACGAGGCCTTCGCCGACTACGTCCGGGTGCTCACCGGCTGGCGGCGGATGCCCTACCTCGACCCCGGCCTGCCCGCGGAGTTCCTGCCGGACGACTGGTCGGGGATCCGCGCGGCCGAGCTGTTCTTCGAGCTGCACTCCCGCCTCGAGACCCCGGCGCGCGCGTACGTCGCGAAGTCGATCAACGTGGGCTGACGACCGCGAAGCCCTGCACCTCGACCAGGGCCTCGTCGTCCCACAGCCGCGAGACGCCGATGCCGGCCATCGCCGGGTACTCCGTGCCCGCGAGCCGCCGCCAGACCGCGCCGATCTCGCGCGCGTGCGCCCGGTAGTCAGGCATGTCGACGATGTAGATAGTCACGCTGCAGAGGTCTTCGGGCGTGCCGCCGGCAGCGCGCAGGGACGTCAGCAGGTTGCCGAGCGCGCGTTCGAACTGCTCCACCACGCCGTCGCCGACGATCTTGTTCGACGCGTCCAGCGCGGTCTGCCCGGCGAGGAAGACGACCCGCCCCTCCGCCACCACCGCGTGCGAGAACCCGGACGGCTTGCCGAGCTCGGGCGGGTTGATGCGTTCCATGCCCGACACCGTAACCCATCTTTCGCCTCATTGACGGTCGTACCGCCGACGACATACCCTGGGCGGCGTGCGAATCGGTGTGATCGGCGGCGGCCCGGCAGGCCTGTACTTCGCCGCGCTGGCGAAACAGCTCGGTCCCGGGCACGACATCACCGTCTGGGAGCGCAACGCCCCGGACGACACGTTCGGCTTCGGGGTCGTCTTCTCCGACGAGACGCTCGGCGGCATCGAGCACGCCGACGCGGCCGTGCACGAGGCCATGCGCGCCGAGTTCGCGCGCTGGGACGACATCGACGTCCACTACCGCGGCACGGTCACCACCTCGGGTGGCCACGGCTTCGCCGCGATGAGCCGCAAACGTTTGCTCGGCATCCTGCAGCACCGGTGCGCCGAGCTGGGCGTGGCGCTGCGCTTCCGCGAGGAGGCGCCCACCGACCTGTCCGGTTACGACCTGGTCATCGCCGCCGACGGGGTCAACTCCGCGGTGCGCGCGCGGCACGCCGAGCACTTCCGGCCGAGCGTCGAGACGCGCCGGTGCCGCTACATCTGGCTCGGCACGGACCTCGTGTTCGACGCCTTCAAGTTCTACGTCCTCGAGACGCCGGCCGGGATCATGCAGATCCACGGCTACCCGTACGGCCGCGACGGCAGCACGTTCATCCTCGAGGTGCAGGAGGACGTCTGGCAGCGGACGTTCGGGCCCATCGCGGCCACGAACCTCAAGCCGGGCGAGAGCGACGAGAAGTCGATCGCGCTGATCCGCGAGCTGTGCGCCGACGTCCTCGACGGCCACGGCGTCATGGCCAACAACTCGAAGTGGGTCTCGTTCGGCACCGTGCGCTGCGAGAGCTGGGTGCACGACAACGTCGTCCTCCTCGGCGACGCGGCGCACACCGCGCACTTCTCGATCGGCTCCGGCACGAAGCTGGCGATGGAGGACGCGCTCGCGCTGGCCGCCTGCCTGCACGAACACGAAGGTATCGCGGAGGCGCTCAAGGCCTACGAGCTGGAACGGCGCCCGGTCGTCACGTCGACGCAGCGCGCCGCCCAGGCGAGCCTGGAGTGGTTCGAAAACATCGCGCAGTACGCCCACCAGGAGCCGCCGCAGTTCGCGTTCAACATCCTCACGCGCAGCCGCCGCGTCACCTACGACAACCTCCGCCTGCGTGATCCGGAGTTCGCCACCGAGCTCGACCACTGGTTCGCGCGGTCGCTCGGGACGACGTCGCGGCCGCCGATGTTCCAGCCGTTCAAGCTCGGTGAGCTCGAGCTGGCCAACCGGATCATCGTGTCCCCGATGGACATGTACTCCGCGGTCGACGGCGTGCCGGGCGACTTCCACCTCGTGCACCTGGGCAGCAAGGCGCTCGGCGGCGCCGGGCTGGTGATGACCGAGATGGTCTGCGTCTCCCCGGAAGGCCGGATCACGCCCGGCTGCGGCGGGTTGTACACCGCCGAGCAGGAGGCGGCCTGGAAGCGCGTCGTGGACTTCGTGCACACGCAGTCACCCGCGCGCATCGGTGTCCAGTTGGGACACTCCGGCCGCAAGGGCTCGACCAAGCTCATGTGGGACGGCATCGACGAGCCGCTCCCGGACGGCAACTGGGAGATCAGCGCGCCCTCGGCACTGGCCTACTCCGACCGGAACCAGGTCCCCCGCGAACTGTCCACAACGGACATGGCCGGGATCAGGGACGAGTTCGTTGCCTGCGCCGAAGCCGCCGGGCGTGCCGGGTTCGACGTGCTCGAACTGCACTGCGCACACGGCTACCTGCTGTCGTCTTTCCTTTCCCCGCTGACGAACCGGCGTCGTGACGAGTACGGCGGCTCGCTCGAGAACCGGCTGCGGTTCCCGCTCGAAGTCTTCGACGCGGTCCGCGCGGTGTGGCCGGCCGAGCGGCCGATGACCGTCCGGATCTCGGCGACCGACTGGGCCGAGGGCGGCATCACCGCCGACGACGCCGTCGAGATCGCCCGGGCCTTCGCCGAGCACGGCGCGGCCGGCATCGACGTCTCGACCGGGCAGGTCGTCTGCGACGAGAAACCGCAGTACGGCCGCAGCTACCAGACGCCCTACGCCGACCGGATCCGCAACGAGATCGGGCAGGAGTACGGCATCGCGGTGATCGCGGTCGGCGCGATCTCGTCCTACGACGACGTGAACGCGCTGATCCTGGCTGGGCGCGCAGACCTCTGCGCGCTGGGCCGCACCCACCTCTACGATCCACAGTGGACTCTGCACGCGGCGGCCGAGCAGGGGTATCCGATGCCGTGGCCGAAGCCGTTCGCCGCGGGTAGCCGCAAGCCGCAGACCGGCCGGAGTGACGGCCCGGAGCCGCGGCTCGACCTCGTCCGGTCGGGGCCCACCGGCACCGCCCATGCCCGCTGGCGACCGGGAGCCTCGTCATGACCGCTTTCGCCCTGACCCCGGAGCAGAAGGAGTTCGCCGGCGAGGTCCGGCGGCTGGGCGAGGAGCAGCTGCGCCCGCTCGCCGAGTCCGGTGTGGAGGGTGCGGTCAACCGCCCGCTGCTCAAGGCGATGGGCGCGCTCGGCCTGCTCGCGCGGCTCTTCCCCGGCGTCGCCGACGGAAAGCCGTCGCGCCAGGCGGCCGCGACGGATCTCTGCATCCTGCGGGAGAACCTCGCCACGGTGAGTACCGAAGCCGAGACGGCGCTGGCGTTGCAGGGCCTGGGAAGCTACCCGGTCCTGCAGTCCGGACAGGACGGTCAGGTCGACAGGTGGCTGCCCGCCGTCGCGGCCGGGGACGCCGTCGCCGCGTTCGCCCTGACCGAGCCGGACGCCGGTTCGGACGCGGCCGCACTGTCGCTCGCCGCGGAGCCCGACGGCGACGGCTGGCGGCTCACCGGCGAGAAGATGTGGATCTCCAACGCGCCCGAGGCCGACTTCTACACGGTGTTCGCGCGCACGGCCGAAGGCCTGGGTTCCCGCGGGGTCAGCGCGTTTGTGGTCCCCGGCAACCGGCCCGGGCTCGGCGGTGAGCACCTCGACCTGGTCAGCCCGCACCCGATCGGCACGGTGACGTTCGACGGCGTCGAGGTCCGGCGCGAGGAATTGCTGGGGGAAGAGAACCGCGGCTTCGCCGTGGCGATGCGGACCCTCGACCTCTTCCGGCCGAGCGTCGGCGCGTTCGCCGTCGGGATGGCGCAGGCCGCGCTCGACGCCACTGTGGACCACACGGGCGAGCGGGAAGCTTTTGGTGGCCCGCTGATCAAGCAGCAGGCGGTGGCGCACATGCTCGCCGAGATGGCGACCCGCACGGAAGCCGCGCGGCTGCTGGTGTACGCCGCCGCGGCCGCCTACGACGCGGGTGAGCCGAACCTCGGCGGCCGCGCGGCGATGGCGAAGCTGTTCGCCACCGAAGCCGCGCAGTTCGTCGTCGACTCCGCGGTGCAGCTGCACGGCGCGCGAGCCCTGCGGCGAGGGCACCTCCTCGAGCACCTCTACCGCGAGGTCCGCGCACCGCGCATTTACGAGGGCGCGTCGGAGATCCAGCGGACGATCATCGCGCGATGGCTGGCTTCGGCTTCCGGTCGAGCCACCACTGGCTGAGCAGCAGCAGGCTGAGCAGGCTCATCGTAGATCCGGCCGACCCGGCGGTGCACCACCGGATGGGTGCGCCGCAGCCACGGCCAGACCTGCAGGAGCACACCGGACGGTCATGGCCAACCCCCAAGTCGGCTACTCGTCCGACGCTAGAAGCGTGCCCCACCCGGAACCATCCGGCGCACCACCGGCCACACGGTGGGGCTCGCCCTACAGCCGAAAAGCCGTGAAGGCCACCTCGAGGTTTCGAGGCGGCCTTCACGAACCTGGGGTCAGCTGCCGCGGACCCGCCGCACGGTGTCGCGGTAGAAATACCCGCTCTGCTTGATCGTCCGCTCCTGCGTCTCGTAATCCACGCGGATCAGCCCGAACCGCTTCGCGTAGCCATAAGCCCACTCGAAGTTGTCCAAAAGGGACCAAGCGAAGTACCCACGCACGTCCGCACCGGCATTGCGCGCCGCCGCCACCGCGGCGATGTGCGAGGCCAGGTAAGCCGTTCGCTGCTCGTCGCGGACGAAACCGGACGAGTCCGGGTCGTCCTCGAACGCCGAGCCGTTTTCCGTGATGTACATCGGGAGACCCGGGTAGTCACGCCCGAGGCGGGTCAGCAGCTCGGTGAACTTGTCCGGCAGGATCTCCCAGCCCATCGCCGTCGTCGGCTCGCCGAACGGGACCACCCGGGATGCCGGTGCCCCCTCCTCGTCCACGGAAGAGCCGTTCTCGTCGACACCCGAGAACTGCTGGCCGAAGTAGTAGTTCACGCCCAGGAAGTCCAGCGGGGTCGAGATGACCGACAGGTCGCCGTCCTGGATCGGCAGCTTCACGCCGCGGGCCTCCAGGTCCTCGACCACGTCCGACGGGTACTCCCCGCGGACCAGCGGGTCCAGGTAGATCCGGACACCGAGGCCGTCCGCCTGCCGGGCCGCGCGAACGTCCTCTTCGGACTCCGTCGCCGGGTCGGCCGTGCACATGTTGAGCGTGATGCCGAACTCCGTGTCCGGCGGTGCGGCCTCCCGCATCCGCTGGGTCGCGAGACCGTGGCCGAGCAGCAGGTGGTGGACCGCGTGCAGCCCGGCCGCGTAGTCACGCCGGCCCGGCGCCATCACGCCGTGCACGTACCCGTGCATGGCCGAGCACCACGGCTCGTTCAGCGTCGTCCAGTGCCGCACCCGGTCCTTGAGGCGGTCGAACACCAGCATCGCGTAGTCGGCGAAGCGGTACGCCGTGTCGCGCGCCGGCCAGCCACCCGCGTCTTCGAGCTCCTGCGGGAGGTCCCAGTGGTACAGCGTCAGCCACGGCGTGATGCCGCGCTCGAGCGTCTCGTCGACCAGCCGCTCGTAGAACCCCATGCCCGCTTCGTTGACCCCGCCGCGCCCGCGCGGCTGGATCCGGGGCCACGCCACGGAAAACCGGTAGGTGTCGGCGCCCAGCTCGCCGACGAGCCCGATGTCCGCCGGCATCCGGTGGTAGTGGTCGCACGCCACGTCGCCGGTGTCGTTGTTGTCGATCGCCCACGGGACCTGGCAGAAAGTGTCCCAGATGGACGGTGTGCGCCCGTCTTCGGAGACCGCGCCTTCGATCTGGTACGCGGCGGTGGCCACGCCCCAGCGGAAGTCCGACGGCAGGCTGTCGATCAGCGCCTGCTGCTGCGCGGTCGCGGCTGTGGTCTCGGTCAAGGCAGGTCTCCTCCAGTGGTGCCGGACAGGGACGGACGGCGTTCAGGGAGTGGCGACCGGGTGCAGGAAGCAGGCCACTTCCCGGCTCCGGTCACCGCCGGGCAAGCCCAGCTCGGGCACCTTCGAGTCGCACGGCTCGAAGGCCTTGGGACACCGCGGGTGGAACGCGCAGCCGGCCGGCATGCCCCGCGTGTCCGGCGGTGAGCCCGGGATCCCGGCCAGCTCGCGGCGCGGACCGCGCAAGGCCGGGAACGAGTTCAGCAAGCCGTGGCTGTACGGGTGCAGCGCGTCCCGGTAGAGGTCCGACGCCGGCGCCTGCTCGACGATCCGGCCGCCGTACATGATCGCGATCCGGTCCGAGAACTCGACCAGCAGCGAAAGGTCGTGCGTGATGAACAGGACCGAAAAGCCCAGCCGCTCCCGCAGTTCCACGAGCTGGCCGAGGATCTGGCGCTGCATCACGACGTCGAGCGCGGTGGTCGGCTCGTCCATGATGACCACGCGCGGTTCGAGCGCCAGCGCCATCGCGATCATCACGCGCTGCCGCATGCCGCCGGAGAGCTGGTGCGGGTACGCCTCCAGCCGGTCGGCCGAAATCCCGACCAGCTTGAGCAGGTCGCGAGCGCGAGCCACCCGCCCCGCCTTCGTCGACCGCGGCTCGTGCGCCTTGATGACGTCGACGAGCTGGGTGACGACCTTGTGCACCGGGTTCAGCGAGTTCATCGCGCCCTGGAACACGATCGACGTCTCCGCCCACCGGAAGTCCCGCAGCTGCTTGTCCGTCAGCTTCAGCACGTCGTAGGGTTCGCCGTCGCCGGGGTGGTAGATCACCTCACCACCGCGGATCACGCCCGGCGGCGCCAGCAGCCGCGTCAGCCCGTAGGCCAAAGTGGACTTACCGCTGCCGCTTTCCCCGGCCAGGCCGAGGACTTCGCCGCGGTGCAGCGTCAGGTGCACGTCCCGGACCGCGCGCACGGCCTCGTCGCCGACGCCGTAGTCGACGTCCAGGCCCTTGATCTCCAGGACCGGGTCCATCATGGCTGTTCCTCCCGCCCGAGCACGGGCGTGAAGCCCACGCGCATGCGATGCGTCCGCCCGTCGGCGCCCTTGACGCGCGCCTTGCCGCTGCCGCGCAGCCGCGGGCTGACGAACTCGTCGATGCCAAAGTTGAGCAGGGACAACGCGGTGCCGAGGATCGCGATCGCCAGCCCGGCCGGCACGAACCACCACCACGCGCCCTGCGCGAGGGCCTGCTGGCTCTGCGCCCAGAACAGGATCGTGCCCCAGTTCCAGTTGGACAGTCCCGAGACGCCGACGAACGCCAGCGTGATCTCCGACATCACGGCGAAGATCACCGTGCCGACGAAGCTGGACGCGATCACCGCGGTCAGGTTCGGCAGGATCTCGAAGAAGATCAGCCGCCACGTCGACTCGCCGGTCGCGCGGGCCGCTTCGACGTACTCCCGGCCACGCAACGAAAGCGTCTGCGCTCTGAGCACCCGCGCACCCCACGCCCACGACGTGAACCCGATGATCACCGCCACCAGGAAGTCACCGCCGGTGGGCACCGCGCTGCCGATGATGATGATCAGCGGCAGCGCCGGGATCACCAGGAACACGTTGGACAGCGCGGAGAGACCCTCGCCCGGCGTGCCGCCGAGGTAGCCGGAGGTCACACCGACGACCACCGCGAGGATCGTCGCCACCACCCCGGCGGCCAGGCCGACGAGCATGACGCTGCGCGTGCCGACCACCACCTGGCTGAAGATGTCCTGGCCGAGGTGGGTGGTGCCGAACCAGTGCCGGGCCGACGGCGCCTCCAGCAGGTCGCTGCTGCGGGCCGACGGGTCGTACGGCGCGATCCACTCGCCGATGATCGCGAGCACCAGGAAGAAGACGATGACGGCGAGGCCGGTGACCGTCTTGCCGCCGGTCAGGAACCGGAACCGGCGCCGGCGCACCGGCGCGCCGACCGGCAGGGCCTGCACGGCCTTGACGTCCGCTGCGGGCACAGCCATGTCAGCCCTCCTTCCGGGTGCGCGGGTCGAGCGCGAGGTACGCGACGTCGGCGAACAGGTTCGCCACCAGCACCGACAGCGTGATGATCAGGAAGATGCCCTGCATCAGCGGGTAGTCCTGCGAACCGACCGCCTGGAACAGCTGGTAACCGACGCCGGGGTAGGAGAAGACGATCTCCACCAGCAGCGTGCCACCGACGATGAACCCGAGGGCCAGCGCGAAGCCGGACACGCTCGGCAGCAGCGCGTTGCGGGCGGCGTACCCGACCATCACCCGGCGTTCGGGCAGGCCTTTGGCGTGCGCGACGGTGACGTAGTCCTCCGACGCGACGGTGACCATCATGTTGCGCATGCCCAGGATCCAGCTGCCCATCGAGCTGATCAGGATGGTCAGCGCGGGCAGCAGGCTGTGCTGGATCGCGCTGCCGATGAACGTGCCGTCCCAGCCGGGCACCGTGCCCGGGTCGTACCCGCCGGACGACGGGAAGAAGCTGCCCGGGCCGGCCAGCAGCGTCAGCGCGATCAGGCCGAGCCAGAAGTACGGGATCGACGAGAGGAACGTCGTCACCGGCAGCAGGCCGTCGACCCACGAGCCGCGCTTCCAGCCGGCGAACACGCCGAGCCCGGTGCCGATCGCGAAACCGACGATCGTGGTGATGCCGACCAGGATGATCGTCCACGGCAGACTGTCGCCGAGCAGCTCGGACACCGGCGTCGGGAAGAACGTGAACGAGATCCCGAGGTCACCGCGGAAGAGCTGGCCCCAGTAGTCGAAGTACTGGGAGATCAGGCTTTCGTTCTTGTCGAGTCCGAAGAGGACGTACAGCGACTGGACGGCGTCCTGGCTGATCATGCCCTGGTTCTTCGCGATCAGCGACTGCACCGGGTCACCCGGGATCATCCGCGGGATGAAGAAGTTGATGGTGACGGCGGCCCACGCGGTGAAGACGTAGAAGACCAGCCGTTGCAGCAGGAACCTCATCGGGCGGCCCCGTCGTAGAGCCAGCACGCGGCCCAGTGGCCGGGCGCGTCGTCGACCTCGAACCGCGGCGGCAGCTCGGTCTTGCAGCGTTCCATCGCCACCGGGCAGCGAGGGTGGAACCGGCAGCCCGGCGGCGGGTCGATCAGGCTCGGCGGCTCGCCGGCCCCGCGCTCGGCGGGCACCTCACCGGGCGCGAGCTCGGTGTCCACGGCGCCGACCTGGAGCCGGTCGGGGTCGGGGGCGGAGTTGATGAGCAGCCGGGTGTACGGGTGCGCCGGGTTCTGCGTGATGGTCTCGCTGTCGCCGCCTTCGACCATGCGGCCCGCGTACATCACCATCGTCTCGTCGGCGAAGTAGCGCGCCGACGCGATGTCGTGGGTGATGTAGAGGATCGCCAGGTGGAGGCGTTCCTTGAGGTCCCGCAACAGGTTCAGCACGCCGAGCCGGATCGAGACGTCCAACATGGACACCGGCTCGTCGGCCAGCAGCGCCTCGGGGTCCGCGCCGAGCGCCCGCGCGATCGCGACGCGCTGGCGCTGCCCGCCGGACAGCTCGTGCGGGAACTTGTCGATGTACCGTTCCGGCGGCGTCATCTGGACGCGCGCGAGCAGCTCGTGCAGCGACTTCTCCAGGTCGTCGCCCGCGCGGCCGTGGATCTTCAGCGCCCGTGTCAGGTGGTAGCGCACGGTGTGCACCGGGTTCAGCGACGCGAACGGGTCCTGGAAGATCATCTGGACCCGGCGGCAGTAGGCCCGGAACGCCTTGCCGTGCTTGACGTTCACCGTCTCGCCGTGCAGCCGGATGTCCCCGCCGGTGCGCGGGTAGAGCCCCGCGAGCAGCCGCGCGACGGTCGACTTGCCCGAGCCGGACTCGCCGACCAGCGCGGTGACCCGGCCACGCCGCAGCGTGAGGGTCACGTCGTCGACGGCCTGCACGGCGCGCCGCGGGCCGGTGAGGGCCGCGCGGCCCTTCCGCCGGACCGGGAAGTGCTTCGTGAGCCCCGCCGCCTCCAGAACGACGGGGAGGTCCCCCTCCGACCCGACGGCGACGGGGTCGGAGGGGGCGGGGGCGGCCGCAGCGTCGCCGCGGCCGTCCCCGTGTTCCGTCATGATCGAATCCGCCATCAGGCCGCGGGCTTCAGGTGGAGGACGATGTCCAGCGCGTTGCGCAGCGTGGGCTGCGCCGGGCCGTAGGGGTTGGCCTCGTCCGGCCAGCCGACCCAGTTCTTCGTGCTGTACTCGCCGCCGGAGTTCGCCGCCGACGTCGGGATCATCGGCTGCTGGTCGATCATGATCTTCTGCAGCGTGGCCATCGCGGCGGTGCGGGACGCGTCGTCCTCGGCGTTGGCGTAGGTCGCCAGGGCCTGGGTCGCCTCGTCGTTCTTGTACCGGCCGTAGTTGCCGTTGATGCCACCCTGGCCGGTCGGCTTGTAGCGCGAGCCGTCCATCACGTCGCGGTACATGTCGTACGGCGTCGCGCCGTCGTTGGTCCAGTGCATCAGACCCTCGAAGTCACCGGTGTCGACCGACTTGATCCACGCGTCCTGGTTCATCTTCTCGACCGTGGCGGTGATGCCGATCTGCGCCAGGTTGTCCTTGATGATCTCCAGGTCGGTGATGTAGTCCGACCAGCCCGACGGGACGGTGAGCTTCAGCGTGACCGGCTTGCCGCTCGGGTCGGCCAGCTTGTCGCCGTTGAACTTGTACCCCGCGCCCGTGAGCAGCGACTTCGCGCCCGGGACGTCGACCTGGACCGACTGGCCCTTGTACTGCGGCGCGATGAACGGGTCGCCCGCCGGCGTCGGAATGCCGGTGACCTGGTCGTTCTTCGGGTAGAAGTACCCGGCCTCACCCTGGTTGAAGATGTCGTCGCGGTTGATGACCTTGTTGACGGCCTGACGCAGCTTCGCGTCGTTCCACGGCGCCTTCTCGGTGTTGAACCACAGGCCGTGCACGGCCAGCTGCGCCGGGAACCACAGCTTGTAGTGCTGCGGGTCCTTGTTGGTGTAGACGGCCTTGTAGTTCGGGATGAAGACGAAGCTCCACTCCGACGCCCCGCTCACCAGCGCGTTGACCTGCGCGTTGTTGTCGGTGTAGGAGGTGTAGCGGATCTCCTTGACCTTCGGCGCTTCCTGCCAGTAACCGGTGTCGCGCCGGGTGACGATCATCGTCTGCGGCGTCGCCGACTTCAGCGTGTACGGCCCGGTGCCGATCGGGTTCTTCACCGTGTCGAGCGCCGGGTCCTTGATGGACTGCCAGACGTGCTTCGGCACGACGAGCGTCTGCAGGATCTTGACCTGGTTGACGAACTGGGAGCCGTCGAAGGCCAGCGTGACCTGGTTGCCGGCCGGGGTGATGTCCTTGTACGGCACGGCGTCGACGTTCAGCGCCTTGTTGTCGCGCAGCAGCTGGAACGTGTAGGCGACGTCCTCGGCGGTCATCGGCTGGCCGTCGGAGAACTTGACGCCGTCACGGACGGTGAGAACGAGCTTCTTGTAGTTGTCCGACCAGTCCCACTTCGTCGCCAGCCACGGCTTGCCGGGCTCCTGCGGCTTGACGCGGTTCAGCATGACCAGGGGCTCGTAGATCATCCACCGGTAGCCCATGTTCGACAGGGCGGACGTCTCGAGGAACGGGTTGTTGTTCTCCGACTGCGGGCCGTCGGGCTTGCCGACGTTGAGGACCGCGTCGGGGTTGCCCTGCCCGGCGCTCGAGCTGCCTCCCCCGCACGCGGTCAGGCCGGTGACGGCCATCAGTCCGACTAGCGCTGCGACGATGGAGCGCTTGACTCGCATCGGTTCCTCCTGGTCATCGACGACGTGCGTGATGTCGACTGGTAGCGAGCCCCGACCGCCGGCGACCGAACGACGCCCCGAAGTCAACCCGGGTGACTCGGGTCACGTCAATAACACGCGGGTAACGTTTTGTACCTAAGTTTAAGTACTAAAAGAACTGGATGGTTGGACCACTTGGCGGTGCTACTCCTTGCGACGCAAGGGTTTCAGCCGGTCCGGCCACCCGTCGCGAGCAGCTGCGCGACGGGCAGCGTCGCCGCGCCGAGCGCGACCGCCTCGGGCCCGAGCCGGCCGAGGACGACCTCGGTGCGCTCGGCGAGGTAGTCCAGGGCGTGCCGGCCCACCGCATCGCGCACCGCGGGCAGGATCGCCGGTCCCATGATCGCCCCCGCCGAGCCGGAAAGCACCACCCGGTCGGGGCTGAGCAGGTTGATCAGGTTCGCGATGCCGATGCCCAGGTACTCGCCGGTCTCGGCGAGCACGTCGGCGGCGGCCCCGCCCTGCTCGGCCTCGGCGACGATCCGGGCCAGCTCGGCGTCGCTTTCATCCCCGATGACCGGTTCCTGGCCGACCCGGTCGGCGTAGTGCCGGACGACCGCCTCGGTGCCGACGTAGGCCTCCAGGCAGCCGTGCGAGCCGCACCGGCAGGCCGCGCCGGCCGCCTTGACGACGGTGTGGCCCCACTCGCTGGTGGTGATGCCGGGGTGCGACGGCCCGGCCGTCGCGACGGCGGCCCCGACCCCGACGCCGAGCAGCGCGACGATGGCGCGTTCGGCGCCCCGGCCGGCGCCGCGCCAGGTCTCGGCCTGGCCGAGCGTGCGGGCGCGGTTGTCGAGGTGGAGCGCCATGAGCTCACGACCCGGCCGCGGCCCGGGCCCCGGCGGGAACAGCGCGTCGATGTGCGGCCGGATCAGGCCGGCGAAGGCGACCCCGCGCCAGCCGAGGGTGGGCGCGTGCACGATCCCGCCGTCGCGGACCGCGCCGGGCACCCCGATGCCGACCCCGAACACCGCGCCCGGTTCGCCGTCTTCGAGCACTTCGGCGATGCCGGTTCGCACCAGTCCGGCCACTTCGTCCGGATCGAGCCGGGTGCCGACGAGCGGGTGCCGTACCGTGCCGAGGGTCCCGAGGGCGCAGTCGAACAGGCCGACTTCGACGTGCGTCTCACTGACGTCGACGCCGACGACGTGCCCGAAGTCCGGCCGCACGGCCAGCAGCGTCCGGGGCCGTCCGCCGTCCGATTCAACCGATCCCGCCTCCGCGACGACGCCGTCCGCGATGAGCTCGGAGACGACGTTCGTAACGGTGGCGGCCGACAGTCCCGATTCAGCTACTAGTTCCAGTCTGCTGACGGGGCCGCGAAGGTAGAGGGAAGACAGGAGGGCCGCGCGGTTGTGCCGTCGGAGGTCTCGGGTCGTCTGGCGTACCACCTGGGTCACCTGGGGGATTGTGCCAGAGACTGACCGTGCGACCATCAGTTCGGGACTTAGTTCACTACTTAATACATAGCCACAACTTACGGTGATCAGGCATCCTGTCAGTGAGCCGGTAAGAGTTCAGATGGGTTGCCCATGGCGAGCAAGCGCACCACCGTCCGCGATCTGCGGCGGCACAACCGTTCCCTGCTGCTGTCGAAACTGTACTTCGACGGCCCGCTGTCGCGGCACGAACTCAGCCAGCTCACCGGATTGAGTGCGGCGACGGTCAGCAACGTGACCGCCGAACTGGGCGAAGAGCGCCTGATCACGGAAGCGGGCCAGGTCGAGTCCGACGGCGGCCGGCCAAGGGTGCTCCTGCGCGTCGACCCGGCGTACGGGCACGTCGCAGGGGTGGACATCGGCGAAACCGGCGTCAAGGTCGAGCTGTTCGACCTGGCGATGAACCGCCTGGCAACGGTCGAGCACCCGCTCCCGAAGGCCCCGGACCCGGCAACGGCGGTCGAGCAGGTGACGTCCGGACTGCGTGAGGTGTTCGCAAGCGCGGGCATCGACGACTCGGCGGTCCTCGGGGTCGGAATCGGCGTCCCGGGCACGGTCGAGCAGGGCGCGGAGGTCCTGGTCCACGCCCCCACGGTCGGCTGGGAGGCGGTCCCGTTCGCCTCGCTGTTGCACGAAGCAGGAGTGACGCTCCCCCTGTTCGTCGACAACGGCGCGAAGACACAGGGGCAGGCAGAGATGTGGTTCGGCGCAGGCCGCGGAGCAAGGCACGCGGTGATAGCGCTGATCGGCTCAGGCGTCGGCGCAGCGGTGGTAACGGACGGCACGACGTACCGAGGTTCGACGAGCAGCGCGGGCGAGTGGGGCCACACAACAATCGCGTACGGAGGCCAGGACTGCCGCTGCGGCGCCCGAGGCTGCCTGGAGGCGTACATCGGAGCGGGCGGGGTCCTGGCGAGGTACCGGAAGGTCCGCGGCAAGGAGGTCCCGGGCGAGGACGAGCAGGCCCAGTTCGCGGCCCTGTTGGAGGCAGCGGCCAAGTCCAAGACGGCAGCCCGAGTCCTGGACGAGACGGCGGGCTACCTGGGCGCAGGCATAGCGAACTTGATCAACCTGTTCAACCCGGAGCGCATAGTGATCGGCGGCTGGGCCGGGCTGGCCCTGGGCGAGCAGCTGCTCCCGCGCATCCGCTCGGCGGCGGGCGAGCACGCGCTGCGGCACCCGTTCAGCCAGACATCGATCCAGCTGGGGTCATTGGGCCTGGACGCGGTGGCAACAGGAGCGGCGACATTGCCGGTGGCAGACCTCCTGGAGCAGGGAGCAACATCAAGACTGGCGAAGCCAGGAGCCCCCGACTCCGACGCGGCGTAAGGCGAGAGCACGCAGGCGAGTTACACGAGAACAGACACCAACGAGCACCCAGACCCCCCGCACCCCGATCCGAAGCCAGAACACGGCCGGCGGCGCCGGGTCAAGGCATCTTTCCCGCCTTGACGCGGTGCTGCCGGCCGTAGTCACAATCGGGCTTCGGGGTGCCGGAGAGCCAGGAGGGGCAGGGGCTTCGGGGTGCTGCGGAAGGCACGAGCCACCGGAGCCGGAGGGCCAGGTGGGGCCTCGGGGTGCCAGAGGGGCTTCGGGGTGCCGGAAAGCCAGAAGGGGCCGGAGGGCCAGGAGGGGCTTCGGGGTGCCGGAGAGGCAGGAGGGGCTTCGGGGGTGCCGGAGGGCCAGGAGCCACCCAAGCAGAGCCCGCCCTCCCAGGGCAGGGTTCCGGCAAAGTCGGATTCGCCGGTCAGCTCGCAGCGCGGACGGCCAGGTACACCACACCGGAGGTCGCGGTAGCGGCCCGGGAAGGTCGTGAATGACTCATTCATGACCTCTGACGAGGTGAATGAGTCATTCACGACATCGCAGCGGCCCGCCGGTCACGTTCGCCCCGACTTCGCCGGAACCCCCGCCCTCCCTGGGGGGCGTGCCCTTGTCCAGCGTATCCCCACCACCCGTCAAAACCCCGCCAAAGCCCCCCGCCCCACCCCACCTGTCCACAACTCACCCGCCCTGTGGACAACCGCATGTCCCGCCCATCGGGAACCCCCTCCCGCAACCCACCCACCCTTAATTCGGGTTGAAAAAAAATGACCGCCCGACGGTTGCCCGGCTTGTCTGGACCATGCATACTTTGTTGCCAAGCACAACAAAGGTCTGAACCACTTCGCGACCCATCCCCCGCCCCCGGGTCGCGAAGCCGGTCGCGCCTGCCGCCGCCCCGGCATGCGAGGCCACCTCCCCCTCCCCGGCGCTTCGTGCTGCGCGCGGAACGCCGGTCCCCACGGTGAGAGAGGCGACAACGATGTCCACCTCGTTCCGCAAGTTCCGAAGAGCAGCGGCGCTCCTGGCCACCTGCTCCCTGCTGCTGCTCGGGCAGCAGGCGCTGACCGCCCCCGCGGCCGAAGCCGCGGCCACCTTCACCGACGACTTCAACGGCCCCGCGGGCGCCGCCGTCGACGGCTCGAAGTGGCAGCTCGAAACCGGTGACAACGTCAACAACCACGAACGCCAGTACTACACGTCGGGCACCAACAACGCCCAGCTCGACGGCCAGGGCCACCTCGTGATCACGGCCAAGCGCGAGAACCCCGGCAACTACAACTGCTGGTACGGCCGCTGCGAGTACACCTCCGCGCGGCTGAACACGGCCGGCAAGTTCACCCAGGCCTACGGCCACTTCGAGACGCGCATGAAGCTCCCGCGCGGCCAGGGCATGTGGCCGGCCTTCTGGATGCTCGGCGGCGGCAACTGGCCGACCGACGGCGAGATCGACATCATGGAGAACGTCGGGTTCGAGCCGAACACCGTCCACGGCACGATCCACGGCCCGGGTTACTCCGGCTCCGGCGGCATCGGCGCCGGGTACAGCGGCCCCAACTTCTCCGACGACTTCCACACCTACGCCATCGACTGGTCCCCGAACCAGATCAAGTGGTACGTCGACGGGAACCTCTACCAGACGCGCACGCCGTCCGACCTGAACGGCAACCGCTGGGTCTACGACCACAACTTCTTCATCATCATGAACCTCGCCGTCGGCGGGTACTGGCCGGGCGACCCCAACAGCAGCACGCAGTTCCCGCAGCAGCTGGTCGTCGACTACGTCCACGTCACCAACGACACCGGCGGCGGCACCCCGCCGAGCGGGCGCACCGGGCGGATCACCGGCATCGGCGGCAAGTGCGTCGACGTCGCGGGCGCCAGCACCGCCAACCTCACGCCGATCCAG
Source organism: Amycolatopsis sp. NPDC104819 (assembly GCF_055583145.1). Classification (NCBI taxonomy): domain Bacteria; kingdom Bacillati; phylum Actinomycetota; class Actinomycetes; order Pseudonocardiales; family Pseudonocardiaceae; genus Amycolatopsis; species Amycolatopsis sp. NPDC104819. Next base: position 141,576 of record NZ_JBVJON010000016.1, on the reverse strand, counting down.
ATCACCGACTGCAACGGCAACGCCGCGCAGAACTGGACGATCGCCAGTGACGGCACCATCCGCGCGCTGGGCAAGTGCATGGACGTCAACGCCGCGGGCACCGCGGACGGCACGGCGGTGCAGCTCTACGACTGCAACGGAACCGTGGCCCAGAAGTGGGTCGTCAGCGGGGCCAAGGACATCGTGAACCCCAACGCGAACAAGTGCCTGGACGCCACCGGGAACTCGAGCGCGAACGGCACCCGGCTGCAGATCTGGACCTGCGGCGGCGGCGCGAACCAGAAGTGGACCACTCCCTGACCCGCTCCCCTCGTGAGTGTTTAGGGCGGTTCTAACCGCCCTAAACACTCACGACCCCTTTTCCCATAGGAGAAACCCAGTGCGGCGATTCATCGTCGCGCTAATGGGGTGTGCCCTGTTAGCGCTTTCTTTCCTCAGCACAGGCTCGGCCCAGGCGGCCGTCGAGGCGGGACCGTCCGCGAGCCAGCTGCTCGCCAAGACCACGTCCTGCCAGCAGATCTCGAACGGCAAGTACTCCTTCGACGAAGGCGGTGCGGCCACCGTGCCCGTCTGCCAGGCCAACGGCGCGGTCTTCTTCAAGGCCGACATGGACATCGACTGCGACGGTGTCCGGACCAGCCAGTGCAACGAGCAGACCGACTGCTGCTTCTACCCGGACACCGCGTTCCACACCTCGACGGACCAGCCGCTCAACGCCGCGCAGCTGCCGTACATCGTGTTGCCGCAGCCGACGTCCACATGGGACTACCGGAACTACGGCATCGACGGCGGTTCGGTTGTGGCGGTGATCTACAACAACCAGGTCACCTACGCCGTGGTCGGCGACACCGGTCCGACGAGCATCATCGGTGAGGCGTCCTACGCGACGGCCGTCAACCTCGGCATCAACCCGGACCCGTCGAACGGCGGCACCGAGGGCCCGGTGACCTACATCGTGTTCCCGAACACGCACGTCAACCCGATCGAGAACCACAACAACGCCACCAGCCTCGGTGAGCAGGTCGCCACGCAGTTCGCCGGCGGCACCACCACTCCGCCCGCCGGTGGCGGCGGCCGGATCACCGGCATCGGCGGCAAGTGCGTCGATGTCAACGCGGCCAGCAACACCAACGGCACCGCCGTTCAGCTGTACGACTGCAACGGCTCGACCGCTCAACAGTGGACGGTCGGCTCCGACGGCACGGTCCGCGCGCTCGGCAAGTGCCTCGACGTCACCAGCGCGGGCACGACGAACGGCACGCCGATCCAGCTGTGGGACTGCAACGGTTCCAACGCCCAGAAGTGGACGGCGAACGGCTCGCAGAACCTCGTGAACGCCGGGTCCGGCAAGTGCCTCGACGCCACCGGCAACTCGAGTGCCAACGGCACCCGGCTCCAGATCTGGACCTGCGGGTCCGGTGCGAACCAGAAGTGGACGCTGCCATGAGAAAACGCTCTCTCCTCGCCCTCCTCGGCGTGACCGCGCTCGCCGCGGCCACCTTCGCCGTGCCCGCGCAGGCCGCGGGCGAGACCGTCAACGTCTGGCTGACCACGACCAGCGACTCCGGCGGCCGGACGGTCACCCGCGGTCTCCAGCAGCAGACGCCGGTCACCTTCGCCTCGGGCACCGGCACCGGCGGCGTGACCATCAACGTCAACGAAAACACCACCTACCAGCAGTTCGAAGGCGGTGGAGCGTCCTTCACGGACACCGCGGCCTGGCTGATGAACTCCAGCGGCGCGCTGTCGCAGGCCACCCGCGACGACACGATGCGCAAGCTGTTCGACCCGAACAGCGGCATCGGGCTGAGCTTCATCCGCAACCCGCTCGGCGCGTCCGACCTGGCCCGCTACAGCTACACCTTCGACGACATGCCGGCCGGCCAGACCGACCCGAACCTGACGCACTTCTCGATCGCGCACGACCAGGCCGACGTGCTGCCGCTGACCAAGCAGGCCAAGCAGCTCAACCCGCAGGCCAAGGTGATGGCGTCGCCGTGGAGCGCGCCGCCGTGGATGAAGGACAACGACAGCTACCTGCTGGGCTGGGTCGAGTCGCAGTACTACCCGGCGTACGCGCAGTACTTCGTCAAGTACCTGCAGGCCTACCAGGCCGCGGGGGTGCCGATCGACTACGTCTCGATGCAGAACGAGCCGACGTGCTGCTCGAGCTACCCGTCGACCAACTGGAACGGCGCGGGCCTGGCCTACTTCGCGAAGAACAACCTGCTGCCGGCCCTGCAGGGCGCCGGACTGTCCACAAAGGTCCTCGCGCTCGACTGGAACTGGGACACCTACGCGTCCTACGGCGCGCCGACGCTGGACGACTCGGCCATCCGCAACCACCCGAACTTCGGCGGTGTCGCCTGGCACGGGTACGGCGGGAACATCGCGCAGCAGACGACCACCCACAACCAGTACCCGAACGTCAACGCCTACTCGACCGAGCACTCCGGGGGCACCTGGATCTCGAACCAGCAGGCCGAGGACATGAACAACATCGTCGACTACACGCGCAACTGGTCGAAGAGCGTCACCAAGTGGAGCCTCGCCGTCGACCAGAACATGGGCCCGCACAACGGCGGCTGCGGCACCTGCACCGGCCTGATCACCGTCCACAACGGAGACTCGCGCAGCGGGCAGGTCGACTACACCGTCGAGTACTACACGATGGGGCACCTGACGAAGTTCGTGAAGCCGGGCGCGTACCGGATCGACTCGAACGACAACTCGACCGTCCGCAACGTCGCGTGGAAGAACCCGGACGGCTCGAAGGCGCTGATCGCGTACAACAGCGGCACCGGCAACCAGAGCGTGCGCGTGAACTGGGGCAACTCCTCGTTCACCTACACGCTGCCCGGCCACACGTCGGCGACGTTCACCTGGGCCGGCAACCAGGGCACGGGCGGCGGTGGCGGCAAAACCGGCGCGATCACCGGCCTCGGCGGCAAGTGCCTCGACGTCGCGGGCGCGAACAGCGCCAACGGCACCGCGGTCCAGCTCTACGACTGCAACGGATCCGGCGCGCAGCAGTGGACGGTCGGCACCGACGGCACGCTCCGCGCGCTGGGCAAATGCCTCGACGTCACCGGACAGTCCACAGCGGACGGCGCGTTGCTGCAGCTGTGGGACTGCGGCGGGACGGCCAACCAGAGATGGTCGGCGACCGCGGCCAAGGACATCGTCGGGGCGGCCTCGAACAAGTGCCTCGACGCGACCGGCAACTCCAGCGCGAACGGCACCCGGCTGCAGATCTGGACCTGCACCGGGGCCGCCAACCAGAAGTGGAACGTGCCCGCATGAAAAGACTCGCAGCATTCGCTGCCCTCGTAGCGGCCGCGTCGGCCCTGGTGCTCGCGCCCGGTGTCGCGCAGGCGGCGACCGGTCCGATCACCGGCCTCGCCGGCAAGTGCGTCGACGTCAACGCGGCGAGCACCGCGAACGGCACGGCCATCCAGCTGTACGACTGCAACGGCTCCGGCGCTCAACAGTGGACGGTCGGGTCCGACGGATCCCTGCAGGCGCTGGGCAAGTGCCTCGACGTCACGAGCGCCGGCACGGCCAACGGCACCACGATCCAGCTCTGGGACTGCAACGGCTCCAACGCCCAGAAGTGGACGGCCAACGCGGCGAAGAACCTCGTGAACACCGGGTCGGGCAAGTGCCTCGACGCCACCGGCAACTCGAGCGCGAACGGCACGCGGCTGCAGATCTGGACGTGCGCGACCAGCGCCAACCAGCAGTGGACGCTCCCGAGCGGCGGCACGACCCCGCCGCCGTCCGGCCCGGGCGTGATGGCCGTGGCGCCGTACCTCTACAACGGCTGGGGCAACCCGCCGAGCCCGCAGACGATCCAGAACGCCACCGGCGTCAAGTGGTTCACGCTGGCGTTCATCCTGTCCAACGGCTACTGCAACCCGATGTGGGACGGCGGGCGCGCGCTGACCGGCGGCGTCGACCAGAACACGATCAACGCGGTGCGCGCGGGCGGCGGCGACGTCATCCCGTCGTTCGGCGGGTACTCCGGCAACAAGCTGGAGTCGTCGTGCGGCAGCGCGGGTGAGCTGGCGGCGGGCTACCAGAAGGTGATCAGCGCCTACGGCCTCAAGGCGATCGACATCGACATCGAGGCCGACGCCTACAGCAACCCGACGGTGCAGCAGCGCACGGTCGACGCGCTGAAGACGGTCCGGGCGAACAACCCGGGCATCAAGCTGTACGTCACGTTTGGCACCGGACAGTCCGGTCCGGACAACAGCCTGGTCAACCGCGCGGCGCAGTCCGGCCTCACGGTCGACGGCTGGGTGATCATGCCGTTCGACTTCGGCGGCGCGGGCCAGAACATGGGCACGCTCACCCAGCGCGCGGCGGAAGGCCTCAAGAACGTCGTCAAGTCGGCTTACGGTTACGACGACGACACGGCCTACCGGCACATGGGCATCTCGTCGATGAACGGCATCACGGACAACAGCGAGACTGTCACGCTGAACGACTTCACCACCATCCTGGCCTACGCGAACCAGCACCACCTGGCCCGGTTGACGTTCTGGTCGGCCAACCGCGACCGCCCCTGCCCGGGCGCCTACCCGAACGACGACACGTGTTCGGGTGTTTCCCAGCAGGCGTGGGACTTCACGAGGATCTTCGCCCGCTACGCCGGCTGACGCACCATCGGAAAGCTTTGAAGGCCTCTTCGCCAGCACAAGAGCCGGCGAGGAGGCCTTCACGGCGTCAGGGCCGGAAGAGTGCCACATCGACCGGCCAAATCAGACAAAGGCGACCGTGCGGCCCCCTCGGGTCCGGAGCCGCCGGGCCGCAACACTGGGGAGGCCGCGACCCGGCAGCCGGACGGTCCGCAACCGCTGGGGGTACTCCGGCCGCGAAACCGCATCGAGGTTATCCAGCCGGGCCCGGCGAAGACGAGCACTCGGCCCGTCCGGACGGGGACGGTGCCCGAACGGCCACTACTCCGACATCGCCGCCCGGGCCACCGCGGCGCGGTCGGCGTAGGCCCCGACCAGCTGTTCTTCGGCGTCTTCGAGGTACTTCATCAGCAGCCGCTCGGCGCCCGGGCCGTCCCCGGCCTCGATGCGGTCGAGGATCTCGTGGTTGCGCGGCAGGTAGCGCTCGTGGAAGCGCCGGGGCTCGGCCATGATGTGGAAGACCAGCCGCAGCTCGGCGGTCAGCCGGCCGACCAGCTCGTTGACGCGCTCGCTGCCCGACAGCGCGGCGAGCTCCTGGTGGAACCAGACGTTCGCCGTCCCGAGGTCCTTCCAGTTGCCGCTGCGCGCGGCCTCGTCGCCGATCTCGACCTTCTCCCGGATCTTCGCGAACGACGCCGGCTTCGCCGTCACCCCGCGGACCGCCGCGCACTCGATGATCTTGCGCACCCGGTAGATGTCGACGACGTCCTCGACGCTCGGGATGCGGACGAAAACCCCGCGGTTGAGCTCGTGGGCCAGCAGCCGCTCGTGCGTGAGCAGCCGGAACGCCTCCCGCAGCGTGTTGCGCGAGACGCCGAGCGCGTTGCCGATGTCCTGCTCCGAGAGCCGGCCGCCGGGCAGGAAGAAGCCCTCCGCGATGCGCTTGCGGAGGACGCCGGCGACCCGCTCGGCGGTGCTCTTGCGGCTGACCAGGCCACGATCGGCCTCCAGGCCCGGAACCACGCTGTCTTCGATGACCACGTCACGGATGGTACCCGTCACACTGAGGACGATGTAATTGCCATCTTGTGGAATTGTTCAACAATCCCTACTGTGTGAGGCACGCCACGATGAGACACTGGCCAGGAGGTGCCCGACATGACTGCCACAGCAACCGAGGCCCGGCCGTTCGACTGGTTCCGCACACTCGGCAAACGCGGACGCCGCGCCTTCGCGGGTGCGTTCGGCGGCTACGGCCTGGACTCGTTCGACTACCAGACCCTGCCGCTCGGCCTCGCCGCGATCACCGCGTACTTCGGCATATCGAGCGGCGAAGCCGGCCTGCTCGGCACCACGACACTGGTCGTGTCGGCCATCGGCGGGGTCGGGGCCGGCATGCTGGCCGACCGGATCGGCCGCGTCCGCACGCTCCAGATCACCATCGCGATGTACACGATCTTCACCGTGCTCTGCGGGTTCGCGCCCAACTTCGAGACGCTGCTGATCTTCCGCGCCCTGCAGGGCCTGGGCTTCGGTGGTGAGTGGGCGGCCGGCGCGGCGCTGGTCGCGGAGTACTCCTCGGCCCGCTACCGCGGCCGGACCGTGGCGTTCGTGCAGAGCGCGTGGGCGGTCGGCTGGGGCCTGTCGGTGATCGTCTACACCGTCGTCTTCAGCGTCGCGAGCGACGACGTCGCCTGGCGCATCATGTTCTGGACCGGTGTCATCCCCGCGCTGCTCGTGCTGTGGGTGCGCAAGAGCGTCAAGGACGCGCCGCGCGCCGAGGAGCGGCTGAAGACGGAACGCCCGAAGGGCACGCTCGTCCAGATCTTCAAAGGTGACCTCCTGCGCACGACGTTCTTCGCCGCGCTACTGGCCACCGGCGTCCAGGGCGGCTACTACACGATCTCGACGTGGCTGCCGTCCTACCTGAAGAAGACGCGCGAACTGACCGTGATCGGCACCGGCGGTTACCTCGCCTTCCTGATCACCGGGGCGTTTGTCGGGTACGTCTGCGGCGGGTACCTCACGGACCTGATGGGGCGCAAGAAGACCTTCCTGACCTTCGCGATCCTCTCGGCGGGCCTGATCGTCGCGTACACGCAGATCCCCAAGGGCGCCAACGGCTTGATCCTCGTGCTCGGCTTCCCGCTCGGCTTCTCGATGTCCGCGATCTTCAGCGGTTTCGGCGCCTACCTCGCCGAGCTGTACCCGACGACGTTGCGCGGGACGGGACAGGGCTTCACCTACAACTTCGGCCGCGCGGTCGGCGCGATCTTCCCGACCGTCGTCGGTTTCCTCGGCGCGGGCGGCGCGATCGTGTTCGGCGCGCTGGGGTACGGCATCGCCGTGCTCGCTCTGCTGGGGCTCCCGGAAACCCGGGGCATCGAACTTGTCGACTGAGGGGGAGCTCGTGACGACTTTCGACGAACCCGCGACGTTCAGCCCGGCGCAGGCGCGCTCGGTGTTCCGCCGCGGCAACGCCCGCCCCACCACGGGCTGGGCCGACGGCTTCACCCAGACCAACCTGATCGCCGTGCCCCAGGACTGGGCCTACGACGTCCTGCTGTTCTGCACCCGCAACCCGCAGCCGTGCCCGCTGCTCGACGTCACCGACCCCGGTGACCCGGGCACGCGGCTCGCCGAGGGCGCGGATCTGCGCACCGACCTGCCGCGCTACCGGATCTGGCAGAACGGCGTGCTGGCCGGCGAGGTGTCGGACGCGACCGGCCTGTGGCGCAGCGACATGGTCGCCTTCTCCATCGGCTGCAGCTTCACCTTCGAGACGGCGCTGGCCGCCGAAGGTGTTCCGCTGCGGCACGTCGAGCAGGGCCGCAACGTCGCGATGTACGTGACGAACCGGCAGTGCGAGCCCGCCGGGCGGCTCTTCGGCCCGATGGTGGTCTCGATGCGGCAGATCCCCGAGGAGCGCGTCGACGACGCCATCCGCGTCACCCGCGCGATGCCGGCCGTGCACGGAGCTCCGGTGCACATCGGCGATCCGCGTACGCTGGGGATCGAAGACCTTTCCCGGCCGGACTTCGGTGATCCGGTGGACGCGCGCCCTGGTGACGTCCCGGTGTTCTGGGCCTGCGGGGTCACCCCGCAGGCGGCGCTGATGGCGTCGCGTCCCCCGTTCGCGATCACCCACGCACCGGGGTACATGTTCATCACCGACTCCCGCGACAGCGAATACCGGGTGGGTTGAGATGGATCTGAACAGCGATCTCGGTGAGGGTTTCGGCGCCTGGAAGATGGGCGACGACGAAGCCATGCTCGACATCGTGACCAGCGCGAACGTCGCCTGCGGCTTCCACGCCGGCGACCCGTCGGTGATGCGGCGGGTGTGCGACCTGGCGGCCGAGCGCGGCGTCGCGATCGGGGCGCACGTCGGGTACCGCGACCTGGCCGGGTTCGGCCGGCGCGCGCTCGACATCGCGCCGGCCGACCTGGCGGACGAGGTGCTCTACCAGATCGGCGCGCTCGACGCGTTCGCCCGCGCGGCGGGCAGCCGCGTGACGTACGTGAAGCCGCACGGCGCGCTGTACAACACCGCGGCGGTGGACGTCGAGCAGGCCGCGGCGATCGTCGACGGCCTGCGCCGGTACGACCCGGCGCTCGCGCTGCTCTGCCTGCCGGACTCGGAAATGCAGCGGCAGGCGGAAAAAGCGGGTGTGGTGGCGTACGCGGAGGCGTTCGCCGACCGCGCGTACACCCCGGAAGGCCGGCTCGTGTCGCGCAAGCAGCCGGGCGCCGTCCTGCACGACGCGGCCGCCGTGGCCGAGCGCGCGGTGACGATGGCGTCGGGCGGCGGGGTGGTCACGGCCGACGGCGGCAAGCTCGACCTCCGCCCGGATTCCCTGTGTGTGCACGGGGACACGCCGGGCGCGGTGGAGCTGGCCCGGCGCATCCGCGACGGCCTCGCCGCCGCGGACGTCCCGCTCGGCGCGTTCACCGGATGACCGTCCGGCTGCTGCCGTGCGGGCGGCGCGCGGTGCTGGTGGAGCTGGAGGACGTGCTGGGGTTCCAGGCCGCCGTGACGTCGCTGGACCTGCCCGGCGTCGAAGAGCTGGTCCCGGCGGCGCGGACGTTGCTGGTGCGCTTCGACCCGAAGGTGACGGACGCGGACCGCTTGGGCGCGGTGCTGCGTGAGGTGTCCCCTGTGGACAGTGCGGTGTCCGCTTCGGCCGAGGTGGTGATCCCGGTGGTGTACGACGGCGAAGACCTGGCCGACGTCGCGGCCGAGGCTGGCCTGAGCGTCGCCGCGCTGGTCGACCGGCACAGCTCGGGTGCGTACGTCTCGGCGTTCTGCGGTTTCGCGCCGGGGTTCGCGTATCTGTCCGGTTTGGACCCGGCGTTGCACGTGTCGCGCCGGTCGTCACCCCGGACGCGCATCCCGCCGGGTTCGGTGGCGATCGCCGGCGAGTACAGCGCGGTCTACCCGAGCGCGTCCCCCGGCGGCTGGCGGCTGCTCGGCCGGACGGACGTGCCGGTGTGGGACGTCGACCGCGACCCGCCGAACCTGCTGCCGCCCGGCACGCGGGTCCGGTTCAGGGCGGTGCCGTCGTGAAAATCGAAGTCCTCCGGCCGGGCTTCGCGACCACGGTCCAGGACCTCGGCCGGCCGGGCCACGCCGCGCTCGGCGTCGGCCGCTCGGGCGCCGCGGACCGGGGGTCGTTCCAGCTGGCCAACCGGCTCGTCGGCAACCCGCCCGGCGCCGCGGCCCTGGAGGTGACGCTCGGCGGGCTGGTGCTGCGCGCGTCGAGCGTGACAACGGTGGCGGTGACGGGCGCGCCGTGCCCGCTGTCGAAGGGCGGGCTGAACGCGCCGATCACGCTGTGGCCGGGCGAAGAACTCGCGCTGGGCACGGCTTCCTCGGGTCTGCGGTGTTACGTCGCGGTCCGCGGCGGGATCGACGTCGCGCCGGTGCTGGGTTCCCGGTCGACCGACACGCTCGGCAAGCTGGGCCCGCCCCCGCTCGCCGCCGGGATGCTGCTGCCGGTGGGCACCCCCGGCGCGTTCCCGGTGGTCGACCTGGCGCCGCGGGCGGGGTTGCCCACGTCGCCGGTCCTGCGGGTGACGCCGGGACCGCGTCGCGACTGGTTCGTGTCCCCGGACGAGCTGCTGTCCACTGTGTACACGGTGTCGCCGGACTCGGACCGCGTCGGCATCCGGCTCACCGGGCCGCCGCTCTCGCGGGTCCGCACCGACGAGCTGCCGTCCGAAGCGTGTGTGCCCGGGTCGCTGCAGGTGCCGCCATCGGGCCGCCCGATCCTGTTCCACGCCGACCACCCGACCACCGGCGGCTACCCGGTGATCGCGGTGGTCGAGGAGGAGGACCTCGACCTCGCGGCGCAGCTGCGCCCGGGCCAGACCGTGCGCTTCCGCCCAGCGTCGTGAGCGGCGGGCTTCACGGCCTGCCGCTCACGACCACCAGCCAGGCGACGTTCGTGAGGACGATCGCCAGCCACAGCGGCCACAGGCGGCGGCCCGGCACCCTGCCGGGTTCGACCAGGTAGGAGTCCAGCGCTTCCGCGACCTGGTCGTCGATCTCGTCGCGCAGCTGCGGGCTCAGCTCAGACATGCGCCGGCTCCCGCCGCGGGACCGCCACCGACAGGCACACCAGCGCCAGCGGCACCTCCAGGCCCGCCATGAGCAGCGAAAACACCACGTCGTCCCCCGCCGTCACGACGTCGAACCAGGCGTCCGTCAGCAGCAGCGTCGCCGTGGCCATGGCCGCCAGGAGCGCCCGGGGGTCGAACAGTTCCGCCGCCCCGAAAAGTCTTCGCCTTGTCCCCATGCGAGCCACGGTAGCGATTGCAGAGATTCTTTGCAAACATCCTCTGTAGTACGCTCCGCCCATGGTCGAACGTCCCGAACGGCGCGTCCTCACCGGCGCGGATCTCAAGGCCTTTTACAAGGCCCTGGCCAACCCGGTGCGCCGCGACATCCTGTCCTACCTGGGCAAACACGGTGAAGCGAACTCCACGAGCGTCGCGAAGGCCCTCGGCGAAAGCACCGGGACGACCAGCTACCACCTCCGCAAGCTCGCCGACCTCGACCTCATCGCGGAGATCGAGGAGCGCTCCACCGGCCGCGAACGCTGGTGGAAGTCGCTGATGAAGGACATCTACACCCCACCGGGCCTCGAGATGACCCCGGACGAGCGCGAAGCGGCGACGAAGCTAGGCGCCCTGAAGATGAGCCACGACCTCGGCCTGGTCACGCGCGCGTACGCGGGTTACGACAACTCCAGGGGCTGGAACCAGATCTACCGCGCCGGCCTGCACCTGACGAAGGAGCAGGTCACGTCGTTCGTCGAGGAGTACCAGAACCTGCTCTGGAAGTACGTCACCGAACCGGGAAAGCACCCGGAAGGCTCTCGCGGCCTCGCGGTGCGGCTGATCGTCGTGCCCGAGGAAGAGTCCACGGAGGACTAGAGCCCGGACACCCGCAGCGTGATGTTCAGCCGCCCGGTCAGGCCCAGCGCCGGGTCGGCCGTGCCCGCCAGCGTCCGCGGCACGCCGTGGTACGCGAAGCGGGACGCGCCACCGAACACGAACAGGTCACCCGAGTGCAGTTCGACATCGGTGTACGGCTTCGCGCGCGACTCTGTGTTGCCGAAGCGGAACACGCACGTGTCGCCGAGGCTGAGGGACACCACCGGCGCCGGGCTCTGCTCGTCCTTGTCCTGGTGCTGCCCCATCTTCGTCTTCGCGGCGTAGAAGTTGACCAGCGCCGTGTCGGGCTCGTAGTCCTCGGCCGGCTCGCCGTACGCGTCCGCGAGCGCGCGGCGGCCGAGGTCGCCGAGCCACTCCGGGAACGGCAGCACCGGCTTGCCCTCGTCGGTCGTGCGCGAGTAACCGTACGGGTACCAGTGCCAGCCGAGGCAGACCGTCTTGACCGACATGACGCCGCCGTTGGGGTACGTCGTGTTGCGGTAGCCGGGCCAGCCGCGGCAGGCGGCGACGAGCTCACGCTGTTCGTCGAAACCGAGCCAGTCGGGCACGTGCACGGCGCCGGGCGCGAGTTCGGCGCGGGGGCGCGGCAGGAGGGCGTCCATCACCTCGATTGTGCCGGAGACTCCCGACGCACACTCTCGGTCACCGGCGAAGGGACAACCCGGTGACCGCGGACCGTGACACCCGCAGCGGCGTACAGCCGCAGGAGGCGTCCCAATGGACCAGCGGGACGCTCCTGCGGCCTATTCCCCTCGCGTTGGGCCACCATCGCTAGACGTTCCCACACCTGAATGTCACAAGACCAGCGTCGATCAGCTACGAACGGGTCACTTGACCGGACGCCGCGATTCAGTCACCGAAGGTCACCACGGTGACCCCCGCCTGCGCCGGGACGGGGTCGTTCATCGCGGCCAAAGCGGCCGGGACGTCGTCGAGCCCGATCCGGCGGCCGATCAGCGCGGCGAGGTTGATGCCCGCCGCGTCCACGACGCGCAGGAGCTCCGGGTACTCGTGGGCCTGCAGGCCGTGGATCCCGACCAGCTCCAGCTCACCGCCGATCACCCGATGCATCGGGATCGGCGCGACACCCTGCGCGGGCGGCATGAGCCCGGCCTGGACGTGCCGCCCGCGCTTGCGGAGGCTGCCGACCGACGCGGCACACGTCGACGGCGCGCCGAGACAGTCGAGCGAGACGTGCGTGCCGCCGCCGGTCAGCCCCCGCACGTGCTCGGCGACGGCTTCCGGGCCGTCGAAGGCGGACGAGTCGACGGCGTGGACGGCGCCGGACTCGGCGGCCAGCCGGAGCGCGGCCGGCGAGACGTCGACCGCGACGACCTTCGCGCCCGCCGCGACGGCCAGCAGCACCGCGGAGATCCCGACCCCGCCGCAGCCGTAGACCGAGACCCACTGCCCCGCGCTGACGCGGCCCTGCCGCAGCACCGCGCGGAACGCCGTCCCGAACCGGCAGCCGAGGGCGGCGGCTTCGGCCGCGCCGAGGGAGTCCGGCAGCGCCACCAGGTTCGCCTCGGCGTGCTCGATCGCGACGCGCTCGGCGAACGACCCCCAGTGCGTCGCGCCGGGCTGGAACTCGCGGTCGCAGATCTGCTGGTCGCCGCGGGCGCACTGGGCGCACGTCCCGCAGGCGCAGACGAACGGCAGGGTGACGCGCGCGCCGAGCTCCCACCCGCGCACGCCTTCGCCGAGCGCGACGATCCGGCCGGCCAGCTCGTGCCCGGCGACGTGCGGCAGCTTCACCGCGGTGTCGTGGCCCTGCCAGGTGTGCCAGTCGCTGCGGCACACCCCGGTCGCGTCGACCTCGATCACCACGCCACCCGGCGCGGCCACCGGCTCCGGCACGTCCCGCACCACGGGCGGGCGACCGAACTCCTCCATCACGACAGCTCGCATGCGCGCGAGCCTACGTGCTCGCCTGAGCGGTTTTTCGTTGGTACCGCTCAGTTGAGCGGCGGTTGCCGAACGTGGAAGCGCGTTCTGCCGCGCGGCGGCCCGAGGAGCCTGCTGAGCGAGCCGTCCGGCACGTTCAGGATGTCCTCGAGATTCCGCAACGCCTCCAACGATTCCGGCCGCTCGGGCCGGCACCGCCCGGACTGCCAGTGGCTGAGGGTGGCCAGGCTGACCGTGGTTCCCCTGCCGCGCAAGCGATAGCGGATCCGGTCGAGGCCGAGCCCACGGGCCCGGATCGCCGCCCGCAGGGCCAGGTCGAACGGCCCGGCGGCGAGCAGCTGGCTCAGCTCCGCCTGTTCCCCCCGGTCGATGGTGCGTGTTCGCTGACCGGTCATCACAACGCTCCGAAGCACTCCCGAATACGGAAAATTGGAGCGTAGGCCCAGCGTCGCAAGATCGGAAGGGCCCTCACCCACCTGCCGTGCGCGCCTCGGCCGCGATCGCCGCGAACGGTTCCGCGTAGCCCGAGTTGATCGTGACGTAGGTAATCCCCCACCGATCCCGCCAGCCGAGAAGCCTTTCCACCGCTTGACCTGGATCTTCGGGCAGCACGGTGACGGCGCCGGCCGCGGCGAGCTCGGGCACGTCGACCCCGGCCCACCGAGCGATCCCCGGCGCCGGCGCATCCCCGACGGCCATGAGGTTCAGCCCGAGCTCGATCTCCGGCAGCCGCGCCCCGGCGAGCGCCCGGAATCGATCCACAATGGACTGCGCCTGGGCCTCGGTGGTCGTCGGCGCCCAGGTGAAGGTGACGGTGTCGGCTTCTTGCGCGGCGAGCGCCAGCATTTTCGGCCCACCGCCGGCGAGAACCAGCCGCGGGCGGTCGATCGATCGCTTGAAGTACGTGATCGTCTCGGCCATCCGTGTGATGCGCTCACCCGGTGAGGCGAATTCCCGGCCGAGGTCTTCGGTGTGCTCCTTCGCCCCGGGCCGCCCGACGCCGAGCCCGAGCTCGAACCGCCCACCGGTCTGCTGGTGCAGGGTCCGCACCTGCCAGTCGAGGGCGCGGGCGTCCCGGAAGGGATCGGCGAGCACGAAGGTGCCGAGGCGCAGGTTGGTGGTGACGGCGGCCGCGGCCCCGAGCAGGACGAAGGGATCGGCGGCACCGACGGGATCGGTGGCGAGCAGGGTGTCGAAGCCGAGATCTTCGGTCCGCCGGGCTTGAGCGGCCCAGGCGGCCAGGTCGGGCGCGTAACCGGCGACGATGCCGAAGCGGAAGGGAGTCATGCGGGCCATGGTCGGCTTCGCGGGCCGGTCACCACATCCGCTTCAGGACGTCATCCGCGCGTACGCAGCTCAGCGCAGAGTGACCGACAACGCCTGCGCGATCTCCTTGCCAATGGCATGCGTAGCCGCATCCGGCGGGGAACCCACCTTCACCACCAACGGCCCGCCAAACGGCTGCCGCTCCACGACCTCGATGCGTTCGCCCAGGTTGATCGCGTGCTCCGTCAAATACCGCAGCAGCTCGGGGTCCGTGTCCCACACCCGGACGATCTCGCCCACCGCGCCCGGCTCGAGGTCGTCCAGGATGCGGACCGACAGCTCCTCGACGCTGCCGTCCGGGGCCGGGATCGGGTCGCCGTGGGGGTCGCGGACCGGGTTGCCGAGCTTCGCCGCGATGCGCTCGACCAGCCGGTCCGACACCGCGTGCTCGAGCGCGTCGGCCTCCGCGTGGACCTCGTCCCACGTGTAGCCGAGCTCGGAGACCAGGTACGTCTCGATCAGCCGGTGGCGCCGCAGGACCGAGCGCGCGAGCAGCCTGCCGTCCGCGGTCAGCTCGATCCCGCGGTACGGGACGTGCGTGACCAGCCCGAGCTGGGACAGCTTCGTGACCATCCCCGACGCCGAGGACGGGCTGACCTCCAGCCGACCGGCGAGCGAGGTGTTCGTGACCGCCTCACCCCGCTCGACCAGGCCGTAGATCACCCGGACGTAGTCCTCGACCGACGAGGACCTCCGGACCGAACCATCTCCCATGCCGCATACGATACGGGGCCGGGTTCTTTCTCGTGAAAGTTCACGGCCGCCAGCGGTAGCGGATCCAGCCGGGCACCGGTTCCGCGCCGAGCTGGGCGTAGAACGCCTCGCCCTTCTCGTTGCCCGCCTGCATGTCCCACTCGACGCGGCCCGTGGTGCGGTTGCGCAGCTCGTTGAGCAGCTCGCCGCCGAGGCCGTGGCGCCGGTGGGCGGGCCGGACGAACACGTCGTCGAGCCAGATCCCCGGCCGGGCCTCCCAGGTGGAGAAGTTCCAGCTGCAGAAGGCGAAGCCGGCGACCGTGCCGGGCTCACCCGGCGGGGTCGCGATCAGCACCCACGCCTTGGGGTCGGGCCCGAACAGGTGACCGCTCATCTCGGCGCGGTCCAGCTTCAGGTCGTGGTTGTCCTCGTAGACGGCGTGCTCTTCGATGAGCGCGCAAATCTCTTCGATGTCTTCGAAGACGGCGTCGCGGACGGGCATCTCGCCTCCCGTTTCTGTCGGTGGTGGTCGTTACTGTCGGATCCGGAGGTGGTCGATGTCACCAGAGGAGCGGTTCGAGGACCTGGTCGAGGAGTACACCGGGCGCCCGGGCATCACGCCACCGGGCGCGACCGGCGGCTTCGGGCGTTCGGCGCTGCGCTCGCACGGGCGGATCTTCGCCATGTTCGTCCGCGGGCAGCTGGTGCTCAAGCTGCCGAAGGCGCGCGTGGACGAACTGGTCGAAGCCGGCCACGGCGTGCGCTTCGACGCGAACAAGGGCACCCCGATGAAGGAGTGGCTGGCGCTGGCGAACGACTCGCCCGAGCCGTGGCGAGAGCTGGCGGACGAGGCGCTCGAGTTCGCCGGCGGCGCGCGATGAGCGAGCACGCCGGCTACCGGAGGGCGGTGATGCGTCACGACGGCGCCTGATAACGCAGTTCGCCACCCACGGCCGTGCCCAGCACACGCAGGTCGTCCAAAGCGGACTCCTCCAGCGGCGACCCGGAAAGCACCGCGAAGTCGGCGAGCTTCCCCGGCTCGAGCGTGCCCAGCTCTCCCTCCGCGAAGGTCGCGTACGCCGAGCCGTACGTGTACGCGCGCAACGCCTCCTCCGGCGTTAGCGCCTCTTCGGGCGAGAAGGGCGCGCCAGACGCCGTACGCCGGCGCACCATGTCGGCCAGCGCGAGCAGCGGAGCGCCGTTCACTACCGGGCGGTCCGAAGACGCGGGAAGCACACAACCCGCGTCCAGCACGCTTCGCAGCCGGTAGCACCACGGCACGCGTGCCTCGCCGAGTGCTGCGCGCATGCCGTCGCCGAGCTCGTTGACGAACCGTCCCTGCGGCGAAGCGAGCAACCCCAGCGAAGCGAGCCGAGACAGCTCCGCAGGCTGAAGCACGGCGCAGTGCTCGATGCGGTGCCGATGGTCCGTACGCGGCGAAGCGGCCAACGCGGCTTCGTACGCGTCGAGCACGACGGTGATCGCGCGGTCGCCGATCGCGTGCGTCGCGATCTGCCAGCCCGCGTCGTGCGCGCGCCGGATCGTGGTCGCCAGGGAGTCCTCGGGCACCTGGAAGTAGCCGCGGTTGTCCGGCTCGCCGTCGAACGGCTCGTGCATCGCGCACGTCCGCCCGACCAGCGAGCCGTCCGCGAAGAGCTTCATGGGCCCGACGCGCAGCCAGGAGTCGCCGAGGCCGGTGCGCAGGCCGAGGTCGAGGCCGAACCCGGCGCCGTCGGGCAGGTCGTGCAGCACGCTCGCGGCGACCATCACCGTGCTCCGCACACGCAGCACGCCGGCCTCGCGCGCCTCCTGGTAGGCGGCCAGCTCCGCGGGGGTCTCCCCGACCAGCCCGCCGCCGATCCCGGCCTCCTGGACGCTGGTGATGCCTTCCGCGAGGTACTGCTCGGAGGCCCGGTCGAGCCCGCGCACCACCCGCGAAACCGGCGTCGGGTAGATCAGCGGCCGCAGCAGCAGCTGGGCCTGCTCGCGCAGCAGCCCCGTCGGCGAGCCGCCGGCGTCGAGCACCACGTCCCCGCCGACCGGCACGTGGGCCAGGTCCAGCTGGTCGAGGACGGCCGAGTTGACCACGGTCATGTGCCCGGACGTGTGCTTGAGCCGCACCAGCATCCCGGGCGCCGCGCGGTCCAGGCCGTGCCGGTCCGGGTGGCCGCCGACGAGCTTGTTCTGGTCGTACCCGCTCCCGACGACCCAGCTCCCGGCGGGCAGCGACGCGGCCCGCGCGGCGACGGCGTCGTAAACCTCCTCGACGCTGCGGCAGCTCCCCAGCGGGACGTCGTCCAGCGCCATCCCGAACCACGCCATGTGGTTGTGCGCGTCGTGGAACCCCGGCACGACGAACCCGCCCGCGAGGTCGACCCGCGTGCGCGCGGACAGCGCCCGGGCGTCGTCCCCCAGCGCAACGACCCGGCCGTGCAGCACGGCGACCGCACTGGTCACGCCCGTGCCCGTCCACACCGTGGCGTTCTCGTAAACCGCGTCGACCCGCATGAGTCGAAGGCTATCGATCGATCGATCGAACGTCTAGCATCGGCGTCATGCCCACCGTGGAGTTCGCCGTCGAGGACGGCATCGCGCAGATCCGGCTGAACCGGCCCGAGCGGCTCAACGCGGTCGCCGCCGTCCTGGTCGACGACTTCCTCACCGCACTCGACGCGGCCGCCCGCAGCGACGCCCGCGTCGTGGTGCTGTCCGGCAACGGCCGGGCCTTCTGCGCCGGTCACGACCTCAAGGAGCCCACCCCCGAGGGTGACTCGCGGGCCCGGCTGGACCGGCTCCAAGACGTCACACGGCGACTGCGCGCCCTGCGTCAGCCGGTGATCGCCGCAGTGCACGGCTACGCGATCGGCGCCGGCGCGGAGTTCGCGCTGGGCTGTGACCTCATCCTCGCCGCCGAAGACGCTGTGTTCGCCTTCCCGGAGGTCTCCCTCGGCCTGAGTGTCACCGGCGCCGCGTCGCGGCTGCTGCCGCTGCTCGTCGGCCCGCTCAAGGCGAAGGAGCTCCTCCTGCTCGGTGAGCGGTTCGACGGCCGGAAGGCCGCGGAGCTCGGCATGGTCAACGCGGCCGTGCCCGCCGACCAGCTCCAGGCCGAGGCGCGGAGCTGGGCGAAGCGGATCGCCGAGCACCCGCCGGCCGCCGCGGCGATGGCGAAGCGCGTGCTCGACACCCCGATCGACGTCGAACCCGCGCTGGAGCTGGAAGTCAGCCACGCCCTCATCACCGAGCACTCGGCCGCGGTCGCCGCGTCCACGGAGGCCTTCCGGAGCCGGACGTGACGCCGCTCGCCGACATCGGGACGCTGCACCAGCTCGTCACGCGCGCGGCCGAGCTCTGGCCGGAGCGCACGGCGTGGGTGTTCGACGAGAACGACCAGCGCTTCACCTTCTCCGACGTCGACCGGCTCAGTTCACACATCGCCGCGGGCCTGGGCCGGCGCGGCATCGGCCCCGGCGACCGGGTCGCCGTGATGCTGCGCAACCAGCCGGAGTTCCCGCTGACCTGGCTGGCGCTGGCCAAGCTCGGCGCGATCCTGGTGCCGGTCAACACGAACTACCAGGAGTTCGACGGCGCCCACGTCCTCCGCCACTCCGGCGCGAAGCTGGCCGTCGCCGCACCCGAGTTCACCGATCTGCTCACCCGGATCGGCCTCACCGACGTCGTCACCCCCGCGGAGCTTTCACGTGAAAGCTCCGACCAGGGGGCCGAGCTTTCACGTGAAAGCTCCGTTCCCGAGACGCCGGTGAACATCCAGTACACCTCCGGCACGACCGGCGCGCCGAAGGGCTGCGTGCTTCCGAACCGGTACTGGACCACGCTGGCTGTGGGCCTGGCCACGGACTTCCCGGCGATCGGCGAGTCCGACGTCATCCTCACCGCGCAGCCGTTCCACTACATCGATCCACAGTGGAACGTGGCGCTCGGGCTCGCGGGCGGCGCCACCCTCGTCGTGCTGGACCGCTTCCACCCCAGCACGTTCTGGGCGAAGGTGCGCGAACACGGCGTCACGTGGTTCTACTGCCTGGGCCTGATGCCGACGCTGCTGCTGCGCCAGGAGCCGTCGGCGGCCGACCGCGAACACCGGGTCCGCGCGATCTGCGCGTCCGCGATCCCGCACGACCTGCACGCCGAGCTCGAACGGCGGTGGGGCGTGCCGTGGTACGAGGCGTTCGGGATGACCGAGACCGGCGGGGACATCCGGATGGGCGTCGCCGACCACGACGAGACCGTCGGCACCGGCTGCCTCGGCCGCCCCAGCCGCGACCGCGAGGTGATGATCGCCGGCGACGACGGGAAACCGTTGCCCCGCGGGGAAACCGGCCAGCTGCTGATCCGCGGGATCGGGCTGATGCACGGGTACCACGACGATCCCGAGGCGACGGCGAAGGCGTTCGAGAACGGCTGGTTCCACACCGGCGACCTCGCCCGCGAGGACGACGCAGGCCGCGTGTACTACGTGGGCCGCACCAAGGACATGATCCGGCGCAGCGGCGAGAACATCTCCGCCGACGAGGTCGAACGGGCGCTGCTGCTGCACCCGGCGGTGCGGCTCGCCGCCGTCGTCGCGGTGCCCGACGAGCTGCGCGGCGAGGAGGTCAAGGCGTACGTCGTGTGTGACGGCGAGCGCCCGGACCCGGCCGAGCTGGCCGCGTTCTGCGCGGAAAAGCTGGCCTACTTCAAGGTTCCGCGGTTCTGGGCGTTCGCCGGCGAGCTGCCGATGACGCCGTCCGAGCGGGTCGCCAAGGGTGAGCTGCGGAAGGTGGCCGACCCACGCGCCGGCTCGTGGGACACGAAGGCGGAGACATGGCTGTGAGCAGCCGGGAACGGGTCCGCGCGGCGGCCGTGAAACTGTTCGCCACCAAGGGCTTCCACGGCACCGGCATCCGGGATCTGGCGCAGGAGGCGGAACTTTCGTCGGCGAGCCTGTACCACTACATGGGCACCAAGGAAGATCTGCTCGCGGAGATCATGCACACCGCGCTGAACCGCCTGCTCGACGCCGCCCGCGAGGCGACCGCCGGGAGCGCGGACCCGGTGCACCGGCTGCGCACGCTCGTCGCGCTGCACGTGCTCGCGCACGCCGTCGGGCCGGCGGAAACCCGCGTGGTGGACAACGAAGTCGACGTGCTTTCCCCCGCCGCGCGCGAACCCGTCGTGGCGCTGCGCGACGCGTACGAACGGCTGTGGGCCACGGCGATCGACGAAGGGGTCGCGGCCGGGGTGTTCCACACCGAACACCCGGCGGTGACGCGGCTGGCGCTGCTGGAGATGTGCAGTGGTGTCGCGCGGTGGTATTCGCCCCGCGGCCCGCTGGCGCTGGACCAGCTCGCCGAGCACTACGCGGAGCTGGCGTCGAGGGCTCTGGCCTGCACGTCGCCGCCCGGAGTCACCGACTTGCGACGCTGCCGGGAAATCGTCGCGAAAGAGTGGGGCATGTCCGTTTAGCGGCGCTTTTACCTGTGTACGCCTTGCTCAGAACGCGTGCGTGGGGGACGCTCGAAGGGTGACTGAGGAAACGATCCAACTGGAACTGGACGACTCGGGTCTCGCGCCGGGCCTCCCGGCGCCGGCACACCCCCGCGATCAGGTGCAGGACGTACCCTACCGCCCGGTCGAGTTCCGCGATGACGATCTCCCCACCGCCCTCGAGCGGTGCTCGAAGTGGCTACGGCAGGCTCAGGAGTGGCTAGGTGAGCCGCTCGACGTGCTGGCCATCCACCTCGACTACGACGACCGGCAGGGCTCGCCGTACTACGACGTGAAACTGCTGTGCAACGAAGAGGACCTGGCGGGCGTGCCGATCGCCATCCGCAACAAGAAGTAGCTCCGGCTTGCCGTCAAGGCCACCTCGCGGACGTCCGGGAGGTGGCCTTGACGCACTTCGCGGCCTCAGCCGAGGACGCCACCGACCTTCACGTGCCCCTTGAGCAGGTTGCGCGCGATCGTGCGGCGCTGGATCTCGTCGGTGCCCTCGTAGATGCGCAGCAGCCGCAGCTCGCGGTACCAGCGCTCGACCGGCAGTTCCCGCGTGTAGCCCATGCCGCCGTGGATCTGCAGGACGCGGTCGACGATTTCGTTGGCCTTCTGGCCGCCGTAGAGCTTCGCGATCGACTGCGCGTGCCGCGAGTCGACCCCCTGGTCGACCTGCCAGGCGGCGTTGAGCACCAGCCACCGCAGCGCTTCCAGCTCGACCCCGGAGTCGGCGATCATCCACTGGATCGCCTGGCGTTCCGCGATCTTCTGCCCGAACGTCTCGCGCGTGTTGGCGTGTTCGATGGCCATCGTGATCAGCCGCTCGCACGAACCGATCGCGCGCGCCGGCAGGAGGTACCGGCCCTGGCCGATCCACTGCATCGCCAGTTCGAAGCCGCGACCCTCTTCGCCGAGGATCTGCGTTTCGGGGACGCGGACGTCCTGGAAGATCAGCGACGCCGGACCCCACTCGCCCATGGTGTCGATGTATTCGGACTTCCAGCCGGCCTCGCGGTCGACCAGGAAGCACGTGACACCGCCGTTCGCGCCCTTTTCCGGGTCGGTGATCGCGAAGACCATCGTGAAGTCGGCCTCGTTGCCGCCGGTGATGAAGGTCTTCTCGCCGTTGATGACCCAGTCCGTGCCGTCCTTGCGGGCGGTGGTGCGGATGGCCTTCGCGTCCGACCCGGCGCCCGGCTCGGTGATCGCGAAGCAGGACTTGCGCTCGCCCGAGATGGTCGGCAGCAGGTAGGTCTGCTTCTGCTCTTCGTTGGCGTGAAACAGGATGTTGTCCGCGGCGCCGCCGAAGCGGAACGGCACGAAGGTGCGGCCGAGCTCGGCCTCCAGCAGCGCGGCCATCACGGCGGACAGGCCCATGCCGCCGTACTCCTCCGGCGTCAGCACGCCCCAGAAGCCGGACTCCTTGGCCTTCAGCTGGAGGTCCTTGAGCTCTTCGCCGGTGAGGCCGGGCTGGTGCGCGCGCTCGCGGCGGAGGACCTCCTGCTCGAGCGGGATCAGCTCGCGCTGGACGAACGTGCGGACCCAGTCGCGCACTTCACGTTCTTCGGTGCTGAGAGAAAAGTCCATCGGTGAGCTGCTCCTCCGACACTGGCTAAGCGCTTGCTTACATCGCCATTTTGCGCGCACCACCACCGGCATGCAAGGACACGACCGGATCGATCACGGAGTCGCCCCGCGCCGTCGCCGGCAAATTGTGAAATCGGACACATCGTACGTCCGGGATTGCCAGCCCGGTTCGCGGTCACGACCGACCTGGCGGTGGGCGCCGCCGCCGCGCACCACGGCACCTTGGCCGGGGCGCGCGCTCAATGCGTTGCGTGAGGGGAAAGCCCTTTCCGGCGCGGGAAGGTGGTGAGCGAGGTCAAGTCCGCCGTCGACTCCGTGTCGGAGAACAAGAAGGACACCGGTTTCGGCATCAACACCAGCGACATCCACCTCGGCTACTACCGGTGTTTCGAATCGTTCGTCAAGGCGGGCGACCTCGTGTGCTGGGAAGCGGCCGGCGCGCCCCCGAATTACCCCAGTCCTGCCCGCGGGTCCGTGACAACGGCTTCGGCGCCCGGAAGGATCGGGGACGTGATGGAGATCGTGGTCCGCTGGTCACCCCCGCTGCCCGCCGAAGAGCGCTTCCTGCGCTTGCTGGACGAGGTCGAGCAAGACCGGTTCGCGGCGTACCGCCAGGACGCGGACAAGCGGCGCTTCCTGACCGGCCGCGTGCTGGCCAAGACGGTCGCGGCGGAGTGGCTCGGCCTCGCGGTCGAGGCCGTGAAGTTCGACGCGACCTGCGAAGACTGCGGCAAGCCGCACGGCCGCCCGCGGGTCCCGGGCGCGGACCTGACGTTGTCGATCTCCCACTCGGGTGACCTGATCGGCGTCGCGGCGACCCCGTCGGTCCCGGTCGGCCTGGACGTCGAGACGGCCACCCGCACCGCCGACGAGAGGCTGATCGAATACGCGCTGAGCCCCGCCGAGGCCGGCCACCTGACCGGCCTGACCGAGGCCGAGAAGGCGAGCGCGTTCTTCGTCTACTGGACGCGCAAGGAAGCGGTGATGAAGGCCACCGGCAAGGGCCTGCGCATCCCGCTGCAGAGCATCACGTTCTCGCGTTTCGACGAGCCGGCGCGCCTGGTGTCTTCAGGCGACGCGGCGCTGGACCCGGCGAAGACGCGGCTGGTGGACCTGAAGGCGTCGGACGGCTACCGCGCGGCCATCGCGGTGCTGACCACCGACGAGCTGTCGGTGACCGAGGAGCACTGGGTCCCCTGACCGTTCAGCCCGGGATGTCCGCCAGGCCCATGGCGGCCAGCAGGGTCCGGAACTTCGCGGTCGTCTCGTCCAGCTCCGCCTGCGGGTCCGAAGCCGGGACGATCCCACCCCCGGCGTACAGGCGCATCGACGTCGACGCGATCTCGGCGCACCTGATCGCCACCGCCCACTCGCCGTCGCCGGCCGCGTCGACCCAGCCGACCGCGCCCGCGTAGTAGTCGCGGTCGAACGGCTCCAGCTCCTTGACCAGCTCGCGCGCGCCCTCGGTCGGGGTGCCGCAGATCGCCGGGGTCGGGTGCAGGGCCGCCGCGAGGTCGAGGGCCGTGACGTCCGGGTCGGCCAGCTCGCCCGTGATCGGGGTGCGCAGGTGCCAGATGGCCGGCGTGGTGACCAGCTCCGGCCCGGCCGGGACGTCCAGCGTCCGGCAGAACGGCCGCAGCGCCTCGACGACGTAGTCGATCACCACGGCGTGCTCCAGCTGGTCCTTGCGGGACGTCCGCAGGGCCTCGCCGTTGGCGCGGTCGGTCGCGGGGTCGGCCGAGCGCGGCATCGAGCCGGCGTGCGGTGACGAGAACACCGTGCGGCCGGTGCGGCGCAGCAGCAGCTCCGGCGTCGCGCCGACGAGCGACCGGCCGCCGGGCAGCTCGGCCGCGTAGGTGAAGTGCCGCGGGTTGCCGACGGCCAGGTTGCGCACGATCCGCTCGGCGGACACCGGCGCGTCGAACTCGAGGTCGAGGGCCCGCGCGAGGACGGCTTTCCGCAGGTCAAGCTCACGAAGAGCGTCGACGGCCGCGGCGACGGCGGACATGTGCTGCGCGGGGGAAGGCACCGCACGCACCCGCACGGGCGCGGGGAGGACCTCGCGCGGCAGGGTCGGCGCCCCTTCGGACCGGTGGACGGTCCGGGGCACCACGAGATGGCCCGGCACCTTCGTGTCGGGCCCGGTGTCGAAGGGCAGGACGCCGACGGCCAGCGGGGCGCCGGTCTCGGCCAGCACACCGGGAAGGACCGAGGCCAGCCGCCTCGGGTCCGTGTCGGTGACGGTCCGGATCGTGCCCTGCGCGAGGAGTGCGCGCGAAGCCGTCGTGAACAGGAAGTCGCCACGCTGGTAGCGGGCGGCGAGGTCTAGTGCCGGGGTCGCCGGATCAGGTGAGCTCACCTCACCAGCGTCCCAGGCTTCGGGAGATCCGCGAGGGGAGTGTCACGAGCGACACTCCCCTCGCGGGAGCTCCTGGTGACGGGCTACTTGAGCGCGTCGATGAGCGCCTCGCGCTGGCGCTCGCCCAGGCCGGCGGCGCGCCGGTCCGGGTCGATGCCGGCCTGCTCGAGCAGGGCGGCGACCTTCACCGCGCCGAGGCCGGGGACGGCCTTCAGCAGCTGGGTGACCTTCGTCTTCCCGATCGTCTTGTTCTCCTTGGCCTGCTTGAGCACCTTTTCGATGCTCTCCTTGCCGGACTTGATCGACGCGAGCAGCTCCGAACGCGCCTTGCGAGCCTCGGCCGCCTTGGCGAGTGCATCGGCGCGCTGCTCCGGAGTCAACGTAGGCAGAGCCAACGTAGTAGTCCTTTCCTCTCAGGTCTCCGCTTTCGCGGCCGACGGCTTTTGTGCGTGCTTGCTGCTGCAAGCGCTGGCCAGCCGTCTCTTACCACGGCCCCAGTAAACGCCACCGGGTTCAACGCCGTGCAACCGACACGCACTTATTACCCCCGGAGGTGACGGCGGGCAACCCGCTCCGGCCTGCGGAAACGCTCCCAAGAACCGTCCCGAGTGGCCATACTCACCCGGAAGTGAAGCCTCCGCTACACCGGGTTTCGCCGCGTATTTCCTTGCTTACAACGAAAAGCGCAAAAATAGTCGATCATGATCACCGTTCGGTCGTCGCCCGATCGCGGGACGACCGTGACCGAACGGAGCCGTTGTTGACCATGCCCGCTTCACCCGATCCGCACTAGAGTCGGCGCAACCCCAGTTCACCGGCGAACGACCCCCGGGAGCGACCATGTTGAGCACCATGCAGGACGGCCAGCTGTCGCTGGCGAACCTGCTCCGCCACGGCACGTCGGTGCACTCGGCGAGCGAAGTCATCACCTGGACCGGTTCAGAAAGCCGGCGCGAGACCTACGGCGACCTCGGCCGGAACGCCGCCCGGCTCGCGAACGCCCTGCGCGGCCTCGGCGTGACCGGCGACCAGCGCGTCGGCACGTTCATGTGGAACAACGCCGAGCACATGGCGGCCTACCTGGCCGTCCCGGCGATGGGCGCCGTGCTGCACACCCTGAACATCCGCCTGTTCCCCGAGCAGCTGACCTTCGTCGCCAACCACGCCGAGGACCACGTCGTCATCGTCGACGGCACGCTGGTCCCGCTGCTCGCGAAGCAGCTGCCGGAGTTCAAGACCGTCCGGCACGTCATCGTGGCCAACGGCGACGCGGCGTCGCTGCAGGCGCCCGACGGCATCCAGGTGCACGCCTACGCCGAGCTGCTGGCCGCCCAGCCGGACACCTTCGACTGGCCGGACGTCGACGAGCGCTCGGCTGCCGCGATGTGTTACACCTCGGGCACGACGGGTGACCCCAAGGGCGTCGCCTACTCGCACCGCTCGATCTGGCTGCACTCGATGCAGGTCTGCATGAGCGACAGCATGAACCTCGCGCAGAGCGACACGGCGCTGGCGATCGTGCCGATGTTCCACGCGATGGCGTGGGGCCTGCCGTACGCGGCGCTGATGGTCGGCGCGTCCCTGCTGATGCCGGACCGGTTCCTCCAGCCGGCGCCCATCGCGGCGATGCTGGCCGCGGAGAAGCCGACCTTCGCCGGCGCGGTCCCGACCGTCTGGCAGGGGCTGCTCGCCCACCTCGAGGCGAACCCGCAGGACATCTCGCACCTGCGCGAGGTCGTCGTCGGCGGGTCCGCGGTGCCGCCGTCGCTGATGCGCGCGTTCCAGGAGAAGCACAACGTGTCGATCCTGCACGCCTGGGGCATGACCGAGACGTCGCCGCTGGGCAGCGTCGCGCGGCCGCCCGCCACCGCGACCGGCGACGACGCCTGGCGCTACCGCTACACGCAGGGCCGCTTCCCGGCGTCCGTGCGGGCCCGGCTGATCGACGACGACGGCTCGGTGCTGCCCTGGGACGACGAGGCCGTCGGCGAGCTCGAGGTCCAGGGCCCGTGGATCGCCGGGTCGTACTACGGCGGGTCGGAAATCGACCCGGACAAGTTCCACGACGGCTGGCTGCGCACCGGCGACGTCGGCCGCGTCAGCCCGGACGGCTTCCTGACCCTGACCGACCGCGCCAAGGACGTCATCAAGTCCGGCGGCGAGTGGATCTCCTCGGTCGACCTGGAGAACCAGGTGATGGGGCACCCCGCGGTGGCCGAGGCCGCGGTCGTCGGCATCCCCGACGAGAAGTGGGACGAGCGGCCGCTGGTCGCCGTCGTGCTCAAGGAGGGCCAGAGCGTCGCCCCCGAGGAGCTGCGCGAGTTCCTCAGCGACAAGGTCGCGAAGTGGCAGCTGCCGGAGAACTGGACGTTCGTGGACGAAGTGCCCAAGACGAGCGTCGGCAAGTTCGACAAGAAGCGGATCCGCGCGTCCTACTCCGAGGGAAAGCTCGACATCGCGCAGCTCTAACGGGTAAATCTCCGGCGAGTCTTCATGTTCGTGGAGGCCACCTTGCGGAACCCTGTGTTCCTCATCGTGGCCTTCACGAACTTCACGGAGGGGTTCCGGGGATGCACAACAGGCGCAAGTTCCTGGCGCTGGCGGGCGTCGGCGCGCTTACGGCGGCCTGCGGGTCGAACACCGGGCGGCAGGGCGACCCGCCGCCGTCGACGGCCTACTCGGCGGGCCCGCCGCCGTCCGACGCGCCGAAGGTGACGCTGCAGCAGTGGTACCACGCCTACGGCGAGGACGGCGTCCAGGACGCCGTCAAGCGGTACGCCGCGAGCTATCCGGGCGCGAAGGTCGACGTCCAGTGGAACCCCGGCGACTACGACTCGAAGATCGTCACCGCGCTGCAGAACAGCAAGGTGCCGGACGTCTTCGAGGCGCAGGTCAAGATCGACTGGGTGCGGCAGAACCAGGTCGTCTCGCTCGACGACGTCATCGCGTCGGTCAAGGGCGACTTCAGCCCGGCCGTGCTCGCCGCGCAGACCGTCGAAGGCAAGGTCTACGGCATCCCGCAGGCCACCGACACGCAGGTGCTCTTCTACCGCAAGAGCCTGCTGCAGGCCGCCGGAGTGCAGCCGCCGCAGTCCGTCGACGAGCTGATCGACGCGGCGTCGAAGCTGACGAAGGACGGCGTCAAGGGCTTCTTCGCGGGCAACGACGGCGGGGTCGGGGTGCTCACCGGCCCGCTCCTGTGGTCGGCCGGCCTCGACTACCTGAAGAACGGCAACCGCGAAGTCGGCTTCGACGACCCGCGCGCGGCGACCGCGCTCGGCAAGCTGCACACGTTGAACACCAACGGTTCCCTGCTGCTCGGCGCGCCGGCGGACTGGTCGGACCCGGGCGCGTTCATCGACGGGCTGGCCGCGATGCAGTGGACCGGCCTGTGGAACGTGCCGAAGATCCGCGACGCGTTCGACGACGACTTCGGCGTGCTGCCGTTCCCGCGGCTCGACGGCACCGGCGCGCCTTCGGTCCCGGTCGGCGCGTACGGCGCGATGGTGAACGCCAAGAGCGTGCACGTCGGCGAGGCCAAGGCGTTCGTGAAGTGGCTGTGGGTCGACCAGACGCAGGACCAACTGGAGTTCGCGACGAAGTTCGGCTTCCACGTCCCGGCCCGCCAGAGCCTGGTCGCCAAGGCGGACAGCCTGGCTTCGGGACCGGCGGCCGACGCCGCCCGGTTCGTCAAGGAGAACAGCCACCTCGTCGGCGGTCCGGTGTGGACACAGCAGGCGAACACGGCGCTGTCGGACGCGGTCGCGAAGATCGCGAAGGAGGGAGCGGACCCGGCGGCGCAGGTCAAGACGGCGGTCGGAGTCGCGCGGGCTGAGCTGAAGCGCCTGTTCGGATGAACCGGCGCGACGCGCGGACGTTCTGGCTGTTCGTCGGGCCGTTCCTGCTGGGGCTGGCGGTTTTTGCGTACCTGCCGATCGGCTGGAGCGCGTACCTGTCCTTTTTCGACGCCCGGAACACGGTGACGCCGACGGAGTTCGTCGGGCTGGACAACTACGGGCACATGCTCACCGACGAGCCGTTCCTGTCGAGCCTGGGCACGTTCAGCGTGTTCGCGGTGTTCATCGTGCCGCTGACGTTCGTGCTGTCGCTGGCCCTGGCGCTGGGGGTCAACCAGCTGCGGTTCGCGCGGGCGTTCTTCCGGTCGGTGTTCTTCCTGCCGTTCGCGTGCTCGTACGTCGTGGCGTCGCTGATCTGGAAGACGTCGCTGTTCTCGGGTGTCCGGTACGGACTGGCGAACACGGTGCTCGCGCTGTTCGGCGCGGACCCGGTGGCCTGGACCGGGACGGTCAGCCCGCCGCTGTACTGGGTCGTGCTGGTGACGGCGCGGCTGTGGCTGCAGCTCGGGTTCTACATGATCCTGTTCATCGCGGCGCTGCAACGCATCCCGCGGCACCTGTACGAGGCCGCGTGGCTCGACGGCGCGAAGCCGGGCTGGCAGGTCTTCCGGCACATCACGCTGCCGCAGCTGCGCGCGACGGCCGTGGCGGTGCTGCTGCTGAACCTGATCAACGCGTACCAGGCGTTCGACGAGTTCTACAACATCATGGGCGACTCCCGTGGTTACCCGCCGTTCGCCCGGCCACCGTTGGTGTACCTGTATTACACGTCTTTGGGTTCGGGCGGCCAGGACCTCGGCCGCGGCAGCGCGGGTGCGGTGATCCTGGCGCTGATCATCGCGCTGGTGACGCTGCTGCAGGGCCGCGTGCTCCGCTTCGGGCGTGCGTCATGAAGGCGGTCCTGCGCTGGGCGTCCCTCGCCGTGGCGGCGGTCCTGTTCCTGCTGCCGTTCTACCTGCTGCTGCGCAACGGCCTGGCGTCCCGGGCGGAGATCACCGCTCCGGAGTGGACGTTCTTCCCGTCCACAGTGCACTGGGAGAACTTCTCGCGGCTGTTCTCCCTTTCGGACGTCCCTTTTGGACGGAGCTTGCTGAACTCGGCGCTGGTCGCGACCCTGCAGACGACCGGCCTGCTGGTGATCTGCTCGCTGGCGGGCTACGGCCTGGCGCGCATCCCGTACCGCCACTCACGAGTGGTATTCTACGCGGTGCTGGCGACGCTGATGATCCCGACGTCGGTGACGTTCGTGCCGAGCTTCGTGGTGGTCTCGACGCTCGGCTGGCTCTCGGACTTCCGCGGCCTGGTGATCCCGGGGCTGTTCAGCGCGTTCAGCGTGTTCCTGTTCCGGCAGTACTTTTTGGACTTCCCGCGCGAGCTGGAGGAAGCAGGCCGGGTGGATGGGTTGACGCGCTGGGGAGTGTTCTGGCGCATCGTGGTCCCGAACTCCCGCGGCTTCTTCGCGGCGATCGCGGTCATCACGGTGATCGGCAGCTGGAACGCGTTCCTGTGGCCGCTGATCATCGCCCAGTCCCCGGACTCGTGGACGGTCCAGGTGGCGCTGTCGGGGTTGTTGACGGCGCAGAACCCCCAGCTGAACCTGCTCTTCCTGGCGGCGGCGGTGTCGATCCTGCCGATCGTGCTGCTGTTCGTGTTCCTGCAGCGGTACCTGGTCCGCGGGGTGACGGAGTCCGGCCTGGGCGGGACCTGAGCCGCCACACCACGAGCACCACCGTCAGCACCAGCGCGCCGCCGTCCGTCACCAGCGACGGCAGCAGCCCCGCCCAGCCGTACAGATCCACCGTCGCCCGCCACACCGACGGCGGGATCACGAAGACGCCCAACGCCTGCGTCGCGTTCACCACCAGCACCACCCACCACACCCACGCGCGCCCGGTG
This sequence comes from Amycolatopsis sp. NPDC104819, assembly GCF_055583145.1. NCBI lineage: Bacteria > Bacillati > Actinomycetota > Actinomycetes > Pseudonocardiales > Pseudonocardiaceae > Amycolatopsis > Amycolatopsis sp. NPDC104819. Next base: position 111,364 of record NZ_JBVJON010000016.1, on the reverse strand, counting down.
AGCACCAGCAGACCCAGCAAGTTGCCCACCAGGTAGACGTCCCCCACCAGGCGCAGCCCCGTCAGGAAGCCGTCCGACGCCGGCGCTCCCGACAGGAAAGCCGCGCGGGCCACCAGTTCGGGTGAGATCACCACGAAGTTCTGCAGCGCCGTCCCGATCGCGAAAACCAGCGAACACCCGGCCACCCACCACCGCATCCCAGCCCCCTCTATCAGTGATAGAGACCAATCTACCACTGATAGAGTGCGCCGGGTGCCGCTCGATCGCCGCCGGATCACCGAAGCCGCTCTCGAACTGCTGGACGAAGCCGGCCTCGCCGAGCTGAGCACCCGGCGGCTCGCCGCCCGGCTCGGCGTCAGCTCGCCGACGCTCTACTGGCACGTCAAGGACAAGGCCCAGCTCCTCGACCTCCTCGCCGAAACCATCTGCGAAGACGCCTTCGAGATCGACGGCACCCGGCCGTGGCGCGACCAGCTCGAGCAGGGCCTGAACCAGTTCCGCGCGCTGCTCCTCAAGCACCGCGACGCCGCCACCCTGCTCCGCGACCGCCCGCCCGGCCCGAACCGGCTGGCCCACATCGAAACCACCGTCCGGATCCTCCGGGACGCCGGCTTCTCCCCCGAGGACACCGCGGGCATCTCGCAGCTGCTCACCGCGCACGTCCTCGGTTCGGTCCGGGAACGTGATCCCGAAGCGACACAGGCGTTCCAGGACCGGCTGGACGACTTCCCCGCCGTCAAGGCACTCGGCCCGGCCTTCGCCAAGACAACCGCCGACGCTCTCTTCGCGCTGGGCACCGAAGTCATCCTCGACGGTCTCGCCCACCGGCGGAAATGACCACGACCTTCGGCGGTACACCCACCCCGACACCTGTGACAGGGTACCTCGAAATGTCACGTTCACCGCCCGGACACCGGCGTCCGGCACGGTGCTGGGCAACCGAGAAACTGGGGAGCGAAAACACATGGCCGAACTCACCCGGCGCACCTTCGCCACCGCGGGCGCCGCCGGACTCGGACTCCTGCTGTGCACGCCGACCGCGAACGCCCTCGACCGCGCCCTGCGGCGCACCGCCACCCGCTCGGTCAGCACCACCGGGACCACGCTTGAACAGGTCGCCACCGGCGGCGGCACCGCGACCTACAGCCGGCTCAGCGCGGGCCCGGGCTGGCCGCTCGTCGTCCGCGGCGACCTCGCCGCCCCGCAGGCCGGCCGCGACGACCGGCGTCGCGCCCTCAGCGCGTTCGTGCAGTTCACCGACCTGCACATCACCGACGCCGAGAGCCCCGCGCGCTTCGAGTACCTGCACCCCTTCATCGGCTCCGCGCACCGGCCGCAGGAAGCTCTCGGCACCGTCGCGACCAGCGCGCTCGTCGAACGCGTCAACAGCGTTCGCCAGGGCCCCTTCACCGGACGGCCGTTCGACCTCATGGTCACCACCGGCGACAACACCGACAACCACGAGCTGATCGAGCTCGACTGGTTCCTCAAGGTCCTCAACGGCGGCAGCGTGACGCCGAACTCGGGCGACACGAACGCCTACGAAGGTGTCCAGAGCTCGGGCAACAGCGAGTTCTGGAACCCGTCGATCCCCGGCGTGGGTGACGACTACTCCGCGAAGGGCTTCCCGCAGCTGCCCGGCCTGCTCGAAGCCGGCCAGCGGACGTTCACCGCGCCCGGCCTCGACGTGCCGTGGTTCTGCACCTTCGGCAACCACGACGACAGCATCGTCGGCTCGCTGCCGGCGCAGATCCCGGGCATCAGCGCCTGGTACACCGGGAAGTACAAGGTCATCGGCAAGGACGAGGCCACCGCGAAGAAGCTCGCCGCCGCCGTCAAGAAGGGGTCGGGCGTGCCGGTCGCCGAGCTGTTCGGCGGCGGGGGCACCATCCGCGAGATCACGCCGGACGCGCGGCGCCGCCCGTTCGGCACCGCGGAGTTCGTCCGCGCGCACCTCGACCCCGCCAACACCGGCCCCGGTCCGGTCGGGCACGGCTTCACCAGCGCGAACTCCGACGGCAAGAACGTCTACTACACGTTCCGGATCGCGCCAGGCATCACCGGGATCAGCCTCGACACGACCACCGACGCCGGGCTCGCGGACGGCTCGATCGGCCTCGCGCAGTACAGCTGGGTCGAGTCGACGCTCAAGGCCGCCAGCTCGACCTACTACGACTTCTTCGGCCGCAAGGTCACCCACGGCGTCACCGACGAGCTGTTCGTCCTGTTCAGCCACCACACCAGCGGCTCGATGGGCAACCTGCTGCCGGACTCGCGCCACCTGCTCGACCCGCGCCTGGACGGCAACGCGTTCGTCGCGCTGCTCAAGCGGTTCCCGAACGTGCTGGCGTGGGTCAACGGCCACACGCACCTCAACAAGATCACCGCGCACGCCGGGAGCACGCCGAAGCAGAGCTTCTGGGAGATCAACACCGCGTCGCACGTCGACTTCCCGCAGCAGGCTCGGATCGTCGAGGTCGCGGACAACGCCGACGGCACGTTGTCCCTGTTCACCACGCTGATCGAGGCCGAAGCGCCGTACGCCGTGGACTACGACGCCCGGACGCCGCAAGCGCTTGCGTCGCTGTACCGCGAACTGTCGTACAACGACATCCACGTCGACCTCGGCCGCGTCGGCGAGGCCGTCGACCACAACACCGAGCTGCTGCTGGTGAACCCGCTGAGCTGACCCGCGTTACCCCGGAGGTAATCGCGCGGCGGCCCGGCGTCCGGCAAGCTGCGGGGCATGACCGATCCCGAGGGCACCGAGCTCTTCCACCGGACCATGCCGTTCGCCGAGCGCCTCGGCATCGAGGTGCTGGCGCACGGGCGCGAGCTCGTCCGCAGCCGGGTGAAGTGGGACGAGAGCCTCTGCACGCTCGGCGGCGTGCTGCACGGGGGCGCGCTCATGGCGCTGGCCGACTCGACCGGCGCCGTGTGCGCGTTCCTCAACCTGCCCGAGGGCGCGCAGGGCACCACGACCGTCGAGTCGAAGACGAACTTCGTGCGCGGCGTGCGTTCGGGCTACGCGACTGCGTCGTCCAGACCACTGCACGCCGGCCGGAGGTTCGTCGTGGTGGAGACGGAGATCCACGACGACAACGGCAAGTTGGTCGCGAAAGTGACACAGACCCAGGCCGTCCTCTAGGTACCTGTTTACATACCGGGCCCGACCGGCAAAAATCCCTGGCTACTGGGTGGGTCGAACGAGGAGCCGGGATGCGCGTACGCAGTCTGTTCACCTTATTGTCGGTTGTCATGCTGACCGCGGTAACCGCGCAGGTCGCCGAGGCGGTGCCCCGGGACGACGAGGCGATCGACTACCACGAATGGGCCGGCGGCCGCCTGCACGAGGGCAGCTTCGCCGGGCTCGCGCTCACCCACGACGGCCTGCGCATCACCCGCCCGGTCGGCACGGTCGAGCACACCGAGCCCGAGCTCGGCACCACGAAGACGTACGAGTACGGCCAGTGGACGTCGCCGTCCTACCGCCAGGGTTTCGGCGCGACACAGCTGGTCGCGTCCTGGAACGCGCAGACGCCGGCGAAGACCTGGCTGCAGGTCGAGGCGCAGGGCAAGACGTCGGCGGGCGCCGAAACGGCGTGGTACGTGATGGGCCGCTGGGCCAGTGGGGACGCCGACATCCTGCGCACCAGCGTCGACGGCCAGGACGACACGAACGCACTCGTCGACGTCGACACGCTGGTGACGAAGGCCGGCGTGACGCTGAAGTCGTTCAAGCTGCGGATCAGCCTGTACCGGGAGCAGGGCTCGCGCGCGACGCCGTCGGTGACGTCGCTGGGCGCGATGACCTCGGCCGTGCCGGACCGCTTCGACGTCCGGACGACGAAGCCTGGCCGTGCCACCGGGATCGAGCTGAAGGTGCCCGCGTACGCGCAGAACCTCCACAAGGGACAGTTCCCGCAGTACGGCGGGGGCGGCGAAGCCTGGTGCAGCCCCACGTCCACCGAGATGGTGGCCGAGTACTGGGGCAAGAAGCCGTCGGCGGCGGAGATGTCCTGGATCCCCGCGGACTACGTCGACCCGTCGGTGGCCTTCGCGGCGCGCTACACCTACGACCACGCCTACGACGGCACCGGCAACTGGCCGTTCAACACGGCGTACGCGGCGTCGCGCGGGCTGCGTGGGCACATCACGCGGCTGCACTCGCTGAACGAGCTCGAGACCTACATCGCCCGCGGCATCCCGGTGATCACGTCGCAGTCCTTCCTGTCCGAGGAGCTCGACGGCGCCGGCTACGGCACGGCCGGGCACATCATGGTGGTCGTCGGGTTCACGAAGGACGGCGACGTGATCGTCAACGACCCGGCGTCCAGCAGCAACGACCGGGTCCGGAACGTCTACAAGCGGGACCAGTTCGAGAAGATCTGGCAGCGGACGAAGCGGTACCGGGCCGACGGGACCGTGGCGAGCGGCCCCGGCGGGGTCGTGTACATCATCACGCCCGCGTAGTTCACCAGGTCTTGCCGGCTTGCTCCCGGATCGTGCGGTTGATCCGGTTGAAGAAGTTGGTCAACGCGATGTTCAGGATGATCGCGGAGAGCTGCTTCTCGTCGAACTGCCCGGCGGCGGCGTCCCAGATCTCGTCGGTCACGCCCGGCTCGCCGTCCTGGATCCGGGTGGCGGCTTCGGTGAGCGCGAGCGCGGCCCGTTCCGCCTCGGTGAAGAACGGCGTCTCGCGCCAGGTGACGACGGCGTGCAGCCGCTCGTCCGACTCACCCTGCCGCTTCGCCGCCTGGACGCCGACGTAGGCGCACGGGCTGCAGCCGTTGATCTGGCTGGCCCGCAGGTGGACCAGCTCCAGCAGCAGCGGGTCGACGCCGCCGGCGTGCACCGCCGCGAACAGCTGCTGGACCGCTCCGGTCACCTCGGGGCTGCCGGAGCTCTTCAGTCGTGCTTCCATCGATCCTCCATCGGTTACAAGATGCCCGACACCCTGGCCGAGGCGTTCGAGACCCAGCGCGACCGGCTGCGCACGGTCGCCCATCGCATGCTCGGCTCGCACGCCGACGCCGAGGACGTCGTCCAGGAGGCGTGGCTGCGGCTGTCCCGCCAGGACGCGGCGGCGATCCGGAACCTCGAGGGCTGGCTGACCACGGTGGTCGGCCGGATCAGCCTGGACGTCCTGCGCTCGCGCAAGTCGCGGCCCGAGTCGCCGTACGACGAGATCGTGGTGGCGGCCGAGGAGGGCCCGGAGGAGGACGCGGCGCGGGCGGACTCGGTCGGGCTCGGTCGGGCTCGCGCTGCTGGTGGTGCTGGAGTCGCTCAGGCCGGGCGAGCGGGTGGCGTTCGTGCTGCACGACCTGTTCGCGGTCCCGTTCGACGAGATCGCCCACATCGTCGGCAAGTCCCCGGGCGCGACGAAGATGCTCGCCAGCCGCGCCCGGCGCAAGGTGCGCGAGGCCTCCCGCCCGGCGACGCCGGGCCGCGAGCAGCGAAAGGTGGTCGAGGCGTTCCTGACGGCGGCCCGCGACGGCGACTTCGAGGGGTTGCCGCGGGTCCTCGACCCCCAGGTCCAGCTGACGGTCGACACCCCGGGCGGCGTGGTGGTGGTCCTGGGCGCGACGAGCGTGGCGGCGGGCGCACGTTTCGGCGCGGCTTCGGGCGGACGCGAGGTCCTGGTGGGCGGCCTGCCGGGAGTGGTGGCGTGGCGCCCGGACGGCAGCCCGCTGTCGGTGGTGGCGTTCACGGTGGTGGGAGAGCTGATTTCGGCGATAACGGCGGTCGCCGACCCGGCGCGGCTGGCGTCGATGGCGCTGCCGGAGCCACCCGGAACTGTCGGTGGGTCCCGGTAAACTGGAAGCCGGGGGCCGGAGGCCCGTGAAAGACTGCCGAAGCCATGCACCGGCCTCTGCTGTTCCTCGACGTCGACGGCCCGCTGATCCCGTTCGGGCGCAGCTCCGGCGAGTACGAAGTCTTCACGGACACCGGCCCGGGCAATCCGCTGCTTCGCCGGATCGACCCGAGCCTCGGCCCGCGGCTGCTCGCCCTCGGGTGCGACCTCGTCTGGGCCACCACCTGGGCGGACGACGCCAACGAGTGCATCGCCCCGTTGCTCGGCCTGCCGCCGCTCCCGGTGCTCGACTTCCCCGACGAGGACACCGGTCCCGGGACGCACTGGAAGACGCGGCGCATCGTCGAGCGGGCGGCGGGACGCCCGTTCGCCTGGATCGACGACGAAACCACCGACGCGGACCGGTCCTGGGTGGCGAGCCACCACCCGGGCCCGGCGTTGCTCCACACCGTCCCCGCGAGTGCCGGTCTGACGACCCGCGACCTGGATGTCATCGCGGCCTGGAGTTGCGGACTACGCAACCCGTTGCACCCTCACCACCGAACCTCACTCATGCGGATGTCGCCATCTCCGCATGATCCGTGATTAGCTGCGGGCAGCACCAGCAGCGCGGCCGGAAGGTGGATTCGCATGCCGTACGAGGTCCAGGGGGTCATTTCGCGGGCGAAGGGCGAGCCCGTCTCGCTGGAGACCGTCCTCGTCCCCGATCCCGGGCCGGGCGAGGCCGTCGTGAACGTGCAGGCCTGCGGGGTCTGCCACACCGACCTGCACTACCGCGAGGGCGGGATCAACGACGACTTCCCGTTCCTGCTCGGCCACGAGGCCGCCGGGGTGGTCGAAGCCGTCGGTGCGGGTGTGACCGATCTCGAGCCCGGCGACTACGTCATCCTCAACTGGCGCGCCGTCTGCGGCACCTGCCGGGCCTGCCGGCGCGGCAAGCCGTGGTACTGCTTCTCGACGTTCAACGCCGCCCAGCCGATGACGCTCGCGGACGGCACCAACCTCTCACCCGCCCTCGGCATCGGCGCCTTCCTCGAGAAGACGCTCGTCCACAGCGGACAGTGCACGAAGGTCAGCCGCGACGCCGAACCGGCCGTCGCCGGGCTGCTCGGCTGCGGCGTGATGGCCGGGCTCGGCGCGGCGATCAACACCGGCGCCGTCACCCGCGGCGACTCGGTCGCCGTCATCGGCTGCGGCGGAGTCGGTGACGCCGCCATCGCCGGCGCGAAGCTCGCCGGGGCCACCACGATCGTCGCGATCGACATGGACGACCGGAAGCTCGAGTGGGCCAAGGACTTCGGCGCGACGCACACCGTCAACAGCCGCGGGCTCAGCGAAGAAGCCGTCGTCGAGGCCATGCAGGACGCCACGAACTCCTTCGGTCCCGACGTCGTGATCGACGCCGTCGGCCGCCCGGAGACCTGGCGGCAGGCCTTCTACGGCCGCGACCTCGCGGGCACCGTCGTGCTCGTCGGCGTCCCGACGCCGGAGATGCGCCTGAACGACCTGCCGCTGATCGACTTCTTCTCGCGCGGCGGCTCGCTCAAGTCGTCGTGGTACGGCGACTGCCTGCCCTCCCGCGACTTCCCGATGCTCGTGGACCTCTACCTGCAGGGCCGGCTGCCGCTCGACAAGTTCGTCACCGAACGGATCGGTGTCGACGGCGTCGAGCAGGCCTTCGAGCGCATGCACCACGGCGACGTCCTGCGCAGCGTGGTGACGTTCTGACCCTGTTCACCGACGACGAGTACCCGGCCGAGCCCTACCCGGGCGCCCGGCCGGGTTTCTCGTTCGTGCACGTCGACGGCGTCGGGCACCCGCTCGACGCCGCGCCCGCGGGCTGGCGCGACCGGATGGCCGTGCTCGCCTACGGCTCGAACGCGAACCCGTCGAAGATCACCTGGCTGCGGGCGCGGCTCGGGCTCGAAGGCCCGGTCGTGGTCGCGCACGCGCGCTGCGGCGGGCTCGCCGCGGTGTGGGCGGCCGGCTTCCGCGTGGTCGACGACCAGCGCCCGGCCACCCTCATCGCGATGGACGGCGTCGAGGAGCACGCCGTCTGGTTCGTGACACCGGACCAGCTCGCGGTGCTCGACCGCTGCGAGGGCCGCGGCACGCGGTACCACCTGGCCCGGCTGACCGAGCCCGACATCACCCTCGAAGACGGCACGCGCCTGACCGAGGTGTGCAGCTACGTCGGCGCCGCGTCGATCCGCTATCCCCTGCTGGTGGACGGCAAACCGGTGCGCACCGCCGACGTCCCGCAGGCCGAGGCGGCCGCGCTCGACGGCGTCGCCGCGGACGGCCACGGTGTTCCCTGCGAAGTGCTCAGACCAGCTTCCCCGGGTTGAGGATCCCGGTCGGGTCCACAGTGGACTTCGCCGCGCGCAGGACCTCGACACCCAGCTCGCCGATCTCTGCCTTCAGGTACGGCGCGTGGTCGACACCGACGGCGTGGTGGTGTGAAATCGTGCCCAGGCCGGAGATCGCCTCGCACGCGGCCGCCTTCGCCCGCTGCCACTGGCCGACCGGGTCGGTCTCGTCGCGCGCGGTCAGCACGGTGAAGTAGAGCGACGCGCCGGTCTCGTACGCGTGCGAGATGTGGCACATCACGATCGCCCGCCCCAAGGACGCCGTCAGCGCCGCGCGAACGTCGTCACGCAGCTCGTCCACAGTGGACCAGTACGCTGCGGTCTCCAGCGTTTCGACGCAGACTCCTTGATCCAGAAGCATGTCCCGCTGCCGAGGACCGGCGAACCGGCCGTGGCGCCAGGACTCCCCGAGCGCCTTGCCGACCCGCACGGCGCCCGAAGCCTTGAGCCGGCGCGCGGTTTCCCGGCGTCGCAAGGCCACATCGTGCGCGGTGCCCTCCCAGCCGACGATGAGGAAACACGGGTGCGGCACACCGCGTGCCGCGAGGTAACGGCGCAGCGCCGTCGTTTTGAGTCCCGCGTTCAACGCCAGTGACACCGCGGTTTCGTCCCCATCGGACAGTCGTGTGACGTCGGCGAGCGCGTGGTTCTGCGCCAGGTCGCGCACGGCCTCCCGGCCCGCTTCCCAGCTGGGCAGCGCATAACCCTCGTACCGGCGGACCGGCGGTGCGGGCCGCACCTGCAGCGCGACCTCGGTGATCACGCCGAGCGCGCCTTCGCTGCCGACCGCGAGCTGGCGCAGGTCTGGCCCGGCGGCGGACGCCGGCGCGACACCGAGCTTCCACTCGCCGCGCGGGGTGGCCAGCCGCACGCGGGTCACCATGTCCTCGAACCGCCCGTACCCCGACGACGCCTGCCCGGCCGAGCGGGTCGCCGCGAAACCGCCGATCGTGGCCCGCTCGAAGGACTGCGGGATGTGCCCGAGCGTCAGGCCGTGTTCGCCGAGGAGGCGCTCGGCCTCGGGACCGCGAACCCCCGCCTGCAGCACGGCGATGCGCGACTCGGTGTCGACCGACACCAGCGCGTCGAGCCGGACGAGGTCGAGCGCGATCACCGACGCCTTGTCCCCGCGCAGCGCCGAGACGCCGCCGACCACCGAGGTGCCGCCGCCGAAGGGCACCACTCCGACGTCGTGCCGGACGCAGACGTCGAGTACGGCCTGGACCTCGGCCGGGTCGGCCGGCAGGACCACCGCGTCGGGGACCGGGAAGTCCGCCGACCCCGACCGGCGGCGCAGCAGGTCGAGGTAGGACAGTCCGGTCGCCCGCGCGAGCCGCGAAGCGTCGTTCACCAGCACGTTTTCCGCGCCGACCACCGCGGCGAGCGCCTCGGACGCAGGTTCGCCGAGTTTCGGTGACGGTATTTCCGCCGTCATTTCGGCCGCTGGGGCGGCGCCGGCCCCGATCGGACCGATACGCTGGTCGAGCCACTTGGCCGCCCGCGCGGGCAGCTCGGCGGCGTCGGCGGCTTCCGGGGTCCAGGACCGTCGGAGACGGTGGTCAATCAGCTCGTTCACGACTACAGTGTGACATATGGACGTGAAACGTCACACCACACAGAACGCGGGTTCCTCCGCGCTCGCGGACACCCGCAACCGCCAGACGGCGACGCGCGTGGCCGATGACGTGCTGCTCGACGCCGCGCGCTCCTGCGTGCTGGCCGTCGGTGTGCGTCGCACCACACTCGCCGAAATCGCCCGCACCGCCCGCGTCAGCCGGATGACGGTCTACCGCCGGTTTCCCGACGTCCGCAGTGTGCTCGCCGCCCTGATGACGCGGGAGTTCAGCGGACTGCTGCGCACCGCGAGCGAGCGCGGCGCCGACGCCGCGAACAGCCGTGAACGGCTGGTGCTCATCGCCTCGGCCGGCGTCCGCTCGCTGTCGGCAGACCCGTTGTTCCGCACGCTGCTCGACGTCGACCCGGAACTGCTGCTGCCGTACATCGTGGAGCGGCTCGGCGCGACGCAGAAGTTCGCCGAGCAGGCACTGCACCAGCTCCTCGAGGCCGGCCACCAGGACGGCTCGGTCCGGCGCGCGCCGGTCGCGGCGCAGTCCCGGTCGGTGCTGCTGGTGGTCCAGTCCTTCGCGTTCTCCCTGCGCCCGGCCACGGCGGACGTCGACGAGGAAGCGCTGCTGGCGGAGTTCACCCACGTGCTCGATTCGGCGTTGCAACCATGACGTCCGGCTCACTCAACGCCCGGCGCCGGGACCGCGAGCTCGCGGAGCTGGCGTCGGGCGAGCGTGTCGACGTGGTGGTGGTCGGCGGCGGTGTCACCGGCACGGGAATCGCGTTGGACGCGGCGACGCGCGGGTTGTCGGTGGCGCTCGTCGAGGCGCACGACCTGGCGTTCGGGACGTCCCGCTGGTCGTCGAAGCTCGTCCACGGCGGCCTGCGGTACCTGGCGCACGGCGAGCTCGGGCTGGCGCACGAAAGCGCTGTCGAGCGCGGCGTCCTGATGACACGCACGGCGCCGCACCTCACGCGGGCGATGCCGCAGCTGTTTCCGTTGTACCCCAGCACTTCCCGGGCCCAGCAGGCCATCGTGGCAGCCGGCCTGCACGCGGGAGACGGCCTCCGCCGCGCGGCGCGCACGCCGTCATCCGTGCTGCCCCGGCCGCGGTCGATCCCCACCGCCGAGGCGTTGGCGCTGGCCCCGGGGTTGTCGCCGGTGGGCTTGCGCGGCGCGCTCCTCGCGTACGACGGCGCGTTGGTCGACGACGCGCGCCTGGTGGTGTCCCTGGCCCGCACGGCGGCGACGTTCGGCGCGCGCATCCTGACCCGGCTTTCGGCGTTGTCGGTTTCCGCCGACCGGGTCCGGGTTCGCGACGGCGTTTCGGGTGACACACTGGACATCCACGCCCGCCAGGTGATCAACGCGACGGGCGTGTGGGCGGGCACCCTCACCGGCTCGGTGCGGCTGCGGCCGTCCCTCGGTTCACACCTGGTGCTCGCGCCGGGGACGGTGCCGATGGGGACCACGTCGGTGAACATCGGTGTGCCGGGCGAGACCAACCGGTTCGTCTTCCTGCTTCCTCAGCCGGACGGCCGGGTCTACTTGGGACTGACGGACGAGCCGGTCTCCGGCGAGATTCCCGATGTGCCAACCGTTCCTGAGTCCGATGTGGACTTCCTGCTTTCGTTGGCCTCTTCCGTGCTGGCGCGTCCGCTGACCCGCGCGGACGTGGCGGGGTCGTACGCGGGCTTGCGCCCGCTGGTGGAGGGCGGCGGCGGTCGGTCCGCGGACCTGTCCCGCAAGCACGCGGTGCTCGCCGGTTCCGACGGCCTGCTGACGGTGGTCGGCGGGAAGCTCACCACGTACCGGCGGATGGCGGAGGACGCCGTCGACGCGGCGGTGCGGCTGGCCGGGCTCACGGCGTCGCCTTGCCGGACTGCTCGCCTGCCGTTGCTGGGCGCGGCCGCGCGGTCGAGTTTGTCCCTTGTGGACGCTGCTCCGCGGCTGGTGGCCCGGTACGGGACGGAGGCCCCGCGGGTGGCGGCGTTGGGCGAGCTGGACACGGAGTTCGCGGCGCCGGTGGCCCCGGGAACCGAGATCACGGCGGCCGAGGTGGTCTGGGCGGTGCGGAACGAGGGGGCGCTGGACGTCGAGGACGTGCTGGAGCGCCGGACTCGGCTGGCGTTGGTCCCGTCGGATGCCGCTGCGGCTGCGCCGCGGGTTGCGGAGCTTGTCGACAAGTCGCTGGCCGGACTGACCTGACGGGTTGCGCGACCGGGGCACCAAACGTCGCGAATGACCCATTGGGGACATCTCGCGTCCCCCATGGGTCGTTCGCGACAGTCGACAGCCGTGGCCCGGGAAGCCTCCACCCGGGCAGGTCCGGCGCGAACAACGCCAACCTGGGCCGAGCAGTATCCCCACCCAGGCGGCCTCCCACTCCCGCCCAACGAGCCCGAGAACACCCGCGGCGTTGCCATGAATGACCCATTCACTACGTCCGACGCCAGGGTTCCGGCCAAGTCGGATTCGCCGGTCGGCTCGTAGCGCAGACGGCCAGGTACACCACACCGGAGGTCGTGGTCGCGGTCCGGGAAGGTCATGAATGACTCATTCATGACCTCTGACGAGGTGAATGAGTCATTCACGACATCGCAGCGGCCCGCCGGTCACGTCCGCCCCGACTTTGCCGGGACCCTGACGTCCGACGCCATGAATGAGTCATTCATGGCATGCGGGCCGGTCACCCCCTCATCCCCACCCAAATCCTTCTTGATGTTCTCTTGAGTTGACGACTCGTTGGGTTTTTGCAACAGTACGTTCCATGAGCCCGGTCAGACGCGGCAAGGAGCTGCCGATCTACAACCGGCTTCCCGTGCTTCGAGCCGAGCGCGGGTTGAGCAGGGCCGCGCTCGCCGATGCCGTCGAGGTCAACCCGCAGACCATCGGCGCGCTCGAGCGCGGGGACCACTATCCGAGCCTGGACCTGGCGTTCCGGATCTGCGCGGTGTTCGACCTGCCCGTCGAAGCGGTGTTCAGCCGCGCGCCGTTCACGCCGTTGTCCACCCAGGTCTACCGCGAGGGGGGAGCATGACCGAACGACCAGGCCGGCTCGCGGCCTACTGGGAACGTCAGCTGGACAAACTTGACGAACGAGAACGGCAGGCGGCGCGGCAGCTGCCCCGCTGGCGGACACGACGGCGACGGCGGTCGCTGGCCGTCGTGCTGGCCGGGGCCGATCTGGTGCTGATCGTCAGCGCCACCATGTTCACCGTGGCGAACGACTGGCTCTACTTCGGACTGTGGGCCGGCAGCATCCTGCTCGGCGGCACTGCTTTCATGCTGCTGCGGATCCTGACCGGCCGGATGAGCGGCGGCTTTTCGCGGCTGCTGGACGAACGCGAGCGCGAGTGGCGCCACCGCGTCACCTTCATCGGCTACCAGGCGCTGGCCTTCCTGATGGTCGTCGCGCTGATCTACAGCCTGGTGATCGCCCACGCCGAAGAGGGCGGCGTCCGTGGCGCGATGATGCTGTCCGCGCTGCTGGTCACCGGCACCACCGTCCCGCCGATCGTGCTGGGCTGGTCGCTGCCGGACGACGACCCCGAGGACTTCGAGGAGGGGATGGGGAATGAGTGAGGGGACACTGGAGATCGACACGGTCTCCAAGCGCTACGGCGCCAAGGTCGCGCTGGACGGCGTGACGTTCGACGTCCGGGCCGGGGAGCTGTTCGGCTTCGTCGGCAGCAACGGCGCCGGCAAGACGACGACCATGCGGATCGCGCTGGGGGTGCTGGCCGCCGACGGCGGTGAGGTGCGGTTCGGCGGCGAGAAGATCACGCACGAAGCGCGCACGCACATCGGCTACATGCCCGAGGAACGCGGGCTGTACCCGAAGATGAAGGTGCTCGACCAGCTCGTCTACCTGGCCGAGCTGCACGGCCTGAGCGCGAACGAGGCGCACCGCAACGCCGAGAACTGGATCACCCGGCTCGGGCTGGCCGAGCGTCGCCGCGACGAGGTGCAGAAGCTCAGCCTCGGCAACCAGCAGCGTGTCCAGCTGGCCGCCGCGCTGGTGCACGACCCGGCCGTGCTGGTGCTCGACGAGCCGTTCTCCGGCCTCGACCCGCTGGCCGTCGACGTGATGAGCGGGGTACTGCGGGAGAAGGCCGCCGCCGGGGTGCCGGTGGTCTTCTCCAGCCACCAGCTCGACCTCGTCGAGCGGCTGTGCGACCGGGTCGGGATCATCCGCAACGGCCGGATGGTCGCCGTCGGCACCGTTGACGAGCTGACGTCGGGGGCAGCCAGCAAACTGGTGGTCACCGCGCCGGCCGGGCGTCCGGGCTGGGCCGCGAGCCTGCCCGGCGTGCGTGTGCTGGAGGAGAACGGCGCCACCACGGTGCTCGAGCTCGACCCGAGCGCCGACGACCAGGCCGTGCTCGCCGCCGCACTGGCGACCGGGCCGGTCACCGAGTTCAGCCGTCGTCGCCGGTCGCTGACCGAGCTCTTCCGCGACGCCGTGGCCGACAGGGGGGAACCGCGATGAGGAAGCTGAGTGGCCGGCGGGCCGTCTGGCTCGTGATGAAGCGCGAGCTGAACACGCGGCTGCGCACCCGCTCGTTCGTGATCGGCACCGTCGTGCTGCTGGTGCTGCTGCTGGGGTACGTCGGGTTCCAGAGCTCGCTGGCGGGTTCGGCGGGCAAGAACAAGGTCGGGCTCACCGGCCAGGCGATCGGGATCGCCCAGCAGCTGCAGACGCAAGCCGCCTTGTCCGGGCGGGAGATCTCGACGGCCGTCGTGACCGATCCGGCGGAGGGCCGGAAGCAGGTCGAGGACGGCGACCTCGACGCGCTCGTCTCGGGCAGCGCGGCGAAGCTGACCGCCACCTACAAGTCCTCTTTGGACGACCAGCTGCGCCGGGTGCTCGACCAGGTCGCGCAGCAGCAGGTGCTCGACGGCGTGTTGTCGTCCGCGCAGCTCGAGCCCGCCGAGGTGATGGCCCAGGTCCACGGCACCCACGTCCAGGACGACGCTCTGTCGCCGGAGCCGGCCGATCAGACCCAGCGGCTCATCGTCGGCCTGATCGTCGCCTTCCTGCTCTACATGAGCATCATCACCTACGGGATGATGGTCGCCCAGGGGGTCGTCGAGGAGAAGTCGAGCCGGGTCGTGGAGATCCTGCTCGCCAGCGTCCGGCCGTGGCAGCTGTTGCTGGGCAAGGTGATCGGGCTCGGCCTGGTCGGCCTGACACAGCTGGTGATCCTCGGCGCGGCCGGCCTGGCGGCGGCGTCGGCGACCGGCGTGTTCTCGCTGTCCGGCTTCGCGACCGGGACACTGCTGTGGGGCCTGCTCTGGTACCTGCTCGGTTTCCTGCTGTACGCGACGATCTACGGCGCGCTGGGGTCGCTGGTGTCGCGGCAGGAGGACACGCAGTCGGTGGTCTCGCCGCTCAACATCGTCCTGATCGTCGGGTTCATCGCCGGGATCAACCTGCTGCTGCAGGACCCGTCGGGCACCGGGACCAAGGTGCTCTCGCTGATCCCGCTGCTCTCGCCGATCCTGATGCCGGCCCGCATCTCGACCGGCGCGGCGGCGGGCTGGGAGATCGCGCTGTCGCTGGGGTTGACGGTCGCGTTGGTCGCGCTGCTGACCTGGTTGGGCGGGCGGATCTACGGCAACAGCGTGCTGCGGATCGGCAGCCGCATCAAGCTGTCGGAGGCCCTGCGCGGCTGACGCCGTCGTGGGGGGGGTGGGGGGGGGGTTCCCCCCCCCCCCCCCCCCCCCCGCCCCTCCCCCCCCCCCCCCCCCAAACCCCACGCCCCTTCGGGTGGTTTGTCCCATACCCCCATATGGTCCCCTCG
>NZ_JBVJON010000016.1:0-95796 GCF_055583145.1 Amycolatopsis sp. NPDC104819 | reverse complement strand
TTTTGGTGGGCGGGGGGATTCGGGACAACAGCGTGCGGGGGGTTGGCGCCCGCACCACGCTTTGGGAGCCCTTGCGCGCTCCCCCCTTTCGTGGTTTTTCCCCCCCCCCCCCCCCCCCCAAACCCCCCACGACGTGATCGTGCCGTACCGCTCCAAGGACACCTGGCGCTCGTGGGCGTGGTCGACCATCGGCTCCGGGTAGTCCTCGGGGCGGTCCTTCAGCTTGTGGACCGCTTTCCCGGCCACCGAACGCAGTTCCGGCACGTACTTGCGGACGTAGTCGCCGTTCGGGTCGAACTTCTCGCCCTGTGTCGTCGGGTTGAAGATCCGGAAGTACGGCGCCGCGTCGGTGCCGCTGCCCGCGACCCACTGCCAGTTCAGCTGGTTCGACGCGAGGTCGCCGTCGACGAGGTGCTTCATGAAGTGCCGCGCACCGAGCCACCACGGCAGGTGCAGGTCCTTCACCAGGAAGCTCGCGACGACCATTCGGACGCGGTTGTGCATCCAGCCCTCGGCCAGCAGCTGCCGCATCCCCGCGTCGACGATCGGGTAGCCGGTCCGGCCGGCGCACCACTGCTCGAACGCCTCGTTGTCGTTGTCGTGCTTCATCTTGTCGAACCGCGCGTCGTAGTTCTTGCGCGCGGTTTCCGGCCGGTGCCACAGGACGTCGGCGTGGAACTCGCGCCAGCACAGCTCGCCCCGCATCGACTTC
The DNA here is from genome assembly GCF_055583145.1 of Amycolatopsis sp. NPDC104819. Lineage (NCBI taxonomy): Bacteria > Bacillati > Actinomycetota > Actinomycetes > Pseudonocardiales > Pseudonocardiaceae > Amycolatopsis > Amycolatopsis sp. NPDC104819. The sequence continues at coordinate 95,084 of NZ_JBVJON010000016.1, read as the reverse complement.
GCGCCGGCGCCGTCGTTCCCGGCGAGGTCCGCCAGCAGCGTCCGCGGGTGGACGCACCCCCAGCGCAGGTACGGCGAAATGCGCGTGGTCCCTTCCCGGTCCGGCCGGTCGCGGTCGGTGTCGTACGTTTCGAGCCCGCCGTCGAGGAAGGCGTGCCAGACGTCCAGCGCGGCCTGCTCACCCGGCTCGGGCAGCGACGCCGAAACGCGCGGCGGCTTGGGGATCTTCAGCGAGCGAGGCGGCTCGACCCAGTCCACAAGGGACGGTCCGGTGTCGGCGGGCCCTCGCCAGCCGTGCGCGGTCCAGGCGCGGTGGAACGGCGTGAAGACGCGGTACGGGTCACCGTCCGGTTTGGTCACGCGCCCCGGCGTCACCGCGTACGGGGATCCTGTCTCGACCCAGTCGATGTTGTTGTCCGCCAACGCTTTGGCGACCTCGGCGTCGCGGCGTCGTCCATAGGGGCCGGTGTCGGCGCTGACGTGCACCGCCGCGGCGCCGATCTTCTTGGCCGCCTTCACCACTTCGGCCGCCGGCTCGCCACGCACGACCATCAGGCGGCCGCCGAGCTGCTCGTCCAGCTTTTCCAGGCAGCCGTAGAGGAACGCCGCCCGCGGCGCGCCACCCGGCTTCAGCAGCGCCTCGTCGAGGACGTACAGCGCGAGGACGTGCCTGCTGTGCTTCGACGCTTCGAGCAGCGCGGCGTGGTCGCCCAGCCGCAGGTCGCGGCGGAACCACAGGACAACGGGTGCTTCTCTGGTCACGCGGCCCAACGATAAACGCCCCGCCGTGCCAGTGCACGACGGGGCGTTCAGGAGGGTTAAAAGGTCAGCGCTCCGACATCGGGATGTAGTCCCGCGACGGGTAGCCGGTGTAGATCTGCCGCGGGCGGCCGATCTTGGTGGCCGGGTCGTTGATCATCTCGCGCCAGTGCGCGATCCAGCCCGGCAGGCGGCCGAGCGCGAACAGCACCGTGAAGAACTTCGTCGGGAAGCCCAGCGCCCGGTAGATCAGGCCGGTGTAGAAGTCCACGTTCGGGTACAGCTTGCGCTCGATGAAGTAGTCGTCCGAAAGGGCGGTCTCTTCGAGCTTCTTGGCGATGTCGAGCAGCTGGTCGCCGCCCTTGAGCTTGCCGAGGATCTCGTCCGCGGTGTTCTTGATGATCTTCGCGCGCGGGTCGTAGTTCTTGTAGACCCGGTGCCCGAAGCCCATCAGCTTCACGCCCTTTTCCTTGTTCTTCACCCGCTCGACGAACTTGGCGACGTCGCCGCCGTCGCGCTGGATGCCCTCGAGCATGTCGAGGACCGCCGCGTTCGCGCCGCCGTGCAGCGGGCCGAACAGCGCGTTGATGCCGGCCGAGATCGACGCGAACAGGTTCGCCTCGGACGAGCCGACCAGGCGCACCGTCGAGGTCGAGCAGTTCTGCTCGTGGTCGGCGTGCAGGATGAACAGCAGGTCGAGCGCCTTCGCGACGTCCGGGTCGACCTCGTACGGCTCGGCCGGGAAGCCGAACGTCATGCGCAGGAAGTTCTCGACCAGGCCGAGCGAGTTGTCCGGGTACAGCAGCGGCTGGCCGACGGACTTCTTGTACGCGTACGCGGCCAGGGTCGGGACCTTGGCGAGCAGGCGGATGGTGGACAGCTCCACGTTCGGCTCGTCGAACGGGTCGAGCGAGTCCTGGTAGAACGTCGACAGCGCCGACACCGCGCTGGACAGCACCGGCATCGGGTGCGCGTCGCGCGGGAAGCCGCTGAAGAACGCCTTGAGGTCCTCGTGCAGCAGCGTGTGGCGCTGGATCTTCTCGGTGAAGTCGGCCAGCTGGGCCTCGGTCGGCAGCTCGCCGTAGATCAGCAGGTAGGAGACCTCGACGAAGGTCGACTTCTCGGCCAGCTGCTCGATCGGGTACCCGCGGTACCGGAGGATGCCGGCGTCACCGTCGATGTAGGCGATGGCGGACGACGCGGCGCCGGTGTTGACGAAGCCGGGGTCGTAGGTGATGTGCCCCGTCTGCGCCAGCAGCTTCCCCAGTTCGATCCCGGGCGCGCCCTCGACCGGGTGGACGATCTTGAACTCGTGCTCGCCACTCGGCAGGGTCAGCTTCGCGGTTTCGCCGCCGGACTGCCCCGCAGTCGTCGCGTCGGACATGCAAGTCCCTCTCACGTTGGGCACGGGCCGGCGGCGCCTGTACGTTCCACAGGTAGCCACGTGTTCACGCGAGGAAACACTGGCGCCTCGCTGCACACCGCCCCGCTGGGGTATGAAGAATGCCCCTCTACGCTAGTCGAGAAACGTGTGTTCGCGCAGCGGTGACGTTGCTCCTGGGGGCCCCTTTGGGACCAGGTTCACACGGTGGATGCCATGTCGGCCGACGTCGGCGGTTCGGCGCCGCTGCGGGAGACGGTGATCGAGGCCGCTTTCGCGGCGAACGTGAGAGCTTCGCGCCACGCGTCCGCGTCCAGTGCGGCCAGGTCAGTGACATCGTGGGTGTGCAGCCAGGCCAGCAGCGCGCCCTGGACCGTGTCACCCGCGCCGATCGTGTCGACGACGGTCACCTTGCGCGACGGCACGTGGGCCAGCTCACCTGCGGCGGTGATCACCGCGACGCCGTCGGCGCCCCGGGTGAGCACCACGACGTCCACACCGGACTCGATCCACGTCTTCGCCGCGGCGACCGGGTCGGCGCCTTCGGTGAGCCACGCGGCGTCGTCGTCGGAGATCTTCAGCAGCCGGACGTCCGGCAGCCAGGACGTGAACCGGGCGCGGTAGGCGGCGGGATCGGTGATGAGCGCTTCGCGGATGTTCGGGTCGAGCACGGTCAGCACGCCGCGGGCGGCCTCGCGCCGCAGCATCGCTTCGTACGCCGAGGCGCCGGGCTCGAGGACCATGCCGAGCGTGCCGAGCGAGAGCGCCGTCACGTTTTCCGGCAGCGGACCCGGGTCGGCGACGAGCCGGTCGGCGGTTCCCTCGACGTAGAACGTGTAGTGCGCCGCGCCCTTCGCGTCGAGCGCGACGACGGCCAGCGTCGTCGGCTCGTCTCCGCGCTGCAGCAGCGTGGTGTCGACGGCCGAGGCGTGCAGGCGCTCGACCATCGCGTCGCCGAAGCGGTCGGTGGACACGCGCGAGAGGAAGGCCGTCGGCACGCCGAGCCGGCCGGCGGCCAGCGAGACGTTGTACGGGCCGCCGCCGAGCCGCGGCAGCAGCGCGCGCAACCCACCGTCCACAGTGGAATCCAGGGGGTCGCCGGGAACCAGGTCGACCAGAGCTTCTCCGCCTACGACGATCACGAGGAGGAGTTTAAGTGACCGGAGGCTGACAATTCCTGTCCGCTATTTGTTCAGCCCGCCGAGGAGCAGTTCACCCAGGGCGGTGAACGCCTCGGCGTCGGACACGTCGGTGCGCCGGCCGAGCACCCCGGTCTGGATGCCTTCGATGATCAGCCCGGTCATCTCCGCCACGAGGCGCGCGTGGACGTCGCGGAACACCCCTTCGGCGACGCCCTGGTCGATGAAGTCGCGAAGCCGCTTCGCCGCGTACCGGCTGTTGAGCTGGTAGGCCTCACGGGCCGGGCCGAACTCGGCGAGGTCGCGCATGAACGCCGCGGACGCCCGGTTCAGGTGCTCGGCGACGCCGTCCAGGTACTCCCCGATGAGCTTGCGGGCGTCGTCGATGCCGGCGATCCGCTCCTCGATCCGCTCCGCGGCGCCCCGGAAGAACTGCGTGACGACCTTGACGGCGAGCTGCTCCTTGCTCGGCGCGAGCGCGTAGAGCGTCGACTTCGAGCAGCGCAGGCGGGTGGCGATGTCCTCCAGCGTGAAGACGGCGAACCCTTCGGCGAGGAAGAGCGCCTCGAGGTCGGCGAGCAGGGCTCGCTGGCGAGCCGTGGGCCGGCGACGGGCTTCCATCGGACCACTATCCCTTACGTCCAGTCGGCCACCCCAGGCTCTTCTTACTGTACTCTAAGCGGGCCCACAGTACTGTTTTCAGTACCGTTTTGCTGGAGGACGACGATGCCCGCCGAACGCCTGCTGCCCGATTCGGCCGCCGAGGACCTGCTCGCGCTGGCCACCGAGATCGCGCGCGACGAGCTCGCGCCCCGGGCGGCCGCGGCCGAGGAGGCCGAGGAGTTCCCGCGCGAGCAGTTCCGCCTGCTCGGCAAGTCCGGGCTGCTGGGGCTGCCGTACTCGGAGCGCTGGGGTGGCGGCGAGCTGTCGTACGAGGTGTACCTGCAGGTCCTCGAGGAGCTCGCGGCCGCGTGGATGACGGTCGGCGTCGGCCTCTCGGTGCACACGATGTCCTGTTACGCGCTGGCCGAGTGGGGCACCGACGAGCAGCGCGACCGCTGGCTCCCGGACATGCTGGAGGGCTCGCTCCTGGGGGCGTACGCGCTGTCGGAGACCCAGGCGGGCTCGGACGCGGCGGCCCTGACCACGCGCGCGCGTCTCGACGGCTCGGACTACGTCGTCAACGGCACGAAGGCGTGGATCACCCACGCGGGAGCGGCCGACTTCTACACGACGATGGTCCGCACGAGCGACGACGGCGGCCACGGCATCTCGTGCCTCCTGGTCCCGGCGTCGACGGACGGCCTCTCGGCGGCGCCGCGCGAGCGCAAGATGGGCCTCACCGGATCCCCGACGGCCCAGATGATCTTCGACAACGCGCGCGTGCCCGCTTCCCGGCGCGTGGGCGCCGAGGGCGACGGTCTCCGGATCGCGCTGTCGTCGTTGAGCTCGGGCCGCCTCGGCATCGCGGCGTGCGCGGTGGGCCTGGCGCAGGCGGCGCTGGACGAAGCGGTGCAGTACGCGAAGGGCCGCTCGCAGTTCGGCCGCCCGATCATCGACTTCCAGGGCGTCGAGTTCCTCCTGGCCGACATGGCGGCGACGGTGGAGTCGTCCCGCGCGACGTACCTGGAGGCGGCCCGGCGACGCGACCGCGGGCTGCCGTTCCAGCGGCAGGCATCGATCGCCAAGCTGGTGGCCACGGACGGCGCGATGAAGGTGACGACGGACGCGGTCCAGGTCCTCGGCGGGGCCGGGTACACGCGGGACTTCCCGGTGGAGCGGTACATGCGGGAGGCGAAGGTGCCGCAGATCTTCGAGGGGACCAACCAGATCCAGCGGATGGTCATCGCACGGGAGCTGAAGGCGAGCTGACCCGGCTCGGCGTGATCAGGGCCGGAAGCAGCGTGATCGAGTCACGGCCCCGATCACTCGGGAACATTCGGACGACACGCCGGAACCGCCCGGTAACCGGCGTGCCGTCCGAAACTCAGCGGGTTTCGCGGTACCTGCGGTCCGCGGAAACACCCTCGCCCAGCTGCTCGTCGAAGTGATACACCTCGGCGCCGCGGACGAACACCCGCAGCGCGCGGTTCATCACATCGAGCGGGTCGCCGCTCCACAGCACCACGTCCGCGTCCAGGCCCGGCTTCAGCGACCCGATCTGCCCGTCCAGTCCCAGCATCTCAGCCGGGTTCACGGTGAGCGAACGCAGGGCCGTCGCGGGGTCGAGGCCGTCCTTGACGGCCAGGGCCGCCTGGTAGACCAGGAAGTTGATCGGGATCACCGGGTGGTCCGTCGTGATCGCGATCTTGACGCCCGCGCGGGCCAGGATGCCGGCCGACCGCAGTGTCCGGTTGCGCAGCTCCACCTTGGACTTCGTGGTGAACAGCGGCCCGAGGATCACCGGGACGTCGCGCGAAGCCAGCAGGTCCGCGATCAGGTGGCCCTCGGTGCCGTGGTTGATCACCAGCTTGTAGCCGAACTCGTCGGCCAGCCGCAGCGCCGTGACGATGTCGTCGGCGCGGTGGACGTGCTGGTCCCAGTACAGCTCGCCGTCGAGGACCTTCGACAGCGTTTCCATCGTGAGGTCGACCTCGTGCGGCTTGCCCTCGGACTCCGCGTGCGCGCGCTTCGCCTGGTAGTTGCGGGCCTTCGTGAACGCCTCGCGCAGGATCGCCGCGACACCCAGCCGGGTCGACGGCGTCTGCTTCTTCTCCCCGTACACGCGCTTCGGGTTCTCGCCGAGCGCGCTCTTCACGCTGACCTGCTCCGCGAAGACCATGTCGAGGATGCTGCGGCCCCACGTCTTGACGCCGATCGTCTGGCCGCCGATCGGGTTGCCCGAGCCGGGCTTGATGACGACGCTCGTGACGCCGCCGGCCAGCGCGTCGTCGAAGCCGGGCTCGTACGGGTCGATGCCGTCGATCGCGCGGAAGCGGGCGCCGTTCGGGTCGGTCATCTCGTTCGTGTCGTTGCCGGCCCACCCTTCCCCGTCCTCATGGACCCCGAGGTGCGCGTGGGCGTCGAAGAACCCGGGCAGCACCCAGGTGCCGGCCGCGTCGACCAGCTCGGCGTCCTCCGGGATGTCGACGTCGGCCTCGGCGCCGACCGCGACGATCTTCCCGTCGTCGATCAGGACCGTGCCGCCGTCGATGGGATCACCGTCGATGGGGACGACGTAGCCCCCGACAATTGCCTTCGCCATAGTTCGCCACGCTAACGAACTGCCCGGGAACTCTCCACACGGGCCTTCTCGAAGTGGACGAGCTCGTAGCCGTGCTCCGGCGTCCGGTGCGTCTCGCGGTAGCCGAGCTTGAGGTACAACGCCTGCGGCCCCACGCTCTTCGACCCGGTGAACAGCCGGAAGATCGTCACGGCCGAGGGCGCCGCGGCCTCCGCGGCCAGGAGCAGCGCCTTGCCCAGCCCCTCACCCTGCCGGTCCGGCGCCACGACCAGCCGGCCGACCGTCGCGACCGGCCCGGACACCGTCAGCCGCACCGACGCCACCAGCCGCCCCTCGTCCCGGAAGCCCCACGAAAGACCGGTCTTCAGCGCCGCCCGCGTTTCGGGCAGCGTCTCCAGCAGCGGCGGCAGGTCGAAGTCGTCGTGCGCGCGGGCTTCGGTCACGTACGCGGCGCGTTGCAGCGTCAGCACTTCGCCCGCGTCGGCGACGCTCAGGCGAAGCGGCGTCACCGGACCCGGATGCCCCAGCTGCCCGACCACGACGCCGCGGGCTCGAGGTCGATCAGGTCGGTGCCGGTGTTGAGCGCGTCGGCCGGGCAGGTCATCGGCTCGATCGCGACGGCCCGGCCGCGCCCGACCAGGTCGTCCGGGGTGAACACCTGCGCCCAGCGGAAGTCGGGGCCGGTCCAGACGACGAGCTGCTGGTCTTCGTGGCCGAGGACGAAGTGGTGCGTGCCGTCCGAAGCCGCCGACAGCGTGCCGAACGCCGTGTCGAGGTCGACGTCCTTGAGGACGCGCCCGCCGCGGAAGTCGTACTCGGTGCCTTCGACGTCCTGCTCCGGCGCGTACGGCATCTGCTCGTCGCCGACGTACGGCCGGACGCGGCTCGCGGGCAGCGTCAGGGTCAGGTCGTCGGTCGGGACGTCGCCGATCCGGAAGTACGGGTGCGTGCCGACCCCGACGCCGATCGGCTGCTCACCCTCGTTGCGGATTTCGTGGGTGATGGTCAGTTCGCGCGGCGCGAGCTCGTAGGTGACGGTCGCGCGCAGCGGCATCGGCCAGCCGGGCTGCACCTCGACGTCGACGGCCATCGTGATCGACGACTCGGCGTGCTCCAGCAGCTCCCACTCGAGGTGGCGGGTCAGGCCGTGGATGGCGTTGCCGCGCGCGGCCTCGGTGATCTCGAGCTGCTGCTCCTCACCCTGGAACGTCCACTTGCCGGCCTTGGTGCGGTTCGGCCAGGGCAGCAGGACCTGCCCGGCGCCCTTCGGCGGCTTCGCGTCTTCGGGGAACTCCTCGACGTACGGCACTCCGCCGACCTCGAACGCGCGCAGCCCGGCGCCGATTTCGGTGACGATGGCGCGCGCGTTGCCGCGGGTGATCTCGAACTGCTGACCGGTCGGGTTGCCCATGCGACGACCTTACCGATCCGCGAAGTCACTAGACCGGTCGTCATAGTTTGCGCTACGGTCGTGGCATGGTTCGCCGCACCGACACGCGGCAGCGGATGCTCGACACCGCCGCCGACCTGTTCCAGACCCAGGGCTACCACGCCACCGGCCTCACCCAGCTGACCACGGCCGGGGGCGCGCCCAAGGGGTCGCTCTACTTCCACTTCCCCGGCGGCAAGGAGCAGCTCGCCGCCGAGGCCGTCCGGCTTTCGAGCGAGCGCACCGGCGCGATGCTCAGGGCGATCGTGCAGGCCGCGCCCGACGCCCCGACGGCGATCACCCAGGCCGTCGAAGCGCTCGCGGGATTCCTGACGGAGTCGGACTTCCAGCGCGGCTGTCCACTCGCGACGGTCGCACTGGACGCCGCCGCGGCGAGCGAGCCGATCCGGGAAGCCTGCGCGGACGGCTACTCGTCCTGGCACGGCATCCTCGCGGACTACCTGGCCACCCAAGGACTTTCCGCGGACCGCGCGGACGAGCTGGCCACCGTGGTGCTCGCCACGATCGAAGGCGGACTGCTGCTGGCCCGCACCCGCAAGGACGTCGCGCCGCTGCGCGCCGTCGCCACCCACCTGCACACCACCCTCGACCGGGAGTTCTCCTGATGCGCGTCCACCACCTGAACTGCGGCACCATGCGGCCGCTCGGCGGCAAGCTCGTCGACGGCGAGCCGGGCCTGTTCCGGCGCGCCACCATGGTCTGCCACTGCCTGCTGCTCGAGACGGACACCGGTCTCGTGCTCGTCGAGACGGGCATGGGCACCCCGGCCGCCGTCGACCGGGAAGCCTGGCTCGGCGCCGGGTTCGTCCGCCAATCCAACCCGATCGCCGACCCCGCGCAGACCGCGATCGCGCAGATCCGGGCGCTCGGCTTCGACCCGGCCGACGTCCGCGACATCGTGCTGACGCACCTGGACCTCGACCACGCGGGCGGCCTCATCGACTTCCCGTGGGCCCGTGTGCACGTCTACGCCGAAGAGCTGCGGGCGTTCCAAGAACCGCGTGACAGCAAGGAACGCGGCCGGTACCGGCGGATCCAGTTCGCCCACGGTCCACAGTGGACGTCCTATGCGGACAGTGGCGAGCCGTGGTTCGGCTTCGACGCCGTCCGGCAGCTCGACGGCCTGCCGCCCGAGATCCTGCTGATCCCGCTCTCCGGGCACACACGCGGGCACGCGGGCGTGGCCGTCGACACCGGCAGCGGCTGGCTGCTCAACGCCGGCGACTCGTACTTCTTCCACGGCCAGGTCGACCCCGCCGCCCCGCACTGCCCGCCGGGCCTGAAGTGGTTCGAGGGCCGGATGGAAACCGTCGGCGGCGCCCGGCTGGACAATCATCGCCGCCTGCGCCAGCTTGTTCAGGAGCACGGCGACGAGGTCACCGTCTTCGCCGCGCACGACGAGACCGAGTTCCTCCGGCTGAGCACCAGGAGCAGCGTATGAAGGTGCACCACCTGAACTGCGGAACCATGCGCCCGGCGGGCGGCAGGCTGCTCGACGGCGAACCCGGCCTGCTGCGGCGGTCCGAGCTGGTCGCGCACTGCCTGCTGATCGAGACCGGCGACGACCTGGTGCTGGTCGACACCGGGTTCGGCAGCCGCGGGGTGGCCCGCCCGGGTGAGTGGCTCGGCCGGCCGTTCCTGACGATGGTCGGCGCCAAGCCCCAGGCCGCCGAGACGGCCGTCGCGCAGATCAAGGCGCTCGGCCTCGACCCGGCGAACGTCCGGCACATCGTGATGACCCACCTCGACGTCGACCACGCGGGCGGGCTCGCCGACTTCCCGAACGCCGTGGTGCACGTCCGCGCGGAGGAGCACCGGGCGGCGACGGCCCCGGCGAACGCGGCCGAGAAGAACCGCTACCGGGCCGCGCAGTTCGCGCACCACCCGCTGTGGAGCACCTACGACGAGACGGGCGAGCCGTGGTTCGGCTTCGACGCCGTCCGCGCGCTCAAGGGGCTGCCCGAGGAGATCCTGCTGGTCCCGCTCACCGGCCACACGCGCGGCCACACCGGCGTCGCGGTCGACACCGGCGCGGGCTGGCTGCTGCACGCCGGCGACGCGTACTTCTTCCACGGCCAGCTGGACCCGGTCGCGCCGCACTGCCCGCCCGGGCTGACGGCGTTCCAGAACATCGTCCAGACGCTGCGCGGGCCGCGGCTGGAGAACCTGGCGCGGCTGCACGAGCTGGCGCGCGACCACCAGAACGACGTCACGGTGTTCTCGGCGCACAGCCCGGTCGAGCTGGCGGCGCTGCGCCGGTGAGCGTCAGCTCGCTTCGAGGGCCTTCTTGACCAGCGGCGCCATCACGTCCGGCGTCATCTTGGCCGGGCCGGTGTAGTTGACCAGCACGGGTGTGCCCGACACGAGCTCCGCCGAGGCGAGCGTCGCCGTCTTCTGGTCGTCGACGTAGTACACGGCGCCGTCCGGGAAGCCGGCGACGTCCTGCGCGCCCGCCTTCGCCTTCTTGATCGACGCCACCATGTCGGCGGGCTTCGCCTGGCGGCCCTCGTAGCGGGTCACCGCGAGAGCGCCCGCGGCCTTGCCGTCGTGCTGGTACTCGCAGCTGCGGGCCTTGCCGCCGTTGGCCGCGTTGTCCTGCACCGGGCCCGGGACGGCCTTGAGGTTGTCGAGGAAGAGCGCCTTCGACACGGCGTCGGCGGGCAGCAGCTGACACGGGTCCAGCGAGGCCGCGGCGGCCTTCGAGCTGGGCGCCGGGGACGGCTTCGAGGACGAAGGCGCCTTCGAGGGCTCGTCCCCCGAGGAGCAGGCAGTCAAAGCGGCAAAAGCGACCAAAACGACGGCGAGGGTGCGCATGTCCCGCACCGTACCCGCTTCGTCACGCTCCGGGCGCGCGGTACCGCCAGAACGCCGGGAGCACCAGCATCGAGGCGCACACCAGCACGATGACCAGCAGCCCGCCGACGGTCGCCGCGGCTTCCGTGCCGAACGCCGCGGCGCCCCAGCCGTGCGTCAGGTCGGCGATCCGCGGGCCGCCCGCGACGACCACCGTGAACACACCCTGGAGCCGGCCGCGCATCTCGTCGGTGGTCGCCGTCTGCAGGATCGCCATCCGGTAGACGGCGCTGACCATGTCGGCGGCGCCGGCCAGCGCCATGAAGAGGACCGCGAGCCAGAGCGAGTGCGCGAGCCCGAACGCGGCCACCGCGGCGCCCCACGCGCAGATCGAGACGACCACCGCGACACCCTGGCGGTGGATGCGTGTCAGCCAGCCGGAGAACAGGCCGATCAGCATCGCGCCCGCGGGCAGCGCGGCGTAGAGCCAGCCGAGCGCGGGGCCGCCGCCGGGCGGGTCGCCGAAGGTGCGTTCGGCCATTTCGGGGATCAGCGCCCGCGGCATCCCGAACACCATCGCGATGATGTCGGCGACGAACGAGGCCAGCAGGATCTTCTGCCCGCCGAGGTACCGGAAGCCGTCGACGACGTCACCGATGCCGGCGCGGCGCGACGGGCCGTTGAGCGGCGGGATCGACGGCAGCCGCCAGACCGCGAAGAGCGTGATGGTGAGGGCGACGACGTCGATCAGGTAGAGCGTCGAGAGGCCGAGGACGGGGATCAGCGCCCCGGCCATCAGCGGCCCGAAGACGGCGCCGAAGGTCGACATGGTGGTGTTCAGCGCGTTCGCCGACGGCAGCAGCTCGGCCGGGACGAGCCGGGCGACCACTGCGCCGCGGGTGGGCATGTTGATCGCGAAGAACGCCTGGTTGAGGGCCAGCAGGGCGAGCACGAGCCAGACCGAGCCGAAGTTCACGAACGCCTGCAGCCAGAGCAGCGCGGAGGTGATCGCGACCCCGACGTTGGTGACGAGCAGCAGCTTCCGCCGGTCGACGGCGTCGGCGATGGCGCCGCCCCAGAGGCCGAAGACCAGCAGCGGGACGAGCGCGACGAGCCCGGTGAGGCCGACGTAGGCGGAGGAGCCGGTGAGGTCGAAGACCTGCTTGGGCACCGCGACGGCGGTCAGCTGGGTGCCCACGGCGGTGACCACAGTGGACAGCCAGAGCCGCCGGAAGGCCGGGATCTTCAGCGGCCGGGTGTCGACGATGATGCGGCCGAGCAGCCCCCGCAGTCCCGAGCGGGGCGGCAAGGTCCCCGGTTCACCAGTCACAACAAACGAGCTTAGCTCGGCTAACTATTAACCCGCGCGTGATTTTCGTCGCCCGGTCCGGCCGGACGCGGCCGAGACCGAGCCGTCGGCAGCCGCGCGGCAGGCCGGGATCAACGCCGGCCGCCTGTCCGGCGGCCGCGGATGCCCCTCGGCTGGGACGGCCCAGCCGAACGCATTTCACAGTTGCCTGGCACCACCGACCAGCAGTGTTGCGCTGACCGCCGGAAACCGCCTTCCCTGGCGGCCGACGTCCTCGAAAGCAGACCCCCGCCCTTCCTGGCAGGGTTCCGGCAAAGTCGGGGCGAACGTGACCGGCGGGCCGCTGCGATGCCGTGAATGACTCATTCACCTCGTCAGAGGTCATGAATGAGTCATTCACGACCCTTCCCGGGCTGTGCACAACCCAGGATCGAGGCGCTCGAAACCGGCGTTTTGTCGGACCCCCCTGCCAAGATCAACGGGTGACTTCTTGGGGAGATCGACTCAGTGCCCTGGCCCACGACCGGCTGCCCGCCGAGCTGGCGACGGCGTGGACCGGGCTGATGCGGCCGGGGATCCGGCTGGTCCCGGCCGGGGAAGGGCCGCGCGTGGCGCGGCTCGGCGGTGATCCGGAGCTGCCGGCGGAGACGGAGTGGCCCATCTGGCCGGGCCACGGGCCGCTCAACTTCGTCGCGGCCGTCGACTGCGGCGCGCTGCCGCGAGAGTTCCTGAGCGTTCCGCTGCCGGAAGCGGGCACGCTGATGTTCTTCTACTTCGACGGCGACCGGCGGCCCGTCCAAGCCGATTCGGCGGCGGTCGAAGACGCCGAGGGCGGCCGGGTGCTCTTCGTCCCGGCGGACGCGGCGGTCACGCCCAGGAGCGCGCCCGGCGGTGTTGTCCCCTACCCCGCCCAGGACAACTACGCCGAGGTCGTGGCCACCGCTCCCGAGCGGGAGCACATCCTGCTGGACCGCACCACGACCGCGAGCGGCGACACCCTGACCGAGGCGGCCGAGGAGCTCGACGAAGGCACCGACGTCTTCGGCGACCTGGTCTACGACGCCGCCGGTGACGGGCTCGGCCACCACGTCGGCGGGTTCGCGAGCCCGGTTCAGGGCGCGGTCGAGGTCGAAGTCGCCGCCGTGCTGCTCGACGGCTCCTGGGCCGATCCCCGGCTGGCCGACGAAGCGGCCCGCTGGGTGCTGCTCGCGGAGATCACGAGCGAAAAGGCCACCGAGATGATGTGGGGCGACGTCGGGTCGCTCTACTGGGTCATCCGGACCGCCGACCTCGAAGCCGGCCGCTTCGGGGAAGCGAGGTGCACCATGCAGTGCGGCTGACGCCCCGGCTCAGGGGGCGACGCGCTCGATCTGCCAGCCGTCGTCGTTGCGGACGTAGCGGAGCCGGTCGTGCATGCGGTCCTCGCGGCCCTGCCAGAACTCCACCAGGTCCGGGCGGATGCGCCAGCCGCCCCAGTGGGGCGGGGCCGGGATCTGCTCGGTGTCGGCGAAGCGGCGCTCGATGCCGTGCAGCGCGTTGTCGAGCGCGCGGCGGCCGTCGACCACCCGGGACTGCGGGGACGCCCACGCCCCCAGCTGCGAGCCGCGCGGGCGCTGGGCCCAGTACTCCGCCGTCTCCTTGACGCCAACCTTCTCGACCTCGCCGCGGACGTGCACCTGGCGGTGCAGCGGGTACCAGGGGAAGGTCACCGAGGCGTAGCGCGTCGCGGTCAGGTCGTGGCTCTTCTCGGAGGTGTAGTTCGTGTAGAACACGACACCGCGGTCGTCGAGACCCTTGCACAGCACCGTGCGCGAGGACGGCCGGCCTTCGGCGTCCGCCGTCGCCAGCACCATCGCGTTCGGTTCGGCCATCCCCGAGGAGACGGCCTGGTTCAGCCACCCCTGGAGCTGGTCGGTCCACGTGGCCGCCAGGGCGGACTCGTCGAACGCCGCGCCGTCGTACGCGACCCGCATTCCGGGCAGGCGAACTACGGCGTCTTCCACCTGGTCCTCGATCCTCGGCGTCATCGCCAAACCTCCACGCCCGGTCGGGGCATCAGTCGACTTCGGCCTTAGGCACGTTAGGGCCTTCCGAGCTGCGGCGGAACCCACAGAACGGTGACACCCGACACCACCGCGGCGTAACCGCTGGACAACAAGCCGTAACCCGTGCGTTACCCGCCGGACCAGGATCGATACAGGACGGACCTACCTTCGGCGCGTTCCCCACCACCCCCGGAGGCAGGCATGACCGAGACCCTGTCGAACGCCGAAGAAAGCGCTCCGCCGAAACGCCGGTACGCCCCGCTCGCGGCCAACGAGAACCGCGAGGACTATTCACTGCGCTTCGCCGCTCATTCGTTCCGGAAATGGTCACCGTTCGTGGTCGCGACGACGGCGCTGGGCGGCATCGCCTACCTCGCCGACTTCGCGATCGGCGCCAGCATCGTCCTCTCCTACGGCTTCACGTCCGGGGTGCTCGCGATCCTCGCCGCGGCCGTCGTGATCTTCACGACCGGCGTGCCGATCGCGGCCGCCTGCGCGAAGTCCGGAGTGGACATGGACCTGCTGACCCGCGGAGCCGGCTTCGGCTACTTCGGGTCGACGCTCACTTCGCTCGTCTACGCGAGCTTCACCGTCATCTTCTTCTCCCTCGAAGGCTCGATCATGGGCCAAGCCTTCGAGCTGGCCCTCGGCATCCCGCTGCCGATCGGCTACCTCCTGGCGACGTTGATCGTGCTGCCGTTCGCGCTCTACGGCATGGGCGCGGTCGCGAAGATGCAGACCTGGACGCAGCCACTGTGGATCGCCGGCCTGGTGCTGCCGTTCGTCGTCGTGCTGGTCCGCGAACCCGGCAAGTTCGCCGAGTTCACCCACTTCGGGGGCACCGAGGGCGCCGGCGCCGGGTTCTCCGCGATCGGGTTCGGCTTCGGCATGGGTGTCGCGCTGTCGCTGATCGGGCAGATCGGCGAACAGGCCGACTACCTGCGGTTCATGCCCGAGAAGACGGCGGAGAACAAACGCTCGTGGTGGGCCGCGGTGCTCGCCGCCGGGCCCGGCTGGGTGATCCTCGGGGCCGCGAAGCAGATCGGCGGCGCGCTGCTGGCGTTCCTCGCGCTCGGCGTGGTCGGCCAGACGCACGCGCTCGAGCCGATCGCGCCGTACCTCGAAGCGGTCAAGCCGGCGCTCGGCCCGGTCGCGTTGACGTTCGCCGCGCTGTTCGTCGTCGTCTCGCAGATCAAGATCAACACGACGAACGCGTACTCGGGGTCGCTGTCGTTCGCGAACTTCTTCTCCCGCGTTCTGCACAAGCACCCAGGCCGCGTCTGGTACGTGCTGGTGAACTGCGGGATCGCGCTCGCGCTGATGGAGTTCGGCGCGTTCGGCTTCCTCAACAAGATCCTGGGCTTCTACTCGAACGTCGCGATCGCGTGGATCGGCGCGGTCTGCGCCGACCTCGTGATCGCGAAGCCGCTGGGGCTGTCCCCGCAGCACATCGAGTTCAAGCGGGCCTACCTGCACAAGATCAACCCGGTCGGGTTCGGCTCGATGCTCGTCGCTTCGGCGGTGTCGATCGTGGCGTACTTCGGCGCCTTCGGGCCGTTCCTGGCCGCGTTCAGCCCGCTGCTGGCCCTGCTGATCGCGATCGTGCTGGTGCCGACGCTCGCCGTCGTGACACGCGGGAAGTACTACCTGGCCCGGCCGAACGACGTCGCCGGGCCCGACGCCGACCTTCAGGCGACCTACACCTGCTCGGTCTGCGGTGATCCGTACGAGCTGCCGGACATCGCCGACTGCGCGAAGCAGAGCGGCCCGATCTGCTCCTTGTGCTGCACGCTCGACAACACCTGCCACGACCTGTGCCAGACGGCCGGCCCGGTGGCACTCGGCCTGCCGACGGTCCGCCCGGCGTAAAGTGCCGTGAAGGCCCTGTTCCCGGCGTCCGCTGCCGGGAACAGGGCCTTCACTTCGGCCGGGGTCCCCCCTGCTCCCCCTCCCGGCTCGACTCGTTCACGTCCGGGACAGCACCGGGGTTGCCCGGCAGTTCCAAGATTTTTTCCGGGCGCATGATGGCCGCCAGCATCATCGCGCGGAACTCCGCGCCGACCTCTTCCACCGGCAGCGGCGGTTCGTGCGCCTGCCATTCGCGCAGCAGCCCGGTGCCCGCGCCGACCAGCGCGATCGCCGTCAGCCGGTAGTCCCGTTTGGGCGCGACGCCGTGGTCCGCGGCGCGGCTCGCCTCCGCCGCGATGAAGTTCGCCCAACGGTCGACCCACACCTGGTGCTGCGCCTCCAGCTCGGCGCTGACGCCGACCGCTTCGACGTAGTTGAGGCGCGGCATCCGCGGATCCGAGGTGACCGTGGCGATGAAGACGTCCAGCAGCGTCGAGATGCGGGTGAGCGCGTCGGCGTCCGCGACCTTTTCGACCTCCGCCGTCACGTGGGCGAGCGCGAGGCTGTTGATCCGGTCGTGGAGGGTGCGGAGCACGTCTTCCTTGCTGGTGAACTCCTCGTAGAAGTTCCGCGTCGACACCCCCGCCCGCGCGCACAGCTCGGTGATCTTGGTGTGCCGGAAACCGGTGGAGGTGAACAGCTCCAGGCCGGCCACGAGCAACCGCTCGCGCCGGTCGGCACGGCGCTTCTCGGCCGTGACCCCGCCGTAGGTGCGAGCCACCGGCTCTCTCCTCCTTTCGAGGGATTGTCAGATCCTACCGGGGTGGCTAACTTGTGAAAATCTCGATTACCACCAGCCGGAGGCAAGGGTGCTTCGTCGGTTACTGGTCGCCGTCACGCTCCTTTTCGTGGCGGCCGCCCCCGCGGCGAACGCGTCGAACGCACCCGGAACCCTGCTGGACCAGCGCCCGACGACGGTCTTCGTCGGCCCGTTCCCGGCGCCGGTCAGGGCGTGGCACCTCCTCTACCGTTCGACGTCGGCGACCGGCGCGCCGAACGCCGTCTCCGGGACTCTGCTGGTGCCGGCGGCACCCTGGCTGCGCGGCGGCCCGCGTCCGCTGGTCACGTACGCGGTGGGCACACACGGGCTCGGCGACCGGTGCGCGCCGTCGAACCTCCTGGCGCACGGTATCGAGAACGAGAGCGCTCTGCTGGCGCAGGCACTGTCCCAGGGCTGGGCGGTGGTTGTCACGGACTACGAAGGACTGGGCACACCGGGCACGCACACGTACGCGGTCGGGCAGTCCGAGGGCCGGGCGGTCCTCGACGCGGCCCGCGCGGCGGCCCGGGTTCCGGGCGCCGGTCTGTCGGCCGCCGGGCCGGTCGGCGTGTTCGGGTATTCGCAGGGCGGCCAGGCCGCGGCGTGGGCGGCGGAGCTGCAGGCTTCCTACGCGCCTTCGCTGCGGGTGGTCGGAGTCGCGGCAGGCGGGGTGCCGGCGGACTTGAACGCGGTGTTCTGTTCGAACGACGGCGGCGCGGCATTCGGCCTGGTCCTCGGCGCGGCAACGGGTTTCGCCGCGGCGTACCCGGAGCTGCCGTTCGACTCGATCCTGAACGACCGCGGCCGCGCGGCGGTCTCGAAGGTGTCCCAGGCGTGCACGGTCGAACTGGGCGCGGCGGCGCCGTTCGCGCACCTGCGGGACTTCGTGACGGTGCCCGACCCGATCCACGACCCGCGCTGGCAGGCCCGGCTGAACGCGAACCTGCTGGGCACGGTGGCGCCCGCGGCCCCGGTGTTCCTGTACCACGGGACGGCGGACGAGCTGATCCCGTTCAGCGTCGGCACGGCCCTGCGCGACCGCTGGAGGTCTTCGGGCGCTTCGGTGACGTGGCAGGAGTTCCCGTTGCTGGAGCACATCGCGGGAGTGTCGATCGGCGGCCCGGTGGCGATGAGCTGGCTGGGCACCAAGTTCTGACGCTCGCCGGGGACGGCGCAGGGGGTCTTCCCCGGCGAGCGATCGGGTCCCCGCGACTCGACGGCACCACCGACGTCATGAATGAGTCATTCACTACGTCCGACGCCATGAATGAGTCATTCATGGCGGTGGCGACGGACGCCCGAAACTGTCGGCGCCCTCCGGTAGCGTGGAAATCGGGGGCTGCTCAGAACGGCGCCAACGCCGCCACCGCGTCCGGCGCCAACGAAGTCGTCAGGATCCCGCCGGCCGCGAGCGGCGTCCGGGACCACCACTCACCGGATTCCGCCGGCAGCTCCGGCCCGCCGACGACCAGATCCGTCGCCAGCACCCGACGCCCAGCCAGCACCGCCAGACTGGAGTCCAAAGCAGAATCACCCACCGTCAAAGTCTGACGCAGCACCGGCACCGAACCCCGCGTCACGTTCTGCGTGGTGGTCAATAAACCCGGACGCTCCCCCGCCCTCCCCAGCACCAGCACCTCACGCGTGTGCATATACGCGTCGGCAGCCAGCGAAGCCCGGAACACGGCAGTGTGCCGAGCACGGGCCGTGACCACCGTCGGCTCAGGCAGGTACTCCAGCGAGCCACCGTCCTCCACCGAAACCTCCACTGTGGACAGCGAACCCTCACCCCGAAGCCCCGGCAGGGCCAGGGTCGCCGCCACGCCCGAAAGGCGCAACGACGCACCCGGGCCGACATGAACGGTCAGCAGCAGGTCGTCGCCACCCAACGGCGCCGTCGCCGAGTTGACCAGGTGGACCACCGCCGTCCTTCCCCCGCCGCGGCGGGGGAACAGCGTCAACGGCGCCATCGAACGCAGCTCGCGCAACACCGTGCGTGAGCCGTCGAAGCACGCCGTCAGCCGGGCGTGGGCCTTCACCCCGCGCGGACCGGCAGCAACGAGCGGACCCAGTCGGCCACCGCCGGGGCGTCCGGTGTGTCCACAAGGGACTGCGTGATGACCGGCAGCGGACCGCGCATCCGGTGCGCGTCCGACGTCATCACGTCCATGTCCGCGCCGACCAGGTGCGCGATGTCGATCTTGTTGATCACCAGCAGGTCCGCCGTCGTGACCCCCGGGCCGCCCTTGCGCGGCACCTTGTCGCCGCCCGCGACGTCCACCACGAACACCTGGCTGTCGGCCAGGCCGCGGCTGAACACGGCGGTGAGGTTGTCGCCGCCGCTTTCGATGATCACCAGGTCCAGGTCCGGGAACTTCTCCTCCAGCCGTTCGACGGCGTCGAGGTTCGCGGTGATGTCGTCGCGGATCGCCGTGTGCGGGCACGCGCCCGTCTGCACCGCCTCGATCCGTTCCGGGTCGAGGACACCCGCGCGGCGCAGGAAGTCCGCGTCTTCGGTGGTGTAGATGTCGTTGGTGACCACGGCGAGGTTGACCTCGTCACCCAGCGCGCGGCACAGCGCCGCCGTCAGCGCCGTCTTGCCGGAGCCGACCGGGCCGCCGATGCCGATCCGGTACGCGCGCCCGGCCGTCGGCGCGGCGTCGTAGTGGTCCGGTTCGGCGGCCGTCGGGTCGAAGTTGACCTCGTGGAAGTGACCGTGGCCGTGGCCTTCAGCTGGCAAAGAGACGCACCTCTTCCTGGTGGTGCCGGGCGTGTGCCTCGGCGAACAGATCCAACGCGGGCGAACCCGGCGACGGCAGCGCCGCCGGATCGTCCCCGGCGACCGCGGCCGCGGCCTCACAAACCGAACGAAGATCGAGCCGCGCGACCACGGCGTTGACGGCGAACGGATCCAGCCCCAGCAGCCGCACCGCCGCACTGGCCGGCCCGCTCACCGCCAGGTAGGCGACGGCCATCGCGGCGTCGTACGGCGAACCGCCCGCACCACCGGCCAGCGCACCCAGCACGATCGGGTGGTGCGGCCGCGGAGTTTCCTCCAGCAGAGCGGAAAGCACCGGTGAGGGCCAAGCGATCCGCCCGGCCCGCGCGGTTCCCCGCCCTTGCGCTCGCGACGCCTCCCGCTGCGCGAGCGACGGTGTCCGCGCGTCCAGCTCGGCGTCCAAGCGCGTCCAGTGTCCACTAGCGAAAGACCGAGCAGCCGCATGCGCCGAGGCAGCAGCAAAAACCGCCGCCAGTGAGCCCGCCGTCCGCAACCGTCCGGAAAGGAATCCCGGGAGGTCGCGCACCGAAGTCACCAGCCGACGGGCGACGACTTCCTCGAGCCCGCCACTGTGGACGTGCCCGCCGCCGGGGAAGCGGGAGTCCGCGAGGATCAGCGCCGAAAGGTCCATCAGAACAAGAAGTACCGTTGGGCCATCGGCAGTTCCGTCACCGGCTGCGGCTCGATCAGCTCACCGTCGACGTGCACGGCGAAGCTGTCCGGCTCGACCCGGACGTCCGGCGTGGCGTCGTTGAGCACCATGTCCGCCTTGGTCCGCGCACGCATGTTCGACACGGCGACGAGCGGACGCGTGATGCCGAACGTCTCCCGCAGTCCACTGTCCAAAGCGGACGACGCGACGAAGTGCAGGCTCAGCGCCGCGCCGATCGAAGCGCCGAACATCGGGCGCGCCATGACCGGCTGCGGGGTCGGGATGGACGCGTTCGCGTCGCCCATCGCCGCCCACGCCGGAAAACCGCCCTTCAGCACCACGTGCGGCCGCACGCCGAAGAACTTCGGCTCCCACAGGACCAGATCCGCGAGCTTGCCGACCTCGACCGAGCCGATCTCGGTCTCCATCCCGTGCGCGATGGCCGGGTTGATCGTGTATTTGGCGACATAACGACGTGCACGCAGGTTGTCCGCGGCGCCGTCGCCGGGCAGGGCACCACGACGGCGTTTCATCACGTGCGCCGTCTGCCAGGTCCGGATGATCACCTCGCCGATCCGGCCCATCGCCTGCGAGTCCGAGCTCATCATCGAAATCGCGCCCATGTCGTGCAGGACGTCCTCGGCGGCGATGGTCGACGGCCGGATCCGGCTCTCGGCGAACGCGAGGTCCTCGGGCACCGACGGGTTCAGGTGGTGGCAGACCACCAGCATGTCGAGGTGCTCGTCGAGGGTGTTGGCCGTGTGCGGCCGGGTCGGGTTGGTCGACGACGGCAGCACGTTCGGCAGCGAGACGACCTGGATGATGTCCGGCGCGTGCCCGCCGCCGGCGCCTTCGGTGTGGTACGCGTTGATCGAACGCCCGCCGATCGCGTCCACAGTGGATTCCAGGAACCCGGCCTCGTTCAACGTGTCCGTGTGGATGGCCACCTGGACCCCGGCTTCGTCGGCCACCGTGAGACACGCGTCGATCGCGGCGGGCGTCGTCCCCCAGTCCTCGTGCAGCTTGAACCCGCCCGCGCCGGCGGCCAGCTGCTCCCGCAGGGCCTCGTGCCGGACGGTGTTCCCCTTGCCCAGCAACAGGACGTTGACCGGGTAACCGTCCATCGCGGACAGCATCCGGCCGAGGTTCCACGCGCCGGGCGTGACGGTCGTGGCCTTCGTGCCCTCGTTGGGGCCGGTGCCACCACCGACCAAAGTGGTCAGTCCGGCCGCCAGGGCCGTGTCGACGAGCTGCGGGCAGATGAAGTGGACGTGGCAGTCGATGCCGCCCGCGGTGAGGATCTTCCCGTTGCCGGACAGCACTTCCGTCGATGGGCCGATGACCAGCGCGGGGTCGACGCCGTCCATCGTGTCCGGGTTGCCCGCCTTGCCGATGCCGACGATCCGGCCGTCGCGCACACCGACGTCGGCCTTGACCACACCCCAGTGGTCGAGGATCACGGCGCCGGTGATGATCAGGTCGGGCGCGCCCTCGGCGCGGGTCGCCGTGCCCTGGCCCATCGACTCGCGGATGACCTTGCCGCCGCCGAAGAGCACCTCGTCGCCCGAGCCGCCGGGGCCCATCGAGCGGTCCTCGGTGACCTCGATCAGCAGGTCGGTGTCGGCGAGCCGGATCCGGTCACCGGTGGTCGGCCCGAAAAGCTCGGCATAACGCTCGCGGTCGATCTGCGGCATTTCAGAACTCTCCCGAAAATTCGGACCGCAGGCCCGGAACACGGCGCGCGCCGGCGAGCGGCACCAGGTCGACCTCACGCTCGACGCCCGGTTCGAACCGCACGGACGTGCCGGCCGGGACGTCGAGCCGATGCCCGCGGGCGGCGTCGCGGTCGAATTCGAGGCCCGGGTTCACCGCGGCGAAGTGGTAGTGCGAGCCGACCTGCACCGGCCGGTCGCCGAGGTTGCGCACGAGCAGCCGGACGCGGGCGCGGCCCGCGTTCAGCTCGACCGGCTCGTCGCCGGGGATGATCTCGCCAGGGTGCATCGCGGACCTCTCAGACGATCGGGTCGTGCACGGTGACGAGCTTCGTGCCGTCCGGGAAAGTGGCCTCGACCTGCACGGAGTCGACCATCTCGGGCACGCCGTCGAGCACCTGCGCCCGCGCGAGCACGGTCCGGCCGCTCGCGACCAGCTCGCTGACCGTGCGCCCGTCGCGGGCCCCTTCGAGGACGTGGTCGGTGATCAGCGCGACGGCCTCCGGGTAGTTGAGCCGGACGCCCCGGTCCAACCGCCGCCGCGCGACGTCCGCCGCCACGTGGATGAGCAGCTTGTCGCGCTCCTGCGGACTGAGGTGCATCGCTCAGGTCTATCACCCGGACCACGGTCCCGCCTGGTTCGGAAACATACCTTTAACCTGGCTTTCGTCACAGTCCGTGGCGAAAATTCTCCGGTCGGACGGCCTCGGTGACTGAATCGTTCTCGTAATCGTGACCGAAACCACCGCTTCTTTCGATTGCCCCCCGGCGATCGAGGGAGCAAGGTCTATCCATCCGTGCGATGGCGCGCGCGTTCCGTGCGCATTTCCGTCCGCGCGAGCACCACCACCAAGACGGGGAAAAAGCGCACCGAAAGGTTCCGCGAAACAGTGACTACCTCCACGATCAGCAAGCCTCAGCCGTCCGGCCAACCCGACGACGGCTTCCGACCGGGTCTGGAGGGCGTTGTCGCCTTCCACACCGAGATCGCCGAACCCGACCGGGACGGCGGTGCGCTGCGCTACCGCGGCGTCGACATCGAGGACCTCGCCGGAAAGGTGACCTTCGGCGACGTGTGGGGCCTCCTCGTCGACGGCCGCTTCGGCCACGGCCTCCCGCCCGCCGAGCCGTTCCCGCTGCCGGTGCACACCGGTGACGTCCGCGTCGACGTCCAGGCCGCGCTGGCCATGCTCGCCCCGATCTGGGGCTACCGCGCGCTGCTCGACATCACCGACGAAGAGGCGCGCGAGCAGCTGGCCCGCGCTTCGGTCATGGCGCTGTCCTACGTCGCGCAGTCCGCGCGCGGCATCGGCCAGCCCGCCGTCCCGCAGACCCGCGTCGACGAGGCCCACTCGATCACCGAGCGGTTCCTGATCCGCTGGCGCGGCGAGCCGGACCCCGCGCACGTCCGGGCGCTGGACGCCTACTGGGTGTCGGCCGCCGAACACGGTCTCAACGCCTCGACCTTCACCGCCCGCGTCATCGCGTCCACCGGCGCCGACGTCGCGGCGGCCATGTCCGGCGCGATCGGCGCGATGTCCGGCCCGCTGCACGGCGGCGCGCCGGCGCGCGTGCTGCCGATGATCGAAGAAGTCGAACGCACCGGTGACCCGGCGGGCCTGGTCAAGGGCATCCTCGACCGCAAGGAACGCCTGATGGGCTTCGGCCACCGCGTCTACCGCGCGGAGGACCCGCGGGCGCGCGTGCTGCGGCGCACGTGCCAGGAGCTCGGCGCGACCCGCTTCGAGGCGGCCGCGGCGCTGGAGCAGGCGGCGCTGAAGGAGCTGCGCGAGCGGCGTCCGGATCACCCGATCGAGACGAACGTCGAGTTCTGGGCGGCCGTCATCCTGGACTTCGCCCAGGTCCCGCCGCACATGATGCCCGCGATGTTCAGCTCGGCCCGCACCGCCGGCTGGGCCGCGCACATCCTGGAGCAGAAGCGCACCGGACGCCTGGTGCGGCCGTCGGCCAAGTACGTCGGCCCGGCGCCGCGCACCCCGGAAGAGGTCGAGGGCTGGGAGCTCGTCACCAAGCACTGACGGCCGTGCAGCTTTCACGTGAAAGCGTACCGGAGTTGGTAACTCCAGTTAGCTTTCACGTGAAAGCTGCGGTTTGTCGTGGGTGGCGGTCGCGCCGAGCATGGCCGTGAGCTGGTCGACCAGCCAGGTGTCCAGCAGCTCGCGCGGGACCGTGCGCTCCTGCAGCCAGCTGAGCAGGGCGCCCTCGACCACCGCCGTCCAGCAGCGCAGGGTGAGCAGCAGCAACGGCGAGGGGTGCTCGACGGCCAGCGCGTCCAGGATCAGGGCCACCGCGCGGTTGCGGACCTCGTCGACCGCCGCGTCCGTTTCGGACGTCGCGATCACCGAACCGCTGCGCAGCAAGGCGATGTAGCCCGCGCGGTAGTGGTCGGCGACGTCGACCAGGCCACGCACGGCCGCGCGCAGCCGCACCTCCGGCGGGCCCTCCTCGAGCCCGGCCAGGCCGTCGATGAGCCCGTCGGTGACCGTGCGCAGCGCCTCCACCTGCAGCTCACGCAGGCTGGAGAAGTACCGGTAGAACAACGGACGCGACACCTCGGCACGCGCGACGATGTCGTCCACCGTCACCAGCTCCGGCGCCCGCGAGCCGAACAGGTCGAGCGCGGCGCGGATCAGGTCGTCCCGGCGGGCCTGCGGGGACATCCGCCGCGGTCGGACGGTCAAGGCGTCAGGTCCAGCTTCGCCGCCTGGCGCAGCAGTCCGGGTGTCAGTCGCGAAAGGACCAGCGCGGCCTTGGCCTCCGGTGTGGACGGTGCGATCGCGGTGTCCTTTTCGACCGCCCGCAGGATGTCCTTCGCGACGCCTTCGGGGCCGAACCCGCGCCGGGCGTAGAGCTTCGAGCTCTCCTTCTGCCGCCGCCGCTGCTCCTCTTCGGACACTCCGACGAACGTGGTCGTGTTGGTGATGTTCGTCTTCACGATGCCCGGGCACACGGCCGTGACGCCGATGTGGTGCTCGGCCAGCTCGGCCCGCAGGCAGACGCTCAGCGTCAGCACCGCGGACTTGGTCGTCGCGTACGCGGTCAGGATCTTCGACGGCAGGTAGGCGGCGGCCGAGGCGAGGTTGACGATCTGGCCGCCCTCGGCGCGTTCGGCGAGCATCGGCGCGAACGCGCGACAGCCGTGGATCACGCCCCAGAGGTTGACGTCGATGACACGTTCCCAGTCTTCGACGGACGTGTCGAGGAACGGGCCGGACATCCCGATGCCCGCGTTGTTGACCACGATGTCCGGCACACCGTGGTTCTCGCGGACATCACGAGCGAAGCGGTGCACGGCTTCACCGTCGCTGGAGTCCACTGTGTACTCCGCGACCCCGTGGTCTTCCAGGAGCTTCAGGGTTTCCGCGGCCGCCGTCGGGTTGATGTCGGTGATGACGACGTCGGCGCCCTCGGCGGCGAAGGCGAGCGCGGTGGCCCGGCCGATGCCGCTCCCGGCGCCCGTGACGACGACCAGCTTGTGTTCGAAGCGGCCGGCGCCCACCCGCGACCGCTTCAGCGCGCGGCTCTCGACGCCGGTCTCGACGTACTCGATCAGCTCGGCGGCGGCGCCCGCGATCACCGCCGGCCGCGCCCGGGTCACCCAGTGCGTCCCGACGACCGGACGAACACGCAGGTCGGGCACCCAGCGCGCGATCTCGGTCTGCAACGGCGTGGTGACGTAGGCGTCGCCGGTCGGCGCGAGGACCTGCACCGGGACGTCGGCGGCGCGCGGCGCCGGGCGCGAGAGCCGCGTGAACATGTTCGCGCGGTAGAGCTCGAGACCGTGGATGCCGTCCTGGACGCTCGGCTTCGCCGCGTCCGGCTCCATGCGCTGGATCTGCGCGCCGAGCAGGCCGGTGCGCCAGAGCAGCTGCGGGACGAGCGGGATCTGGAACGCGAGGATGTACCAGGAGTGCAGGAACTGGCTGAGCGCGTTCTTGAGCCGCTTCGGCGTCGGGCGGGTGACCTGGGCGCGGAACCACGCGCCGGCGTGGTCGAGGCTCGGCCCGGAGACGGACGTGTAGGACGCGATCCGCCCGCGCAGGCCGTCGCCGGTGACGGCGTGCCAGGCCTGGATGGAGCCCCAGTCGTGGGCGAGCAGGTGGACCTTGCCGTGCGGCTGGACCTCGTCGACGACGGCCCGGAGGTCGTCGGCCAGCTGGTCCAGCCGGTAGGACGCGCGTCCCGACGGCTTGTCCGACTGTCCGGCCCCGCGGACGTCGTAGGTGACGACGCGGTGGTCCGGCGTCAGCTCGGCGGCCACCCCACCCCACATCGAGCTGTTGTCGGGATAGCCGTGCACGAGCACGACCGTGGGCCCGTCTTCGCGGCCTTCGACCCGGGCCGAGAGGCGGACACCGTCACTGGCGGTCACCCACTTGTGAGACATTCTGTCATGTTAGACAACTTGTCAACAGTGTGGTTCACCCACGCGGCGGCTGGCGGACCGCCGCCGTTCATGCAGAAGGCCCGTTTTTGCTTGTATGACAGCGTTTTTGTGGTTCCACGGGAAACCAAGCCGGGCCCGGCCGACACCGCTGTCCACCGATCGGTGGACAGCCGGATTCAGCCGGCCGTTGCTCCTCTCCGCGGCCCCAGGCGACCAAGCTCGAGCCATGACCACAGCAGTGAGCGTGCGCGGCCTGCGCAAGCAGTACCCCGGTCACCTCGCGGTGGCCGGGCTGGACCTGGACATCGCCCCGGGGGAGGTCTTCTCCCTGCTCGGCCCGAACGGCGCCGGGAAGACCACGACCGTCGAGATCCTCGAAGGCCACCGGCAGCGGACCGCCGGCGAGGTCACCGTCCTGGGCGAGGACCCCGGGAAGGCCGGGCGCGCGTGGCGCTCGCGCATCGGCATCGTCCTGCAGACGGCCAACGACGCCGCCGAGCTGAGCGTCGCCGAGACCGTCCGGCACTTCGCGAAGTACTACCCGGACCCGCGCGACCCCGACGAGGTGATCGAGAAGGTCGGGCTCACCGAGAAGGCGAAGGCCCGGGTCAAGTCGCTCTCCGGCGGGCAGCGGCGCCGCGTCGACGTCGCCCTCGGCATCATCGGCCGCCCCGAGCTGCTGTTCCTCGACGAGCCGACCACCGGCTTCGACCCCGAGGCGCGGCGGCACTTCTGGACGCTGATCAGCGAGCTCGCCGCCGAAGGCACGACGATCCTGCTGACCACCCACTACCTCGACGAGGCCGAAGCGCTCGCCGACCGCGTCGCGGTGATCGCGCGCGGCGAGATCGTCGCGCAGGACACCCCGCAGAACCTGGGTGGCCGCGCCGCCGCCGAGGCCACCGTGCGGTGGACCGACGACCGCGGCGACCACGTCGAGCGCACGTCGTACCCGACCAAGCTCGTCAACGAGCTCTCTGCTGGGGGTAGAGAGCTCGCTGGGCTGACCGTGACGCGGCCGAGCCTGGAAGACGTCTACCTGGACCTGATCGGAGACAAGGCATGACCACGCTGACGCTGCCGGGCACACTGTCACTGGGGCTGGCCCGCGGCGGCACCGAGCTGCGGCAGTTCTTCCGGCACAAGGAGCAGGTGGTCTTCACCTTCTCCCTGCCCGCGGTCCTGATGATCCTGCTCGGGTCCATTCTGGACGGTCCGACCGCGCTCGCCGGCGTCACGTCCGGGCAGCTGCTGGCGGCCGGGATGATCGGCTCGGGCATCGTGTCGACGTCGTTCAACAGCATCGCGACCGGCGTCTCGGCCGACCGGGAAGCCGGCGCGCTCAAACGCCTTCGCGGCACGCCGATGCCCTCGGCGTCCTACTTCGTCGGCAAGATGGTGCTGGTCGCGGTGTCCAGCCTGGCGCAGACCGTGCTGATGTCCGCCGTCGCCGTGCTGCTGTTCGGGCTGAAGCTGCCCACCGAGCCGGCGAAGTGGCTGACGCTGTTCTGGATCTTCCTGCTGGGGATCGTTTCGTGCACGCTGCTCGGGATCGCGCTCAGCTCGGTCGGGAAGTCCTCCACCGGCACGGTCGCCGTGGTGCAGATGGTGTACCTGGTGCTGCAGTTCATCTCCGGCGTGTTCGTCAGCCCGATCACGAACCTGCCGAAGATTATGGTGGACATCGCGTCGTTCTTCCCGCTGAAGTGGATCTGCCAGGGCTTCCGGTCGGTGTTCCTGCCGGACGGCGCGGTCGGAATGGAGATGGCTGGGTCATGGGAACTCCCGCGGGTGGCGTTGGTGCTGGGGATCTGGTGCGTGGTGGGCGCGGTGCTGGCGCGGCTGAGCTTCCGGTGGACCGACGCGAAGTGAGTGACGCCTGGGACCGGTTCAACTGGCTCTGGGAATCCTCTTCGCGGTCGCCTACGCGGCCACGACGGCGTTGGTCATCCTCGACGAAACCGATCCGGTGCGGACGGTGGTCGCGGTCGGGGCGCTCACCGCACTGGCCCTCACCTACCTCGTGTGGGGCCGCCGGGTCGTGCGGGACGACGGGCACCCGGTGCAGCGGTGGACGCTGGCCGTGCTCGTCGTCGTCCTGGTCGCGGTCGCGCTGCTGGCCAACACCACCGCCAGCTTCATCCTGTTCATGGTGTGCCCGCTGCTGTTCACGACGCTCACCTTCCGCCCGGCGGCGGTGCTCACCACGGTGGTGATCCTGATGTCGCCGGCGTCGTCGATCGTGAACGACGGGCTGCGCGGCCCGGTGCTGCACATCCTGCTGCCGATGACCGCGATCCTCATCGTGTTCGGGGTGCTGTCCGGCAAGTTCATCCTGCACGTCATCGAGGAGAGCCGGGCGCGGGCGGAGCTGATCGACGAGCTCGAGGCGAGCCGGGCGGAGGTGGCCCGGCTCTCGCGGGAGGCGGGCACGGCGGCCGAGCGCGAACGGCTGGCCCGGGAGATCCACGACACCCTGGCCCAGGGTTTCACCAGCATCGTCACCCTTGCCCAGGCCATCGAGTCCGAAGTGGACACCGACCCGGCGGCGGCGCGGCGGCACGCGGAGCTGGCCGCCCGCACCGCGCGGGACAACCTCACCGAGGCCCGCGCGATGGTCGCCGCGCTGGCGCCGGCCGACCTCACCTCGGGTTCGCTCGTCGACGCCGTCCGCCGGCAGGCCGACCGGCTCGCCGACGAGACGGGCCTCGCGGTGCGGTACGAAGTGGACGAAGGACTGCCCACACTGGTCATGGCGAGCGAAGTCGTGCTGCTGCGCGGCGCGCAGGAGGCCCTGAACAACGTCCGGCGGCACGCGTCCGCGGCCGAAGCGGCGGTCCGGTTGTCCCTTGTGGACGGTGCGGTGCGGCTGTCCGTCCGCGACGACGGCGTCGGCTTCGACCCGGACCGCACCGCCGGGTTCGGGCTGCGCGGCATGCGGTCCCGCGCCGAACAGGTCGGTGGCACACTGAGCGTCCGGAGTGGCTCCAGCGGCACCGAACTCACCTTGGAGGTGCCCGCTTGATCCGCATCATGCTCGTCGACGACCACCCCGTCGTCCGCGAAGGGCTGCGCGGCATGCTCGAAGCCGAGCCCGACCTCACGGTGGTCGGCGAAGCGGGTTCGGGCGACGAAGCCGTCGCGCTCGACCGCGTCGCCCGGCCCGACGTGGTGCTGATGGACCTGCGGATGCCCGGCCTGGACGGCGTCGGCGCGACCAAGCGGATCCTGCGCGAGCAGCCCGGCCGCCGGATCGTCGTGCTCACGACGTACGAGACGGACGCCGACATCCTGCGCGCGGTCGAGGCGGGCGCGTCGGGCTACCTGCTCAAGGACGCGTCCCGCACGGAGCTGGCGAACGCGATCCGCGCGGCCGCCCGCGGCGAGACCGTGCTGGCGCCGTCGGTGGCCGGGAAGCTGGTCAACCGGGTCCGCAACCCGGAGCCGCAGACGTTGTCGGCCCGCGAAGCCGAGGTGCTGCGGCTGGTCGCGAAGGGCGGCACCAACGCGGACATCGGCCGGGCGCTGCACATCAGCGAAGCCACGGTGAAGACCCACCTGCTGCGCGTGTTCGGCAAGCTCGGCGTGTCGGACCGGACGGCCGCGGTGACCACCGCCATGGCCCGCAACCTCCTCGGCTGACCCGGCGCTCGTCGTCCCGGTGGCTGCCGGGTCCGGCGCCGCGCGGCAGAATGCCCCCATGCTTGAGTCGACCGAACACGTCCTGCTCCGCCGGATCGCCCATGAGCAGGCGGCCTGCCGCGCGCCGTCGCTCGTCGCCGCCGTGGTGCGGGACGGGGAGATCGTCTGGTCCGGGGCCCGCGGGCGCGTCGGGGACTCCCGGCCCGGCACCGACACGCAGTACCGGCTGGGTTCGATCACCAAGACGCTCGTCGCCACCGCCGTCATGCGGCTGCGCGACGAAGGCCTGCTCGACCTCAACGACCCGCTCGAAAAGCACGTTCCCGGCACCCCCTTCGGCGCCGCGACCGTCGCCCAGCTGCTCTCCCACACCTCCGGCCTGACGTCGGAGTCGCCCGGGCTCTGGTGGGAGCGGACGCCGGGCGCCGACTGGGACGCGCTCGCCGGCAGCCTCGCCGACGGCGCCACCAAGCACCGGCCGGGCGCGCGGTTCCACTACTCGAACGTCGGGTACGGCGTGCTCGGCGAGCTCGTCGCGCGCCACCGCGGGAAGGGCTGGCTCTCCGTGCTGGACGAGGAGATCCTCGGCCCGCTCGGGATGACCCGCACCACCCCGCACCCGGTCGGCGCGCACGCCGAAGGCTTCGCCGTGCACCCCTTCGCCGACGTCCTGCTGCCGGAGCCGCACCCGGACGCCGGCGCGATGGCCCCGGCCGGGCAGCTGTGGTCCACCGCCACCGACCTCGGGCGCTGGACGGCGTTCCTCGGCGGCCACGGCGGCGGGGTGCTCGCGCCGGAGACCATCGAGGAGATGCGGACGATGGTGACCGTCGACGACACCGACGTCTGGACGACCGGGTTCGGCCTCGGCCTGATGCTCGTGCGCTACCAGGGCCGGCGGCTGGCCGGGCACACCGGCTCGATGCCCGGGTTCCTCGCCGCGTCGATCATCGACCCGGTCGCGCAGACGGGGGCGCTGGTGCTCACCAACTCGACGTCCGGGGTCGGCATCACCCAGCTCTGCCTCGACCTGATCACCACGACCGACACCCTCGAGCCGCGCGTGCCCGCCGAGTGGGAGCCGTCCGCCGTCGACCCCGCGCTGCTCGCGCTGACCGGGCTCTGGCACTGGGGCCCGACGCCGTACCACCTGCGGATCCAGGGCGACGGCCTGCTCCTGCTGGCCCCGGCCGAGGGCCCCGGGCGCAGCTCCCGCTTCCAGGCGACGGGCGAAGACACCTACCTCGGTCTCGACGGCTACTACGCCGGCGAGACGCTCGTAGTCGGGCGAAACACCGAAGGCGTCGCGACGCACCTCGACCTCGCCACGTTCGTCTTCACACGCACGCCGTACGACCCGGCCGCCCCGGTGCCGGGCGGCGTCGAGAACTGGCACTGAGCCCGAGCCGGGCCCCGCTCACACCCCCAGAGTGAGGTGAGCGGGGCCCTCAGGTCAGTGCCGGGACGCCCGCGGCCTGGGCCCGCGAAGGCCAGCTGCACAGTCGTCACGACCGGGAACCTAGCGCCCGCCGGGCCCGCCGGTAACCGTGTTTTTACGGTCACGGCGGGTTCCGTCCGGACCGGTCCCACTGCGCGGAACAGCCGCTATTCCACATACCGGGCAGTTCCGCACCGCTTCGACCTGCCGCGTCCCGACCTGAGAGACTGGCGGCATGACCGACGCTGAGTTGACCATCCCCGCAGACCTCAAGCCGGCCGACGGCCGCTTCGGCTGCGGACCGTCGAAGGTCCGCGCCGAGCAGCTGAGCGCCCTGGCGGAGTCCGGCTCCACCTACCTCGGCACGTCGCACCGGCAGAAGCCGGTCAAGTCCCTCGTCGGGCGCGTCCGGGCCGGGCTGTCCGAGCTGTTCTCCCTCCCCGAGGGCTACGAGGTGATCCTCGGCAACGGCGGCACCACGGCGTTCTGGGACGCGGCCGCGTTCGGCCTGGTCCGCGAGCGCTCGCAGCACTTCACCTACGGCGAGTTCTCCTCGAAGTTCGCCTCCGTCACCAAGGGCGCGCCGTTCCTGGCCGACCCGATCGTCGTCAAGGCCGACGCCGGCAGCGCGCCGGACATCGCCTACGAAGCCGGCGCGGACCTGGTCGGCTGGGCGCACAACGAGACGTCGACCGGGGTCGCCGTCCCGGTCCGCCGCCCCGAGGGCAGTGACGGCGCGCTCGTCGCGATCGACGCCACCTCCGGCGCCGGCGGCCTGCCGGCCAAGGCCGAGGACTTCGACGTCTACTACTTCGCGCCGCAGAAGTCGTTCGCCGCGGACGGCGGCCTGTGGATCGCGCTGGCCTCGCCCGCCGCGGTCGAGCGCATCGGTGAGATCGGCGGCGGCGACCGCTGGATCCCGGAGTTCCTGTCGCTGACCACCGCGCTGGACAACTCCCGCAAGGACCAGACCTACAACACCCCGGCCGTCGCGACGCTCTTCCTGCTCGCCGAGCAGATCGAGTGGATGAACGGCCAGGGCGGCCTCGAGTGGACGACCTCGCGCACGAAGGACTCGTCGTCGCGGCTGTACGAGTGGGCCGAGAAGACGAGCTACACCACGCCGTTCGTGAAGGACCCGGAGCTGCGCTCGCAGGTCGTCGGCACGGTGGACTTCAGCGACGACGTCGACGCCGCCGCGGTGGCGAAGGTGCTGCGCGCCAACGGGATCGTCGACACCGAGCCGTACCGCAAGCTGGGCCGCAACCAGCTGCGCGTCGGCCTGTTCCCGGCCATTGACCCGGACGACATCTCGAAGCTCACGCAGAGCATCGAGTACGTCGTCGAGCGGCTCAGCTGACCTGAGGCTCCTTCGAGGGGACCTTCGCCGCTTCGGTGGCGAAGGTCCCCTTTTCCGTGCTCAGGCGACGGGCGCCGAACGCGGCCAGGACCAGCAGCGCGAGGCCGAACAGCTCGTAGGACTCCGTCGCCAGCCACCAGCCGGCCGACGGCGCCGGGCGCGGCGCGAACCACATCGGGCCCCAGATGAACAGCGCGAGCCCGGCGACGACCACCGCGGTCGCCGTCCACCGGATCGCCCGGCCGAAGCGCCACGCGTACCACCCGGCGAGGACGAGGATCGGCACGCACCACGTCCAGTGGTGGGTCCACGAGATCGGCGAGACCAGCAACCCGCCGAGCGCGCAGGCGGTGAGCCCGAGCACCGGCTCGGCACGCGCGACGACCACCGCGACCAGGGCCATCACCACCAGCGCGGCCAGCACCCAGGCGAACTCCGGCCAGCCGGCGCGCACGGTCAGACCGTGTAGCGACTGGTTGCCGACGTAGTCGACACCGCCGATGCGGCCGGCGTCGAAAACGAGCTTCGTCCAGTAGGTGAAGGACGCCGACGGCCGGACCAGCCACAGCAGCGCGCCCGCGGCCAGGAACCCCACGACGACCCGCGCGGCCGACTTGAAGTCACGGCGGAACAGGAAGTACACGACAAAAACGGCGGGCGTCAGCTTGATCGCCGCGGCGACGCCGATGAGCAGGCCCTTCGTCCGCCGCCGCTCGCCGGGCAGCAGGACGTCGAGCACCACCAGGACCATGAGCAGCGCGTTGATCTGGCCGAAGCCGAGCGTCGAGCGGACCGGCTCGAGCAGGGCGCCGGCGAGCTGCGCGCCGATGGCGACCAGCGCGGCCACCGCGCGGCCGCGGACCTTCGACGCGTCGGTCAGCGAGCCGTTGAGCGTCGCGACGTAGAGGTAGGCGACCACGCCGGTCGCGAGGATCGACGCGATGCTGACCAGCTTCATCGTCGCCGCGAACGGGAGCAGCGTGCCGGGCAGGAACACCGCGGCGGCGAACGGCGTGTAGGTGAACGGCAGCAGGATCTGGTGCGTGGTCGGCACCCAGGCGTCGTACGGCGAACCCTGCTCGGCCAGCGCCTTCGCGCCGCCCAGGTAGACCTCCAGGTCGAGGCCGTCGAATCGCTTCAGCACGAGGACCAGCACGACGGCCGCGATCTCGAGGACGGCCAGTGCCGCCACAAGCTTCCGCCCCGACAGCACCACACGTCCCCCTCAGGTCTCCCGACCGGCCGAGATTACCGGGCGCTCACCGCCCCCCGCGGCTGACCTGGCGTTCACCACCCCGAGCTTTCACGTGAAAGCTAACCGGAGGTCGTAACTCCGGATCGCTTTCACGTGAAAGCTCCGCCTGGGTCAGGCGAGGGCCTGGGTGGGGGCGAGCCGTGCCGCGCGGACCGCCGGGTAGGCCCCGGCGACCGCCCCGACCAGCGCCGCGACGCCGACACCGCCGGCCAGCGCGCCCCACGGCAGCACCGCCGGCCAGCCCTGGCTCAGCGCGTACCCCGCCGTCACCAGCACCCCGGCCAGCACCCCGGCGAGCCCACCGAGCCCGGACAGCAGCACCGACTCGGCCAGGAACTGCCCGCGGACCTGCCGTTTGGTGGCCCCGAGCGCGCGGCGCAGGCCGATCTCACGACGTCGTTCGAGCACCGAAATCACCATCGTGTTCGCCACCCCGACCCCGCCGACGAGCAGCGCGACCCCGCCGAGACCGAGGAACAGCGCGCTGTAGGTCGTGTCCGTCAGCTTCTGCGCGGCGAGCGCGTCCGACGGGCGGCGCACCTCGACCTCGTTCGGCGCCTGCGGGCTCAGCGTCGCGGCCAGCACCGACCGCACACCGTCCACTTGGGACTCTTCGGCGCGGACGTACACGGTGGACGGGTGGCCGTCGAAGCCGAGCAGCCGCTTCGCGACGTCCCAGCCGACCAGCGCCGACCGCTCGACCTCCGGCGCGAGCGGCATGGGCGCGAGGATCCCGACGACGGTGAACCACTGCGTCCCGATCAGCACCTGCGGTGGCCGCGCCGGGTCGACGCGGTCGATGCCGAGCCGGGCCGCCGCCTGCGAACCGAGCACCGTCACCGGGTAGTCCTGGTTCCCCGCCGCCAGGAACGACCCCACCCGGACCTTCCCGCCGAGCACGCCCAGCAGGTCCGGCCGCGCGGCGAACACCGCGAGCCCGGAGGTGTCGTCCACCGCGATCTTGTCGCTGCGGCGGACGTTCGCCGACGTGTTCCCGGTGCCGCTGGCCGCCTGCACCGGGCCGATGCGCTGGGCCATCGGGATGGCGTCGTCGGGCAGGGTCGCGTCCTTGCCGAACAGCGTCTGGCCCGGTCCGGCGGTGAGCAGGTTGGTGCCGAGCGCGGCCAGCCGGTCGTGCAGGGCCTGCGCGCCGGACGCCGGGATCGCCAGCACCGCGACCATCGCCGCGACGCCGATCGCGATGCCCAGCGCGGAAAGCACCGCGCGCACCGGCCGCGTGCGCATGCCGTGGGCGCCGAGCGCGACGACGTCCGGCGGCTTGAGCCGGGCAGGCTCCGGGAGGGTCACCATCGTCATCGCGCACCCACCAGGCCGGTGTCGAGCCGCAGGTGCCCGTCGAGCAGCTCGATCCGCCGCGGCATGCCCGCGGCGATCTCCCGGTCGTGGGTGATCACGACGATCGTGGTGCCGTCGGCGGACAGCTCCCCGAGCAGCCCGAGCACGGACGCGCCGGTGCCGGTGTCGAGGTTGCCGGTCGGCTCGTCGGCCAGCAGAATCGCCGGGTTGTTGACCACCGCCCGCGCGATCGCGACGCGCTGGCGTTCCCCGCCGGACAGCTCGCCCGGCCGGTGCCACGCCCGGTGCCCGAGCCCGACGCGGTCGAGCGCGGCCAGCGCCCGCCCGCGCCGCCGTCGCCGCGGCACCCCCGCGTAGAGCAGGCCGGTGCAGACGTTGTCCACCGCGCTCATCCCTTCGTCGAGGAAGAACTGCTGGAACACGAACCCGATCCAGCGCGAGCGCAGCGCGGAGACCTTGCGGTCCGACAGCGCGGCGACGTCGTGGCCGTGCAGCTCCACCCGGCCCGACGACGGCCGGTCGAGCGTCCCCATCAGGTGCAGCAGGGTCGACTTCCCCGACCCGGACGGCCCGACGATCGCAACCATCTCGCCGTCCTCCAGCGAAAGCGAGACACCGTCGAGCGCGGCGACCCCGCCGGGGTAGGTGCGCGTGACCTCGTGGACGCGCAGCACGGGCGTCACGACGTCGTCACCACCCGCATGCCTTCGGTCAGCCCGGCCCCGGTGACCTCGACCTTCCCGCCGCTGAACAGTCCCGTTCGGACACCGATCAGCCGGCGCTGCCCGTTTTCGTCGACCTCGACGGCGTAACCGCCTTCGGCGAGCGCGAGCAGCGCGCCGACCGGGACCGCGAGCACCCCGGAGTGGACGCTCTTGGTGAACCGGACGGTCGCCGGGGCCGAGTCGAGCGAGCCGGCGACGGCCGGGTCGTCGAGCCGGACGGTCACGGTGATCTTGGGCTTGCCGTCGTCCTGGCCCGCCGCGTCCTTGCCCTCGACGGCGGTCCGCCCGACGTCGGTGATCGTGCCCTGGGTCGTCTTCCCGTTGATCGTCACCGACGCCTTCGCGCCCTGCTGCGCGAGATCCTGCTTCGCCGCGTCGAGCTTCACCTGCACCGAGCGGACGGTGCCGGTCGTCTTGAGGACGTCACCCTGGGCCGGCGCGCCGAGCTTGGCCGACAGCGCGGACACCCGGACCTCGCCCGCCGCGAGCACGACGTCACCCTGGCCGAAGGCGCCGGTCTGCTCCAGCCCGAGCGACTTCTGCCACTTCTTCAGCGCCGACGCCGTTGCCGAGGTGAACTTCTTGTCCGGCGTGCCGAAGCCGCCGAACCCGCACGCCTTGAGGTTCTCCTCCAGCTGCTTGACGTCGGCGCCGTCGGCCGCGCCCGCCGCGAGGTCGCGGTAGAACGGCAGGGTGCCGTAGAACAGCGGCACCGGCTTGGCGTCCACGCCGTAGACCGGCGCGCAGCGGGTGAGGATGGCGCCGGCGGCGGGCAGCGACGTGATCGTGCCGGGCTTGCGGCCCTGGACGCCGTCCTCGTCGCCGTACCCGAGCGTGCCGTCGGCTTCCTCCTCCTCACTCAGGTCGGTCTTGGCCACCTCCGCCGTCTCGACGGACGGTGGCGCGGCCTCCTTGACGGGCGTCGCGCTCGAAACCCGCGTCAGGATCACGACGGAGCTGGTGCCCAGCACCACCACGATCACCGCGGCGGCGACGAACCAGCGCGTCCGGCCGCGACGGCGGGGCTTCAGGTGGGTCACTTCGCTCATTGGTCCGCCCCGCGGGCACTGATGCTCGCGCCCATCCCGCAGGCCTTCGCGGCGGCTTCGAACTTCTTCGGGTCGTCGCCCGGCCCGCCGAGCCGCGTCGCGCCCTTGCCGCTCGGGTCGGGGTCGGGCATGTCGATGCCGTGCTCGCGCATGCACTTGGCGTCCTTGCGCATCTTGTCGAGTTCCTCGGCGCTCGGCGGCTTCATCTCGCCGCCGTTGGGCATGAGGTGCTTGCAGGCCTTCTGCGCGGCTTCGATCTTCCCCATGTCGACGCCGTCGCCACCGAGGGTGACCGCCATCCCGCCGCCCTCACCGGCCGGCTTCGGGTCGGGCATGTCGACGCCGTGCTCCCGCATGCACTTGGCGAAGTCGCGCATCTTGTCCTCGTCGCTCTTGCCGCTGTTGTCCGCGGCCGTGGGCCCGCCCGGCTTCGGCGGCGTCGAGATCGACGCGACCTTCGACCCGTCGTCGCCCTTCGCGCCGCAGCCCCCGAGCAGCAGGGCCGCCCCGAGCGCCGCGACGACGATCCGTGTCCGCATGGCTCGCTCCTTTCTCCTTCGCTGGGGTGCCAGGTCTACGGATCGGGGGATTCGGGCCCGCTAAGCGACGTCGCTTATGCGGTCCTTATGGCCCTCCTGCGCAGACTGGGCGGGTGCGGGTGCTGGTGGTGGAGGACGAACGGCTGCTGGCCGACTCCGTGGCCGAGGGGTTGCGGCGGTTTTCGATGGCCGTCGACGTCTGCTACGACGGCGAGCAGGCCCTCGAACGCGTCGGCGTGCACGGCTACGACGTCGTGGTCCTGGACCGCGACCTGCCGAAGGTGCACGGTGACGACGTCTGCGCCGCCGTGGTCCGGGCGGGTGGCGAGGCGCGGGTGCTGATGCTGACCGCGGCCGCCGACGTCACCGAGCGGGTCGCCGGCCTGGGCGCCGGCGCCGACGACTACCTGACGAAGCCGTTCGCCTTCGCCGAGCTCGTCGCCCGGGTGCAGGCGCTGTCGCGGCGCGCGCGGCCCGCGTTGCCCCCGGTGCTGGAGCGCGACGGCGTCGTGCTCGACCTGCCGCGCCACCAGGCCGCCCGCGACGGCCGGTTCCTGCTGCTCTCGCCGAAGGAGTTCGCCGTGCTCGAGGTGCTCATGCGGGCGGAGGGCGCGGTCGTCAGCGCCGAGGCCCTGCTGGAAAAGGCGTGGGACGAGCACGCGGACCCGTTCACCAACGCGGTGCGCGTCGCGGTGATGACCCTGCGGCGCAAGCTCGGGGACCCACCGGTGATCGAGACCGTGCCGGGCGCCGGCTACCGGTTCGGCGCCCGGTGAACGGCATTTCGGTCCGCGCGAAGCTCACCGCCTGGTACGGCGGGCTGTTCCTGCTGGCCGGGCTGGTCCTGGTCGTCATCAACTACCTGCTGGTGCAGAGCACGCTGCCGGACCCGGCCCGGGTCGCCTCCTCGACGATCGGCACGGCCGACCTGACCTACGGCGTCCCGGCCGACACGGCTCCGGCGGGCGTCGCGGTGCGGCTGCTCAGCGGTTCGCTGGCGGACTACCGCTCCTCGACGCTGTCCACGCTGGTGGTGGGCTCGGCGATCGCGCTGGTCGTGACGGCGGCGCTGGCGGTGCTGTTCGGCTGGCTGATGGCGGGCCGCGCGCTGCGGCCGCTGCACGACATCACCTCGGCCGCGCGGCGGCTGGAGGCAGGCAAGCTCGACCGGCGGATCAACCTCGAAGGCCCGCCCGACGAGCTGAAGGAGCTCGCCGACACCTTCGACGGCATGCTCGACCGGCTCGCGGAGTCGTTCGACAGCCAGAAGCGGTTCGTCGCGAACGCGTCGCACGAGCTGCGGACGCCCCTGGCGGTGCAGCGGACGCTGATCGAGGTCGCGATGGCCGACCCGGAAGTGGCGCCCGAGCTGCGGAAGCTCGGCACGCACCTGCTGCACACCAACGAGCGCAGCGAGCGGATGATCGAGGGCCTGCTGGTCCTCGCCCGCAGCGACCGGGGGCTGACCGCGCGCGCCCCGGTCCGGCTCGACGAAGTGGTGGCGTCGGTCGTGCGGGCGACGTCCGCCCAGGCCGAGTCGGCCGGGGTGAAGGTGGAGGCCCGCCTGCGGCCGCGGGTGGTCGCGGGCGACCCGGTGCTGCTCGAGCGGCTGGTGACGAACCTGGTGGTCAACGCGATCACGTACAACGCCGCGGGCGGCTGGGTGTACGTCGAGGTCCGCGGGGATCCGGCCCTGGAGGTGCGCAACTCCGGGCCGGTGGTGCCGCCCGAAGCCGTGCCGACGCTGTTCGAGCCGTTCCGCCGGGTGGGGTCGGAGCGGACCGGGGACACGCGCAACGCGGGGCTCGGGCTGTCGATCGTCCGGTCGGTGGCCCAGGCCCACGGCGGGTACGCCGACGCCCAGCCCGGCCGGCGCGGCGGCCTCACCCTCGTCGTCCGGCTGCCGCCGGCGTGATCCACTCGATCGTGACTGACCGTGTCCGGCGTGTCACCCGGCGGCCGCCGACCTGGGTGATCCATGATGCGGACGTCGCTAAGTGAACAGTGGGCAGTTCGGTGCGGACTCGGCGCGCCTCGCACGTCAAGCCGACGCGCCGTTCTAACGTGGGCACCCACAACGGTGAAGCATCGGGGAAGGCGAACAATGCGCGCGCTTCGGGTAGTCGGGTTGCACGAGGACGGTAAGTCCATCGTGTGCGAAGACTCGGCGAGCGGTACGCGCTTCCTCCTCCCGGCCGATGAAAGACTGCGCGCGGCGGCACGGGGTGACCTCACCCGCCTCGGCCAGATCGAAATCGAGTTGGAGAGCCAGATGCGGCCACGCGAGATCCAGGCGCGAATCCGTGCCGGCGAGTCAGTCCAGCAAGTCGCGGCGGGCGCCGGGATTTCGGAGCAGCGCGTCGAGCGGTACGCCTACCCCGTCCTGCTCGAGCGGTCCCGGACCGCCGAGCTCGCCCAGAGCGCCCACCCCGTCCGCGAGGACGGCCCCGACGTGCAGACGCTCGGCGAGGTCGTCGCGTACGGCTTCGGCGTCCGCGGGCACGACTACTCGAAGGCCGCGTGGGACGCCTGGAAGGGCGACGACGGGCGCTGGGTCGTCGTGCTGCAGTGGAAGGCCGGGCGCTCGGACAACCGCGCGCACTGGGCGTTCGCACCCGGCGCGCACGGCGGCACGGTCGTGGCGCTCGACGAGAACGCCGAGGTCCTGCTCGACCCGAACGCCTACCGCGCCCCCCGCACGGTCCGCGCCCTCGACCCGGCCCGCGACGCGGAGTTCCAGCCGACGCTGGACTCCGTGACGCCGGAACGCGCCGAGCTGCCGGCGGCCGAGCCGGACCCGGACGACGACACGCGCGAGATCCCGCGTGTCCCGGCCGACCCGGAAGAAGATGTTGCCGAGGACGAGCCGCGGCCGAAGGCCAAGAAAAATCACCCGATCGTGCCGTCCTGGGAGGACGTGCTCCTCGGGGTCCGCTCGCAGCGCGGTTAGTCCACCAGCGCCGCGAGCGTCTTCGGCGCGACCAGCCGGTAGGCCTCACGCACGATCCGGTCGATTTCGGCCCAGTCGACATCGACGTCCAGCCGCACGCCCAGCCAGCCGCGGTGCCCGACATAGGCCGGCCGGAAGAACCGCCCCGGCTCGGTGCGCACGAGCTCTTCCTGAGCCCCGGGCGGAGCGGGACACCAGAAGGCGAGCCGGCCGTCACCGTGGTGGTCGTCGGCGAACATGACGAAGGTCTTCTTGCCGCGCACGAACCAGGCGGGCGAGCCGTGACTGAGGCGCTCGGTCGCTTCCGGCAGGGCCAGGCACACCTTCCGCAACGCGTCGAGCTGCTCCATCCCGCCAGGTTACGACCTGCGCGCGACGCCGTCTGCTGAACAGGCACCGGGGTGAGCTGAAGTTCCGGTTGTTCTCCCGTGGCATCCGGACAGTGGGGGGATCGACCCGGCACCTCCGGGTCGGTCGGGCCACTGGTTCTGCTCGTCGCCGGACTGCCGATGCTCAGCGGCGGGTCGTCGTCTGCAGGTCACCGCACCCGCTAAAGCGCGATGACCAGCACCCCGATCCAAGCGATGACCACACCACCCGCCGCCCCATAAGCGGCCCAGCGCAAAATCGGCGTCCGGCGGATCAGCCACAACGACGGCGCGATCCCGGCCGTCACCACCACCGACGCCACCAGCGCCAGCCAGCCGCTGGTCTCGCGGGCCAACGTCGAAGCCAGCGCCAGCATGGCGACCACGACCACCGCCGCGATGAACGCCGAGACCGTCAGCCCGGTCAGCCACGGCGTCGGCTCCCCCGGCTCGCCCGGCGGGCCGAGCAGCGAGCGGACCAGGCGCTGGCCGGGTTCGGTGGGCCGCGGCGGGGGCTCGACCACCGTGTCGGCGCCGGTGACCGGGTCGACGAACCGCACCGTCGTGCCCATCACCGAGGCCAGCCGGGCGGCCAGCTGGCGGCCGCGTTGGGAGACGACCGCGCCCGCCTCGGCGCCGGAGTCCACCGACACCGCGGCCGCCACGCGCGCCCACTCGTGCAGGGCCTGTGCCAGGTCGGCGCCGATCGCGAGCTTGTGCGGGTCCACCTCACGGGCGTGTTCCCCGCCGGGGCCGGCCAGCACGGCGCGCCCACCGCGGATCCGCAGCTCCATGGGGTCCTTTCGCGCCGCTCGACCAGTCCCGAGACCAGAACCTTAGTCGGCGTCCGCCAGTTCGTAGAAGGCCACGGCGGCGGCCGTGGCGATGTTGAGGGAGTCGACTCCCGCCGGCATGGGTATCCGGACCGCGTGATCAGCCGCCGCCAGCGCCGCCTCGGTCAGTCCGGGGCCTTCGGCGCCGAACAACAGCGCGACCCGTCCGGGCGCGTGCTTCCGCAGCTCGCGCAGCGGAACCGAGCCCGTCCGAGGGGTGAACGCCGCGACCGAAAAGCCGTGCGCCCGCAGCTCGTCCAGGCCGCCGGGCCAGTCCGTCAGGTGCCCGAACGGCACCCGCAGCACGTGGCCCATCGACACGCGCACGCTGCGCCGGTACAGCGGGTCGGAACAGCCCGGGCCGAGCAGCACCCCGCCGACGCCGAGCGCGGCCGCGTTGCGGAAGAGCGCGCCGAGGTTTTCGTGGTCTCCCACGCCTTCCAGCACGGCGATCGTGCGCGCTTCGGCCACGACGCCGGAAACCGTGAGCGGCGCGGGCCGGCCGGCGACGGCGAGGATCCCGCGGTTGAGGTGGAAGCCGACCACGTCGGCCATCGTCTCCGCGGAAGTGACGTACTGGGGCACATCTGTCCCGTCGAGATCGCCGGCCAGCTCGGCGAACCGCCGTTCGACGCCCAGCAACGCCCGTACCGGGTAGCGGGACGCCAGCAGCCGGGACACCACCACGGTGCCCTCGGCGATGACGAGTCCCTTGCCGCCCGGGCGGTCCGGGCGGCGGTCCGCTGTGGACAGGTCGCGGAAGTCGTCGACGCGCGGGTCGCCGGAGTCGTCGATGTGGATCACGCCCATCCGCCCAGTCTGTCATCCGCCCACCGGGTGCCCGACTGGTCCGAACGTCGATCCCGGAGTGGTACGAACGGGTCTATTTTGCTGTCGGTCAACCCCTCGTGACGGAGAGCACCAGTTTGGCCGCTAGCCCGGGTGCAACCGCTGTGAAACGGTTGTCCGCCAGGACCTGGAACACGTCCTAGTTCCACGCCGACACAAAGCAGGGATGGTCATGGGGATGGACCTCGCGGCTCAACCGTTCAACACGCTCGACCGCGGACGGTACCGCCGCAAGGTGCAGCGCTGTCTCGACACGTTGGCCCGCATGCTCACGGACGGCAGTTTTTCGTTCCCCCGCAAGAACATCGGCCTCGAGGTCGAGCTGAACCTGGTCGACCGCGAGATGCGCCCGTCGATGACGAACACCGCGGTGCTGGAGGCGCTCGA
Source organism: Amycolatopsis sp. NPDC104819 (assembly GCF_055583145.1). Taxonomy (NCBI): domain Bacteria; kingdom Bacillati; phylum Actinomycetota; class Actinomycetes; order Pseudonocardiales; family Pseudonocardiaceae; genus Amycolatopsis; species Amycolatopsis sp. NPDC104819. Next base: position 52,094 of record NZ_JBVJON010000016.1, on the reverse strand, counting down.
CGACCCGTCGTTCACCACGGAGCTGGGCCAGCACAACCTCGAGCTGAACGTGCCGCCGCGGCCGCTGGCCGGCGATTCGGCCCTCCAGCTGGAAGACGACCTCCGCGCGTACCTGGCGACGGCGTCGGCGAAGGCGCGCGACACGGGATCGGCGCTCGCGATGATCGGCATCCTGCCGACGTTGAAGCACGAGCACTTCGACCAGAAGTGGCTCACCAACAAGACCCGGTACTCGACGCTGAACGACCAGATCTTCGCCGCGCGCGGCGAGCGCACGGTGCTCGCCATGGAAGGCGCGCCGCTGCCGAGCCAGCAGCCCGAACGCCTGCGCAGCTACGCCGAGTCGATCCTGCCGGAAGCCGCGTGCACCAGCGTGCAGCTGCACCTCCAGGTCGCGCCGGAGGAGTTCGCGGCGCACTGGAACGCGGCGCAGTGCCTGGCCGGGCTGCAGATCGCGCTCGCGTCGAACTCGCCGTTCCTGCTGGGCAAGGCGTTGTGGCACGAGACGCGCATCCCGCTGTTCCTGCAGGCGACCGACACCCGGCCGGAAGAGCTCAAGAACCAGGGTGTGCGGCCACGGGTCTGGTTCGGCGAGCGGTGGATCACGTCCATCTTCGACCTGTTCGAAGAGAACGTCCGCTACTTCCCCGGCCTGCTCCCGGAAACCGACGCCGAAGACCCGATCGAAGCGCTCGACGCGGGGCAGGCGCCGAAGCTCACCGAGCTGCGCATGCACAACGGCACCATCTGGCGCTGGAACCGGCCGGTGTACGACGTCGTCGACGGCCTGCCGCACCTGCGCATCGAGAACCGCGTGCTGCCGGCCGGGCCGACGGTCGTCGACACGGTGGCGAACGCGGCGTTCTTCTACGGCGCCCAGCGCGCGCTCGCCGAGGCGGAACGCCCGGTGTGGAGCCAGATGTCCTTCCAGGCCGCGGAGGAGAACCTGTACGCCGGCGCGCGCCGCGGTTTCGAAGCGCAGCTGTACTGGCCCGGCATCGGCTGGATCCCGCCGGACGAGCTGGCGTTGCGCGTCCTGCTGCCGCTCGCCCACGAGGGGCTGCGCCGCTCCGACGTCTCCGACGAGGCCCGCGAGCGTTACCTCGGCATCATCGAGCGCCGGTGCCTCGCCCGGAAGACCGGGGCGACCTGGCAGCGCGACTACGTCGTGCGCGCGCAGGAACGCGGCCTCGACCGCGAGGCGGCGCTCACCCGGATGCTGGCGCGCTACCTGGAGCTGTCGGAGTCCGGTGAGCCGGTGCACACCTGGCCGCTCGACGACTGAGCGCTAGCCTGGGCCGATGCCGAAGATTCTCGGTGAGTCGCTGGAAGCGCACCGGCGCGAGGTCCGGGCGCGGGTCTTCGACGTCATGCGCGCGCAGCTCTACGAACGCGGCTTCGACGCGATCACGCTCGCCGGGGTCGCCGCGGCGGCCGGCGTGGGCCGCACCGCGCTGTACAACCACTTCCCGGACAAGGAAAGCCTGCTGGTCGCCTTCGTCGAGGACGAGGCCGCCCGGTACGTCACGCGGCTGACCGAGGCCGTCGAGGCGCAGGCCGACCCGGTGGACCAGCTGGCCACCTTCGTCCGGCTGCAGCTGCGCGTGCTGGCCGAGTACCACATGCCGCCGGGCGCGGCCCTCGCGTCGGCGCTGGCGCCCGCGGCGTACCGCCGGATCAGCGCGCACGCCGACCCGATCACCGACCGGCTGCGCGCGATCCTCGCGGGCGGCGTCGACCTGGGGCGCTGGCCCGCGGCCGACCCGGACGTCCTGATCCCGATGATCACGGCGGCGCTGGGCAACCGGACGCTGGTCGACGGGCCCCCCGAGCAGCTGGAAGACGTCGTCGAGGCGGCCGTCCGGTTTGTGCTCCGAGCGGTCGGAGCCGCCATTTAGGGTAGCCTAACCCGGAAATATGCCCTACGATCTTTCTGACAGCGTGTCAGATCGATCGCCGGGAGGCTGCCCCATGTCGGTGACCACGGATGCTCGCCCGTTCTCGGCGACCCTGCGCGCGTCGACGCTCGAGGTGCACGAGAAGGCGAACTACTCGACGTACATGCGCGCCCTGCTCGGCGGCGAGCTGACGCAAGAGGGCTACACCCAGCTCGCGATCCAGTATTACTTCGTCTACGGCGCGATCGAGGCGGCGAGCGACCGCATGACCGGCCACCCGGTCGGCGGCGAGTTCGTCTTCGACGAGCTGCGGCGGCTGCCCAACCTGGAGCGCGACCTCGCACACCTGGTCGGCCCGGACTGGCGCTCGACGATCTCCCCGCTGGCCTCGACACAGGCGTACGTCGCGCGAATCGGCGAAGCGTCTTCGTGGGCGGGCGGGTACGTCGCGCACCACTACACGCGCTACCTGGGCGACATCGCGGGCGGCCAGGCGATCCGGCGGCTGCTGGAGAAGACGTACGACGTCGCCGAGGCCGGCACGCTCTTCTACCACTTCGAGGGCATCGGCAGCGCGCCCCGCTTCCGCGACCAGTACCGCGCGAAGCTGGACAACGCGCCGTGGGACGAGGCCGAGCGCGCCCGCGTGATCGACGAGACGCTGGTGGCGTTCGAGTGCAACGTCGCGGTGTTCGAGGAGCTGGCTTCACGGCTGGACGAGTACCGTGCGTGATCTCACAGCTCGTTGACCTCCAGTTAGGTCGAGGTAGCAGGCTCGGTTTCGGGTGCCGGACCCCCGGGTACGCCACTCGCAGAGCCGCCGTCCCGGATGGTGACGGCCACGCGCCCCCGCTCGCCGCGGAGAGGCGTGTGCTACTAGGTTCGATACCGGAAACTTGTGTCGAAGACAGAAGGAGGGCCAATGGCCCGCTACGAGCTCCCCGATCTCGACTACGACTACAGCGCCCTCGCGCCCCACATCTCCGGCGAGATCAACGAGCTGCACCACAGCAAGCACCACGCGACCTACGTCAAGGGCGCGAACGACACGCTCGACAAGATCGCCGAAGCGCGCGACGCCGGCGACTTCGGCTCGATCGTCGGCCTGGAGACCACCCTGGCCTTCAACCTGGCCGGCCACGCCAACCACGTCGTGTGGTGGAAGATCCTGTCGCCGGAAGGCGGCGACAAGCCGACCGGCGAGCTGGCCGCGGCGATCGACGAGGCCTTCGGCTCCTTCGACAAGTTCAAGGCGCAGTTCACCGCCGTGGCGACGACGATCCAGGGCAACGGCTGGGGCGCGCTCTCCTGGGACCCGATCGGCAAGACGCTGATCACCCAGCAGCTGCGCGACCACCACAACAACCTGATCCTGCCGACCGTGCCGATCCTGCTCGTCGACGTCTGGGAGCACGCGTTCTACCTGGACTACAAGAACGTGAAGCCGGACTACGTCAAGGCTCTCTGGAACATCTTCAACTGGGCGGAGATCTCCAAGCGCTTCGACAACGCCGTCGCCGGTGGCAACGGCCTGCTGCTCGGCTGAGTTCTCCCTCGGCAACGGGGTCCTTCCACTCGGAAGGGCCCCGTTTTTCGTCGGCGGGTGAAATCGCTTGACCTCGAGTGCGGTCGAGGTGTGAGAGTGGCGGCATGGACGTTGACGCGTATCTGGCCCGCCTGAGGGTCGCGTGGCCCGCGACGGCCGACCTGACGACCTTGCGCCACCTGCAGGAACGCCACCTGAGCACGGTGCCGTTCGAGAACCTGAGCATCCACCTCGGCGAGCCCGTCGAACTCGGCGAGGAGGCGTTGTTCAACAAGATCGTCCACCGGCGTCGCGGTGGATTCTGCTACGAGCTGAACGGCCTCTTCGCGGCGCTGCTGCGCGAGCTCGGCTACGACGCCTCGCTGCACGCGGCGCAGGTGTTCCGGCCGGACGGGACGCTCGGCCCGCCGCTGGACCACGCGGCGATCATCGTGTCCCTGGACGAGCCCTGGCTGGTCGACGTCGGTTTCGGCCGGTTCTCCCACCGCCCGCTGCGACTGTCCGGCGTGGACGGCCAGTCCGATCCGGAAGGTGAGTTCCTGCTCCTGGACGCGCCGCACGGTGACGTGGACGTCGTCATGGACGGCCGGCCCCAGTACCGCCTCGAGCGCCGGCCGCGGCCGCTGTCCGACTTCGTCCCGATGGCCTGGTGGCAGGCGACGTCCCCGGAGTCCCACTTCACGAAGTCGCTGACGTGCTCGCGGCCGACGTCGCAGGGCCGGGTAACGCTGTCGGGCAGCCAACTGATCGAGACGGTCGACGGCGTCCGGAACGAAATCACGCTGACGGGTGAAGCCGCGATCCGCACGGCGTACCGCGTCTACTTCGGTCTCCCGCTGACGCGGCTGCCCACTCCGCCGGGTGAGAGCCCCTTGACGAGCGGATCGCTCAGCCCGACACTTCCCGTGCAATGAACGAAGCCCCGGCCTGGGGTTCCCAGGGCCGGGGCTCCGTCCGTTCCCGAACTGACTGCCGCTCCCACCACGAAGCGGACATGTATGAGGTTAGCCTAACCTCATCTCCCGGACAAGAGGCTCCTTGCGGAGACCCCGATCTCACTCGTTCGAGTGAGGTGGTGTCGCGAACACGGAACGGGATCCCTCGGTCACACGCAGTCGCACCTCGCGGCACAATGCAAGGATGCCTGCCCATGTGTTCGCCGACGAGAGCAAGCGCGGTGGTTACCTCGTCACCGCCGCCGCGGTGCTACCCGGCGACCTCAACCGGGCTCGCCAGGCCGTGCGCGCATTGGTGTTACCCGGACAGTGGCGGTTGCACTTCACCCACGAAAGCGACAGCCGGCGCAAGCAGATCTTCGACGTCATCGCCGAGCTGAGTCCGGCGGTGACGATCTATGACGCCTCGGCACACGACCGCAGACGGCAACGAGAGGCTTGTCTCGACGGGTTGATCGCCGACCTCGCGACCGCCGGAACACGCATGCTCGTTCTCGAAACCGACGAATCGGTGCTCGAGCTCGACCGCCGGATCCTGTACCGGTCGACCCGGCTACACGGCTGCGAGGCGCTGGAATACCGCCACCATCGCGCACACGAGGAGCCGCTGCTCGCGATCCCCGACGCATTCGCCTGGTGCTGGCAGCGAGGAGGCCAGTGGAAGACACGGGCCAGGGATTTCGTCGTCGACATCAAGACCGTCTGACGCCGGAAACGCGAAACCCGGCCCGCCCACCGTCCGGAAGGCTGCCGGGTCCACTTCGCCCGCCTAGTGGCAGGTGCAAAATCAGTCTACAGCCTCCCACCCCAAGCAGCCAAGATGACCGCTAGACCTTCGCCCGCTTCAACACCCGAAGCCCGAACCCGCGCTGAACCGGCCAGGAAACCCCGCCCCGCCGGATCAAAACCACCGCGCACACCACCGCGGCCAGCGCCGAAACCGCCCCGCCGATGTAGAAGGGAGACCGTCCGCCGAACGCCTGCGCCATCCAGCCGACCATCGGCCCGCCGATCGGGTTGCCGCCGATCAGCACCAGCACGTACAGCCCCATCACGCGGCCGCGCATCTCGGGGCTGACCGAGGTCTGCACCAGCGCGTTCGCGGTGTTGAGGAACGTCATCGTGGCGAAGCCGAGCGGGATCAGGCCGAGGCCGAACGTCAGGTACGTCGGCATGAACGCCGTGAGCAGCTCGAACACGCCGAGGAAGAACGCCGAGATCAACATCAGCCGCACCCGCGGCCGGCCCTTCGTCCCGCGGCGGGCCGACATGATCGCGCCGGTGAAGGTGCCGACCGCGACCAGCGTCGACAGCAGCCCGTAGCCGTCGGCGGCGGTGTGGAACACGTTCGCCGCGACGATCGGGAGCGAGCTGAAGTACGTGATGCCGAACGTGCTGACGAACAGCACCAGCACCATCACCGTCATCAGGTCGGAGCGCCGCCGGACGTACCGCAGGCCCTCGACCAGCTGGCCCTTCTCGCGCGGCACCGCCGCGACGCGGAAGAGCTTGTCCGGGTTCATCAGAACCAGCCCGGTGATCACGGCGACCGTGCTGGCCGCGTTCGCGATGAACAGCCAGCCGGTGCCGATCCAGGTGATCGCGAACCCGGCGATGGCCGGGCCGACGATGCGCGCCATGTTGAAGATCGACGAGTTGAGCGCGACGGCGTTGGCGACCTGGTCGCGGCCCACCATCTCGGCGACGAACGACTGGCGCGTCGGCACTTCGAGCGCCGCGGTGACGCCGAGCGTGAAGCACAGGACGTAGACCTGCCACAGCTCGACGAACCCGCTCAGGTCGAGCACACCCAGCACCACTGCCTGGGAGCACGCCGCGGCCTGGATCCAGGTCAGCAGGCGTCGCTTGTCGACGCGGTCGGCGAGCACGCCGGCCCACAGCGAGAGGAACAGCGTCGGCGTGAACTGCAGCGCGACGGCGACACCGAGGGCGATCGGGTTGTTGCCGCTGAGGGTGAACACCAGCCAGTCCTGGGCGATGCGCTGCATCCAGGTGCCGATGTTCGAGATGACCTGGCCGGTGAAGAACAGCCGGTAGTTGCGGACCCGCAGCGACGCGAACATGCTGCCGCGCTTCGGAGGAGATGGTGGCGAGGCGGACGGCGGTGGGGCCGTGTCCCGGGTAGCAGTGGTCTCGATGGAACGTTTGGTTTCGCTACCCGTGGCCGTCACCGTGGTTAGTTCCCCGCCATCCTGTCTATGATTTCGGCGGCTTTCGAGAGCACTTCGCGCTCTTCGTCGCCGAGTTCCGCCAATTGCCGGTCCAGCCAGGCCTCTCGCACGGAGATGGCCTTGCGCACGTACGCCAGCCCGCTTTCGGACAGCTCGACGATGGCCTGCCGGCCATCGGTCGGGTGCGGGCGCCGCTCGACGAACTTCATCTCCTCGAGCGCGGCGATCACCCTCGTCATCGAAGGTGGCTGGACGCCTTCCTTAGCGGCGAGCTGACCCGGGGTCAGCGCACCGCACTTGTGCAGGGTGGACAGCGCGGCGACCTGCGTCAGCGTGAGGTCGTCCCCGACGCGCTGTGCCCGCAGCCGGCGGTTGAGCCGGACCACCGCGAGACGCAGACGGCTCGCCAAGGAGCGTTCGTGCGTGTCGCCGGACATATAGTTAGCATACCTTACGAAACTTCCACTGCACGGGTGATCTCCGTCAACCGCAACCCGGAAGAGGGCCGCGCGTCCTCTTCTCGGAGACTGGGGGTCCGATGAACAGGAAGCTTGCGGCCGTCGCCGGCCTGGCACTGCTGGCGATCGTGGCCGGGTGCGGCGACGATGCCCCGGCGGCCGCGCCGCCGCTCACCTCGCCCAGCGCCGCTGCGCGGGCCGTGGCGCTCTACCCGCTCCCCGACGAGCCCGGCACGACGCTCCACATCCCGGTGCCCGCCACCTGGACGGTGACCCACGACAAGGAGCGCGCGAGCTACCGCCAGGGCGACCTCCTGCTCGAGACCGACCGGGTGCCGATCACGCAGGAGGACGCGCTGAGCGGCCTCGAAGCCGTCGCGCGCGGGCAGGGCACGGTCGTCGGGCACGCTCCGATCGCCGACCGCGACGCCGCGGAATGGGACTTCACCTACGAACGTGACGGCGTGCCGCGGCGGGTGACCGTGGTCGGCCTCGGCGCCGGCGACGCCCTGGTGACAGTGCGGTTCGAGGCCCCGGCCGCGGAGTTCGACCGCAACCGGGGTGTCCTCGACGAAGCCTTGGAGATCAGGAGCTGAACGCCGCCTGGATCGGCCCGACGGCGAAGTAGGCGACGAACGCCAGCGCGATCACCCACATCAGCGGGTGCACCTGGCGTGCCTTGCCGGTGGCCGCGCGGATCACGACGTAGCTGACGAAGCCGGCGCCGATGCCGTTCGCGATCGAGTACGTGAACGGCATGACGACGATCGTCAGGAACGCGGGCAGCGCGATCGAGTAGTCGGTGAAGTCGATGTCGCGTACCTGCGCCATCAGCATCGCGCCGACCACGACCAGCGCCGGCGCGGCCGCCTCGACCGGCACGACCTGATACAGCGGCGTCAGGAACATCGCGGCGATGAACAGCACGCCGGTGACGACGTTCGCCAGGCCGGTCCGCGCGCCCTCGGCGATGCCGGACGCGGACTCGACGAACACCGTGTTCGAGCTGGCCGAGCCGAACCCACCGGCCGCGCCGGCGAGGCCCTCGACGAACAGCGCCTTGCCGACGTTGGGCAGCTGCCCGTCCTTCGGCAGCAGGTCGGCTTCCTTCGCAAGGCCGGTCATGGTGCCCATGGCGTCGAAGAAGTCGGCCAGGACCAGCGTGAACACCAGCAGGCAGACGGTGATGATCGGCAGCCGCGTCCAGGCGCCGAACGAGACGTCGCCCACCAGCGAGAGGTTCGGCAGGCCGACGACCTGGTCCGGCAGCGCCGGATAGCCGAGGTTCCAGCCCTTCGGGTTCGTGCCCTGCGACGGCCCGGCCTTGACGATCGCCTCCACGACGATGGCCAGCACGGTCGAGGACAGCACGCCGATCAGGATCGCGCCCTTGACCTTGCGCACCACCAGGATGCCGGTGACCAGCAGGCCGACGACGAACACCGCGGTCGGCCAGGAGGCGATCGAGCCGTTGATGCCCAGGCCCACCGGGACGGTGGTGTGCGCGTCGTCCGGCAGCCGGCGGACGAACCCGGCGTCGACCAGCCCGATCAGGCAGATGAACACGCCGATGCCGACGGCGATCGCCGACTTCAGCGACGCGGGCACGGCCCGGAACACCGCGGTGCGGAAGCCGGTGAGCACGAGCAGCACGATGATGACGCCCTCGATGACCACCAGGCCCATCGCCTCGGGCCAGGTCATCTGCGGGGCGATGGTGACCGCGACCAGGCTGTTGATGCCCAGGCCGGTGGCGATGGCGAACGGGTAGTTCGCGACCAGGCCCATCAGGATCGTCATTACGCCGGCGACGAGCGCCGTGACCGCCGCCACCTGCGGAACCGGCAGGATGCCGCCGAGGAGGTCCTTGTGCGCGCCCGCGTCGTCAGCGGCGAAGCTGCCGATGATCAGCGGGTTCAGCACCACGATGTAGGCCATCGTGACGAAGGTGACCAGGCCGCCGCGCAGCTCGCGCGGGACGGTCGAACCCCGTTCGGTGATCTTGAAGAACCGGTCCAGTGTGGACGTCCCGGTGCGGGTCGTCTCCTGCTCCGCCATTCGCCTGCCCATTCTCTCGCTGCTGCGGAGTACCCTGCACCTCGTGAGTGATCCGAGCAATCCACCGGAGGTTACGGGCTCGTTGCGGCACACGCCGGAGCTGCCCAAGAAGCTGACCGACCTGACGCCGGTGGTGATCGTAGGCACCTCGATCTGGGCTGTCGCGCTGGTGGTGCTCTTCTTCACGACTTCGGGGCTGTGGGTGCAGACGGCGCTGTCCGGGTTCGTGCTCGGGTTCATCGGCCTGGCGATCATCGCCTGGCAGCGCGCCGCCGCCCGGCGGGGCTCGAAGTCCGCTCAGCGGCTTTAACTCAGGAGTGTCCGCGGCGAGGGGTCGTCGAGCAGCGCCGTGATCAGGTGCCGGTCGGGCCAGCGCCCGGCCGCCCAGGCGAAGGCGCGGGCCAGGCCCTCGGAGGTGTCGGCCGCGTGCAGCCGGTCGTCGGACCACCACTGGACGTCATGTTCGGCGCCCCGGATCACCACGGTCAGGGGGTCGTGCACCAGCACGCCGCCGTCGGGCAGCCGGATGCCGAGCAGGTCGGCGACGAGCTTCAGCGCGGGCAGCTCGGCCCAGGGCGCGTACTCGCCCTGGCTGGTCACCTCGGCGTCCTCGGTGCCGGCCAGCGGAAGGTCGAGCAGGGCCGAGAGCCGCTCCGGCTCGTCCGGCGCGACGACGTACTGGTTCGGTTCTAGAGCACCGGCCACCCAGGGCACGTCGAGGACCAGCGCGTCGTCCACAACGGACCCGTCCGCGGCCCGGACGGCTTCCGGCGGACGCGGGTCCAACCCGGACTCGACCACGGCGTCGTAGGCGCGAGTGGTCAGTCCCGGTGAGACTGTCCTGTCGGGATCGGCAAGCCGTTTCAGGACATCTTCCGCTTCATCCACAGTGGACAGCGTCAGGTCCGTGCGCACACCCGCGACTTCGAGCAGGTCCACGCTCAGTCCGACGTCGGGAACTTCGTCGTAAAGCCCGGCCAGATCGGCGCTCCCGAGGCGCCATTCGTTCGGCGCGAACCCGCCGAGCAGGGCGTACTGCGCGATCCACCAGGACGCGTGTCCACGCAGGGCGCGGAACGTCTCCGGCCGCGCGGCCAGCAGTTTGAGCGCGGCGGGCCAGGCGTCGTCGGCGACGAGGTCGAGGTCCCGGATCGCGACGAGCGTCGACGGCGGCTCCGTCAACGAGTCCCACCAGGCCTCTTCGTCGGGCAGGTCGTGGTCGGGTTCGTGCGGTTCGTCGTCGACGACGAGCGCGAAGGAGTCGAGCACCCCGGCGGCTTGCAGCGTCTCGACGGGCCAGTCTCCCGCGAAATCCTCGTCGAGGACGTCGAGTGCGCCGTCTTCCTCGAAGACCTCTTCGTCGAAGATGTCGAGCAACGGCGAGTTCGGGAGCAGCAGCTCGTCGGCGCGTCGCCAGGAATCGGTAGCAGGCAAAGCGAGCGCGCCCACCCAGCGCGGGGCGTCGTTCCCGCAGTCGGCGATCAGCCGGAGGACAGCGCCCGCGAGGGTCGTACCGTCCAATCCGGACCGGACGTCTTCGACACTGCGCTCGACTGCGTCCCGCAGCTCATCGGCGTTGAGCAGCTCACGGGCGTCGGCTTGCTTGGCGCCCAAGCGTTCCAGCAGCGGGTGCGACGCGGCCGGGTGCACCAGCCGCAGCCCCGGAATGTCCACATCGGACAACAGTTCGAGCAGCTCGGCGGAGCCTTCGACGAGCAGGCAGCCCTTGGCCCCCGGCAGCGTCCGGCCGTCCGACAGCGGAACGGGAAGACCGTCCAACCTGGACACGGCCAGCGCGTGCGACTCGACGGCGATGGTCAGTGCGGCGTAGACGTCGTGCCACCAGCCGGGTTCTCGGCTGGTCCCGGTAAGCGTTTCCAGCACTTCTTCGATGCTGATCACCTGAACGGAGACGGCTTTCAACGTCTGCGCCGGCGCGGAACTCTTGATCAGCCCAGGCACGACGTCAGCCAGGAGCTTCGCGAGCCCAGGCACCTCAACGTCGATGACCCGCGCCTGGCGTCCACTCACCTCGACGCCGTCCTGAGTGGACAGCCAAGGCTCCCTCGCGAGGTTCGCCAGCACTTCGTCGTGCAGCTTGGCGTCCACAGTGGACTTCGGCAACCCCGGCTTGGGAACAAGACCGAACCGGTTCTCGTCCGGCAACAGCCGAACGAGCCCGACGTACTCGGCAGCGGCACTCTCGAGCGCCTTGGCGAGTTCGTCCCCAGGCAGCGCGCGCCGACGCGAAGGCTCGACCGGCACGGACGCAAGAAGCCGAGCGGGAAGCGACAGGGCGTCATCGGTCGGGGTCGGCGCGTGCAGGACGTCCTCGTCGAGCGGCTGCGGAATGCCTTCACGGTCAACCGGAACGGCCCAGACGACGTCACCGCGGTGGGTCAGCCAGCGAGTTTCCCGCTCCGGCCCCCGCACGACAACGACGTCACCCTCGGCAACCCGAGTCCAAACGCGACCGTCCACATCGGCTTCCGCCAGCCAGGGCAGAGCGAGAAGCAGATCGGCGACGTCGTTGGCAAGCTGGTCGAGCAGCGCGCGCCCGTCAACGTCGTCCCGCAGCGGCAACCGGACTTCGGTGTCGAAGCCAACGGGAACATCGGCGGCCACGGGCCACGGCAGCCGCAGCACGGGGACGTCACCGCTGATACCGGCGGCTTCCCGAGTGCGATCGGCGGAAAAGACGACCCCACCGGTCGTGGACACGACGCGAGGTTCGTCGGAAACGGTGCGCACGGCGGCAAAACCGACACCGAACCGCCCGACGGTCTCACCGGTCTTGCCAGAGGCCCGTAGCGAAGCGAGCGACGCGACGCCACGCGCGTCAAGCGGAGCCCCGGTGTTGGCAAACCGGAGTTCACGGTCCACAAGAGACACCCGAACCCGCCCAGGCTTACCGGCGGCCATGGCGGCGTCGGCGGCATTCTGGGCGAGCTCGACAAAAAGCCGATCCCGATAGGCGCCGACGCGAAGATCCCGCTCGACGTTGGTGTCCTCGGTGAGCCGGGTGGGCGAGTCCTGCCAGGCGCGCAGGGTCGCTTCGCGGAGCCGCGCAGTGCCGAAGGGATCGGCACCGTGCGGCTCAGCCGTTGCGCTGGTCACCGTGCTCTTCGGTCCCGCCATCGGTCGCCTCGACGTCTTGGTCGGTCACGTCGACGAGCCGCTCACCGGAGGTGTCGGCCGCGAGGGATTCAGCAACCCCAGCCGCCGAAAGCCGGCTCGCCTCCGGGGGAATCCCTTGAGTTTCAGGCGCGGATTCGTGCGAGCCAGGAGTTGCGTGCGCCTCAGCGGCGGAGTCGGTCAGGTCAGCCTGGGTCGGCTCGGCAGGCTCCACCACCGACTCGGCGGCCGTATCAGCCACCTCAGTCTGGTCCTGCTCCGCATCAGCAGGCTCCGCCACCTCAGCCGCGCTAGGTTCGGCGGTCACATCGGCCTGCGCCGACTCCGGCGCCTCAGCCACCTGCGGCTCGGCGACCGCATCAGTCACCTCGGCCTGGGTTGGCTCCGCATCCGCGGGTTCCGCCACCGGCTCGGCGACCACATCGGTCACCTCGGCCTGGGCTTGGTCCGCGCCAGCAAATTCCGCCGTGACCGGCTCAGCAACCACATCGGCCTGCGCCGACTCCGGCGCCTCAGCGACCTGCGACTCTGCGACCGCATCGGTGACCTCAGCCTGGGTGGGCTCGACATCCGCGGGCTCCGCCACCTCAGCGGCCACCGGCTCGGCGACCACATCGGTCACCTCGGCCTGAATCGGCTCGGCAACCGCGGGCTCCGCCACCTCAGCCGCCACCGGCTCCGCGACCACATCGGTCACCTCGGCCTGAATCGGCTCGGCAACCGCGGGCTCGGCCACCGGCTCCGCGGCTCCATCGGTCGCCTCGGCCTGCTGTGCTTGCTCCTCGCCGGTCGCCGCCTCGGGAGCCTGCGGCTCCGAGACCGCATTAGTTGCCTCGGCCTGAGTCGGCTCCGCATCTGTGGGCTCCGGCACCTCGGTCACAACCGGCTCGGCGACCGCATCTGTCGCCTCGGTCTGCGTCGGCTCCGCAGCCGCGGTGTCCGCCGCCGGGATCGGCTCGGCGGCCGCTTCCTTCACCGGCTCCGCGTTCACAGCCTCCGGCACCTCGACCGCCGCCGGCTCGGCTACCGCACCAGTCGCCGCCGTCTCGGGGAGCTCCGGCTCTGCGACCGCATCCGCAACCGCGCCGGTCACCGCCGCCTCGGGAACTTCCGGCTCGGCGGCCGCACCGGTCGCCTCGGTCGGCTGCGGCTCGGCAACCACATCAGTCGTCTCGGCCGCCACCGCACCGGTCGCCGCCTCGGGGGACTCTGGCTCGGCGACCGCCTCAGCCGGCGAACTCTCCGAAACGACCCCCGGCTCCACCTCCGCCGGTGAGACATCCGCCTCCGCGATCGCCGTCTCCGACTCGACCGCCGCCGACTCCACCGTCTCCGGCGCCGCCGTCGCCTCGACCGCCTTCGCAGACTCCGGCTCCGCGACCTCCGATTCCGGCTCCGCCGCCGACTCCGGCTTCGCCTTCGCCGGCTCCTCCACCTCCGCCACCGGCGTGAAATCCAACAGCGAATCGTCGTAAACCAGCTCCGCCACCGGAACCGACGACGTCACCTCGACCTCGACCTCCGAGTGGGCTCCACAGCCGTACTCGACGTCGACCACGTGGCCGTCTGCTGGGGCTATGTCGTTGCTGCACACTCCGAACACTCCGCGCAGCGAACCCGCCAACGGCACGAAGAACCCGCACGTCCCGCACACGTCCGGGGCGCTGCGGGCCATGTCGGACCGGGGGCCGAACTCGCCCGAGTGCCAGCGGGCCGCCGCGTCCGTGCGGCCGAAACGGGACAACACGTGTACCCGGCCCAGCCCCGCGTCGTGGGCCACTGCCTCTACCGCCGGGTCGTCCGACTGGATGTACGCCGGGGCCAGGCGGGGGTCGTTCTCGTCCGTCGGGAAGATGTCGCCGACGCCGAGGTCGCCCGCTCGGACCCGGCGCTCCCACGGCACCCACGCCGGGGCGATCCGGGCTTCGGGGCCGGGCACCAGGACGACCTCGCTGACCGTCACCGGCTCGTCGTCGCCCGCCAGGGCGATCGTCACCGACCAGCGCCAGCCGCGATAACCCGGGACCTGGGCCTCGAAGAGGTGACTCGCCGTGACCGCGTCCTCGCGGGCGGCACCCACGTGGGCGCCGATCTGCTCCTCGGGCGCGTCCTCCAGCACCGCGGCTCGCGCGAACTCCACCGCGTCGGCGAGTTTGCGCTGCACGGAGCCGTCGTCGAGGGTCAGCAGCAGAGTCATGCGGCCAATTGTGCCGCACGCATCCTCGGCGCCCGTGCCAGGCTGTTCAACGTGCGCACGCCGATCATCACCTCACTGCTGCTGGCCGCCGCGCTCGGCGGCTGCGCCGGGGCGCCCGAGCAGGAGCCGGGCCCCGAACAGCTGACCGTCCAGGTGCTCTCGACCCTGCCGCACGACCCCACCGCGTTCACCGAAGGCCTCGAGTTCGCCGGCGACACCCTCTACGAGAGCACCGGCCTCGCCGGCGCGTCGACGCTCACCGCGGGCCCGGCCGGCGGCCCGCCCATCACGAAGGCCACGCTCCCCGCGCCGCTCTTCGGTGAGGGCGTCACCGTGCTCGGGCCGACGCTGTGGCAGCTCACCTGGCAGGACGGCTTCGCCATCGAACGCGACTCGAAAACCCTCGCCGAGCTGCGGCGCGTCCCCTATCAGGGTGAAGGCTGGGGCCTCTGCCACCAGCCGGACGGCCGGCTCGTGATGAGCAACGGCTCGTCGTGGCTGACCTTCCGCGACCCGAAGACCTTCGCCGTCACCGGCAGCGTCGACGTCGGCCGTGATCAGCTCAACGAGCTCGAGTGTGTCGGCGACGAGGTGTACGCAAACGTTTGGCACACCGACACCGTCCTGCGCATCAACGCGGCGACCGGACACGTCACCGGGACGATCGACGCAGGTCAGCTGCGTGCCCAGCTGAACAAAACGGGTGCTGAGGACGTGCTCAACGGTATCGCCGCCGTTCCCGGGACGGACGAGTTCCTGCTCGCCGGGAAGCAGTGGCAGGTCACGTTCCGGGTGAGGTTCGTCCCGGTAACGCCGGGAAAGCACGGATGAGCAGGCGGGACCGACCTCCGGTAAGGCAGGATTGAGACGTGGCACTCTTCGGCTCCCGCTCCGACGGCTCCGGCTCGCAGCAGCGCGGCCGGAAGTCCAAGCGGCGCTGGGCGCCGGAGCCGGGCGCCGCGCAGGCCCGGTCCTGGCGGGACGCCGTGACCCCGGCGCGCGCCGAACACCAGAGCCCGGCGCCCACCCGCGTCGAGCACCAGAGCCCGAGCCCGCCGCCGCCCGCCCGCGTCGAACGGCCGGCCCCGCCGCCACCCCCGCCGCGCGGCGGGTACTACGACGACCGCGTGCCGAACGCGAACGAGGCGCCGACCGCGGCCGCGCCGTCCGGACACCGGCCGCCGCCACCGCGCGGCGCCCGGCCGTACGACCCGCACCGCACCGAGCCGGTGCGCCGCGAGCAGCCCGGCTTCTACCAGGGGGAACGCCGTCCCGGCAGCGGCGAGTACGAGCACTACGACACCGGCGGGTACGCAGGTGAGCCGCGCCCGCCGCAGCCCGGACCCGAGCCGCCGCGGGAAGAGCCGCGGACACCGGGTGGCACGCCGAAGCTGCCGAAGAAGATCACCGTCACGCGGGTGGCAGCGATGCGCAGCCGGCAGCTGACCGGCCAGGCCGTCGGCGCCTTCCAGCGCGCGACGAAGGCCGACGGCGCCGAGAAGTCCGGCCTCACCTCGCTGACCTACGCCGTCATGCTGAACTACGCCAGCGACGCGGCGATGGCGATCGCGCTGGCCAACACGCTGTTCTTCGCCGCGACCAGCGGGGAGAGCAAGGGCAAGGTCGCGCTCTACCTGCTCATCACGATCGCGCCGTTCGCGCTGGTCGCGCCGGTGATCGGGCCGGCGCTCGACAAGGTGCAGCGCGGCCGGCGGCTGGCGATGTGCGCGTCTTCGGTCGGCCAGGGCCTGATGGCCGTGGTGATGGCGCTGCACTTCGACGACTGGCTGCTCTACCCCGCCGCGCTCGGGATGATGGTGCTCTCGAAGTCCTTCACCGTGCTCAAAGCGGCCGTGACCCCGCGGGTGCTGCCCTCGGAGATC
Source organism: Amycolatopsis sp. NPDC104819 (assembly GCF_055583145.1). Classification (NCBI taxonomy): domain Bacteria; kingdom Bacillati; phylum Actinomycetota; class Actinomycetes; order Pseudonocardiales; family Pseudonocardiaceae; genus Amycolatopsis; species Amycolatopsis sp. NPDC104819. Next base: position 35,771 of record NZ_JBVJON010000016.1, on the reverse strand, counting down.
ACGCTCTCCAAGACGAACGCCCGGCTGACGACGTTCGGCCTGGTCGCCGCCGGGGTCTTCGGCGCGCTGGCCAGCGGCATCAACGCCATCTCCGGTTCGGCGGGCGCGCTGTGGTTCACGGCGCTGATCTGCGTCGCCGCGGCGGTGCAGTCGATGCGGATCCCGGCCTGGGTCGAAGCGACCGAAGGCGAGGTCCCGACGTCGCTTTCGGCCCACCCGAAGGAGAAGAAACGACGGCAGCCGCTGGGGCGTCACATCGTCGTCGCGTTGTGGGGCAACGGCTCGGTGCGCGTGCTCACCGGCTTCCTCATGATGTTCGCCGCCTTCGCGGTGAAGGCGCAGACCGAGGGCAGCGGGCACAGCCCGTTCATGCAGCTGCTGCTGCTGGGGATCATCGGCGCCGCGGCCGGCGCGGGCGGGTTCATCGGCAACGCGCTGGGGTCGCGGCTCAGTTTCGGCAGCCCGGACCAGGTGATCGTCGGCTGCGTGGCGGGCTGTGTGCTGGCCGCGCTGGTCGCGACGCTGCTGCCCGGCCTGGCCACGGCCGCGATCGTCGGCCTGATCGGCGCGACGGCGAGCGCGCTGGCGAAGATCAGCCTCGACGCCGTCATCCAGGAGGACCTGCCCGAGGAGTCGCGGGCGTCGGCGTTCGGCCGCTCGGAGACCGTGCTGCAGCTGGCTTGGTGCTTCGGCGGCGCGGTGGGCCTGCTGCTGCCGCCGACGTACTGGATCGGCTTCCTGGTGATCAGTGTGCTGCTGGCGGTCGGCATGACGCAGACGTACCTGGTGCGCCGCGGCGGCTCGCTGATCCCGGGCCTCGGCGGCGACCGGCCGCTGCGCCCGGAGCCGACCGGCAGCTTCCCGGCCCAGGGCCTGCCCAGGGACCCGTCGGCCCGCCGGTAGGCTCCGGCCATGCGACGTTCCCGGGTGGTGGCCCTGCTTGCGGCCGGTGGGTTCGCGGTGGCCGGCTGCTCGGCGCCCGGCCCGGCCGAGGTCACGTTCTACGCCGACGGCCACACGATCAACTCCACGCCGACGATCACCTGTGACTACTCGCAGCAGGACCCGTGCCGTTCGGTGCGCGCGCCGGAAACGCTGCGGGTGCGGCCGGGCAAGCCGGTGCAGGTCTCGGTGCCCGGCGAGGTCGCGGACGCGCCCTGGCGGATCATCGTCGAGTACGTCACTCCGCAGGGCGAGTTCAAGCGGCGCGACCCGGTGCTGATCACGTCGCTGGACCGCTATGCCTACACGGCCACGCCGCCGACCCCCGCCGACCGGGTGTCCGCGGTGGAGGTTCAGGCGTACTCGGCCGTGGTGAGCACCGGATCCGGTGGCTCGGACATCATGGCGAGCGACGTGTGGGGCCTGCGCCTGGAGGCTTAGGGATCGAGGTCCCGGGCGACGGCGCGCATGATCTCGCCGATCTGCTTGGTGTGCTTGCGGTCCGGGTACCGGTTGCGCCGCAGGTCCGGCTGCACCTTCAGCTCGAGGAGCTTGATCATGTCCTCGATCAGGCCGTGCAGCTCCTCCGCGGGGCGACGGCGCGCCTCGGCGACGGACGGCGGCGGGTCGAGCAGCCGGACGGAGAGCGCCTGCGGACCGCGGCGGCCGTCGGCGACGCCGAACTCCAGGCGCTGCCCGGCCTTGAGCCCCTCGACGCCCTGCGGCAGCGCGGCCTTGCGAATGTAGACGTCGGCGCCGCCATCCTGCGTGACGAACCCGAACCCCTTCTCCGCGTCGTACCACTTGACCTTGCCGGTCGGCACTTCCCTCACCAGTCCTTCTGCTGTCCCGCTCACGACGAACGCGCCCGGGGGCGTACCCAGGGCGCGCTGGGTAAAGGGTATCTCGCCACATGCCCTGGGGAGAAGTCGATACCTGCGGATACGCTCTTGCCCATGAAGACCGCGACGAAGGAGGCCGCCGTGGCGTCTCCCGGCAAACCGTTCCTGATGCGGATCGGCATCGGCCTCTTCGGCCTCGGCATGCTCGCCGTGCTGACGGTGTTCGTCATGTTCGCCGCCGGCCTCGAGAACCTCCCGGTCTGGCTGTCCGTCGCGGCCGGCGTGATCACCCCGCTCGGGCTGCTGCTGGGCCTGATCGCGCTGGTCCGCGAGGCGCGCGCCAAGAGCTAACGCACCGCTGCGAAGGTCCGCTCGAACCAGTCCGGGAACTCCGTCAGCGAGTCGAAGACCACCTCCGCTCCTTCGCTCAGCAGCAGCGCGCGATCACACGGACCCGTCGTGACGCCCACCGCGATCGCGTTCGCGGCCAGCGCACCGCGAATGTCACCGGCGTGATCTCCGACATACACCCGCGCGTCGTGCGCCAGGAGCGCTTCGGCCTTGCGGGTCGACCACAGCTCGCCGACGACCTCGTCGACGTCCAGGCCGAGCGCGTCGACGTGCAGCTGCGCGTTCGGCCCGTACTTCCCGGTGACGACGAGCGTGCGCCCGCCCGCGGCCCGCACCGCGCGCAGCGACTCGACCGCGCCCGGCAGCGCGACCGTGCTCGGCACCACCATCTCCGGGTACAGGGCGCGGAACCGGTCGACGAGCCCGGGGATGCGCTCCTCCGGCGCCTCGAAGCCGCGCAGGATGTCGTCGAGCGGCGGGCCGAGGTTGGCCGCGAAGGCGTCGCCGTCCAGCGGCAGGCCGGATTCCACGCCGAGCGCGTTCATCGCCGCGGCCATGCCCGGCCGCGCGTCGATCAGTGTCATGTCGAGGTCGAACCCCACCGTGATGCCCACGACCAACACGGTAGCCGCCACCACCGACAAATTTACACGTCAGCCGATCATGTACAGCACCTTGACAGCGGAGTGATCTGTGTCAAGGTGAAGGTGTGACCAGCTTCACTGACCGGACGAAGGCGTCCCTGCGGGAAGCGCTGCTCGACGCCGCCGCAGACCTGCTGCCGGACCGCGGGCACGCGGCCCTGCGGATGGCCGACGTCGCGGCGAAAGCCGGGGTGAGCAGGCAGACCGTCTACAACGAGTTCGGCAACAAGGCGGCGTTGACCCAGGCGGTGGCGCTGCGCACCGCGTCGGAGTTCCTCGACGGGATCCGGCAGCGGTTCGAAACGGCGGACGGGCTGCTGGCCGGCATCCACCACGCCGTCGTCTACACGATCGAGCACGCGCGGGAGAACCGCCTGGTCGCGGCGGCGCTCGGCACCGAAGCCGGCGAGGACCTGCTGCCGCTGCTGACGACAAAGGGCGAGCCGATCCTCAGCGCGGCCGCGGAGCTCGCCGCCGGGCAGTACCGGGAGCTCGAGCCGGACCTGTCGGCCGAAGCGGCCGCCCTGCTCGCGGAGACCGTCGTACGGCTTTCGCTGTCGCACCTGGTCCTCCCGACGCATTCGGCGACGGAGGCGGCCGACGCCGTCACCGCCGTGCTCGCACCCGCCATCCGCCAATTCGTCCACTGAATCCTTATCGGAGTGAAACGATGACCGACACGCTCTCCGAACTGCGGACCGGCTTTTCCTCGCTGCGCAAGGGCGGCCTGAACTGGGACTCGTTCCCGCTGCGGCTGTTCGTCAAGGGCAACAAGAAGTTCTGGAACCCCGCCGACATCGACTTCAGCCGCGAACGCGAAGGCTGGGACACGCTCAACGACGAGCAGAAGCGCAGCACGACGTACCTCGTCGCGCAGTTCATCGCCGGCGAAGAGGCCGTCACCGAGGACATCCAGCCGTTCATGCGGGCGATGTCGGCGACCGGCCGGTTCGGCGACGAGATGTACCTGACGCAGTTCTGCTTCGAGGAAGCCAAGCACACGGAGGTGTTCCGCCGCTGGATGGACGCCGTCGGGCTGACCGAGGACCTCCACCCGTACGTCGCGGAGAACCCGCACTACCGCAAGCTGTTCTACGAAGAGCTGCCGCAGTCGCTGCGGGCGCTGGAGGACGATCCCAGCCCGCTCAACCAGATCCGCGCGAGCGTGACGTACAACCACGTCATCGAGGGCAGCCTCGCGCTCACGGGGTACTACTCGTGGCAGCTGATCTGCACGCAGAACGACATCCTGCCGGGCATGCAGGAGCTGGTCCGCCGCATCGGCGACGACGAGCGCCGTCACATGGCGTGGGGCACCTTCACCTGCCGCCGCCACGTCGCCGCGGACGACTCGATGTGGGACGCCGTCCAGCAGCGGATGGGCGAGCTGCTGCCGCACGCGCTCAACATGATCCAGTGGGTGCAGGACCAGTTCGAGGAGGTCCCGTTCGACAACGACCCCGAGGAGATCATCCAGTACGCGGCGGACCGCGCGCAGCGCCGCCTGGGCGCGATCGAATCGGCGCGCGGGACGCCGGTGGAGCAGATCGATCTCGACTACTCCCCGGAGGTCCTGGAAGAGACGTTCGGCGAGGAGGACGCGAAGGCGATCGCGGAAGCGGCCGCCGCGGTCGGCTGAGCCGGGCCGTGAGGGGCACCGTCGAAGGTGCCCCTCACGCGATCACCAGTCCCAGACTCGCTTCATACGATCACCAATCCCAGCTGCGTTTCACGGTCACCACTCCCAGATACGCTTCACGACGATCACCACTCCCAGCCGCGTTTCACGGTCACCACTCCCAGACTCGTACCGTCGGGCGCCACTCGTTGCCGCCGCGGGACCAGTCCCAGCCTCGAACCACGTCGGATCTCCCTTCGTGTGACAGACACTGCGAAGGGGCAACGCACGACCGGCTCTCCCGGTTTAGGCGTGCTTCGCGGCGGCCGCGGATTCCAGACCCAGCAGCGTGATCGACTTCTCGCGCATCTCGACCTTGCGGACCTTGCCGGTCACCGTCATCGGGAACTCCTCGACGACGTGCACGTACCGCGGGATCTTGTAGCGCGCGAGCTTGCCTTCGCAGAACTCGCGCACCTTCTCCGTGGTCAGCGGCGAAGCGCCTTCGCGCATGCGGACCCACGCCATCAGCTCTTCGCCGTACTTCTCGTCGGGGACGCCGATGACCTGCGCGTCGAGGATGTCCGGGTGCGTGTACAGGAACTCTTCGATCTCGCGCGGGTACAGGTTTTCGCCACCGCGGATGACCATGTCCTTGATGCGGCCGGTGATGTTGACGTACCCGTCGCCGTCCATGACCGCCAGGTCGCCGGTGTGCATCCAGCGGGCCGCGTCGATCGCCTCGCCCGTCTTGTCCGGCTGCTCCCAGTACCCGAGCATCACCGAGTACCCGCGGGTGCACAGCTCACCGGGCTCGCCGCGCGGCACCGTCAGCCCGGTTTCCGGGTCGACGACCTTGACCTCCAGGTGCGGCCCGACCCGGCCGACCGTCGACACGCGACGCTCGATCGAGTCGTCCGCCCGCGTCTGCGTCGACACCGGGGACGTCTCGGTCATGCCGTAACAAATGGACACCTCGGCCATCCCCATCCGGTCGATGACCTGCTTCATCACCTCGACCGGACACGGCGAGCCCGCCATGATCCCGGTCCGCAGCGACGACAGGTCGAAGCTCGCGAAGTCCGGGTGGTTGAGCTCGGCGATGAACATCGTCGGCACGCCGTAGAGCGAGGTGCACTGCTCCGCGGCGACGGCTTCGAGCGTCGCTTTCGGATCGAACGCGGGCGCCGGGATGACCATGCAGGCGCCGTGGCTGGTGCACGCGAGGTTGCCCATCACCATGCCGAAGCAGTGGTAGAAGGGCACCGGGATGCACACTTTGTCCTGTTCGGTGTAGTTGCAGAGCTCACCGACGAAGTAGCCGTTGTTCAGGATGTTGTGGTGGCTGAGCGTGGCGCCCTTGGGGAAGCCGGTCGTGCCCGAGGTGTACTGGATGTTGATCGGGTCGTCGGCCGAGAGCGCGGCCTGCTTTTCGGCCAGCGACGCCGGGTCGCCCTGCCAGCCGGCGTCCATCAGCGCCTGCCAGCTCTCGCCGCCCAGGATCACGACGTGGTCGAGGCCCGCGCACTTCTCGCGGACCTCGTCGACCATCGCGGGGTAGTCGGAGGTCTTGAACTTGTCCGACGCCACCAGCAGCCGGACGCCGGCCTGGTTGAGCACGTACTCCAGCTCGTGCGAGCGGTAGGCGGGGTTGATGTTGACGAGGATCGCGCCGATCTTCGCGGTCGCGTACTGCAGGAAGGTCCACTCCGCCCGGTTCGGCGACCAGATCCCCACCCGGTCACCCTTGCCGATGCCCTGCGCGACGAGCCCCAGCGCCAGCGCGTTGACCTCGGCGGCGAGCTCCCGGTAGGTCCACCGCCGCCCGGCGAAGCGGTCGACCAGCGCGTCCCGGTTGCCGTGGGCCGCGACCGTCCGGTCGAAGTTGTCGCCGATGGTGTCCCCGAGCAGGGGGACTTCCGAGATCCCCGAGGCGTAGCTCGGCAGGGCGGGCGCGTCAGGCATGGTGCCTCCTGAAGTCGGCGGTGACTAGCGCCGAGTCTAAGAACACACGGCCTGGTCAGCCAGATCAGCCGGCCAACACGCGGTCCAGGTTGATCGCCGAGCTGATCAGCGACAGGTGGGTGAACGCCTGGGGGAAGTTGCCCAGCTGGTCCCCCGTCAAGCCGATCTGCTCGGCATACAACCCCACATGGTTGGCGTAGGTGAACACCTTCTCCAGCGCCAGCCGCGCCTCCTCCACACGCCCGCTGCGAGCCAGAGCCTCGACGTACCAGAACGAACAGATCGAGAACGTCCCTTCAGCGCCCTCGACGCCGTCCGGGGCCTGGGCCGGGTCGTAGCGGAACACCAGACTGTCGACCACCAGCGTGCGCTCGACCGCCCGGAGCGTCGAGGTGAACCGGGGGTCGGTCGGGACGCAGAACTTCACCAGCGGCATCAGCAGCAGCGACGCGTCCGGGACGAACTCGCCGTACTGCCGCGAGTAAGCGCCGTCCGCTTCGCTCCAGCCGCGGGTCTGGATCTGCTCGTGGATCTCGTCGCGGACGGTCGTCCAGCGGGTGAGGTCGGCCGGTAGCCCGCGGCGGCGGGCGACGCGCACCATGCGCTCGATCGCCACCCAGCACATCAGGCGGGAGAACGTGTGGTCCTGGCGGCCCGCGCGGGTCTCCCAGATGCCCTGGTCCGGCTGGTCCCAGTGCTCCAGCAGCCAGTCCAGCACCCGGGTCAGGTTGTGCCACGCGTCGTACGAGATCCCCGAGCCGTGCTTGTCGAACAGGTAGATCGAGTCGATCAGCTCGCCGTAGATGTCCAGCTGCAGCTGCTCGCCCGCCGCGTTGCCGATCCGGACCGGCGACGAGCCGCGGTAGCCCTCCCAGTGGTCGAGCACCTCCTCCTCGCGAGCCGGCTCGCCGTCGATCGTGTACATCACCCGCAACGGCCCGAGGTCGCCGTCGCCCGGGTCTTCGAAGCGGCCGGTGAGCCAGCTGAAGAAGTCCTCGGCCTCGGTGGTGAAACCCAGGCGCAGCAACGCGTACAGCGAGAACGCCGCGTCCCGGATCCAGACGTGCCGGTAGTCCCAGTTGCGCTCGCCGCCGACCTGTTCGGGCAGTCCGCACGTCGGCGCGGCGATGATCGCGCCGGACGGCTCGTGCGTCAGCAGCTTCAGCAGCAGCGCCGAGCGGTGCACCATCTCCCGCCAGCGCCCGGCGTAGGTGGACTGGGCGAGCCAGTCACGCCAGAACGCCACCGTCCCGCGGAACAGCTCCTCGGCCTCGTCGTCTTCGAGCGGCGCTTCGGGCGGGTCGCCGTCCAGCACCTCGAGGACGAACAGCGCGGTCTCGCCGGGGCCGAGCTCGAACTCGCCGGTGACGCCGCCGTCGTCGTCCTTCAGCGGCACCGATGTGCGCAGCCCGAGCCGCAGGTCGCCGCCGTCGAACACCACGCCGTGGTCGGTGCTCTCGACGCGGTGCGACGCCCGCGCGTAGTCGAACCGCGGCCGGACGTCGGTGGTCAGCCGGATGTGGCCGCGGACGTTGACGACCCGCCGCACCAGCCGCTGCCGGTGCGCGGGGTCGCGCGGGCGCAGGACCGGCATGAAGTCCTGCACCTCGACGATGCCGTCTTCGGTGAGGAAGCGCGTGACCAGGATGTTCGAGTCCGGGATGTAGAACTGGTGCCGGTTGGTCACCTCGCACACCGGGTGCAGGCTCCAGTGCCCGCCGCCGTCGGCGTCGAGCAGCGCGCCGAACACGCTCGGCGAGTCGAAGCGGGGCGCGCAGAACCAGCCGATCCGCCCGTCGGTGCCGATCACGGCGGCCGTGCGCAGGTCGCCGATCAGGCCGTGCTCGGCGATCGGCGGGTACCGCTCGCTCATGCCCCCGCCTCCGGTCCCCAGGAACCTCGCTCGTACCGCCGGGTCTCCGGCGGCGCGTCGAGCAGGGGCGCGCACACCTCCCACAGCCGTTCGACCTCGTCGGCGCCGGTGAACCACGAGCGGTCGCCGCGCAACGCCTCGAGCAGCAGCCGCGCGTACGGCTCGCCCTCGCTGTCGTCGGTCAGGTCGGCGTGGAGCGAACCGGCCGTGACCTCCGCGCGCGTCTCCGCCATGGCCTTGCCGGTGCGCAGGGAGAACGGCACTCCGCGCCAGCGGTCGTTGTCCACGAAGGCTTCCAGCGCGACGAACGTCTCGCGGTCGGAGTCCGGGTCGACGTCGTCCTCGTCCCGGTAACCCTCGTACTGGCCGAACACGGCCCGCGCCGGGTCGAACGGCCGCAGCGCGCGGAAGACGTCCAGCTTCGAGGTGCCCGGCTCCGCCGCGAGCACGCCCAGGACCTGGCAGAGGTGCGTCGGCACCATGTCGCGGAAGGTGCCGGTGGCCTCCATGAACGACCCGCGGCCCTCGATGCCGATCTCCTCCGGGACGTCGATCCGCACCGGCTTTGCGTCCGGGGTGGCTTCGGCGAGCTCCCGGACCGCGGCCTTGCCGAGGAAGTGGTCGATCCGGAACACGCGCTCCTCGTCGAACACGCCGTGCACGGTCCGGTTCAGCTCCTTCGCCGACGCGAGGTCGTGCCCGAACGGCTTTTCCAGCACCAGCCGCGCGTCCTCGGCCAGGCCGGACGCGCCGAGCATCTCGACCATCGGGCCCATCGCGGCCGGCGGGACCGACAGGTAGAGCAGCGTCCGGGCGTCCTCGCCCAGGTCGCGGCGGGCTTCGCGGACGGCCTCGGCCAGGTCGGCGCCGTCGTCGCTGTCGGAGACGACGAACGACACCCGGTCCTCGAACCCGCGGATCGTGTCACCGAGGCTCTCGCGGAACTCGTCGTCGGTGCCCGGCGAGTGGCGGCCGGAGCCGATCACGCGGAAGCCGTCCGGCAGGAGCCCCCGCTCGTGCAGCCGGGCGACGCCGGGTAACAGCAGCCGCCGGGCGAGGTCGCCGGTGGCGCCGAAGATCACCAGGACGTGCGGCGGGATCGCGGCCCGTTCGTTGTCGATCACCGTCGGCGGATACCCCGAGGTAGCCGGGCCGAACCACCCCCCGCTGGTAGCATCCGGACCCGAATCGAGGGGGCGATCGATGGCCGGCCAGGGGTTTCGCGACGAGCTGACCCAGCTGTTGCAGGCGCGCTACCCGTTGCTGGTCGTCGAGACGCACGAAGAGCAGCGGGTGCTTCGGGAGATCCGCGCGGTCGCGGAGGACCAGCAGCGGCTGCGCACCCCGCGGCGGGTCTACGTCTGGTCGTCGACCACCGGTCTGGCGCCCGCGGGCGGGCCGCCGATCTCGGAGACGCGGGCCGCCGCGGCCGCGCTCGAGCGGGTCTACAGCTGGGGCGAGCCCGCCGTGTTCGTCTTCGTCGACCTGCACCCGTCGCTGGTCTCCGAAGGTGGGCACCGGCCCGATCCCGACGTCGTCCGGCGGCTGCGGGAGCTCGCCGCCGCGTTCAAGACGCGTCCGGTGCCGCTGAGCCTGATCCTCGTGTCGCCGTCGCTGCCCGTGCCGCCGGAGCTGGAGCACGACGCGACCGTCGTCGACTTCCCGCTGCCCGACCAGCGCCAGATCGGCGAGCTGCTGGACGGCATGGTCGCCGCGCACCGCCAGAACGTCCGGATCAGCATCGACCGGGACGACCGCGACATGATCGTCGCCGCCGCGCGCGGCCTGACGCTGCCCGAAGCCGAGAACGCCTTCGCGCGGGCGCTCGTCGAAGGCGGCGGGCTGGACCCCAGCGACCTCGAGCTGATCCTCGCCGAGAAGCGCCAGGCCGTCCGCCGGTCCGGGATGCTCGACATCGTGCCCGCGGAAACGAGCTTCGACGCCGTCGGCGGCCTCGACCGGCTCAAGCGGTGGCTCACCAAGCGCACCGGCACCTGGACCCCCGCCGCGGCGGCGTACAACCTCGCCGCGCCGAAAGGCCTGCTGCTCACCGGCGTGCCCGGCTGCGGCAAGAGCCTGTCCGCGGTGTGCGTCGCGAACATGTGGCGGCTGCCGTTGCTGCGCCTGGATCTGGGCCGAGTCTTCGCCGGGCTCGTCGGCTCGAGCGAGAAGAACATCCGCACGGTCATCCGCACCGCGGAAGGCATCGCGCCCTGCGTGCTCTGGGTCGACGAGATCGAGAAGGGCCTCGCCGGCGCGGGCGGCGGCGGGGACGGCGGCACCGCGCGTCGTGTGTTCGGCACGTTCCTGTCCTGGATGCAGGAGAAGACGGCGCCGGTGTTCGTGATGGCCACCGCGAACCAGGTCGGCTCGCTGCCGCCGGAGTTCCTCCGCAAGGGCCGGTTCGACGAGATCTTCTTCGTCGACCTGCCCTCCGCGCCCGAGCGCGCGGCGATCTGGCGGATCCACCTGCACCGGCGGGTCACCGACGACTTCGTCCGCAGTGAGCTGCGGATGGACGACGCGCTGTTCACCGAGCTGGCTGACGTCAGCGCCGGCTACAGCGGCGCCGAGATCGAGCAAGCCGTGCTGTCCGGACTGGTGGACGCGTTCGCCGAGAAGCGGCCGCTGCGCCGGGACGACCTGGTGCGCGCGGTGAAGTCGACCGTGCCGCTGTCGGTCACGCAGGCCGACGAGATCCTGGCCATCCGGAACTGGGCGGAGACGCGCGCCGTCGCCGCCACCGACAACGGCGAAGACGTCGAGGCTCCCCCGCCGCCCGTCGCGCCGCCGGAATCCCCGAGGGGAAGGACGATCGACGTATGACGCACCGCGTGACCGTCACCATCGGCAAGGACGGGTCGATCAGCGCCGAGACCCACGGCATGACCGGCTCCAAGTGCCTCGACTACATCCCGCTGCTGGAGGACATGCTCGGCGCGGAAACGGAAACGTCGGAGTTCACCGAGGACTACCGGCGCACGTCGGCGTCCGCCGAGAACACCGCGTCGCAGCAGCAGTCACAATGGAACTCCTGAACCTGCACCGGATCGTCGACACGACGGCGGCGGAGGGCCCGGGCCTGCGGTGCGCGGTGTGGACGCAGGGCTGTTCGGTCCGCTGCCCCGGGTGTTTCAACCCGCAGACGTGGACGACCCGCGGCGGGTTCCGGCTGGCATGGCCGGACCTGGTTTCGCGCGTCCTGGCCATTCCCGGGATCGAGGGGGTCACGCTGCTGGGCGGGGAGCCGTTCGACCAGCCGTCACCGCTGGGCGAGTTCGCTTCGGCGGTGCGCGCGGAGGGGTTGTCCGTCATGACGTTCACCGGGCACGTCCGGGAGGAGCTGCCGCCGTCGAAGCTGCTCGCGTCGACGGATCTGCTGGTGGACGGGCCTTTCCTGGCCGATCGGCCCGAGCCGTCGCGGCCCTGGGTCGGCTCGGTCAACCAGCGGTTCCACTTCCTGACCGACCGCTACGACGAGTCGATCTTCACCGCCCCGAACCGCCTCGAAGTGACGATCGCCCCGGACGGCGCGATCGAGCTGAACGGGTTCGCCACCACCGAAGTGCTCGAAGCCCTGCTCGAAAGGGATCACCGATGAGTGTCACGCTCAAGCTGCGCAGCGAGGCGCTGGCCCAGCTCAACGCGGCCACGATCGCCGCGCACACGCAGGCTGGTGTGGTCACCGTGCGGACGCGGATGCGGCACCGCGACCTGCTGACCCGCGCGCTCACCGGGCTGCGCGCCCAGGTGAGCGACACCGGCAACGCCGTCACGGCCGCATGGGAGGGCCGGCGGATCACGTTCGTTTACGGCGCCGAGGGCGTCCAGATGGCGCACGTGGACGGCCCAGGGCTCGCTGAGGCCGAAGCCCAGCGGCTGGTGTTGTCCGTCGACGAGGCGTACGCGGCCGAAGTGCAGCGCGCCGTGCTCGCCCGGCTGAAGGAGCGCGCGGCTTCGAACGGGATGGTCGTCGAGTCCGAGCGCGTCAATGCCGACCAGTCGATCAGCGTCACGCTGGCCGCCACGTCGTGACCGAGGTCAGGGTCGGCCTGATCGAGTTCGGCAAGGCGCTCAACGACTCGGTCACCCTCCCCGGGCTCGGGGAGCTGCCCGGCGGGCAGGTGAGCATCGGGCGCGCGGTCCGCGGCGCCCGCGCGCGGCTGAAGCGCGGCGACCGGATCCTGGCGGACAACCTGCGTCTCGGGATCATGGTGCGGAAGAAGTTCTTCTCCAGCGACGTCGAGGCGGTGACCGACGCCGGGTTCCTCAAGGACGTCTTCGTCGCCGTCGGGCGGCGCGACATCGGGAACGGCGACGCGCTGGAGCTGTACACCGACGACGCCGTCGGGCCGGACACGAGCCGGCCGGACGCGGTCGCCGCGGTGCTCGCGCCGGCGTACGACCAGGTGACGGGGTTCCACCTGCAGGTGCGGCCGCAGAACGGCGTGCTGCGGTTCGGGGTGCTGACCACGCTGCTGCGCGCCGGCCGGGCGGTCGGCGAGCCGATGCGGGTGCTGGGGCTGTTCGGCCCGGCGGGGCCGGTCGAGGAGCTGCCGGAGGGGCAGCCGGGCACGGTGCTGCTCGGTTTCCAGTGCGACGTGCCGCCGATGGCGGGTGACACGCTGGCCGCGTTCCCCGAGCCGGAGGCTGACCACCTGGAGCGTCGCGAGGGGGTGGCGGTGGTGCACGGCCTGAACGACCTCGGCAACGGCTCGGTCGTCGCGGCGGTCGAGGTCCCGGAAGGGCGCGGCGCGCTGTTCACGGTGGGCCGGCAGGCCCGGGTGCTGCGGCCGGCGGGGACGACGTTCAACGAGCGGAGCACGGTGGTCGCGGCCGACCTGCGGATCCTGTCGCTGGCCCGGGGCGGGGTCGCGACGCGGACGAACGCCGGGTCGCGGACGTTCACCGTGGGGATCGCGTTCCGGGACCTGCGGCAGAACGACACGATCGAGGCGTACGTCCCGGCTGACGCGGTTGCCCTGGCGCCGCCGCCCGCACCTGCCCCGGTTCCTCTTGCGCTCGTGGACGTCAACACGGCTTCCGGACCCGAGCTGGCGCAGCTGCTTCCGGCGGACAAGGTGACCCGGGCGCTGGAGCTGCGGCAACGGCAGGGCGGCTTCCCGGACGTCGAGGCGTTCGGCGTCGCGATCGGCCTGCAGCCGCACGAGATCGTCCGGCTGCGCACCCGGGCGACGGCCGGGCGGGTGCCGTTGCGCGAGACGGGTGTCCGGCAGCTCGACATCTGAGTGCGGGGTGGCGGGTCCGCTACGCTCGGGGACGTGCCGGAGCAATTTTCCCTGGGCCTGACCGAGGTCGACACGGCGATCCGGCGCACCGGTCTCCCGGCGAGCTGGCACCCGTTCGAAATCCGCAGCCCCGGCCGCACCCTGGACGAGCACTCGCGCATCGCGGCGGAGGCGTGGGAGTCCCTTCGCGCGCGCGGCCTGGCGGGCCCGGACAAACTGGACATCGAGGTCGAGCAGACGCTGCGCGCCTGGACCCAGCCGGACGTGCTGATCGTCGTCCGCGCGGCGGAGGAGGGCCGCCAGGTGTTCTACCGGGCGGCCGTCGGGCACGGGCTGGGGGTGTTCTCCGAGCTGGCGGGCGAGGAGATCCTGTTCGCCCAGTCCCGGCCGGACCGCCTGGTCGACCTGGTGGTCGGCATGCTCCCGAGGTACCGCCCGGTCCCGCTGCCGGAGCTGACGATCACCCGCGGCGCCCCGGCCCGCGACGTCGAGGCGGCGGCGGAGTTTTCGGCGTGGCCCCTGCACCGGTACGGGACGTTCGAGCTGTCGGTCCGCGTGTCGGGGGCGTTGCGCCCGACGGGAACGGTGACGTTCATCGACAACGACGGCGGCCGCTTCCTGATGTTCAACGAGCCCCTACCGGGCGGCGAGACCCGCGTGAGGTTCACCCCATCGGATGGTTCCCACCTGCGCACCTGGCTCCACGACCGTGGCCGGAACCACTGACGCGGCCGGTTCGTCACTAGTACAGTGCAGAGGGACCACGCAGGGTGGTGCCGAACGACGGGGAGGGCGTCATGAGCGGTTCACAGTTCGGCGCACCTGGGTCTTTCAAACCACCGGCCGGAGAAGGGGACGCGGGGTCGAACTTCATCTCCGGCCTGCTCAGCGGGAATGTCGACTCGGAGGCCGCGAAGCAGGTCGGCGAAGGTGGCCGTCATCTGAAGTCCCTCGCGGAGAACGGCCAGTTCGCCGTGAACGAGGAAGGCTTCCAGGCGTACATCAAGGCCTGCGACTTCTTCATCGATGGCATCGGCGGGATGCTCTCCAATGTCTACAAACTGGCGAACCCGGCCCAGATGGGCGGCAGCGAATACGCGAAGGCTGTCGCCAACTTCAACGTGCAGGTTGCCAACGGTGACCCGGAGTCGCTGATCCCGAATCTCGAAAAGATGCGAGACGGTGTCGAGCAGGCTCGTGAGGCCATGGTGATCGCCCGCAAGAACTACCGCGAGACCGAGGATGCCCACAGCATGACGTTTGCCAAGTTGAACAAGGGGCTGCAGGAGTAGTGATCGCACGACGCGTTCCGGTCGCGCTCGTCGCCCTGGCTCTGGGTCTTGGCGTCGCCGCCTGCACCAGTCAGGTCGGCGGACAGGCAAGCCCCAGTTCGCAGGCTCCCGCCACGACGAGCACGACAGCTGATTCCGGCAATCCTTTCGCGAGCTTGAGCTCGTGCACGATTCTCGACCAGGCTCTTGCCGGGCAGAGCTTTCCCCAAGCCGAGCAGACGGTCGCTGATCCAGAGCACGGCTGCCACGCCAACAAAGCCAGGGTCGGCGACACCCCTGCGGTTGATGTCGCTCTTTTCCTGCAGGCCGGCGCGAACTACAAAGACAACGTCAACAACCCCGCACAAGCCAGTGACGGGAAAGTCAACGAACGCCCGGCGATCGAAGAGCGGGAACCTCTCAACGCCAAAGGCCAATGCGCGATCCGGTTCCCGGTGCAACAGAGTTCGCGAGCCCTGCTGTCGCTGACCTTCGGGTCGGACACCGCCGGCGCCTGCAAGAAAATCGAAGAACTAGCTCCGAAAGTCGAGCCCCTGCTGCCGAAGAACAACTGATACGGAGTCCAGCCATGAGTCAGCCACACCGGGCGCAGCACCGCCAGTCCGAGGGTGACTACTACGCGGATACCGCCCAGAAGCTTCAAGGTAAGGGCGCCGACGGCCAGCACATCACCGAAAAGGCCGCGTCGGACTATTCGGTTGCCCAGGGAAAGCTCCTGCAGCAAGGGCAAAACCTGCGGGGTGGTGCTCCGGCGCCCGGCGAAAACTACGCGAACCAGCCGCACGAAGTGCTGTACAACATGGTTCACAAGAACATGAACCTCGAAGACCTCAACGACCGCAGCCGGGTCGCCAACGTCTACGGGAACTGGCTCGCCGACGCCTCCAACCAGTTCCGTGACGCCGCGACCGCGGCCGGCGGCTCATGGCAGGGACCAGCGGCCGACCAGGCGAACGGCTTCTTCCAAAGCACTGCCGGGCACACCGAACAGACCGGCAACGCGATGCAGCTGGCTTCGAACCACTACTCCCAGCAGTCGGCCGCCGCGCACTATGCCAAGACCAACATGCCTGAGCCCACCGGCTTCAACCAGCAGGCCGAGCTCGACAAGGCCAAGCAGCAGTACAACTCCGGTGACCTCATCGGCATGAGCTCCACCATGGTCGACATCCAGGCCAAGCAACAACAAGCCGACGCGGCGCACCAGCAAGCCGTTCAGGTGCTTCAGAATCTCGACGGCACCTACCACGAAACCGCCAGCTCCCAACCCACCTACGCGCCGCCGCCGCAGTTGGGGGGCGGGGACTCCACCTCCGCCGCGGGTTTCCACGGCACCAGCAGCACCAGCTTCACCGGCACCCCCACCATCGGCGGCGGAACAGGAACGAGCACCGGCACCGGCGGCCTCACCGGAACCGGACCCGGCGGGACGACCGGCGGCGGTTTCCCAGGAACCACAACACCTCCCGGCACCACCCCGCCCGCCTACGTCCCGCCCGGCGCCACCAGCGGCACCGGCGGCACCTTCGGCGGCGGCAACACGAGCTTCCGCGGTGGCGGCCCGGCCCCCAGCGCCTTCCCGCGCATGACCCCCGACGGCCTCACCATGGCCGGTGGCGGCAATCCCGGCGTCGGCTCAGGCAGCGGTGACATCACGCGGGGCAAGTCCGGCGCCGGCCGCGCCGGGTCCGGGTTTGCCGGGTCGCGGGTCTCCGGGGCCGGGGGTGGCCCGAAGGAAGCCGGTGCGGAGAAGACCGGTGGCAAGGTTCCCGGTGAACGGCTGGAACGCGGGGCCACCGCCGCCGCGGCGGCCAAGGGCAAGGTCGGGGCCAAGGCCGGGGCCTCCGGTGCCGCCGGGGCCGGTGGTGCGGGCAAGAAGAAGGAAGACGACAAGGAGCACAAGAACAAGTACGCCGTCGAGGAAGACGTCTTCGACCTCAAGCCCGAACGCGGGCCGGACGGCGAGAAGATCGTCAAGCCCACCATCGGGGAGACCTCCTAGGGGCGAACCCCTAAATCTCGCCGAGGGGAACCGGGTCGCCGCTAGATTGGAAGCCATGCGCTTCTTCATCGTCGACGCCTTCACCGACCGGGCCTTCACCGGGAACTCCGCCGGAGTCGTCCTCCTGGACGAGCCCGCCGACGCCGCCTGGATGCAAGCCGTCGCCGCTGAGATGAAGCACGCCGAGACCGCCTTCGTCGTCACCACCGGGAACGGCCCGAAGTCGCTCCGGTGGTTCACGCCCGAGGTCGAGGTCGCGCTGTGCGGGCACGCCACCGTCGCCGCCACCCACGTCCTCGGCGGCGAGCAGGTCTACACCACCAAGAGCGGCGAGCTCCGCGCCCGGGCCGACGACGGCTGGGTCGAGCTGGACTTCCCCTCCGACCCGCCCACGCCGACCGACGACGACCTGTCCGGAATCCTCCCCGGTGTCGAGATCGAGTACACCGGGCGCGGCGTCGAGAACCTCTTCGCCGTCCTCCCCGACGCCCAGACGGTCAGAACCCTCGAACCCGACCTCACCCGGCTCAAGGACACCTGGAAGGGCCGCCTGCTCGTCACCGCGAAGGGTGACGACTACGTCAGCCGCTTCTTCGCGCCCGGCGTCGGCATCGACGAGGACCCGGTGACCGGCTCCGCGCACTGCATCCTGTCGCCCTACTGGTCGGAGCGGCTCGGCAAGAAGGAGCTCACCGGCGAACAGGTCTCCCAGCGCGGCGGGATCGTCCGGACGCGCCAGGACGGCGACCGGGTGCACCTCGCCGGTCAGGCCGTCACCGTCGTGAGCGGGGAGCTGCACGTCTGATGCGCACGCTGCTGAACATCATCTGGCTCCTGCTCTGCGGCCTCTGGATGGCGCTGGGTTACCTGGTCGCGGGCGTCATCTGCTGCATCCTGATCATCACGATCCCGTTCGGGCTCGCGTCGTTCCGGATCGCGGCCTACGCGCTGTGGCCGTTCGGGCGCACGGTCGTCGAGCGGCGCGACGCCGGCGCCGCCTCCTGCCTCGGCAACGTCATCTGGTTCATCTTTGCCGGGCTCTGGCTCGCGATCGGCCATATCTTCACCGGCGTCGCGCTCTGCATCACGATCATCGGCATCCCGCTCGGCATCGCGAACTTCAAGATGATCCCGGTGTCGCTGATGCCGCTCGGCAAGGAGATCGTCGAGATCGGCTGATCAGGACTCCGGCTCGTACGGCAGCTCCACGACCAGGCAGGGCCCGCCGACGAACAGCCCGCCGTCGACACCGAGGGCCTTGCCGCCCGCGTACAGGAACGGCCCCTCGATCTGCGTCGGGTGGATGCCCAGCTGGTCGGCGATGACGCTGTGCCCGTGCACGATCCGCGAGCCGCCGAGGGCGCCCATCAGCTTGTCGGCGTTCTCCTCGCCGTCGGGGCCGCGGAACGCGTAACGCGTCGTCATGCGGCGCCAGACGTCCCACCACGACTCGAGGTCCGAACCCGTGAGGATCTCGGCCGCCGCCTCGTTGATCGCCTCGATGGACGACCCCCAGTCGAGGTACTCCAGCGTGTCCGAGTGCAGCAGCAGGTGGTCGGCGGCGAGCGCGGCCAGCGGGCGCGCGGTCAGCCACTCGATGTGCTCCGGGGTCAGCCGGTCCTGGTCCGACAGCAGGCCGCCGTTGATCTCCCAGCTGCGGGCGAAGCTGCGCGGGCCGAAGTCGGACGGCACCGGCTCGTCGCCGAAGTGGTACATCCCCAGTGCCAGGATCTCGTGGTTGCCCAGCAGCGTCTGCACCTGGCCGCCGGCCTTGGCCGCCTGGGCTTCGAGCTGCATGACCAGGTCGATCGCGCCGACGCCGTCCGGGCCGCGGTCGACGAAGTCCCCGAGGAACCACAGCTGGTCCTCGGCCCCCGACCAGTTGTCTTCGTCGTCGACCAGGCCTTCGGCGCGTAGTGCGTCGGCCAGTTCGTCACGGTGGCCGTGCACGTCGCCCACTACGTACGTGGACTTGCTCATCCGCTGACGATAAGCCCTTCTTCCACCCGGCTCACCGTCAGCCTTCACCGAACGGGTCGGTGGTTCGCCCGATCAGGTCGGCGATCGAGTCGAGCACGAGGGTGGGCCGATACGGATAGCGTTCGGCCGACTCCCGGGTGGATATGCCGGTGAGCACGAGGATGGTCTGCAGCCCGGCCTCGATGCCCGAATGCACGTCGGTGTCCATCCGGTCGCCGATCATCAGCGTCGACTCCGAGTGCGCACCCAATCGGCGCAACGCCGAGCGCATCATCAGCGGGTTCGGCTTGCCGACGTAGTACGGCGAGCGCCCGGTGGCCTTCTCGATCAGCGCCGCGACCGACCCGGTGGCCGGCATCGAGCCTTCGATGCTCGGCCCGGTCGCGTCCGGGTTGGTCGCGATGAACTTCGCGCCGCCCTCGATGAGGCGGATCGCGCGGGTGATCGCGCTGAAGCTGTACGTCCGCGTCTCGCCGAGCACGACGTAGTCCGGGTCGCGCTCGGTCAGCACGTAGCCGACCTCGTGCAGCGCCGTCGTGAGGCCCGCTTCGCCGATGACGTACGCCGAGCCGTTCGGCCGCTGCGAGGAGAGGAACTTCGCCGTCGCGAGCGCCGAGGTCCAGATCGACTCCTCGGGGATGTCGAGCCCGGTGCGCTCCAGCCGGGCCCGCAGGTCGCGCGGGGTGTAGATCGAGTTGTTGGTCAGCACCAGGAAGTCGATGCCGTTCGCCTTCAGCTCGGCGAGGAACTCGTCCGCGCCCGGGACGAGGTGCTCCTCCTTGACCAGGACGCCGTCCATGTCGGAGAGATACGTCCACCGGCGCTCGTTCATGCGCGAAACCTATCACGCGCGCGAGGCGCCTGCGGCTCTCGCCGAAAAGGGCTACAGTGGGAATTGCCGGTGTTGCGAGGGGAGTCGCGTATCCGGCCACCGAGGGGGTTCGGGGGAATACTTTTCGACGTCACCGGCGTAATCGCCGGGGCGCAATTCGTCCTGCCCCCGAACATGAAGGGGGAGAACCGAATGACCGAAATCATCGAACGCCCGGCCGCCGCCGGACTCGTCACCGGGCCGAACTGGGGGCTCACCAAGTTCCTCGACCCACTGCGGGTTCCGCCGGTGCTGCGGCCCCGGAACCGGGACACGATCACCATTCCCATGGTGACGAGGAAGCAGCGGCTGCACTCACAATTGCCCGAAAGTACTTTGTGGACGTACGCGGGCCATTTCCCGGGTCCGACGATCGACGTCCGCAGTGGCAAGCAGCTGCGGATTTCGTGGTCGAACGAAATCGACGGCGAGTTCCCGTTGGTCGCGGTTCAGGGCCCGGTGACGGACGCGCCGACCAGCCGGCCGGGCCGCGAGCTGGACAAGCCCGGCTACTCGATCGTCGAGGGTGTCGCCGACCTGCCGGCGTGGACGGTCGTGCACCTCCACGGCGCGCGCACCAACGCGGGCAACGACGGCTGGGCGCACAACGCGGGCCTCAAGGGCACGTCGCAGCTGGCCGAGTACCAGAACCGGCAGCCGGCGATGCCGCTCTGGTACCACGACCACGCCATGGCGATCACCCGCTTCAACGTCCACACGGGCCTCGCCGGGACGTACCTGATCCGCGACGACGAAGAGGACGCGCTCGACCTGCCGCACGGCGACCGCGAAATCCCGCTGATCCTCACCGACCGCAACCTGGACACCGACGCGACCGGAGCGCTCACCGGGCAGCTGCTGTTCAAGTTCCCGTACGTCCCGAACAGCCCGATGATCCCGTTCTCCGGGCCGTTCACCCTGGTCAACGGCGTGATCTGGCCGCACCTGGAGGTCGACGCGAAGTGGTACCGCTTCCGGCTGCTCAACGCCGCCAACTCGCGGTTCTTCACGCTCAACCTGGTCGACGAGGACAACACCCCGGTCAACGACGCCGTCCGCCTGATCGGCACCGACGGCGGCCTGCTGCCCGCGCCCACGGCACTGCCCGCCGCCGGCCTGACCGTCGCCCCGGCCGAACGCTTCGACGTCCTGATCGACTTCAGCCGCTTCAAGGGACAGAAGCTCAAGCTGCGCAACGCCGACCCGCGGCTGGGCGGGATCGAGCCGGACGTCATGGAGTTCCGCGTCGACGGCCGCGCGAAGCACGACTCGTTCCGGCTGCCGGAGAAGGTCTCGACGTCCTACACACGGCTGGTGCACGGCTCGACGCTGCCGGAGGACCACGACCACGTCTGGGTCGCGCTGCTGCTCAACGCCGAGGGCCACCCGGAGATGTGGGACCTCGAGCAGGTCGACACCGACCCGGGCGGCGCGGGAATCATCCAGCTGGACGACCCGGCCGGCGGGCTCAAGACGTTCCGGATGATCGGGCGGCTCTTCGACGACACCACCGGCATCTTCATCAACCACGACCGCTGGGCGGTCTGGAACCTCGTGCACGTCGCGAACGGCGGCCCGGCGCACCCGGTCCACATCCACCTGACGGAGTTCCAGGCGCTGTTCCGGCGGAGCTTCACCACGACGTTCGACCAGGCCTCGGAGCGCACGACCGCGCCGATCAGCGGCTTCACCGACCTGCCGCTGGAGAAGTACGAGGAGGGCTGGAAGGACACGATCATCGTGAACCCCGGCCAGTGGGTCAGCGTCGCCGGTCGGTTCGGCGGCGGCACCGGCGAGTTCATGTACCACTGCCACATCCTCGACCACGAGGACGAAGGCATGATGCGGCCGTTCGTCGTGCACCCGCCGGAGGTGGCGAAGTTCCACGTCCACCCGGGCGGCGGCCACCACCACGAGGGCTGAGGTCTAGGAGGCCGCGGCCGGGTGGACGGACACGGTCGCGGCCTTCACCGACAGCGTCACCGCCGAGCCGGGCTCCAGGGCGAGCTCGGCCACGGCGGCCGGCGTGAGGTCCGCGGTGAGGCCGTGGGCCCAGCCGTCACCCTCGGCGCGGACCCGGATCACCGGCCCGTGCGGCTCCAGCGCGGCGACGTGCGCCTCGGCGGTGTTGCGCGGGCTCCCCCGGTGCTCACCGTCGTGCGGGTAGACGGCGACGGCGTTCGGCGGGAACACCGCCACCGCCGGCTCGCCGGCCACGACGTCCGGCGCCGCGATGCCCGCCACCACGTCGCCCGACGCCGTCCGCAGGCCGTCCGGGACCGCGGTCCCGGAGATGAGGTTGAGCCCGGCGATCCGCGCGGTGAACGCCGTTCGCGGGGCGGACAGGACTTCGCGGGTGGGGCCGTGTTCGACGATCCGGCCGCCGTTCATCACCGCGACGTGGCCGGCGAGCGCCAGCGCGTCCAGCGGGTCGTGGGTGACGAGCACCGTGGTCGGCCCGGTCTTGAGCACCCGCCGCAGCAGGCCGCGGATCGCCGGCGCGGCGTCGACGTCCAGCGCGGCGAACGGCTCGTCGAGCAGCAGCAGGTCCGGCTCGGCGGCGAGCGCCCTGGCGATCGCGACGCGCTGCGCCTGGCCGCCGGACAGCTGCCCGGGCCGCCGGTCGGCGAGCTCAGCGGCGTCCACTTCGGCCAGCCAGTAGTACGCGCGTTCCCGCGCGGCGCGGCGGCCGGCGCCGGTCGAGCGCGGGGAGAACGCGACGTTGTCCGCCGCGGACAGGTGCGGGAAGAGCAGCGCGTCCTGGGAGAGCAGGCCGATCCCCCGGCGGTGCGGCGGCACGCCGGCCAGCGCGCGCCCCGACACCGTGATCTCCGCCGACGTCGGCGTGATCAGCCCCGAAAGGCAGCCCAGCACCGTCGACTTGCCGGAGCCGTTCGGGCCGAGCAGGGCCAGCACCGTCCCGGTGGGCACGTCGAGGTCGACGTCCAGCGAGAACGAGCCGCGGACGGCCTCGATCCGGGCGGTCAGGCTCACCGCAGGCCGCCTTCCCACGAGCGTGGCCGCGCGACGGCGATGACGACGACCGCCACGACGATGAGCAGCAGCGACAGCGCGACGGCGCTGTCGATGTCCACTTCGGCCTGCGTGTAGACCTCGAGCGGCAGCGTGCGGGTGACGTCTTCGAGGCTGCCGGCGAAGGTGATCGTCGCGCCGAACTCGCCCAGCGCGCGGGCGAAGCTCAGGACGACGCCGGAGCCGAGCGCGGGCAGCAGCAGCGGCAGCGTGACCCGGCGGAACACCGTCCACGGGCGCGCGCCGAGCGTCGCGGCGACCTGCTCGTAGCGGTCGCCGGACCCGCGCAACGCGCCTTCGAGGCTGACCACGAGGAACGGCATCGCGACGAACGTCTGCGCGATGACCACCGCGGTCGTCGTGAATGGCACCGACTCCCCGGTCAGCGTGGTGATCAGCATGCCGAGGAAGCCCTTGCGGCCGAGCAGGTAGAGCAGCGCGAGCCCGCCGACCACCGGCGGCAGCACCAGCGGCAGCAGCACGATCGAGCGCAGCAGCCGGACGCCGCGGAACCGGGCGCGCGCGAGCACGACGGCCAGCGGCACCCCGAGCACGACACAGGTCAAAGTGGACAACGCGGCCGTGATCAGCGACAGCCGCAGCGCGTGCCACGACGACGGCGTGGCGACCAGCGACGGCAGCCGCGACAGGTCCGAGCGCACCAGCAGCCCGACGACCGGCAGCACCACCAGCGCCAGGGCCAGCGTGGCGGGGATCGCGAGCACCCACGGGACACGCGAACGGCCGGCCGGGACGGATCCCGGCCGGCCGTTCGCGGGACGCTTACTGCGCAGGGCCGAACCCGACCTTGCTCAGCTGGGCCTTGCCCTGGTCACCGAGGACGAACTCGTCGAACTCCTTGGCCAGCGCGCTCTGCCCGCCCTTGACCGCGGCGATCGGGTAGTTGTTGATCGCGCCGCTCGCCTCGGGGAAGTCGACCTTGTCGACCTTGCCCGCGGCCGAGGTGGCGTCGGTGACGTAGACCAGGCCCGCGTCGGCGTCGCCGGACTGGACCTTGGCCAGCACCTGCTTGACGTCCTGCTCCTCGCTCTTCGGCTTGAGCGTGACGCCGGTCGCGGTCTCGACCTTCTTGGTGGCCGAACCGCACGGCACCTGCGGCGCGCAGGTCACCACGGTCAGGCCGGCCTTGTTCAGGTCGGCGAAGGACTTGATGCCCTTGGGGTTGCCCGGCGCGACCGCGATGGCCAGCTTGTTGGTGGCGAACACCGTCGGCTGGCCGTCGATCACACCCGCCTGGACGGCCTTGTCCATGTTGGCCTGGTCGGCCGAGGCGAAGACGTCGGCCTTCGCGCCGTTGGTCAGCTGCTGGACCAGGCCGGACGAACCCGCGAAGCTGAACTTCACGGTGACGCCGGGGTGCGAGGCTTCGAACTCCTTGCCGAGCGCGGTGAACGACTCGGTCAGGGACGCGGCGGCGAACACGGTGATCGTGCCGCCGGCGTCGCCGGTGCCCTTCGGCGCGGGGGCGCTGGCCGACGACCCGCCGGACTGCGTGCTGGGCTGGTCCGAGCTGCTGCACGCGCCCGCGAACAAGGCGACGGCCGCGACGGCCAGAGCAAGCTTCTTCATCGACTTCCTTCCGGTGTTTCCACCACGACGGTGGTCGCTTTGACCACCGCGACCGCGAGCACCCCCGGGCGCAGGCCCAGCTCGCGGACGGCTTCCGTACTCATCAGGGACACCACGCGGTGTGCCCCGCACTGCATCTCCACCTGGGCCATCACCTTGTCGGCGACCACCTCGGTGACCAGCCCGACGAACCGGTTGCGGGCGGAGCGCCCGACCGCGGACGGGTCCTCGGGGCTGGTGGCCTGCGCCCGGGCGAACCCGGCCAGCTGGGCGCCGTCCACGACCTTGCGGCCGGCGGCGTCGTCGGTGGCGGTCAGCTGCCCCGCGCGCACCCACCGCCGGACGGTGTCGTCACTGACTCCGAGCAGGTGCGCGGCCTCGGACAACCGGAATTGCGGCATGGGGGGAAGATTATCTCCGCACTTGAGGAAAAGCTATGCGGGGCGCGAATTGTCCATGATCTCCGCGCGCAGCTGTTCGAGCATGACATTCTGATAACGCTCGATGACTTTTCGCTCGGCCGGTGAGAACTGCGCCAGGCTCTCGCGTAGCCAGTCGAAGGCCGACTGGAAGAGCGGCGCGAAGCGCTCGCCGGCCCCGGGAACGACCTCGACGAGGACCTTGCGGCGGTCTTCGGGGTCGCGGACGCGGCGGACCAGCCCGATCTTCTCCAGCCGGTCGATGACGCCGGTCACGGCCCCGGTGGACAGCCCCGTCAGGCCGGCGATCCGCCCCGCGGTCAACGGTCCGCCCGATTGGACGACCAGGTCGAACGTCTTGTGGTCGGTGCCGGACAGGCCCATCCGCTCGGCGATCCTGGCGTGCCGGAGCACCGTGAGCGTGCTGCCGGCGCGACCCAATTCCGCGAAGCGGAAGAGCTCCTCTTCCGGGACCGGATAGCTCTTTTCCGCTGTGCCCGTCATCACTGTCCTTCGGTTCGCGCAGGTCGTTCGCCCACTGAACAGCTTACTGCCCAAAGTATCCGGACGATCACTGAGGTTTGCGCGACATGCGAGCTACTCTGTGCGTAATGACCGCAGTGGATCTCGGGTTTCCTCGTGTTCCCGGCACACGAGGTTCATCTCGCGCGCCCCGGCCCGAGAACCCCCGTCTCATCGACACGTTCGGCCGGATCGCCACCGATCTGAGGGTTTCCCTCACCGACCGGTGCAACCTGCGCTGCACCTACTGCATGCCCGCTGAGGGGCTCGACTGGATGCCGGGCGAGCAGGCGCTCTCCGACGACGAGCTGATCCGGCTGGTCCGGATCGCCGTCGAGCGGCTCGGCGTCACCGACATCCGGCTCACCGGCGGCGAGCCGCTGCTGCGACCGGGCCTCGAGGACCTCGTCGCGCGGATCACGGCCCTGGAGCCGCGGCCCCGGCTGTCCATGACCACCAACGGGATCGGCCTCGCCAAGCGCGCGGCGGCCCTCGCGGCGGCGGGCCTGGCCCGGATCAACGTCTCGCTCGACACCGTCGACCCGAAGACGTTCCTCGAGATCACCCGCCGGGACCGGCTCTCGCACGTGCTGGCCGGCATGGCCGCCGCGCGGGACGCCGGGATGTCGCCGGTGAAGGTCAACGCCGTGCTGATGCGGGGCGTGAACGACGCCGAAGCCGTGCCGCTGCTGAAGTTCTGCCTGGCCGAGGGCTACCACCTGCGGTTCATCGAGCAGATGCCGCTGGACGCCCAGCACGGCTGGAACCGCGGCGAGATGATCACCGCGTCGGAGATCCTCGGCATGCTGGGCGAGGCGTTCACGCTGACGCCGTTCCCGGTGGCCCGCGGCGGCGCGCCGGCCGAGCGCTGGCTGGTCGACGGCGGCCCCGGCGACGTCGGCGTGATCGCGTCGGTGACCCGGCCGTTCTGCTCGGCGTGCGAGCGGACCCGGCTGACCGCCGACGGCGCGGTGCGTTCCTGCCTGTTCAGCAACGACGAGACGGACTTGCGGTCCCTCGTGCGCGCGGGCGCGCGCGATGAGGAGGTGGCGGACGCCTGGCGGGCCACGATGTGGGGCAAGCTGGCCGGCCACGAGATCAACGACGCCGGGTTCGCGCAGCCGATCCGGCCGATGAGCGCGATCGGCGGCTGAGATGACGACCCTGACCATCGTGGTGCGGTACTTCGCGGCGGCGCGCGCCGCCGCGGGCGCGGAAGAGGAGAAGGTGCAGCTGCCGTCCGGCGCGTCGGTCGCCGACGCGGTGGCCGAGCTGCGCCGCCTGCACCCCGAGAGCCTCCCGAAGATCCTGGACGCGGTCAGCTACCTGCTCGACGGCATCGCGGTCCGCGACCACACCCGCCCCCTGACCGACGGCGCCGAGCTGGACGTCCTCCCCCCTTTCGCCGGCGGCTGACCCCTCCCCTCGCGTGATTGAACGGTCAACACACGTGATCCAAAGGTCGACACGCGTGTCTGGAGGGTCGACACGCGTGATTGAAGGGTCAACACGCCGCCGGGTCGGCCCACCACCCGTGTCGACCCTCTAATCACGCGTGTCGACCTCCCCATCACGCGTGTCGACCCTCTGATCACGCGAGTTGACCTTCCCAACACGCGTGTCGTCCCGCCAGATACGGGTGCCGTCCGGCGCGGTTCGCGGGTTCGTCCTCTCCTTACTCGACCTACCGCTCGGGTACGGCAGCCGACCGCTCGCCGACACCTCTTTCTCCCCCGGCGTGGCGCGTCACCGGATCCGGCTGTTCGCGGCAGGCTGAACGGCGGCTGTCCACAACGCCATCCGGTGACGTGTTTCGCCTGGTCCGTCGCACTGCGTCGGCCCGCGGGGCCCGCCCCGGCCGGAAGAGCGCATCCGGCGGGACTTCAAACCCCACGAACAGGTGGGACTGCTGTGACGCAAGGGGCACCTGAGGCAGGATTGTCAAGTCTGGCGGACTACGGGAGTGCGCCATAAGATGCGCGCTTCATTCGCTCGCCCGGCGTCGCGAATGGCCCATTCGCTGCGCAAAACACGTGATGCAAGCCTCACGATCCGTGTTTTATCTCGGCTTGGAAACGACCAGATAACGGCGCGCTGACCTGCGAAGACACCCACATCGATGGGGGTTGCGTGCTGTTACTGTGACGTAGGTCACGCCCCGAATAATTTCCGATCACGGCGCTCGTTACGTACCGTCGCTTTTCGGTTGGCCCCGACCAACCAGCACGACCGGGAATCCGTAGCGCCTAGCCCTGTCCGACGGATACCCGGACCCATACCCCGAGCGAAAGCATTTCCGGACAGGGACGAGGGGACGACGAAGACGCGACGTGCGTCGGACTCGTCTGCCGGCCCCCGAAGCCGGCGCCAGGACCCCGATCCTGACCCTCAGCACCGGCTCGTAGGCGCAGGGAAACCGAGAAGCATTCAGATGTCTTACCGAGGCAAGCACCGCAAGATGTCCGCTGCCACCCGCACCGTCGCTCGCGTCGCCATCGCGGGCATCGCGGTCGGCGCTCCCCTCGCTATCGCCGCGACCCCCGCGTCGGCGACGAACTGGGACGCCATCGCGCAGTGCGAGAGCGGCGGCAACTGGGGCACCAGCACCGGCAACGGCTACTACGGCGGTCTGCAGTTCTCGCAGAGCACGTGGAAGGCCTACGGCGGCACCGGCAGCGCGCAGAACGCTTCGCGTGAGCAGCAGATCGCCGTGGCCGAGCGCGTCCTGCAGGGTCAGGGCATCGGCGCCTGGCCGGTCTGTGGCAAGAAGGGCGGCGGCGGCTCGTCGGCCCCCAAGGCCACCCACAAGACCACCACCAAGCAGTCGACCCCGAAGAAGACCACGACCGCCCCGAAGAAGGCGGCGCCCGCGGCTCCGGCGGCGACCGGTGTGTCGTCCTCGAACCCGGCCGGTGACTACACCGTCGTGGCGGGCGACACGCTGTCCAAGATCGCCAAGCAGTTCAACGTCCAGGGCGGCTACGCCAAGCTGCAGGACCTGAACGCGAAGTACATCCCGAACGCGGACATGATCCTCGTCGGCCAGAAGATCGCCACCAAGTGACGATCGCGCTCTGATGCGCAGGTCCGGCCTCGAGCCGTGACACCCGAGCCCTCCACCGCCGATCCCCCGGGCGGTGGAGGGCTCGCGCACATCCGGGCCTGAGTTCGCCCGTGCGAGCCCGGGACGCCTGAACGTCCTCCCGGGCCGCCTCGAGTCTTCAGGCGCGCACAGCGCCTCTCAGGCGCCGCGCCGGGTCACGGCGAGTTGACCCACTCGTCCGTGCCGTCGGTGAAGTGCTGGTGCTTCCAGACCGGCAGCCGCGCCTTGACCTCGTCCACGAGCTCCGCGCACGCCGAGAACGCCTGGCCGCGGTGTTCCGCCGCCACGGCGCACGCCAGCGCCACGTCCCCGATCGTCAGGTGCCCGACACGGTGGCTCACCGCCACCGCCCGCACCCCGATCCAGCGCGCCGAGAGGTCCGCGACGACGTCGGCGATCACCTCACCCGCGCTCGGGTGGCCTTCGTAGGTCAGGTCGCGCACACCCTTGCCGCCGTCGTGGTCGCGGACCACCCCGGCGAACGTCACCACCGCGCCCGCCGCGTCGTCCTCGACCAGCCGCGCGTGCTCCTCGACCGACAGCGCCTCCTCGGTGACCAGCGCCCGCGCGACACGCACCGAAGGCGCGGAAGCGGCGGGCCGCGGGTGGTCGCCGCCGGCGAGCTGGTCGACCGCGTGGTCCAGGATGCCGTCGAGCACGCCGAGGCCGTCCTTCACGCCGCCGCTGGAGCCCGGCAGGTTCACGACCAGGGTCCGCCCGGCCACCCCCGCGACCCCGCGCGAGAGCACCGCGGTCGGCACCTTCGGCAGGCCGGCCGCGCGGATCGCGTCCGCGACGCCCGGCAGCTCGTGGTCCAGCACCCCGCGCGTGACGTCGGGGGTGCGGTCGGTCGGCGAGATGCCGGTGCCGCCGGTGGTGAGCACCACGGCGACGCCGTCGGCCAGCGCCGCCCGCAGCGCCACGCCGACCGGGTCGCCGTCCTCGACGACGACCGGCGCCGGCACGTCGTACCCGCGGCCGGCCAGCCAGGCGACGATCACCGGGCCGGTCTTGTCCTCGTAGACACCCTTCGCAGCGCGGTTGGACGCCACGATCACCCGCGCGTCGCGCTTCACGGCCGCTCCCAGGTCCCGGTCTTGCCGCCGTCCTTGCGGAGCAGGCGGACCTCGTCCAGCGTCGCCGCCGGGTCGACGGCCTTGATCATGTCGTGCAGGGTCAGCCCGGCGACGGCCACCGCGGTCAGCGCCTCCATCTCGACGCCGGTGACGTCGGTGGTCTTGGCCGTCGCGCGGATCCGGACGTCGGTCTCGCCCAGCTCGAACTCCACCTTCACGCCGGAAAGCGCGATCTGGTGGCACAGCGGGATCAGCTCGGGCACACGCTTGGCGCCCATGATCCCGGCGATCCGGGCGGTGGCCAGCGCGTCACCCTTGGGGAGGCCGTCGGACGCCAGCAGCCGCAGCACCTCCGCGGTGGTCCGCACGGTGCCGCCCGCAAGCGCGGTCCGCGCGGTGGCGGTCTTGCCGGAGACGTCGACCATCCGGGCCGCCCCGGTCTTGTCGACGTGGCTGAGTTCACTCACCAGCCGAGGCTACTTCCGCCGGCCCGCCGCCGGTCGCCGGGTGGAGCTGCGCCGGCGCCGCGAGCTGGGGGTCCCGGGCGCCGGCGCTCGCCGGTTGGTCTCGGCGACCCAGCCTAGGCCGCCCGGAACCCCGCTGTCTTCCGTCCGAAGGCGGACCCGGGGTCCGCCGAACTGTTTAGTCGCGCTCGGCGCGCACGGCCTTCCGGACCGCCTCGGCGACCGCCGGCGCCACCGCGCTGTCGAACACGCTGGGCACGATGAACGACGCGTTGAGCTTGCCGTTGTCGACGACGTCGGCGATCGCGTCCGCCGCCGCGAGCAGCATGGAGTCGTCGATGTTGTGCGCGTTCGCGTCGAGCAGGCCGCGGAAGACCCCCGGGAAGGCCAGCACGTTGTTGATCTGGTTCGGGAAGTCGCTGCGGCCGGTCGCGACGACGGCCGCGTGCTGCTGCGCCTCGAGCGGGTCGATCTCCGGGTCCGGGTTGGCGAGCGCGAAGACGACGGCATCGGACTTCATGGTCGCGACCTGGTCGGCGCCGAAGAGGTTGGGCGCCGAGACGCCGATGAAGACGTCGGCGTCGACCAGCGCCTCGTGCAGGGTGCCGCTGACCTGCTCCTTGTTGGTGTGCGACGCGATCCAGGTGAGGTTGTCGTCGAGGTTGCCGCGCGCGGAGTGGACGATGCCGTCGATGTCCGCGGCGACGATGTCGCCCGGGTTCTTGCGCAGCAGCAGCCGGATGATCGCCGAGCCGGCCGCGCCGACCCCGCTGACCACGATCTTGCAGTCCTCGATGTTCTTCTTGACCACGCGCAGGGCGTTGCGCAGCGCGGCGACGACCACGATCGCGGTGCCGTGCTGGTCGTCGTGGAACACCGGGATGTCGAGCTGCTCGCGCAGCCGCTTCTCGATCTCGAAGCAGCGCGGCGCGGCGATGTCCTCGAGGTTGATCCCGGCGTACACCGGGGCCAGCGCCTTCGCGATCAGGATGATCTCTTCGGTGTCCTGGGTGTCCAGGCAGACCGGCCACGCGTCGACGTCGGCGAACTTCTTGAACAGCGCCGCCTTGCCCTCCATCACCGGCAGCGCGGCGGCCGGGCCGATGTTGCCCAGGCCGAGCACCGCGGAGCCGTCGGTGAGCACCGCGACGGTGTTGCGCTTGATGGTCAGCCGGCGCGCGTCCTCGGGGTTGTTCGCGATCGCCTGGCAGACGCGGGCGACACCCGGGGTGTAGGCGCGGGAGAGGTCGTCACGGTTGCGGAGCGCGACCTTGGGCGTGACCTCGATCTTGCCGCCGAGGTGGATCAGGAACGTCCGGTCGGAGACCTTGCGGACCTTGACGCCGGGCAGCGAGTCGAGCGCCGAGGTGATGTCGTTCGCGTGGTTCTCCGACAGCGCGTTGGCGCTGATGTCGACCACGATCGCGTCGGAGTGGGACTCGACGACGTCGAACGCGGTCAGGACGCCGCCGACCCGCCCGACGGCGGTGGTGAGGTCACCGGCCGCACTGGACGAAGCCGGGGCCTCGACCCGGACGGTGATCGAATATCCGGGACCGGGAACCGGCATGGCACTTACCCCCGCATGGGAAAAGTCGGTTGGGACGGGAGCGAACCTACTCCCGTGACCGCCCTCACGAGGCCCCGATACCGGTACTGACCAGTAACTATGCGGTCATCGATTGATCTCGGTCTCGGGGTGCACGTACGGCACGGTGTCGAGCGGGAAGGTGATGTCGCCGAACGGCGACAGCGAGCCCTGGCGGTCGGCCGCGAGCTCGGTCACGGGGTGCTCGCCCGCCTCGCCCGGCCAGGTCGGGTCGACACCCTTGTTCTTCTTCTCGCCCTTGGCCACAACGTCCTCCACAGCCGGTGTTCGCTCTCTCGGGAGACAGTGTGCCCGAGCCCGAGCGGCTTCGCGTAACCGCCCGGTATCCTGGCCTTCTATGCCCGCGACCTCCTTGGCGGACTGGCTGCGCACCGAGTCCGACGGCGCACTCGAAGAGCTGCTCCGCACGCGGCGCGACCTGTCCACGCCCCCGCCGTCCGACAGCACGGTGCTGGCCACCCGGGCCGGCACGCCGGGCTCGGTGGCGCGCGCCTGCGAAGACCTCGACACCTTCACCGTGGCCGTGCTCGAAGCGTGCCTGCTGGCCGGCGCCGACCGGGATCCGGTGCCGGCCGAAGACGTCGCCAAGCTGGTCGGCGCGGACATCACCGTGCCGCTGGCCCGGCTGCGCGCGCGGGTGCTGGCCTGGGGCCCGGACGACGCGCTGCGCGTGGCGCCCTCGGCCCGGGAGGCACTCGGGCCGTTCCCCGCCGGGCTCGGCGCGCCTTCGCCGGCACTCGCGGACGTGGACCTCGAAGCGCGGCTGGCCGAGCTGCCCGACGACGAACGCGGGGTGCTGACCGCCCTCGCCGCCGGGCCGCCGATCGGCCGGACGCGCGACGCCGGGCACGACGCGTCGCTCGAGAAGGCCAAGACGCCGGTGCAGAAGCTGCTGGCCCGCGGGCTGCTGCTGCGGCGCGACGACCAGACCGTCGAGCTGCCGCGCGAGGTCGGCGTCGCCGTGCGCGGCGGGGTCTTCGGGCCCGGCACGCTCACCGAGCCCGCACTGCCGGTGCACCCGCACCAGACGTCCACTTTGGACGCAGCCGCGGCCGGCGAGGCGATGGAGTTCCTGCGCCGCACCGAATCCCTGCTGCGCGCTTGGTCGGCAGCGCCGCCGCCGGTGCTCAAGTCGGGCGGCCTCGGCGTGCGCGAGCTGAAGAAGCTGGCCAAGGACCTCGAGGTCGACGACACGCAGGCGACGTTGTTCGCCGAGCTGGTCGTCGGCGCCGGGCTCGTCGCGGACAGCGAGTCGACCGCGCCCGAGTGGGTGCCGACGACGCTGACCGACTCGTGGCTCGCGTCACCGACCGCGCAGCGCTGGATGACGCTCGCGCAGGCGTGGCTGGAGCTGCCGCGGCTGCCGGGGATGGCCGGCGGGCGCGACACGAAGGACAAGCCGATCGCGCCGCTGTCGGAGGAGCTGCGCCGCCCGCTCGCGCCGGTCGCGCGGCGGCGGGTGCTCGCCGCGCTGGCCGACCTGCCCGAAGGCGCCGGCGTGAAGAGCGTCGACGAGCTCGTCGCGGTGCTGGCCTGGCGCGCCCCGCGGCGCGGCGGGCGGCTGCGGGACGAGACCGTCCGCTGGACGATGGCCGAGGCGTCCGCGCTGGGGATCGTCGGGCTCGGCGGCGTCACGACGGCGACGCGGGCGCTGCTGGCCGACGACCGGCCGGGCGCGGTCGAGGCGATCCTGGACGCGCTGCCCGCGCCGGTGGACCACGTGCTGCTGCAGGCCGACCTGACGGTGGTCGCGCCGGGCCCGCTCGAGCCGGAGCTGGCGGCGGAGATGGACGCGGTCGCCGACGTCGAGTCGGCCGGGCACGCGACGGTCTACCGGATCACCGAGACGTCGGTTCGGCGCGCGCTCGACACCGGCCGGACGGCGGACGAGCTGCACGCGCTGTTCAAGGCCAAGTCGGCGACACCGGTGCCGCAGTCGCTGAGCTACCTGATCGACGACGTCGCGCGGCGGCACGGCCGGCTGCGCGGCGGGGTGGCGGCGTCGTTCCTGCGGTGTGACGACGAGGCGCTGCTGGCCGAGGTGCTGGCCCACTCGGTGACGGCGGAGCACGACCTGCGGCTGATCGCGCCGACGGTCGTGATCAGTCCCGACCCCCTGCACGAGGTGCTGGCGGGCCTGCGCGCGGCCGGTTTCGCCCCGGCGGCGGAGGGCCCGGACGGCCGTGTGGTCGACATCCGCCCGGGCGGCCGCCGCCTGCCGGCGAAGGCCCGCGCGGCGCGGCGGAACCCGGGTGAGCAGGCGGTCCTGACGTCGGATCAGGCGGCACGGATCGTGTCGAACCTGCGAGCCGGCGACGCGGCCTCGGCACGCCGTCGCGGCTCGGCGGTCCGAGCCCCGGTCGGCGGCGGCGCGGACACGTCGGCGACGCTGGAGCTGCTGTCCCGCGCGACGCTCGAGCGGCGCGAGGTGTGGATCGGGTTTGTCGACTCCCGCGGCACGGCCAGCCAGCGCGTGGTCCGCCCGATCCGCGTCGGTGGCGGGATTCTTGAAGGGGACAACAACGAGCGGTACTCCCTGCACCGCATCACGTCGGCCGCGCTCGTCGAAGACTGACGGCTAAAGCGCGCGCAGGCCCGCCAAGACGCGTTCCATGAACTCGCGGGACGAGCGGTCCCCGAGGATCAGCTCCGTCTGGTGGATCAGCACCAGGCCGATGTCGGCCATGTCGCCGACCAGCACCTTGACCACGCCCAGCGGCAGGTGCAGGTGGGCCGCGATCTCGGCCACCGAACGGGTGTCCAGGCACAGGTCGCAGATGCGGCGGTGCTCGACCGAACGGACTCCGCGGTAACGGCGGCCGTCGTCCGACGTCGAGACCAGTGCCTCCAGCGCCAGGTTGTGGTCGGACCGCGTGCGGCCGCCCGTGCGCGTGTACGGGCGCACTCGCGAACCCACCGAGGCGACCGGGACCGGGCTCGACACGCTGCGGGCCGCGTCGTCCCACTGCTCCGGCTGGGGGACCCAGCGGGTCTCCGGGTCCGGCGGGGGTGTCCAGCCGGTCCGGGGGTCGATCGGCGGGGCCCACGCGGGCGGGGGCGCCGCCTGCGACCTCGACATCGGAGGCCGGGGCGCGGGGTGCCGCGGCGCCGGTGGCCGCTGCGCGGGCGGGCGCTGGGCCGGCGGACGCGGGGGTGCGGGCGGACGCGCGCCGCGGGGCGGGGTCCACGCCGGCTCCAGGGCCGGGGGCTCCGGCGCGTACGTGTCGCCGTCCTGCCACTCCGGCTCGCCCGGGTCGTACCCGTCGTCCGGCGCGTCCCAGTCACGCTCGGCCGCCGCGGCGCGGCGGGGGTCCCACTCGCGCTCGACCGGGGCGGCGCGCCACTCGCGCTCGGCGGGAGCGTCACGCCATTCTTCCTCGGCGGGCGCGGCGGCCGGGTACTCGTCTTCGGCACCCCACTCGCGGGTGTCTTCGTCGGTGTACCCCTGCGGATCCGCCTTCGGCCGGGCCGGCTTGCGCTTGGGCATGATCGTTGACAACGTCGACATGTCGAACTTGCTCGGCGAGTCGAACCCCTCGCGCTCGGTGCCGCGGTGCAGTGCGTCCCAGCCGCTGGAGTCCGGGTCGTCGAATCCCGAAATCCTCATCTCAACCTACCCACGCACGCCGCCCTGCAGCTGCGCGCGCAGCTCGGGGGTGATCTGCTGGCCGACCCGCTCGACGAGCAGGGTCATCTCGTAGGCGACGGTGCCGATGTCGCACGTCGGCGCGGCCAGCACCGCCAGCGACGAACCGTCCGAAACGGACATCAGGAACAAGTAGCCGCGCTCCATCTCCACCACGGTTTGGTTGACACCGCCCGCTTCGAAGCAGCGTGCGGCTCCGTACGTCAGGCTGATCAGCCCGGACGCCACCGCGGACAGCTGCTCGGCGCGCTCCTGGGGCAGCCCCTCCGACGGCGCCAGCAGCAGCCCGTCCGCGGACACCAGCACGGCGTGCGCGGCGCCGGGTACCCGGCGCACGAAGTCCGTAATGAGCCAGCCGAATGTGCCCTGGCCGGATGCCGTCACTACTGCCCCTCCTTGCTCGTGCGGCGCCACGCGCCGCACACCGGAGTGGCCGGTCGACGACGCCACGATAAAGCGTATTCGCACCGCCGGTGGTGTCGAGTCCACCACCGGCAGGCCGCTGCGCACCCTACGTGTGCGCGCGAGCGCACACCGCACCGACCTGCGCCGGTCCACGCGTTCGTGGGTCACCCGGTGAGGTGTGCCGGGGGGGGGGGGGGGGGGGGGGGGGGGGGGGGGGGGGGGGGGGGGGGGGGGGGGGGGGGGGGGGGGGGGGGGGGGGGGGGGGGGTGGGGAGG
>NZ_JBVJON010000015.1:0-261257 GCF_055583145.1 Amycolatopsis sp. NPDC104819 | reverse complement strand
AGGGGGGTGTTGGTTATTGTGTGTCCTGCCCCCCCCCCCCCCTCCCCCCCCCCCCCCCCCCCCCCCCCCCCCCCCCCCCCCCCCCCCCCCCCCCCCCCCCCCCCCCCCCCCCCCCACGCTCGGATCTCGACCCTGCCACCTCAGTCCACTGTGGATTCCCAACAATCCGGACAACCCACCGCCCCAGTCCCGAAAAATTGACAGCCTTACCTGTTCAGTTTACCCTGCCTATATGAGCGCCAAGACAGTCTCGCCCGCCGCGGTCACCGCCGCGCAGGCGTTGCGCGTCGTCGTCGGGCGGCTGCGGCGCCAGATGCAAGATGCCTCCGCCGTCGGTGAACTCACCTCCGCCCAAGCCTCCGCCCTCGCCCGGCTCGCCGTGAGTGAACCGTCGTCGGCGAGTGTGCTCGCCGGGGCCGAACGGGTGCGGCCGCAGTCGATGGCGGCCACCGTTGCTGCCCTGGAGAAGCTGGGGCTCGTGCGGCGGGAGGCCGATCCCGCCGATGGGCGCCGTCAGCTGCTCTTCCTCACCCCCGCCGGGCGGAAACACGGTCAGGGCGCCCGCGCGTCGCGGCACGAGTGGCTGGCGCGGACCCTCGCCCAGCGGCTCACCGAGCCCGAACTCGCCGTCGTCAACGAAGCCCTGGTCCTGCTCGAACGCGTCGTGGAGCCGTGAAGAGCGCAGCCCCCAGCGAAGCCGGCTTCAACCGGAAACTGCTCGCCCCGCTGATCTCGGGCGCCGTCCTGAACCCGGTCAACTCGACCGTCATCGCCGTTGCGCTGGTGCCGATCGGGGTCGCCTTCGGGGAACCGGCGTCGGCGACCGCGTGGCTGATCTCCTCGCTCTACCTCGCCACCGCCGTCGGGCAGCCGGTGGCGGGCCGGCTGATCGACCGCTACGGCCCGCGGCGGGTCTTCCTGCCCGCCACCGCACTGGTCGGCCTCACCGGAGTGATCGGCGTGCTCGCGCCGAACCTCGCGGTGCTCGTCGTCGCGCGGGTCGTGCTCGGCTTCGGCACCTGCGCCGGCTATCCGGCCGCGATGCGCCTCATCCGCGACGAAAGCGAGCGAACCGGCCAGGACAGCCCCGCGGCCGTGCTCACCGTGCTCGCGATCTCGACCCAGACGATCTCCGTGATCGGCCCGGCGCTCGGCGGGCTGCTCATCGGCGTCGGCGGCTGGCGGACGACCTTCGCCCTCAACATCCCGCTGGCGCTGTTCGCCTTCGTCCTCGGCGCCCGCCGGTTTCCGAAGCGGCCCAGGGAAACCGGGCCCAAGCGGGCCTTCGACCTCGACCTGCCCGGGATGGTGCTCTTCGCCGCCGCGCTCGTCGCGCTGCTGCTGTTCCTCATGCACCCGGGCGCGGGGGACTGGTACCTGCTTGTCATCACCGCCGTCGCGGCCGCGGGCTTCACCGCCCGCGAGCTGACGCACGCCCGGCCGTTCATCAACCTGCGGCTCCTCGGCCGCAACCGCCCGCTGCTGGCCACCTACGGGCGCGCGCTGCTGGCGTACGTCGTGTCCTACAGCGTCGTCTACGGCTACACCCAATGGCTCGAACACGGCCGTGGCCTGTCGGCGAGCGAAGCCGGCCTCGCCACTTTGCCGCTGTTCGCGGCCGGGATCGTCGTCTCGCTGGTCACCGGACGGCGGGAGGCGGTGCGCGGCAAGCTCGCCGTCGCCGCGGTCGGCCAGCTCGCCGGCTGCGCTCTTCTGCTGACGCTGGACTCCGCCGCCGCGGTCTGGCTGCTCGTCCTCGTCGCGGTCGTGTTCGGGATCCCGCAAGGACTCAACAGCCTCGCCCTGCAGAACTCCGTGTACCGCCAGGCCGATCCGGCCGACACCGGCGCGTCGGCCGGGCTGCTGCGCACCTTCGGCTACCTCGGCGCGATTATCTCCTCCGCGCTGCAAGGCGCGTTCTACGGCCAGGCCGCCGACACCGGCGGCCTGCACCACCTGGCGCTGCTGCTCATCGGCATCGGCGTCGTGTTCCTGCTCAGCACCGTGTTCGACCGATCGTTGAAGGAAAACAACCATGCCTGACGCCACGACCACCGCGCTGCTCGTGATGGACTACC
The DNA here is from genome assembly GCF_055583145.1 of Amycolatopsis sp. NPDC104819. Taxonomy (NCBI): domain Bacteria; kingdom Bacillati; phylum Actinomycetota; class Actinomycetes; order Pseudonocardiales; family Pseudonocardiaceae; genus Amycolatopsis; species Amycolatopsis sp. NPDC104819. The sequence goes on along the minus strand of NZ_JBVJON010000015.1, from coordinate 259,179 downwards.
AGAACGGGATCGTCGGGCAGCTGCCCGACACCGGCCCGCTCCTCGACCGGGTTTCCTTCGCCACCAAGCAGTTCCGCGAGCGCGGCGGCCACGTCGGCTGGGTCCGCGTCGCATTCGAAGACGCGGACTTCGACGCCATTCCCGAGACCAGCTTCTTCGGCGGGCTCGTCGCGTCGGCCCAGATGCGGGCGGCGATGCACGCCGACGCGCCCACCACCCAGCTCGACGCCCGGCTCGACCCGCAGCCCGGCGACGTCCAGGTCCGCAAGATCCGCGTCGGCGCCTTCACCACCACGGACCTCGACGAGCAGCTGCGCGCGCGGGGCGTCACCACGATCGTCCTGGCGGGGATCAGCACCAGCGGCGTCGTGCTGTCGACCGTGCGCGAGGCGATGGACCGCGACTACCGGATCGTCGTCCTGCGCGACGCCTGCGCCGACCGCGAAGCCGAGACCCACGACTTCCTCACCCGGCAGCTGTTCCCACGGGCCGCGCTCGTGACCGACGTGGCGGACCTCGACGCCGTCTGGGCCTGACTCAGGCCGGGATCGCCGCCGCGCCCAGGCGGCCCTGCAGCCACGCGGCCGCCAGCTCGACCCGGGAGTGGCAGCCCGTGCGCTCGAACAACGACGTCAGCCGGGCCTCGACGCGCTTTTCGCTGATCCTCAGCGCCGCCGCGATCTGGCGGTTCGTGCGGCCGCTCGCGACCAGGTCGGCGATCCGCTGCTCCAGCGGGTCGAGCGCCGCGCGGTCGGTGCGGTCGCGGGGGACGGTGATGCGGCGGCGGTCCAGCAGCTCGGCGACCGGGGCCATCGCGGCCGACGCGCCGAGCCGCTTCAGCGTCCGGTGCGCTTCGAGCAGCCACGGCGCCGGGACCGGGCTCAGCTCACCCAGCGCCACGCACGCTTCGGCGACCCGGAAGACGTCGCCCGAGCGGCGCGCCAGGTCGAGGCCCGCGCGGACCGCCACCGGATCCTCGCGGACCAGACCGCCGTAGACCAGGAACGTCTCCCGGGTCGACAGCGTGGGGTGGTGCTCGGTCAGGTCCTCCAGCTCGGCCAGCAACCGCTCGACACCGGTGTGGTCGTTCACCGAGCGCGCGCACCGCAGCAGCCGCGCCAGCAGGAACTCCGCGCCCGCGTGCACCCCCTGCCCGCGGCAGGCGACGTACTCCTCCCAGCCCAGCTCCACCGCTTCACCGGGCTGCCCGGCGTAACGACGCAACGCGCAGCGGACCCAGGCGACGTACGTGGCCGCGGCGGCGGGGAACGGGATCCGGCGCAGCCAGCTCGCGGCGCGGTCCGGTTCCCCGCGCTGGGCGCAGATCTCGGCGGCGAACACACTCGCGAACCGGTGCCGCCGCGGCGACTCCCACCACAGCCGGGCGCCTTCGAGACGCCGGGCCCGCGACAGCGCGGTGTCCCAGTCGCCCGCGCGGTAGGCCTCGCGCACGCCGTGCCAGCCGGCCGCGAAGCCGGTCGAAGGCGCGCGATAGCGGCCGGGCAGCAGGTTCTCCAGCACGTGGGGGAAGTCGTAGAGGTCGGCGGCTTCGGACACCTCGTCGGCGGCGGTGCCGGGCAGGCACGCGAGCAGGACGGTCGCGCCGAGGTCGAACAGGTCGTCCCCGCTGCCGCCCAGGTCGTGCGCGGCGGCCGAGGCCGCCGTGCGGTCGGCCCGCCGGACCGCGCCGAACAGCCGTGTGGCGGCGGGGCCGAGCGTGGCGGCCAGCGGCCGGACGACGTCGAGCTCGAGCAGCCGGTGTTCGTGGGCGAGCGCGCCGAGCCAGCACACCAGTGCCGTGGCCGACGGCCCCCGGCCGGTCAGCCGGGGCGCGACGACCGTGGCGAGGTCGTCCGCGAGCTGCCCGTAGGCGCCGGTCGCGAAGCTGTCGGCGAGCACCGCCCGCAGGACTTCGGGGAACCGCGGGTCGTCCGGATCGAGGCACCGCAACGCCGTGACGCGGTAGCGGCGCGCGTCGTCGGGGGCCGCGGTCTCCGCGCCTTCCACCAGCACCCCGGCCGCGTCGACGTCCACTGTGGACGGCGGCAGTTCGGCGAGGTGCCGGGCGATCGCGGACGCCGGGAGCGTCGAGCCGGCGCGCCGCTCGGCCATCAGGTGCCCGGCGATGCCGCCGTGCAGGGCCCGGCGCCAGCGGGCGTCCCGCTCCACCCGCAGCCGGTCGGCCAGCGCGGGCACGGGGAACCCGACCGCGCCGTCGTGCCCGATCCGCAGGACGTCGGTGCGCACCAGCTCGTCCAGCACCCGCCCGGCGGCGGGCAGCGACATCCCGGCCGAGGCGGCCAGCCCGGTCAGGTGGTCGACCGCCGGGGTGCAGTGCTCACCGAGCACCGCGACGACGGCGGCCAGCTTCCGCGCGGCCGGCCCGAGCGCGTGCAGCCGCAGCGGCAGCGGGTGGTTCGCCGGCAGCAGGATCGGCAGCCCGGTCCCGGCCAGGCACACGTGGTCGTCGACGACGACCAGGCAGCCGCGGGCGCGCAGCTCGGCGACCGTCGCGCGGACCGTGCCGGGGTTGCCGAACAGCGGGCCGAGGGCCGTGCGGAGGTTGTCGACGAGCCCGGGGTCGCTGGCGCGGCGGCCGTCGGCGGTGGTCCAGTCGGGCAGCAGCGCGGTGGTTTCGGCGGCGGTGAGCGGGCGCAGGTCGACCGTGCCGTCCGCGACGGCGAGCAGCCGGCCGGCGGGTCCACCGCCCTGCTCCGCGGCGGTCGCCACGGTGATCGTCCCGGCGGCGCGAGCGCCCTCGGCGACCAGCGCCAGCACCGCCGCGATGTCCGGCGGCAGGTGGTCGAAGTCATCGCACTGCAGCACGATCCGGGTGTAGGGCGCGAGGGTGGCGAAGATCGTGACGAGGTCGTGCGCCACCGGCAGCGGCCGGGGCCCGGCGCCGGAGTCGAGCCGGCTGCGCAGCCACGCCACCGCGGTCAGCATGCTCACCAGCTCGGGCCGGTCCAGCGCGGTGATCAGCTCGACCAGCTCGGTGGTCAGCCGCACCAGCGCGGTGTGCGGGGCCGCGCCCGCGGGCACCGCCAGCACCGCCGCGCCGGTCCGGCGGCCGCGCGCGGCCATCGCCGCCAGCGCCGTGCTGCGTCCCGCGCCGAGGCGTCCGCGCACCAGCCACACCGCGCCCGGGCCGGTGAGCACACGATCGAGCGCGGCGAGCGCGTCGCCCGGCCCGGCGTCCGTGACCGCCGTACTGCGCCGATCGTGACCAATCCGACCACCGCTACGGCCGAACGGCTTCGCATCAACGGTTCCGTCCCGCGTAAGGGGCGGCCTGCTTTTGGCCGGATCGGTAACTCCCATGTTCCTCCTCGACCGGCCCGGCGCCGGCGGCATCGGCGCGAACGGGCGGCGGATCGTCCCCCTGCTTTCCGAGCGTGCTGCCGCCTGTCCGGTTCGTCCAGCCGGGCCGCGGTCCCCGGTCACCTTCAGGCATCGTTGTTGCCCCGGCACACCCGGTCGACCGATCGGGACCGACGGGCGGCTCGCCGGAGCTGGTCAACTGGACGGCATGGTCGCTGCGAAGGGGGCGCGGGCGGACGCCCGCGCGGAGGAGGTCGGCTTCCTCCGGGACGACGCGTGGCTCGGCACGACACCGCTCACGGTGCTGGCCGGCGAACCGGGCAGCGGGCGCAGCACCGTGCTCGACCGGCTCGCCGCGGAGCTCGCGGGCTCGGCGACCGTCGTTGTCCTGCGGCTGGCCGAGCTCGATCGCGAACTGCCCTACGGCGTGGTGTACCGGCTGCTCAGCGGCCTGGAACCGGGCCGGTCGGAGGACGATCCGCCGGTGCAGCCCGCGCTGTCGCTGCTCTCCCGCGTGAGCGCGGCGCCCGGCGGCCGGCCGGAAACCGCGGCGATGGTCACCACCGCGGTGTTCCCGCTCCTGCGCGCCCGGGGCCCGCTGGTGGTGCTGGTGGACGATGCCCAGTGGCTGGACGAAGGCACCGCCGGTCTGCTGGGCCCGTTGCTGCGCCAGTGTTCCGAGGAGACGCGCATCGGCGTCGTCGCCACCCTGCGGCTCGGGGCCGGCGCCGACGCCCCGGCCCGCGCAACCTTTGCCCGGCTGCGGGCCGAAGGCCGGGCACGGCTGCGGCTGCTCCGACCGTTGTCCCGGACGCAGTCGCGGTCCCTGCTGGCCGGGCTGATCTCGGCCCGGCCGAGCGCGAGCCTGGTCGGCGAGCTGTACGCGGCGGGCCGCGGCAACCCGGCGGCGCTGACCGCGCTGGTCCGCGGGTACCGGTCCGCCGGGGCGATGCGGATCGTGGACCGCACGGCCTACCGCGCCGACTGGGTCGACCCGCCGGTCGCCACCGAGGACCACCCGCTGCTGCGCGTCACGACCGACGTCGGCGAGCAGGACCGGGAGGTGGCCGAGGCGATGGCGGTGCTCGCCCCACTGGGCGAGGCCGCGGCGACGCTGGCCGCGGCCGCGCTCGGCCGGGACGAGACCACCGTCCGGGCGGCGGTCGAGGGGCTCGTCGACCGGCGGGTGCTGGTCCGGCACCGTGACGGCCGGCTCTGGTTCCGGGTGCCCGCCGTCCGTGACGGCCTGTTGTCGCGGCTCGGGCCCTACGCCTGGCGGAACCTGGCCGCGCACGCCGTCCACGCGGTGTGGGAAGGCGAAGTCCGGGTGCCCGACGACGACTTCCTGCTCGACCGCGTCGCGCAGGCCGGCGCGCTCGTCGACGCCCGCCGGGCCGCCACCGAGCTGCTCGCCCACGGCCGGCGCGTGCTGCTCACCGACGGCGTCAAGGCCGAACGCTGGCTCAGCGCGGCGGTGGCCCGCGTGACGACCCCGGCCGAGCGGGCCGAAGCGCTGCTGCTGCTCAGCGGCGCGCGGGCGCTGCACTACCGGCAGGCCGAGGCGGGGGACTGCGCGCGGCACGTGCTGCGGGACCACGTCGCGCACCTCGAGCCGCACCAGGCGCAGGAGCTGTCGATCGTGTTCATCACCGGGCTGACCGCGCGCGGGGAGTTCGGCGAGCTCGCCGAGATCGCCGCGGGCGCGTCGCCGGTGCTGCCGGACGACCCGGCGCTGAAGGTCGTCAACCAGGCGTTCGCGCTGATGATGTCCGGCCGCTGGATCGAGGCGTGCGACCTGCTGGAGCGGCGGCGGGAGGTGTGGAGCGGCAGCAACAGCGTCACCGCCGACTTCGGGACGATGTTCCTGGCCGGCGCCCGGGTGGTGCTCGGGGACTCGTCGCAGCTGTTCGAGCTCGTCGAGCACCCGGAGCGGTGGCGCTCGGGGCACCTGCCGAACCACTGGTTCGAGCAGCGCCGGTTCGAGCTGGACATGTTGCTGCAGCTGGGGGAGCACCAGCACGCGCAGCGGCGGATGGCGGACGCGGGGCTGACCGTCGAGCAGCTGTCCGGGCCCGACCGGTTCTACCTCAACTACCTCGGCGGCGACTGGCCGGAGGCGATGGAGCTGGCCCGCCGGACGATGCTGGAGGGCACCGACCCGGCCCGGCCGATGCACAACATGATGATGGGCGGGGCGATCCGCATCCTCGGCGGGCAGGGCTGGCTGGCCCGTGCCCGGGCGCTGGCCGCCGACGGCCGCGACATGCCGATGTCGCACGTGATCGACCACGCGGAGTTCACCGTGCTGCGCAAGCTCGGCGACGACGAGGCCGCCGACGAGCTGCTGTTCGCGGCCGCCCGCAGCGCCGACCAGGGCGGCTACCTGCTCGGCACCGAGGACCTGTGGGCCGACCTGACGCGTTCGGCGCTGCTGCGGAAGAACCGCCGCGAGGCCGAGCACTGGGTGGACCGTTCGGCGCGCACGGCGATGCGCCTCGACACGGCCCGCGCACACCTGTGCCACCACCTGTCCCGGGCGGCGGCCTACCGCGACGCGGCGGCGGCCCGCCGCGCGGTGGCGATCGCCCGCGAACGCCGCGACGTCCCGTACGAGACGGCGATGGCGTACCTGTGGGCCGGCCTGGCGGGCTACGACACCGAGCGGCTGCTGAACGAGGCGTACGAGCTGTACGGCGAGGTGGGCGCGTGGTTCTGGCGAGCACGCCTGCGGAAAGTGTTGCGCGACATGGGGTTCGCCGGACCGGGACGAGCGGAGGCGGCGGCGGAGAACGAACGGCTGCTGGCGATCCTCGTGGCGGAAGGGCTGAGCAACCGGCAGCTGGCGGTGGTGCTCGATACGAGCGAGAAGAGCGTGGAGGGGCGGCTGTCGCGGATGTTCTCTCGGATCGGGTATGGGTCGCGGGTCGAGCTGGCGGCCGCGATCCTCACGGGCGAATACCTGTCCTGACCCGCGCCGGACCGCCATGAATGACTCATTCATGGCGTCTGACGTCATGAATGAGTCATTCAGTACGTTCGGACTCGCGCTGTCTACTGTGGACTGTCCACCGGCTGCGGCTGGTCCAGCGGGTTCTCGATCACCTTCGGCACCCGCCGCAACGTCCGCAGCGCCACCACCGACAGCACCACCATCACCGCCGCGCTGCCGAGCATGCTCGTCCGGATCCCGCCGACGAACGACTGCTCCGCCGCCAGGCGGACCGCGCTCGCCACCGGCTCCGGCAGGCCCGCCGCCACCGCCGCCGTGGCGCTGAACGACTCGTGGACCTGGGCCGCCAGCGCCGGGGGCACGCCCGCCGGGAGGGTCAGCTCCGCGTGGTACACCGCCGAAAGCACGCTGCCCACCACCGCGATGCCGAGGGATCCGCCGAGCTCGTACGCCGTCGCGGAGATCGCCGCCGCCGCGCCCGCGCGGTCCCTCGGCGCCGTGCCGAGGATCGTGTCGCCGGTGACCGTCAGGGTCAGCCCGGCACCCGCGCCGAACGCCACCTGGGCGGCCAGCACCAGCGTGTACGGCGTGTCCGCGCCCACCGAGCCGAACAGGCCGAACCCGAGCGCCGCCAGCGCCAGCCCGCCCGACACCGTCGGCGCGCGGCCGAACCGCCGCACGCACTTGGCCGCCAGCACCCCGCCGGCCACGAGCGCGGCCAGCGCGCCCGGCACGAACGCCAGGCCCGAGCGCAGCGGGCTCCAGCCCAGCACGAGCTGGAAGTACTGGCTGCTGATCAGCGCGAACGCCGACATCGTGAACACCGACACGAGGTTCGACCCGACCGACGCCGAGAACCCGCGCCGGCGGAACAGCTCCACGTCGATCAGCGGGGACGCCAGCCGACGCTGACGGCGGAGGAACACGACCAGACAGCCGCCGCCGAGCGCGAACGCCCCCAGCACCTCCGGGTACCACAGTCCGGCGTAGAACGCGCCCTTCAGCGCGTACACCAGCGCGATGACCCCGACGATCGAGAGCCCGACGCTGAGCGCGTCGAGCGGCAGCCGGTTGTTGCTGCGGGACTCCGGCACCAGCCGGGTCGCGAGCAGGATCAGCGCCGCGACCGGGACGTTGACGAGGAACACCGAACCCCACCAGAAGTGGTCCAGCAGCACCCCGCCGACGATCGGGCCGATCGCGAACCCGGCCGCCGACACCCCGGCGCCGGCGCCCACGGCCGCGGTCCGCGCCCGCTGGGTCGTGAACACCGCGCGCAGCAAGGAAGACGTCGACGGCAGCACGGCCGCGCCGGCCACACCCAGCAGGGCGCGGGCGACGATCAGCAGCCCGGCGGTCGGGGCGTAGGCGGCCAGCAGCGACCCCACGGCGAACGCCGTGACGCCGATGACCAGCACCCGGCGACGGCCGAGCCGGTCGCCGAGGTTGCCCATCGTCACCAGGAGCCCGCCCATGGCGAACCCGTAGACGTCGGCGATCCACAGCAGCTCCTCGGCGGACGCGCCGAGCTGGGTCGTGAGCGCCGGCACGGCCAGGTGCAGCACGGTCATGTCGATCGCGACCATCAGCTGCGCGAGGCAGGACACCAGGATCGTCGCGAGGTTGCGGACCCGGGTGCTCATGCCGCCACCGCCCGGGCCAGGCGCGGCCGCCGCGGCGGTTTCAGGGTGGCGCGCAGGTCGGCGCGCAGCAGGGTGAACCGCCCGGTCAGGCCGGGCAGCCGGTGCAGCAGGTGGTCCGGACCGGCGACGAGGACCCGGCCGACGCCGAGCCGGGCGAACCGGTGGACCAGCTCGGGTAGCCGCACCGCGTTGACCGTCGACTCCAGCAGGAGTGACGCCGCCCCGTCGCCGGTCCGGACCGGCTCTCCGTCCTGATCGGACACGATCGGCAGGACCGGGTCGGTGAACCCGAACCCGCCGAAGACTTCGGCCAGCTCGTCGCGCAGCGGGCCGAGCGCCCGCGCGTGCGCCGCCGGCCGCATGGTGGTGAGCGCGTAGCCGCCGGCCGCGCGGACCCGCCGGACGAACTCGCCGAGCTCGCTTTCCCGCAGCGTCACCAGGTGCACGTCGTCGTCGAACCGGCCGGACAGCTCGTGCCCGATCCCGTCGAGGACGCCGGCGAGCGCGGGTTCCGGGGTCCGGACGACGAACTGGCTCACCAGGTCCTGGTGCGCCCGCTCGAAGTAGGCCCGTTCGCGCCGGGCCACTTCCGCGACCAGCCGGACGAGGTCGGCCAGCGGCAGCGCCCCGGCGCGCACCACGGCGGCGCGCTCGCCGAAGCTGGACCCGCCGACCGCGACCGGCGCCAGGCCGTGCTCCTGCTCGGCCCGCTCGGCCACGGCCAGCGAGGCGAGCACGAACGCGAGCTGGCTGTGCTCGGTGTACTCGTCGCCGTCGCGGGCGAGCGGGTCCAGCAGGGAATGGCCGAGCGCCTCCTCCGCGACGCCGAGCAGCTTCCGCGCGCGGGGGTCGACGACGAGGAACCGGCCCAGCTCCCCGGCGCGGGCCGGGCCCATGCCGGGGAAGAGGACGGCGTCCGCGGTGTTGTCCACTGTGTACACCCAGTTTCGGCAGGAGGTTCAGAGCTGTTCGGCGACGGCGAACCGTTCCAGCTGCTGGCGGTCGGGTTTCCCGTTGCGGTTCAACGGGAACTGCTCGGTGACGAGCACGCGGTTCGGCTGCTCGGCCGGCGGCAGCACCCCGTTGATCCGGTCGCGCCAGTACCGCGGGTCGCGCAGGGCGTCGTCCTGGACGACGAACACGAGGCTCGACCCGCGCCGCTGGTCGGGCAGCGCGACGATCTTCGCCGAGCAGCCGCCTTCGGCCAGCCGGTGCTCGATGACGTCCGGGTGCAGGGTGTGCCCGTTGCGGTGCACCGCCCGCTTGCGGCCGACGACGAACAGGTTCCCGTCCGCGTCGAGCAGCCCGAGGTCGCCGGTGGCGTACCAGCCGCGGTCGACGGGCCGGATGCGCCCGGCGCCGTCGAGGTAGCCCTCCATCAGGTCGGGGTCGAGCACGAACAGCTCGCCGACCTCGCCGGCGGGCACCACGGTGCCGTCCTCGGCGCGCACCTCGACCTCGAGGCCCTCGACGACGTGCCCGCAGCCGTGCGGGTTCTCGAGGTTCGCGAAGGCGACGTTGCCCATCTCGGTGCTGCCGTAGCTGTCGAGCAGCGTCAGGCCGAACAGCTCCTCGCCCTGCTCGACGACGGCTTTCTCCAGCGGCGCCGCGCCACTGCACAGCATCCGCACCCGGCCGAAGTCCTCCTTCAGCGCCGGGCGCTTGGTGATGATGTTGAACAGGCTGCGGTAGGTCGACGGCGTCGCGTCGACGACCGTGGCCCCGGCCCGCCCGGCCAGGCGCAGCGCCCGGTCCGGACGGCGGTAGGGCGCGATCACGAACTCGCAGTCCCGCAGCCACGCGATGAGCACCATCGACAGGCCGTACTGGTGGTTGAACGGCAGCAGCGGCAGCAGGACGTCACCGGAGTGGTGCCCGACGAGGTCGGCGTTGCGCTCCAGGTTCTTCAGGAACTTCGCGCCGTTCTTCGCGACGCCCTTCGGTACGCCGGTCGAGCCGGACGACCACATCACCAGGCTGTCGGGCAGCTTCTCCCACGCGTCGAAGCGCAGGTGGACGTCGTCCGGCACGCGGTCCGCGGCGGCGACCATGATCTCGTAGGTGAACGCCGAGGGCGCGTCGGCGGGCATCGGCGCGTCGTCGTCGACAACGGCGAGCACCACCCCCGACGAGGCGATCGTCTCGGCGGTCCGGTCGGCGTGCTCCATGTGGTCCACCAGCACGATGGACGCGCCGACGTGCATCAGCGCGAGCAGGACGGTCAGGTAGCCCAGCGTGTTCTCGGCCTTGAGCAGCACGCGGTCGCCGGAGCCGACCCCGCGGTCGCGCAGCACCTCGGCCACGCGCAGGGCCTGCTGTTCGAAGGCCGCGCCGCCGGTGACCGCGTCGGGGGAATAGATCTTCGCGAACATGGGAAGTCCTTTCCGCTGGTCAGTCGAGGCTCACCGGGGCGATCTCGTCGAAGACGTCACCGGGACCGGGGTTTTCCGGGTGGGTGCCGCCGCCGAGGTGCCCGACGACGCCCCAGACGGCGTTCAGCGCCGTGGTGACCGCGCTCTCGGAGAACCCGGCGATCCACGCGACGTCGTCGCCGGCCAGGAAGAACCCGCGGTGGTCCGGCGCGGTGTCCCGCTGCATGAACTGGGTGAACAGCCGCCGCTGGTAGCGGTAGCTGCCGGGCAGGCACGACTTGAACGCGCCCTTGAAGTGCGGCTGGGTCTCCCAGGTGATGGCGATCGGCGGGCCGATCATGTGCGAGCGGATGTCGACCCCGGGGTAGATCTTCGCGAGCGCGTCGAGCATGACGTCGAGGCGCTCCTCGGCGCCCAGCGACGCGACCTTCAGCGAGTCGTCGTTCCAGGTGTAGGACAGCAGCATCACGCCGGGCTCGTCGGGGCCGTTCTCGATGAGGTAGACCCCGCGCGGGAAGCGGTCGGTGAGGGTGGTGCTCATGACGTCGCGGCCGGTGGCCGGGTCCTGGTCGAGCCAGAACGGGCGGTCGGTGATGACGAACAGCTTCGACGCGCCCATGTAGTGGGTGCGCTCGAGCGCGGTCCACACCGGCTGGGGCAGCAGGTCCTCGTCGGCCTTCATGCCGGAGAGCAGGTTCCAGTTCTGCGCGGCGAAGATCGCCGCCGGGTAGGTGCGCACGCCGCGGCCGGAGTCCTCGATCGTGAACCCGCGGCCGGTGCGGTCGATCCGCACGACGCCGGGACGCGGCTCGCCGCCGTGCAGCTTCGCCAGCGACGTCCCGACCGGCCAGTACTCCAGGTCGGCCGGCTCGTCGGCCCACAGCCCGAGCGGCAGCTGCTGGCAGCCGCCGAGGATGCGGTGGTGCTCGTCGCTGGTGTCGGTGGCGATGACCCGCAGGATCTCCAGCGCGGAGTTGGGGAAGTCGGTGTCCCAGCCGCCGCAGCCGAAGCCGACCTGGCCGAAGATCTCGCGGTGCTCGAAGGAGGAGAACAGCGGGGACGAGGTCAGGAAGCCGTAGAACGACTCGTTGTCGAACTTGGCCACCAGGTGGTTCCACAGCGCCTTGATGGTCGCGAAGTCGCGGCGCCGGATGGCGTCCTCGAGCAGCGACATGTCCGCCTGCTCCTGCAGGGTCTTCGTCCAGGCGTCGTTGACGTCCCGGTAGACCGACGGCAGGTCGGCCGACGTGCGGGCCCAGTGGCTCTCGCCGTGCAGGTTGATCACCGTGCTCGGGGAAGCGGCCGAGAGCGGGTTGGGGAACGGCGTGGTCTGCAGCCCCAGCTTGTCGATGTAGTGGAAGAGCGTGCCGGCCGACGGCGGGAAGCGCATCGCGCCCAGCTCCGCGACGGCGTCGGGGTACCCGTCGAGGGTGACCGAGCGCATCCGGCCGCCGAGCTGCTCGGCTTCGTAGATCACCGGCTTCAGGCCGAGCTTCATCAGCTCGTAGGCGGCCACCATCCCGGACAGCCCGCCGCCGATCACGGCGACCTCGGTGCCGTGCGCGTGCTCCGGCACGCGGCCCAGGCCGGCGGGGTGCTTGACCCAGTCGTCGTAGGCGAACGGGAAGTCGGGACACAGCATGCTCGCCGAACCCGCCTCGGCCCGCAGGCCGGGCCGTGTGCGTTCTTCAACGGGGGACATGGTCATCGGCGTTACCTCCGGCTCGGGTTCTGGCGTCGCGCGGGCATCCCGTGGCCGGCCACGCCGCCGGGAAGGGATGCCTTCGCTGTCGCCGGACGCGGCCTGTGCGGCCACGGGTCTCGGCGCTGAAATCCGGTTCGCCGAGGGCCACGTTATCGATTCGGCACGCCGGCGCCCGGATACCTTTTCCACTCCTCGCCCACGGCCCGGAAACTCCGTGCCGGTTACCGGGGCGTGGAACAGTTCCCCCGGGGCACCACGCCAGGCGTGGCTACCTTGGCCGCTGAGATCCCTGAGCCGGGCGACCCGAGGTGGCGAGTGCGCGCATGAGCGAGCTGGATTCCCTGCGGCGGCTGGAAGGCCGGCCACGGCCCGAGCGGCGGCGGACGCTGCTCGGCCTGGTGCGGCGCGCGACGGCGGCGGTGCTGGACGGGCCGGCGCCCGCGGCCGGCCGCACGTTCGCCGACCTCGGCTTCGACTCGCTGCTCGCCGTGCGCCTGCACGAGCGGCTGAGCGCCGAGACCGGCGCCGACCTGCCGGTGACGCTGGCCTACGACCACCCCGGACCGGAGGCGGTAGCGGACTTCCTCGACGAAACGCTGTACGGCGGTGGTTCCGCGGCGGCCGCGTCGGTGTCCACAGGGGACACCGCGGAGCCGGTGGTGATCGTCGGGATCGGCTGCCGGTTCCCCGGCGGCGCGCACTCCCCGGCCGACGTGTGGTCCATTGTGGACGACGGCAGGGACGTCATCTCCGAGTTCCCGGACGACCGCGGCTGGGACGTCGACGGCCTGTACGACCCGACACCGGGCACGCCGGGCCGGACTTATGTTCGCCACGGCGGTTTCCTGCACGACGCCGCCGAGTTCGACGCCGGGTTCTTCGGTGTCTCGCCGCGCGAGGCGCTGGCGATGGACCCGCAGCAACGCCTCGTCCTGGAGACGGCGTGGGAGGCCCTGGAGCGCGCCGGGATCGACGCGGGGAGCCTGGCGGGCAGCCCGACCGGGGTGTTCGTCGGCGCCGAGCCACAGGAGTACGGCACCCGGCTGGCCGACGCGCCCGACGGCCTCGACGGGCACCTGCTCACCGGCAGCGCCCCGAGTGTCGTCTCCGGCCGGATCGCCTACACCCTCGGCCTGCAGGGCCCCGCGCTGACCGTCGACACCGCGTGCTCGGCGTCGCTGGTGGCGATGCACCTCGCCGTGCGCGCGCTGCGGGCCGGCGACTGCAGCCTGGCGCTGGCGGGCGGGGTCGCCGTGCTCGGCACGCCGGGGCCGTTCGTCGCGTTCTCCCGCCAGCGCGGCCTGGCCGCGGACGGCCGCTGCAAGCCTTTCTCGGCCGCCGCGGACGGGACGGCGTGGGCCGAAGGCGCCGGGATGTTCGTCCTGGAACGGCTTTCCGACGCCCGCCGGCACGGGCACCCGATCCTCGCCGTGGTCCGCGGCAGCGCGGTGAACTCCGACGGCGCGTCGAACGGCCTCACCGCGCCGAACGGGCCTTCGCAGCAGCGCGTGATCCGGGCCGCGCTCGCCGACGCAGGACTGGCTGCTTCGGACGTCGATGTCGTCGAGGCGCACGGCACCGGCACCACCCTCGGCGACCCGATCGAGGCGCAGGCCCTGCTGGCCACCTACGGCCGAGACCGTGCCGAACCGCTGCGGCTCGGTTCCGTGAAGTCCAACCTCGGGCACACCCAGGCCGCGGCGGGCGCGGCCGGCGTCATCAAGCTGGTCGAGGCCTTCGGGCACGAGTGGCTGCCCCGGACCCTGTACGCCGAGGTGCCGACCCCGGCCGTCGACTGGACGGCCGGCGCGGTCTCCCTGCTCACCGAGCCCGTGGCCTGGCCGCGGGGTGAGCAGCCGCGGCGCGCGGCGGTGTCGTCGTTCGGCATCTCCGGCACGAACGCCCACCTGATCCTCGAAGAGCCGCCGCTGCCGGAGCCCGCCGAGCCCGAGCCGCCGGTGCCGTCGCCGATCGTGCTTGCCTTCTCGGCCGCCGACCCGGACGCGCTGCGGGCCCAGGCCGAGCAGCTCGCCGCCGTCGACGCGCACCCGGCCGACCTCGCCTTCTCCCTCGCTCGCTCCCGCGCGACCCTGCCCGAGCGCGCGTTCGTCGTGGCTCCCGACCCCGCGGGCCTCGTGGACGCGCTGACCGCGTTCGACGAGCGTGTCCTGCGGGGCGGCCCGCTGCCGGAGGCGGCGGACCTCGCCTACCTGTTCACCGGCCAGGGCGCGCAGCGGGTCACGATGGGCGCCGAGCTGTACGACGCTTTCGACGTCTACGCCGACACGTTCGACGAGGTCTGCGCGCACGCCGACCTCCAGCTGGACGTCCCGCTGCGGGACGTCGTCTTCGGGCGTTCGGAGCTGCTGGACCGCACCGACTACGCGCAGCCCGCGTTGTTCGCGGTGGAAGTCGCGCTGTACCGCCTGCTGGAGAGCTGGGGCGTGACCCCGGCGTACCTGTGCGGGCATTCGGTCGGCGAGTTCGCGGCCGCGCACGTGGCCGGGGTGCTTTCGCTGGCCGACGCCGCGATGCTCGTCACCGCGCGCGGCCGGCTCATGCGGCAGCTGCCCGAAGGCGGCGCGATGGTGTCGCTGCGGGCGTCGGAAGAGACGGCCCGCGCGCTGCTGGCGGGCCACGAGGACCGCGCCGGGATCGCCGCGGTCAACGACGAAGAGGCCGTTGTCCTTTCCGGTGACGCCGAGGTCCTGCGCGCCGCGCTCGCCGGCTTCGACGGCAAGACGAAGTGGCTCAACGTCAGCCACGCGTTCCACTCGCCGCTGATGCGGGACATGGTCGGGGAGTTCGGCCGGATCGCGCGCCTGGCCGCCTACCGGCCGGCCGCTCTGCCGATCGTCTCGACGGTCACCGGGGAGATCGGCGGCCACGACACCGCCGACTACTGGGTCCGGCACGTCGAGGCCGCTGTCCGGTTCGCCGACGCCGCCCGCACGCTGGGCGCGGCGGGCTGCGGCACCTACCTGGAGCTGGGTCCGGACGGCGTGCTGTCCGCGCTGGTCGACGCCGGGGTCGCCCGGCCGCTGCTGCGCCGCGACCGCCCCGAGGTCCCCGAGCTCCTCGCCGCGCTGGGCACCGCCCACGTGCGCGGGGTGGACGTCGACTTCGCCGCCCTCGCCCCGGGAGGGCGGCGGATCGACCTCCCCACCTACCCCTTCCAGCGGTCGCGGTTCTGGCTGACGGCGGGTTCGGCCGCGGACGCGCGCGGGCTGGGCCTGCGGCGCGCGGACCATCCGCTGCTGGGCGCCGTCGTCCCGGTCGCCGACGGCGACACCGTTTTCACCGCGCGGCTGTCGGCCGCCGACCAGCCGTGGCTCGCCGGGCACCGCGTCGGCGGTGAGATCCTCTTCCCGGGCACGGGTTTTCTCGAGCTCGCGCTGCACGCCGGAGCCGAGACCGGCTGCCCGGCCGTCGAGGAGCTGACCTTGGGCGCGCCGCTCGTGCTCTCGGCTCCCGCCGAGGTCCAGGTGGTCGTCTCACCCGAGGAGGGCGGCCGCCGCACGCTCACCATCCACTCGCGCCCCGAGACCGCCGACGACTGGACTCGCCACGCGACCGGCACCCTGGCGGAGCTTTCACGTGAAAGCTCGGGGTCGGTGCCGTGGCCGCCGCCGGGGGAGGCCCGGGAGCTGGACTACGACAACCTGCCGGGCTTCGAGTACGACGGCGTTTTCCGTGGTCTGCAGGCCGCTTGGGTGGACGGCGACGACGTCTACGCCGAGGTTTCCGTGCCCGAAGGCGGTTTCGGGATGCACCCGGCGCTGCTGGACTCCGCGCTGCACGCGCTCTTCCTGCGGGAGTCCGCCGAGTCCGCGGGCGGCCTGCCGTTCTCCTGGTCCGGGGTCCGGCTGCACGCGAGCGACGCGAAGTCGTTGCGCGTCCGGCTGTCGTTCCAGGCCGGGGACACCGTGTCGCTGGTCGCGGCCGACGACGCCGGCGAGGTGGTGCTGAGCGTCGACGCGCTGGTCGTCCGGCGGCCCGCCGCGCGGAGCCGGGAGCTGCCGTCCGGGCTGTACACGGTGGACTGGGTCCCGGTGCGGGCGGCGGAGCCCGTCGAGCCGGCGGCCGTGCTGACCGTCGAGACGGACGGCGACCCGGTCACCGCCACCCACCGGGCGACCGCTCAGGTCCTCGAAGCGCTCCAGGACTGGGTGACACGCGACGAGTCCACATTGGTCGTCCACACGCGACAGCAGGACCCGGCGGCCGCGGCGGTCTGGGGCCTGGTCCGCAGTGCCCAGGCCGAGCACCCGGGCCGGTTCGTCGTGGTCGAGGGTGACCTCGCCGACGTGCCCCTGGCTGTCGGCACCGGTGAGCCGCAGGTCGCGGTGCGCGACGGCGTCCCGCTCGTGCCGCGGATCGCCGAAGCGGGCGGAGTTCTCCTGCCGCCCGAAGGACCGTGGCGGCTGGACAAGGCCGGTGAAGGCACGGTCGACCACCTGGTCTTGACGGACGCCGACGAGCCGGAGCTGGGCCCCCTCGACGTCCGCATCGCGGTGCGCGCCGCCGGGCTGAACTTCCGGGACGTGCTCAACGTCCTCGGCATGTACCCCGGCGAGGCCGGGCCGCTCGGCTGCGAGGTCGCCGGCACCGTCCTCGAGACCGGCGCCGCGATCACCGACCTCTCGCCGGGCGACCGGGTGATGGGCATGGTGCACGGCGGCATCGGCCCGGTCGCCGTCGGCGAGCGCCCGATGCTCACCCGCGTCCCGGACGGCTGGACCGACGAGCAAGCCGCGACCACCCCGCTGGTGTTCCTGACCGCGTACTACGCCCTCGTTGATCTCGCCCAGCTCCAAGCCGGGGAGTCGATCCTCGTCCACTCCGCGGCCGGTGGGGTCGGCATGGCCGCGACACAGCTCGCTCAGCACCTGGGCGCCGAGGTCTACGGCACGGCGAGCGAGGGCAAGCAGCACGTCCTGCGCGCGGCCGGGCTGGACGACGACCACATCGCGTCCTCCCGCACCCTGGAGTTCGAAGAGCGGTTCAGCGGCATCAACGTCGTGCTCAACGCCCTGGCCGGGGACTTCGTCGACGCGTCGATGCGCACGCTGGCGCCCGGCGGGCGGTTCCTCGAGATGGGCAAGACCGACGTCCGCGAAGGCCCCGGCTACCGGGCGTTCGACCTCATCGAGGCGGGCCCCGAGCGGACCGCGCGGATCTGGGACGCGCTCACCGAGCTGTTCGCCGCCGGCGCCCTGACCCCGCTGCCGGTGCGGACCTGGGACGTCCGCGGGGCCCGGGAGGCGTTCCGGTTCCTCAGCCAGGCCAAGCACATCGGCAAGATCGCCCTGACGATCCCGCGCGCGCTCGACCCCGGGCGGACCGTGCTCGTCACCGGCGGCACCGGCGGGCTGGGCGCGCTCGTGGCCCGGCACCTGGTGACCACCCACGGCGCGCGGAAGCTGCTGCTCACCAGCCGCCGCGGCCCGGCCGCCCCGGGCGCGGCGGAGCTGCGCGCCGAGCTGACCGGGCTGGGCGCGCAGGTGGACGTCGTGGCCTGCGACGTCGCCGACCGCGACGCCGTGGCCGCGCTGCTCCAGGACGTCGACCTCACCGGCGTGGTGCACACCGCCGGGGTGCTCGACGACGGCATCCTGACCTCGCTCACCCCGGAGCGCCTCGCGGGGGTCCTGCGCCCCAAGGCGGACGCGGCCTGGCACCTCCACGAGCTGACGAAGAACCACGATCTCGCCCTGTTCGCGCTTTACTCGTCGGTGTCCGGCATCGTCGGCTCGGCCGGGCAGGCGTCCTACGCGGCCGCGAACACCTTCCTCGACGCGCTCGCCGAACACCGGCGGGAGCAGGGCTTGCCCGCCGTCTCGCTGGCGTGGGGCCTGTGGCGGGAAGGCATGGGCAGCGGGCTGGCCGACACCGACGTCGACCGCATGGCCCGCGAAGGACTGCCGGCGCTCACCGCGGAGACCGGGCTGAAGCTCTTCGACGCCGCGCTCGCCGGCGGCTTCACCACGGTGCTGCCGATCGAGCTCGACCGCGCCGCGCTGCGGGCCCACGCCCGCACCACCGAGGTCGCGCCGGTGCTGCGGGGCCTCGCGAAGGTCATCACCCGCCGGGCCGTGACCACCGCACGCCAGGAGACCGGCCTGCGGGAACGGCTGGCCACACTGCCGGACGACGAACGCCGGAGCGTCGTCGTCGACCTCGTGCGGCACAACGCCGCCGCGGTGCTCGGCCACGAAGCGGGCGGCGCGATCGACCCGGCCCGCGCGTTCAAGGACCTCGGCTTCGACTCGCTGACGTCGGTGGAGCTGCGCAACCGGATGAACGCCGTCACCGGCCTGCGGCTGTCGGCGACCGCGGTGTTCGACCACCCGACCGTGGCCGCGCTCGCCGCGCACCTGCTCGCCGAGCTCGCGCCGCCGGAGGTGGACGCCGCCGACGCGGTGCTCGCCGAGCTCGAGCGCCTGGGGACCCGGCTGGCGGCCGTGGCCGACGACGGGCGGATCGCCGCGCGGCTGCGGCAGCTGCTCGACGGCGTCACCACGACCGGGTCCGACGTCGGCGGCCGGCTCGAGGACGCCAGCGCCGACGAGGTCGTCGACTTCCTCGCGACCGAGCTCGGGATCTCCTGATGGCGGAGAAGGACGTCGAGCGGGTGCGGGCGGAGATCGACGCGCTCGGCAAGAGCCTGCGCGCGCTGAAACCCAAGGAGCGCAAGAAGGTCGCCAAGCCGCTGAAGAAGCTGCTGCTGGAGTACGCGTCCGCGGACGGCGACAAGGAGTTCGACGACCTGCTGTTCGACGCCGCCGTCGACAAGGTCTTCGACTTCCTCGCCGACGAGATCTTCTGACCACAGTGAGGGAATGATGGCGGACCAAGAGAAGCTGCTGGACCTGCTCAAGCGCGTCACCGGCGACCTGCACCGCACGCGGGAACGGCTGCGCGACGTCGAGTCCGGCCGGCACGAGCCGGTCGCGATCGTCGGCATGGCCTGCCGGTTCCCCGGCGGCGCCGACTCGCCCGCGGCGCTCTGGGACCTCGTCGACGCCGGCCGCGAAGGCATCGGCGAGTTCCCGGCCGACCGCGGCTGGGACACCACCGGCCTCTTCGACGACGACCCCGACCACCGCGGCACCACCTACGTGCGCACCGGCGGCTTCCTGCCCGGCGCGGGCGGGTTCGACGCCGAGTTCTTCGGCATCTCGCCCCGCGAGGCCCTCGCCATGGAGCCGCAGCAGCGGCTGCTGCTGGAGACGTCGTGGGAGGCCGTCGAGCACTCCGGCATCAACCCGGCCGCGCTGCGCGGCAGCGCCACCGGCGTCTACGTCGGCGTGTCCGCGCAGGAGTACGGGCCCCGTCTGCACAACCCCGGCGACGCGGTCGACGGCTACCTGCTCACCGGCACCACCTGCAGTGTCCACTCCGGACGGATCGCCTACCAGCTCGGCCTCGAGGGCCCGGCGGTGTCGATCGACACGGCGTGCTCGTCTTCGCTGGTCGCTGTGCACGCGGCCGTGCGCGGGCTGCGGGCGGGGGAGTGCTCCCTCGCCCTCGCCGGCGGGGTCAACCTGATGGCCTCGCCCGGCATCTTCGTCGACTTCGCGCGCCAGCGCGGTCTCGCCCCGGACGGCCGGTGCAAGTCGTTCTCCGACAACGCCGATGGCACCGCCTGGGCCGAGGGTGTCGGCGTCCTGGTGCTCGAGAAGCTGTCCGACGCCCAGCGCAACGGGCACCGGATCCTCGCCGTCGTGCGCGGCACGGCGGTGAACTCCGACGGCGCGTCCAACGGCCTCACCGCGCCGAACGGCCCGTCCCAGCAACGCGTGATCCGAGCCGCACTCGCCGACGCGCGACTGTCCACTTCGGACGTCGACGCGATCGAGGCGCACGGCACCGGGACCCGGCTGGGCGACCCGATCGAAGCCGAGGCGCTGCTGGCGACCTACGGCGCCGACCGCGACCGGCCGCTGTTCCTCGGCTCGGTCAAGTCGAACTTCGGGCACGCCCAGGCCGCGGCCGGGGTCGCGGGCATCATCAAGATGGTCGAGGCGATGCGCCACGGTGTCCTGCCGCCGACCCTGAACGTCGGCACGCCGAGCCGTGAGGTCGACTGGGCCGCCGGGCCGGTGTCGCTGCTGACCGAGCGCACGCCGTGGTCGACTGCGGGGGAGCCGCGCCGGTGCGCGGTGTCGTCGTTCGGGATCAGCGGCACCAACTCGCACGTCGTGCTGGAGCAGGCTCCCGACGCCGTCGCCGAAGAAGCCACCGCGGCGCCCGCGGTTGTTCCGCTGCTGCTGTCCGCGGCGACGGAACCGGCACTCGCCGCGCAGGCCGCGCGGCTCCTGGCCGCCCGGCCGGCCGAGCCGGCCGATGCCGCGCACACGCTGGCCACGGCCCGGGCGGCGCTGCCGTACCGCGCGGTGGTCACCGGCGCGGACTGGGAGACGCTGTCGGCTGGCTTGGCCGAGGTGGCCGAAGGCCGCGGTACCACCGGCCGGGTCAGCGAGGGCGGGCTCGCGTTCCTGTTCACCGGACAGGGTTCGCAGCGAGCCGGGATGGGTGAGGGCCTGTACGAGGCGTTCCCCGTCTTCGCGGCCGCCTACGACGAGGTCCGCGCGCTCCTGCCGGACTTCGGTGACCTGTCCCGCACCGAGTTCGCGCAGCCGGCGATCTTCGCCCTCGAAGTGGCGCTGTTCCGGCTGGTGGAGTCGTGGGGGGTGCGGCCGGACGTGCTGGCCGGGCACTCGATCGGCGAGATCGCGGCGGCCCACGTGTCCGGCGTGCTGTCGCTCGAGGACGCGGCCAAGCTCGTCACCGCGCGGGGCCGGTTGATGCAGGCTCTGCCCGAGGGCGGGGTCATGGTCGCGGTACAAGCCTCCGAAGCCGAGGTCGTGGAGCACCTCACCGACGGTGTTTCCCTGGCCGCGGTGAACGGCCCGTCGTCGGTTGTCCTGTCCGGCGCCGAGGAACCGACACTCGCGCTCGCCGCGCGGTTCGCCGACCGCAAGACCAAACAGCTCGACGTCTCGCACGCGTTCCACTCGGTGCTGATGGAGCCGATGCTCGAGGAGTTCGGCGAGCTGGTCCGCGGCCTGACGTTCAGCCGCCCGCGCATCCCGATCGAATCGACGGTGACGCCGGACGCCGACTTCACCGACCCTGCCTACTGGGTCACCCACGTCCGCGAAACCGTCCGGTTCGCCGACGCGACCGGCCGCCTGAACGGCATCACGAAGTTCTTGGAGCTCGGCCCCGACGGCGTCCTCAGCGCGCTCGTCGACAACGGCGTGCCCCTGCTCCGGCGCGGGCACGACGAGGCGACGCAGGCGGTCACCGCCGTCGGCGCGCTGCACACCCAGGGTGTGCCCGTCGACTGGACGGCCTACTTCGGCGGCGGTGGCCGGTTCACCGAGCTGCCCCCTTACCCCTTCCAGCACGAGCACTTCTGGCTCGCCCAGGACGACGAAGCCGACGTCACCTCGGCCGGTCTGGCCGCCGCCGACCACCCGCTGCTGGGTGCCGCGGTGTCCGTGGCCGACCACGACGGCCTGCTGCTCACCGGCCGGCTCTCCCTGGACCGGCACCCGTGGCTGGCCGACCATGTGGTCGCCGGCCGGGTCCTGGTGCCCGGCACCGCGTTCGCCGAGCTGGCCGTCCGCGCCGCCGACGAAACCGGCTGCGGCGGCGTGGAAGAGCTCGTGCTGCAGGAGCCCCTCGCGCTCGACCCCGGCACCGCGCCGGAGGTCCAGGTGGTGGTCGGCGCGGCCGACGAGCAGGGCCGCCGTCCGGTCTCGATCCACTCGCGCCTGCCGGAGCACCCGTGGACCACCCACGCCACCGGCACCCTCGACGCCCCCGAGCTTTCACGTGAAAGCTCCGCCTTCCCGGCCGCGTGGCCGCCGGAGGCCGACAACGTCGAGCTGGGTGACGCCTATGACCGGCTCGCCGCCGCCGGGCTCGCCTACGGCCCGCTGTTCCAGGGCCTGCGCCGGGTCTGGCGCCGCGGCGACGAGATCTTCGCCGAAGTCGCCCTCCCAGACCCGGACCAGGCCGCGAAGTTCGGCCTCCACCCGGCGCTGCTCGACGCGGCGCTCCAGGCCACCGCCGTCCCGGGCGGAGACGACCAGGGCTCGGTCCCGTTCGCCTGGCGTGACGTCGTCCTGCACGCCCGCGGCGCGACCGAACTGCGGGTCCACGCCCGCCCCACGGCGGAGGGCTTCACCTTCGACCTCGCCGACGGCACCGGCGCGCCGGTCGCGTCGATCGGCGGCCTGAGCGTCCGCGCGGTGACCCCCGCGGCGGCTCCGGCCCGCGACGGCCTCTACCGCGTCGAGCTCGCCCCCGTTCCGGCAGGCACGGCCGAAGTGACCGTCGCCGACGTCTTCGAGGTGCCCGGCGCCGACCCGGTGACCGCGACGCTCCTTGCGGTGCAGCAGTTCCTGGCCGCCGACCACGACGGTGTGCTCGTTGTCCTGACCTCCGGCGGCGCCGCCGACGGCCTGGTCCGCACCGCGCAGGCCGAGAACCCGGACCGGATCGTCCTGCTCCACGGCGGCCGTGCCGACATCGACGCGGCGCTGGCCACCGGCGAGCCGGAGGTCCACGTCCAGGACGGCAAGCTCTTCGCCCCGCGCCTCGCCCGCGCCACGGCGTCCGAAGGGTCCACTGTGGACACCGACGGAACCGTGCTCGTCACCGGCGGCACCGGGGGCCTGGGCGCGGAGCTGGCCCGGCACCTGGTCACGACCCACGGCGTCCGGAACCTGCTGCTCGTCAGCCGCCGTGGTCCGGCCGCACCGGGCGCCGAGGCCTTGGCCGCCGAGCTCACCGGACTCGGCGCCACCGTGCGGGTCGAAGCCGCCGACGTCGCCGACCGCGACCAGGTCCGGGCCCTCCTCGAACGGGAGCCGGTGACCGGGATCGTCCACGCGGCCGGGATCCTCGACGACGGTGTCCTCACCGCCCTGACGCCCGAGCGCCTCGAAGGTGTCTTCCGCGCCAAGGCCACCGCCGCCCAGGTCCTCGACGAGCTCGCCGGCGACCTCGGCTTCTTCGTGCTGTTCTCCTCGATCGCCGGGGTCTTCGGCTCGCCCGGCCAGGCGGCCTACTCGGCGGCCAACGCCGCCCTCGACGCTCTCGCCCGGCAGCGGCGCGCCGCCGGAAAGCCCGCGCAGTCCCTCGCCTGGGGCCTGTGGCAGCACGGCATGGGCGCCGGCCTGGCCGGCGCCGACCGCGACCGCATCGGCCGGGACGGCTTCGGCGCCCTCGACGTCACCGAAGGCCTGGCCCTCTTCGACGCGGCCCTGGCCGACGGCGGCGAGCTGCTCGTCCCCGTCCGCCTGGACCTGGCCACCGTCCGGAAGGCCGGGACCGTCCCGCCACTGCTGCGGGGCCTCGTCCGGGTGCGGACCCGGCGGACCGCCGCCCGCGGCGCGGAGACGAACGGGCTGGTCAAGCGCTTGGCGGAGTTGCCCGAGGGCGACCGCGAACCGGCGCTGACCGACCTGGTCCGGGCCCGGGTCGCCGCCGTGCTCGGCCGCGCGGGCGCGGACACCGTCGAGGCGTCCCGGCCGTTCACCGAGCTCGGCTTCGACTCGCTCACCGCCGTCGAGCTGCGCAACGAACTGAGCACCGAGACCGGGTTGCGGCTGCCCGCGACCCTCGTGTTCGACCACCCGTCCCCGGCCGCCGTCGCGCGGTTCCTCACCGGTGAGCTGCTCGGCGGCGAGGAGAAGAAGGCCGCCGTGACCGCACCGCGCCGGGGTGCGGCCGACGAGCCGATCGCCATCGTCGCGATGGCCTGCCGGTACCCCGGCGGCGTCCGCTCGCCCGAAGACCTGTGGGACCTCGTCGACGCGGGCACCGACGCGATCTCGCCGTTCCCCGGCCGGCCCGGCTGGGACGTCGACGCGCTGTACGACCCCGAGCCCGGCCTGCCCGGCAAGACCTACACGCGGCACGGCGGCTTCCTGCACGACGCGGGCGAGTTCGACCCGGAGTTCTTTGGCATCTCGCCCCGCGAAGCGCTCGCGATGGACCCGCAGCAGCGGCTGCTCCTGGAGGTCAGCTGGGAGGCGTGCGAGCGCGCCCGGCTCGACCCGGCGTCGCTGAAGGGCAGCGCCACCGGGGTGTTCGCCGGGATCATGTACTACGACTACGCCGCGAAGCTGGCCAGCGTGCCCGACAGCGTCGCCGGGTTCCTCGGCACCGGCACCTCGGCCAGCGTCCTGTCCGGCCGTGTCGCCTACACGCTCGGCCTCGAGGGCCCGGCGGTGTCGGTGGACACGGCGTGTTCGTCGTCGCTGGTCGCCCTGCACCTCGCCGCCCGCGCGCTGCGGGCGGGGGAGTGCACGATGGCGCTGGCCGGCGGGGTCACCGTGATGGCGACCCCCGAGACGTTCCTCGACTTCTCGCGTCAGCGCGGGCTCTCGCCGGACGGCCGCTGCAAGTCCTTCTCCGCCGACGCCGACGGCACCGGCTGGTCGGAAGGCGCCGGTGTCCTGGTGCTGGAACGGCTGTCCGACGCCCGCCGCAACGGTCACCCCGTGCTCGCGGTGGTCCGTGGGTCCGCGGTCAACCAGGACGGCGCGTCGAACGGCCTGACCGCGCCGAACGGCCCGTCGCAGCAGCGCGTGATCCGGGCCGCGCTCGCCGACGCCGGACTGTCCACTTCGGACGTCGACGCGGTCGAGGCACACGGCACCGGCACCCGGCTCGGCGACCCGATCGAGGCCCAGGCGCTGATCGCCACCTACGGCGCCGAACGCGAAGAGCCGTTGTGGTTCGGGTCCGTGAAGTCGAACCTCGGGCACACGCAGGCCGCGGCCGGGGTCGCCGGGATCATCAAGATGGTCGAGGCGATGCGCCGCGGTGTCCTCCCGCGCAGCCTGCACGCCGGTGAGTTGTCGCACGAGGTCGAGTGGGACGCTGGAGCCGTCTCGCTGCTGACCGAGCCGCGGCCCTGGCCGGAGACCGGCCGTCCGCGGCGCGCCGGGGTGTCGTCGTTCGGCATCAGCGGCACGAACTCGCACGTCGTCCTGGAGGCCGTCCCCGAGGAACCGACACTTGAACCTGCCCCGCACGGTGTCGTGCCGTGGGTGCTCTCGGCGAAGTCGGACGCGGCCCTGGCCGAGCAGGCCCGGGCGCTCCTGCCCCTGGTGGGCACGGCCGACGCGGACGTCGCTTTCTCCCTCGCCACCACGCGGACCGCGCACGAGCGCCGGGCCGCCGTTGTCGGCGACCTGAAGGCCGGTTTGGAAGGGCTTGCCGACGGCCGCGGGATCATCGGGCGACCCCAGCCGGGGAAGCTGGCGTTCCTGTTCACCGGCCAGGGTTCTCAGCGGGCCGGGATGGGTGAAGGGCTGTACGAGGCGTTCCCGGTGTTCGCGGCGGCCTACGACGAGGTGCGCGCGCTGCTGCCGGACTTCGGCGACCTGTCGCGGACGGAGTTCGCGCAGCCCGCGATCTTCGCCTTGGAAGTGGCGTTGTTCCGGCTGGTGGAGTCCTGGGGCATCCGCCCGGACGTCCTGACCGGGCATTCCATCGGCGAAATCGCCGCCGCGCACGTCTCCGGAGTGCTCTCGCTGGCGGACGCGGCCAAGCTCGTCACGGCTCGCGGCCGGTTGATGCAGGCGCTGCCCGAGGGCGGAGTGATGGTCGCGATCCAGGCCTCCGAGGACGAGGTCGCCGACCACCTCACCGACGGCGTCTCCCTGGCCGCGGTGAACGGCCCGGCCGCGGTGGTGCTGTCCGGTGCCGAGGAGCCGACGCTGGCCGTCGCGGCGAAGTTCGCGGACCGCAAGACCAAGCGTCTCGACGTCTCGCACGCGTTCCACTCGGTGCTGATGGAGCCGATGCTGGCGGAGTTCCGCGAGGTCGTGCACGGGTTGACGTTCAATGACCCGCGGGTTCCGATCGTCTCGACGGTGACTGTGGACGCCGACGTCACCGACCCCGAGTACTGGGTGACGCACGTTCGCGAGACCGTCCGGTTCGCCGACGCCGTCGAGCGGCTCGGCACCGCGAAGTGCCTCGAACTCGGTCCGGACGCCGTGCTCAGCGCGCTGGTCGACACCGGGGTGCCGCTGCTGCGGCGGAACCAGGACGAAGCCACCACCGCGATGACCGCCGTGGCGACCCTGCACGTCCAGGGCGTCCGGCTCGACTGGGCCGCGGTCCTGCCCGGCGCGCGGCCGGTCGCACTGCCGACGTATCCCTTCCAGCGCAAGCACTTCTGGCTCGCCCCCGCAGGAGCCGCGGACCTCGGCCAGGCCGGGCTCGAGACCCCCGGGCACCCGCTGCTGGCGGCCGGGCTGCAGCTGGCCGAGGCGGAGGGCACCGTCCTCACCGGACGGCTGTCCCTCGCGACGCACCCGTGGCTGGCCGGGCACACCGTGCACAACACGGTGCTGCTGCCCGGCGCCGCGCTCGCCGAGCTGGCCGTCCGGGCCGGCGACGAGGCCGGGCTGCCGCGGCTGGCGGAGCTGACCCTGCACGCCCCGCTCGTCATCCCGCCCGCCGGTGCGGTCGAGCTGCAGGTCGCGGTGACCGCGGCGGCGGCGGTCACGATCCACTCGCGGGTCCCGGGCGAGGCCTGGGAGCTCAACGCGTCCGGTGTGCTCGCCGAGGCGGGCCCGCCCGCGTCCGGCTTCGCCTGGCCGGACGGCCTGGAGCCGGTCGACCTCGGGACGTTCTACGACGACCTGGCCGACCGCGGGTTCGCCTACGACGCGCTGTTCCAGGGCCTGCAAGCGGCCTGGCGTCACGGCGACGACCTCTACGCGGAGATCTCGCTGCCCGAAGAGGCCCACGACGACGCCGCGCGCTTCGGCCTGCACCCCGCGCTGTTCGACGCGGCGCTGCACGGCATGTTCCTCGGCGCCGGTGAGGAAGCCGGGGCGCTGCCGTTCAGCTGGACCGACGTGAGCCTGCACGCCAGCGGCGCCACCGCGGTCCGCGCCCGGTTGCGGTTCACCGGGCCCGGCGAGATCGCCGTCGACCTGACCGACCTCGCCGGCGCGCCGGTGCTGACCGTCGGCTCACTGGTCGTCCGCGCGGTCAGCGGCGACCAGCTGCGCGGTGGTGAGGACCGCTCGCTCTTCCGCGTCGAGCACGTCCCGGTGGCCGTCCCGGCGGTGACTCCGGTGGCGTGGCAGCGCTGGGACGAGGTCACCGAGCCGGTCGGGCCGGTGGTCGTGCTGCCCCGGCCGGAGGGCGACCTGCGGGAGACCACGCACGCCGTGCTGGACGTCCTGCAGCGGTTCCTCGCCGAGCCCCGGTTCTCCGGCTCCCGCCTGGTCGTGCAGACCGGGACCGGGCTCGCCGACGCGGCCGCGTCCGGCCTCGTCCGCTCGGCGCAGGCGGAGAACCCCGGCCGGTTCGTCGTCCTGGACGGCGCACTGTCCGATGTGGACACGGCGCTGGCGCTGAACGAGCCGCGCGTCCGGGTCCGCGACGGCCACGCCGAGGTCCCGCGGCTGGTGCGCGCCGAGCCCGGCCGCAAACCCGACTGGGAGCCGGCGGGCACCGTGCTGGTCACCGGCGGCACGGGCGGCGTCGGCGCGCGGCTGGCCGAGCGGCTGGTCACGCACCACGGTGTCGAGCGGCTGGTGCTCACCAGCCGCCGTGGGCTCGCCGCGCCGGACGCTCCGGAGCTGGCCGCCCGGCTGGGCGAGCTGGGCGCCGAGGTGCGGGTCGAGGCGTGTGACGTCGCCGACCGCGACGCCGTGGCCGCACTGCTCGCCGGGATCCCCGACCTCAAGGGGATCGTGCACGCGGCGGGTGTGCTCGACGACGGCGTCGTGACGGCGTTGACTCCCGAGCGGCTGGACCGCGTCCTCGGCCCGAAGGCCGACGGCGCCCGGCACCTGCACGAGCTGACGCGGGACCGGGAGCTGACGGAGTTCGTGCTGGTCTCGTCGGTCTCCGGGGTGCTCGGCGGGCCCGGGCAGGGCAACTACGCCGCCGCCAACGCCTACCTCGACGCGCTCGCCGAGCAGCGGCACACCGACGGGCTGCCGGCGCGGTCGCTGGCCTACGGGCTGTGGGCCGCCGACGGCATGGGCGGTGTCCTCGACCCGGCGCTGGTCGACCGCATGCGCCGGGACGGCTTCGGCGCGCTGACCCCGGAGGAGGGCGAGGTCCTGTTCGACCTCGCCGCCGGGCCGGTGGCGGTGCCGGTCAAGCTGGACGTCGCGGGCCTGCGCGACCAGGCTCGCGCCGGGGTGCTGCCCGCCCTGCTCACCGGCCTGGTCCGGCTGCCCGTGCGGCGCTCGGCGACCAGCACCCCGGCGGCGTCGCCGGACCTGGCGTCGCTGGCCCCGGCGGTCCGCGCCGAGGCGCTGGCCGACCTGGTCCGGACACACACCGCGCAGGTGCTCGGCTTCGCGTCGCCGTCCGAAGTGGACCCGGAGCACGCGTTCACCGACCTGGGGTTCGACTCCCTGACCTCGGTCGAGCTGCGCAACCGGCTCGCGGCCGCGGCGGGCCGGCCGCTGGGGGCGACGGTGGTGTTCGACCACCCGACCCCGGCCGCCCTCGCGACCCACCTCGGGGCGCTGCTGTTCCCGGCGGTCGTGGTGCCGGACGAGAGCCGGCTGCGCCGGGCCCTGGCGGGCGCGTCCCTCGACCGGTTCCGTGAGCTGGGGGTGCTGGAGGCGCTGATCCGCCTCGTCGACGACCACCCCGAAGAGGTCCGGGCGCCGGAGGAGTCGATCGACGACCTCGACGTCGGCGACCTGATCAGCCGGGCGATGTCCACCTCCCGCGACTGACCCGCCCCCTCGACGCCCGGCCGGACCCCTCCGGCCGGGCGTTGTCGTGTCCGGGGGATGGGTCCCCGGTTACCGGGTGGTGGTGAAGCGCCCGCCGGGAACCGGGCCCGCGCGCCCAGGATCGAGGCATGCCCGAGCTTCGCCCGTCTCGTCCGGTCCGGAGAATCTGATGGCGACACCCGAGGAGCTGGTTGCCGCGCTGCGGGAATCGGTGAAGGAGAACAGCAGGCTGGCCGCGCGCAACCGGGAACTCGCCGAGGCCGCGCGGGAACCGGTCGCGATCATCGGCATGGGCTGCCGGTACCCCGGCGGCGCCGACTCGCCCGAGGCGCTGTGGGACCTGGTCGCCGGCGGCCGGGACGCGGTGTCGGAGTTCCCCGCCGACCGCGGCTGGAACCTCGCCGAGCTGTTCCACCCCGACCCCGACCACCCCGGCACGTCCTACGCGCGCGAAGGCGGCTTCCTGCACGACGCCGCCGAGTTCGACGCCGAGTTCTTCGGCATCTCGCCGCGCGAGGCCCTGGCCATGGACCCGCAGCAGCGGCTGCTGCTGCAGGTCAGCTGGGAGGCCGTCGAACGCGCCGGGCTCGACGCATCGGCGTTGAAGGGCAGCCCCACCGGCGTGTTCGCCGGGATCATGTACCACGACTACGGCTCCGGCGCCGGTGAGCTGCCCGAAGGCGTCGAGGGGTTCCTCGGCACCGGCACCGCCGGCAGTGTGCTCTCCGGCCGTGTCGCCTACAGCTTCGGCTTCGAAGGCCCGGCTGTCTCGGTCGACACGGCGTGTTCGTCGTCGCTGGTCGCCGTCCACCTGGCCGCGCAGGCGCTGCGCAATGGCGAGTGCACGCTCGCCCTCGCCGGCGGCGCGACCGTGATGGCCGTGCCCGACACGTTCGTCGAGTTCTCCCGCCAGCGCGGCCTCGCCCCGGACGGGCGGTGCAAGTCGTTCGGCGCGGGCGCCGACGGCACCGGCTGGGGGGAAGGCGCCGGGGTCCTCCTGCTGGAGAAGCTCTCCGACGCCGTGCGCAACGGCCACCCCGTGCTCGCGGTGGTCGCCGGGTCGGCGGTCAACTCCGACGGCGCGTCCAACGGCCTCACCGCCCCCAACGGCCCGTCGCAGCAGCGGGTCATCCGCGCCGCGCTGGCGAGCGCCGGACTGTCCACTTCGGACGTAGACGTCGTCGAGGCGCACGGCACCGGAACGAAGCTCGGCGACCCGATCGAGGCCGACACGCTCCTGGCCACCTACGGCCAGGGCCGCGAAACACCGCTGTACCTCGGTTCGGTGAAGTCCAACCTCGGGCACACGCAGGCCGCGGCCGGCGTCGCCGGGATCATCAAGATGGTCGAGGCGCTGCGCCGCGGAGAGCTGCCGCGCACGCTGCACGCCGAAGAGCCGTCGCCGCACGTCGCGTGGGACTCCGGCGCCGTCGAGCTGCTCACCGAGCACCGCGCCTGGCCCGCGGTGGACCGCCCGCGCGCGGCCGCCGTGTCGTCGTTCGGCATCAGCGGCACCAACTCCCACGTCGTGCTGCGCCAGGCCCCGGACGCGGTCCCGGCCGACGAGGACCGCCGTCCGCCCGCCCGGATCCCGTGGGTGCTGTCCGCGCGCAGCGAGGCCGCGCTGCCCGACCTGGCCGAGCGGCTCCGCTGCGCCGAAGGCGACCCGCTCGACATCGCGTACTCCCTGGCCACCGGCCGGGCGGCGCTGCCGTTCCGGGCCGTGGTCACCGGCGCCGACCGCGACGAGCTGCACGCCGGCCTCGACGCCCTCGTCGAAGGCCGTGGCGTCACCGGCCGCGCCGGGAGCGGGAAGGTCGCGTTCCTGTGCACCGGCCAGGGCGCGCAACGGCTCGCCATGGGCAGCGAGCTGGCGCGGGCGTTCCCCGTTTTCGCCGAGACCTTCACCCGCGTCGCCGAGCGGCTCGACGCGCACACCGGTTACCAGCTCGCCGACGTCCTCGCCTGCGGCGACACGGCGATGATCAACCGCACCGAGGTCGCGCAGCCCGCGCTGTTCGCCTTCGAGGTCGCGACGGCCGAGCTGCTCCGCTCGTGGGGTGTCGAGCCGGACTTCCTGCTCGGGCACTCGATCGGCGAGCTGGCCGCGGCGCACCTGGCCGGCGTGTGGTCGCTCGACGACGCCGCCCGGCTGGTCGCCGCCCGCGGCCGGCTGATGCAGGCCCAGCCCGCGGGCGGCGCGATGGTCGCCCTGCAAGCCACCGAAGCCGAGCTGGACCTGCCGGACGGCGTCAGCATCGCCGCGGTCAACGGGCCGGCGTCGGTGGTGCTCTCCGGCGAGGAAACCGCGGTCGACAAGGTGGTCGCGGGCTTCCCGGACCGGCGCGCCAAGCGCCTCGCGGTCAGCCACGCCTTCCACTCCGCGCTGATGGACGGCATGCTCGAGGACTTCCGCGCCGTCGCCGAGAGCGTCACTTACGCCGAGCCGCGGATCCTGCTGGTTTCGGGCCTGACCGGCGAGGTCGCCGACGTCGGTGACGTCCGGGATCCCGGCTACTGGGTGCGGCAGGTCCGCGAAGCCGTCCGGTTCGCCGACGGCGTGCGGACGCTGCACACGCGCGGGGTCCGCCGGTTCGTCGAGATCGGGCCGGACGCCTCCCTGTCCGCGCTCGCCGCCGACTGCGTCGACGACGGGGTTTTTGTTCCCCTGCAACGCAAGGACCACGACGAGGTGACGGGCGCCGACCTCGCGCGGGCACGGCTCTTCACCGCCGGTGTCCGCCTGGACTGGGCGCGGATCTTCGACGGCACCGGCGCCGCGCGCGTCGACCTGCCGACCTACCCGTTCCGCCGGGACCGCTTCTGGCTCGCCGCCGCGGACCGGAGCGCCCCGCCGGCCCGGCGTCACGAAGTCGTCTGGCGCCCCTTCGAACCGGCTCCGGCGCCGGAGGCGAGCTGGACCGTGTACGCCCTCGAAGGGCACGCCTGGGCCGAAGCCGCGGCGAAGGCCCTCGGCGCACCGCTGGTGACCGAGATGCCCCAGGACGGTCCGGTCCTCGCCTTCCCGGCCGACGGCGCCGCGCTCGCGGCCCTCCTGCGCGACACCCCGGCGAAGATCTGGTGCGCCACCACCGATCCCGGCGTCGTCGCGGTCGGTCGCGTCGCGGCGATCGAGCAGCCCCGGCGCTGGGGTGGCTGTGTCACCCTGCCCACCCGGCCGGACGACGAGGCGGCCGCCCGGCTGCGGGCGGTTCTCGGCGGCGCCGAGGACGAGGTCGAGATCCGCGAGGACGGTGTGTACGCGCGCCGGTTCGTCCCGGCCGCACCGGCGTCCGCGGACTGGACGACCTCCGGCACGGCCCTGGTCACCGGCGGCACCGGCGCGCTCGGCGCGGTGGTGGCCGAGCGGCTGGTCCAGGCCGGGGCGGAGCACCTGGTGCTGCTGTCCCGCCGCGGTGCGGACGCTCCCGGCGCGGCCGAGCTGCGCGAGCGGCTGGAAGCGCGAGGCGCGCGTGTCAGCATCCACGCCTGCGATGCGGCCGACCGTGCCGCACTGTCCACAGTGGTCAGTGCGATCGACGATCTGCGCGTGGTCGTGCACACGGCGGGCGTCCTCGACGACGCCCTCCTCGACGACGCGACGCCGGAGCGGTTCGAAGCCGTCGCCCGGCCGAAGGTCGTCGCCGCGCACAACCTGCGTGAGCTGACCGATGACCTCGACGCGCTGGTGCTGTTCTCCTCCGTCGCCGGGGTGCTCGGGAACGGCGGCCAAGCCGCCTACGCGGCGGCGAACGCCGAACTCGACGCCCTCGCGACGCGGTGGCGCGGTGAAGGTGTCCCGGCGGTGTCGATCGCCTGGGGCCCGTGGGCCGAGGGCGGCATGGCCGAGGACGTCGACGTCAGCCGCAAGGGCCTGCGCCCGATGACCCCCGAGGCGGGCGCCGAGGAGTTCGTCGCGGCGATCGCCGCGGGCGACGCGTGCGTGACCGTGGCCGACTTCGACTGGCCGGCGTTCTTCGAGAGCTTCCGGACCGCGCCGATGCTGGCCGAGCTCCCACGCCCGGAAACCGCGGCACCGGAAGCGCCGGTCGCCGACCTGCGCGCACAGCTGACCGGGCTCATCGAGCCGGAACAGCGGCGGCTGCTCGTCCAGCTCGTGCGGGACACCGTCGCGCGGGTGCTCGGCCACCCGGACCCGGCGAAGATCGGGCCGGACCGCGCGTTCACCGAGCTCGGCTTCGACTCGCTCACCGCCGTCGAGCTGCGCAACCGGCTCGACGCGGCCACCGGGCTGGCCGTCCCGGCCACGCTCGTGTTCGACCACCCGACCCCGGCGGCCCTCGCCGGGTACCTCTGGCAGGAGCTGGCCGAGCCCGAACCGGCGGACCCGGCGGACCTCGACGGCCTGCTCGACGGCCTCGAAGCCGCCCTCGACCGGCTCGACCCGGCGGGCGAGGACCACGCCCGCGTGAGCGACCGGCTGCGCGCGCTCGCCGACCGTGTGGGCGCCCCGGACTTCAAGCCGGCGTCCGACGACGAGCTCTTCGCCTTCATTGACCAGCAACTCGGCGCTTGAGCCGGGTGCACGCGACCACGACCGATGAGTGGGGACACCGTGGGTGAGAACGACAAGCTTCGCGACTACCTGACGCGAGTCACCGGCGAGCTGCAGCGCACGCGCGGCCGGCTGGCGGCGCTCGAGGAGCGCGCGGCCGAACCGATCGCGATCGTCGGGATGGGCTGCCGCTTCCCGGGCGGCGTCCGCTCCCCGGAACGGTTCTGGGAGCTGCTGACCGCGGGGGAGCACGGCATCACCGGCTTCCCGGCCGAACGCGGCTGGGACGTCGGCGGCCTCGTCGACCCCGACCCGGACCACCTCGGCACCAGCTACGTCGACCGCGGCGGTTTCCTCGACGGCGCCGACGAGTTCGACCCGGAGTTCTTCGGCATCTCGCCGCGCGAGGCCGTCTCGATGGACCCGCAGCAGCGGCTGCTGCTGGAGACGTCGTGGGAGGCCCTGGAACGCGGCGGCATCAACCCGGCCTCGCTGGCGGGCGGGCGCACCGGCGTGTTCGTCGGCACCAACGGCCAGGACTACGGCCGTGACCTCGCCAAGGGGGTCGAAGGGGTCGAGGGCTACCTCGGCACCGGCATCTCCGGCAGTGTCCTTTCCGGACGGATCTCCTACGTCCTCGGTGTCGAAGGCCCGTCGGTCACGGTCGACACGGCGTGCTCGGCGTCGCTCGTCACCCTGCACCTCGCGGTTCGCGCCCTGCGCGCCGGGGAGTGCGACCTGGCGCTTTCCGGTGGCGCCACGGTGATGGCGAGC
Organism: Amycolatopsis sp. NPDC104819; assembly: GCF_055583145.1. Classification (NCBI taxonomy): domain Bacteria; kingdom Bacillati; phylum Actinomycetota; class Actinomycetes; order Pseudonocardiales; family Pseudonocardiaceae; genus Amycolatopsis; species Amycolatopsis sp. NPDC104819. Next base: position 225,147 of record NZ_JBVJON010000015.1, on the reverse strand, counting down.
CCGGACGCGTTCATCGAGTTCTCCCGCCAGCGCGGTCTCGCGCGCGACGGCCTGGTCAAGGCGTTCGCCGCCGGCGCCGACGGCACGGCGTGGGGTGAGGGCGCGGGCATGATCGTGCTGGAGCGCCTCTCCGACGCCCAGCGCCACGGCCACCACGTCCTCGCCGTCGTCCGCGGCACCGCCGTCAACTCCGACGGCGCGTCCAACGGCCTCACCGCCCCCAACGGCCCCTCGCAGCAGCGGGTCATCCGCCAGGCGCTGGCCGACGCGCGGCTGTCGGCCAAGGACGTCGACGTCATCGAGGCGCACGGCACCGGCACCACCCTCGGCGACCCCATCGAGGTCCAGGCGCTGCAGGCCACCTACGGCCGTGAGCGCGGCGGCCGCGGTCCGCTGCTGCTGGGCTCGGTCAAGTCGAACATCGGCCACACCCAGGCCGCCGCCGGGGTGGCGGGTGTGATCAAGATGGTGCTGGCGCTGCAGCACGGGCACCTTCCCGCGACCCTGCACGTCGACGCGCCGAGCACGCAGGTCGACTGGTCGCCGGGCACCGTCGAGCTGCTCACCGCCGCGCGCGAGTGGTCCGGTGAGGACACTCGCCGCGCCGGGGTGTCGTCGTTCGGCATCAGCGGGACGAACTCGCACGTCCTGCTGGAGCAGGCCCCGGCTCCCGAAGAGTCCACTGTGGACGAACCTGACGTGCCTCTGGTGCCGTGGGTCCTTTCCGGACACACCGAGGCGGCGCTGCGTGCTCAGGCCCGTTCGCTGCTGGACGTCGAGGGCGACCCGGTCGACATCGGCTGGTCCTTGGCCGCCACACGCGCGACGTTCGACCACCGCGCCGTCGTCACGGGTGCCACCCTCGAGGAACTGCGGGCCGGGCTGTCGGCCGTCGCGGACGGTGCGACCACCGGCGAGGCGGTCGGCGGGCAGCTCGCCGTCGCCTTCACCGGACAGGGTTCCCAGCGGCTCGGCATGGGCCGCGAGCTGTACGACGCGTACCCGGCGTTCGCCGCGGCCTTCGACGAGGTTTGCGCGCTGCTGCCCGGCGTCCGCGAGATCGTCTTCGGCGACAACGCCGACGCGCTGCAGGACACCGGGAACGCGCAGCCCGCGCTGTTCGCGCTGGAGGTCGCGCTCTACCGGCTCGTCGAGTCGTGGGGTGTCGTTCCCGAATTCCTGATCGGCCACTCCGTCGGTGAGCTGGCCGCCGCGCACGTCGCCGGTGTCTGGTCCTTGGCTGACGCGGCCGAACTGGTCGCCGCGCGTGGCCGTCTGATGAGCGCGTTGCCGCGTGGCGGTGCGATGTGCGCGATCGAGGCGGACGAGGACGAGGGCCGCGCGGCGCTGGTGCCGGGTGCGGACATCGCCGCCGTCAACGGCCCGCGCGCGATCGTCGTGTCCGGCACCGAGGACGCCGTCCGGCAGGTCCAGGCGGTGTTCGCCGACCGCCGCACCAAGCAGCTCGCCGTGTCGCACGCGTTCCACTCCGCGCTGATGGACGGCATGCTCGCCGAGTTCGGCGAGGTCGCCCGCCGCATCACCTACCGGACGCCGAAGATCGCGCTGGTCTCGAACGTCACTGGCCACATCGCCGCCACCGCCGAGATCACCGACCCGGAGTACTGGGTCCGGCACGTCCGCGAGGCCGTGCGCTTCGCCGACGGCGTCCGCGCGCTGGCCGACGCGGGCGTCACCCGCTTCCTCGAACTGGGCCCGGACGGCGTCCTCTCGGCCGCGGGCCAGGACAGCGCGGACGGCCTGTTCGTCCCCGCCCTGCGCCGCGACCGTCCCGAGGTCGAGACGCTCGTCGCCGCGCTGGCCGCGGTGCACGTCCACGGCGGCAAGGTCGGCTGGGCCGCGCTGCTCGACGGCGGCCGGCGCGTCGACCTGCCCACCTACCCGTTCCAGCGCGCGAGCTACTGGCTGCCCGCGACGGCGAGCACCGGCGACGCCGCCGGGCTCGGCCTCGGCTCGATCGAGCACCCGCTGCTCGGCGCGGCGGTGTCCGTCGCCGACGCCGACGGGTTCCTGTTCACCGGCAGCCTGTCCCTGCGCACCCACCCGTGGCTGGCCGAGCACGCCGTGCACGGCCAGGTTGTCGTGCCCGGCACGGCGCTGGTCGAGCTGGCCGTCCGCGCCGCGGACGAGACCGGCCTGTCCGCGCTCGAAGAGCTGACCCTCCAGACCCCGCTGGTGCTCCCGGAGACCGGCGCGGTCCAGGTCCAGCTGTGGGCGGGCGCGCCGGAGGAGTCCGGCCGCCGTCCGCTGACCGTCCACTCGCGACCGCACGGCGCCGGAGACTGGACCCTGCACGCCACTGGCGCCCTCGCCAACGCGGAGCTTTCACGTGAAAGCTCCGACCTGGGGGAGTGGCCGCCGCCGGGCGCGGAGGCGGTCTCGCTTGACGGCCGTTACGAGGAGCTGGCGGCCGCCGGGCTTGACTACGGCGAGACTTTCCAGGGTCTGCAAGGGGTCTGGCGGCTCGGCGAGGACACCTACGCCGAGGTCGCGCTGCCCGACGCCGCCCGGGACCAGGCGGGCCGGTTCGGCCTGCACCCCGCGTTGCTCGACGCCGCTCTGCACGCCCTCGCCTCCGGGGACGGCCCCGCGCGGCTGCCGTTCGCGTGGAGCGACGTCGTCCTGCACGCTTCCGGGGCCGCCGAACTGCGCGTCAAGCTGACGCCGTCCGGCACCGACGCCGTGTCGCTGCAGGTCGCCGACGGCACCGGTGCACCGGTCGCCACCGTCGGTTCCCTGGTCGTGCGGCCGGTTTCGGCCGAGCAGCTGCGTCCGTCGGCGAGCGTCGACGGCCTTTACGAGGTCACTTGGCAGCCGATCGCCCCCACTGGCGACGTGCCCGGCCACGCGGACTGGCCGGAGGTCGCCGACGTTGTCGTCTTCCGCGCCACCGGCGACGACGTGCGCGCGCTGACCGGCGAGACCCTCGACGTCCTCAAGACGTTCCTCGCCGACGAGCGGTACGCCGACGCGAAGCTGCTCGTCCACACCGGACAGTCCGATGTGGACCCCGTGGCCGCCGCAGTGTGGGGCCTGGTGCGCAGCGCGCAGTCCGAGCACCCCGGCCGGTTCCTCCTCGCCGACGCCGACGAGCTGACCGACGCCGTCCTCGCCGCGGGAGAACCGCAGGTCGCCGTCCGCGAAGGTGAGCTGCGTGTCCCGCGGCTCGTCACGCCCGAAGCCGCCGGACGGCTGCTGCCCCCGGCCGGGAACTGGCGCCTCGGCCTCGCGGGGAAGGGCACCTTCGACCACCTGACCCTGGAAGAGGTGCCCGAGGAGCCGCTGAGCCCGCTCGGCGTCCGCGTCAGCGTGCGCGCGGCCGGGCTGAACTTCCGCGACGTCCTCAACGCCCTCGGCATGTACCCCGGCGAGGCCGGGCTGCTCGGCAGCGAGTTCGCCGGAACCGTCCTCGAAGTCGGTGCCGACGTCCACGACCTGCATCCGGGCGACGAGGTCATGGGCCTCGTCTCGGGCGGCGCGGGTCCCATCGCGGTCGCCGAACGGCCGATGATCACCCGCAAGCCCGCCGACTGGACGTACGAACAGGCCGCGACGACGCCCTTGGTGTTCCTCACCGCCTACTACGCCCTGGTCGACCTCGCGGACCTGCGGGCGGGGGAGTCGATCCTCGTCCACGCGGCCGCCGGCGGGGTCGGCATGGCCGCCACGCAGCTCGCGCAGCACCTCGGCGCCGACGTCTACGGCACGGCCAGCGAGGGCAAGCAGCACATCCTCCGCGAGGCCGGGCTCGACGATGACCACATCGCTTCCAGCCGCACCCTGGAGTTCGAAGAGCGCTTCAGCGGCATCAACGTCGTCCTGAACGCGCTCGCCGGTGACTTCATCGACGCCTCCTTCCGCACGATGGCCCCCGGCGGCCGGTTCCTCGAGATGGGCAAGACCGACATCCGCGAGGGTGACGGTTACCAGGCGTTCGACCTCATCGACGCCGGTCCCGAGCGCACCGCGCAGATGTGGGACGCGCTGATCGAGCTGTTCGAGTCCGGCGCGCTCAAGCCGTTGCCGGTGCGCTCGTGGGACGTCCGCGAGGCGCGTGAGGCGTTCCGCTTCCTCAGCCAGGCCAAGCACATCGGCAAGGTGGCGCTGAACCTCCCGCGCGTGCTCGACCCGTCGCGGACCGTCCTGGTCACCGGCGGCACCGGCGGTCTGGGCGCGCTGATCGCCCGGCACCTGGTCGAGAACCACGGCGTCCGGAAGCTGCTGCTCACCAGCCGTCGCGGTCCGGACGCCCCGGGCGCCGCGGACCTGCGCGCCGAGCTGGACGCCGAGGTGGAGATCGTCGCCTGCGACGTCGCCGACCGCAACGCCGTGGCCGCGCTGCTCCGGGACGTCGACCTCACCGGCGTGGTCCACGCCGCCGGTGTCCTCGACGACGGCACCATCGACACCCTCACGCCCGAGCGTCTCGACTACGTCTTCGGCCCGAAGGTCGACGCGGCCCGGCACCTGCACGAGCTGGCCGGCGACGTCGACCTGTTCGTCACGTTCTCCTCGGCCGCCGGGGTCCTCGGCGCACCCGGTCAGGGCAACTACGCCGCCGCCAACGCCTACCTCGACGCCCTCGCCGCGCACCGCCGCGCGCAGGGCCTCGCCGGGCAGTCGCTCGCGTGGGGGCCGTGGGCCGCGGGCATGGGCGAGGCGATGGGCGAGGCCCACCTGGCCCGCCTGCGCCAGAGCGGCACCCCGGCCCTGCCCGTCGCCGAAGGCCTCGCCCTCTTCGACGCGGCCCTGGCCGCCGGATCGCCGCTGGCCGTGCCGGTGAAGCTGGACCTGCCGGTGCTGGCCGCGGCGGCCGCGTCCGAACCGCTGCCGCCGTTGCTCGGCACGCTGGTCAAGCCCGGCCGCCGGACCGCGAAGTCCGGTGGCGGCCAGGACTCGTCCCTGGCCCGCCGTCTCGCCACGCTGACCGAGGCCGAGCAGGACCGTGAGCTCCTGGACCTGGTCCGCACGCAGGTCGCGCTGGTGCTCGGGCACGTCACCGCGGCCACCGTCGAGCCCGGCCGCGGCTTCATGGACCTCGGTTTCGACTCGCTCACCGCCGTCGAGCTGCGCAACCGTCTCGGCGCCGCGACCGGCCTGCGGCTGCCCGCGACGGTCATCTTCGACCACCCGACTCCGGTCGCGCTGGCCGGGTACGTCCGGTCCGAGCTGCTCGGCGACCTCGCCGCCGGCCCGCGGACTCGCGCCAGGGTCGCGGCCGCCGACGAGCCGATCGCGATCGTCGCGACCAGCTGCCGGTTCCCCGGCGCGTCGACGCCGGAAGACCTGTGGCGCCTGGTCGTCGAAGGCCGCGAAGGTCTCAGCGAGTTCCCGACCGACCGCGGCTGGGACCTGGCCGCGCTCTTCGATCAGACGCCCGGCAAGCAGGGCGTCTCGCACACCCGCATCGGCGGGTTCCTGCCCGCCGCGGGTGACTTCGACCCGGAGTTCTTCGGTATTTCCCCGCGTGAAGCCCTGGCGATGGACCCGCAGCAGCGGCTCCTGCTGGAGATCGCGTGGGAGGCGTTCGAACGCGCGGGCATCGCGCCGGGCACGCTGCGCGGCAGCGACACCGGCGTGTTCACCGGTGCGATCTATCACGAGTACGCGTCACGCCTGACGAAGATCCCCGAGGAGGTCGAGGGGTTCCTCGGCACCGGCACGTCCGGCGCGATGATGGCCGGCCGCGTCTCCTACACCTTCGGCTTCGAGGGCCCGGCCGTCGCGGTCGACACGGCGTGCTCGTCGTCGCTGGTCGCGATGCACCTGGCGAGCCAGGCCCTGCGCTCCGGCGAGTGCTCGCTGGCCCTGGCCGGCGGCGTCACGATCATGGTCAACCCGGACCCGTTCGTCGACTTCAGCAAGCAGAACGCGATGGCCGTCGACGGCCGTTGCAAGGCCTTCTCCGACGGCGCCGACGGCGTCGCCTGGGGTGAAGGCGCCGGGTTCGTCCTGCTGGAGAATCTGTCCGACGCGCGTCGCAACGGTCACCAGGTTCTCGCGCTGCTCAAGGGATCCGCGGTCAACCAGGACGGCGCGTCCAGTGGCCTCACCGCGCCGAACGGGCCCGCGCAGCAGCGCGTGATCCGCCAGGCGCTGGCCAACGCCGGACTGTCCACATCGGACGTCGACGTCGTCGAGGCGCACGGCACCGGCACCCGGCTGGGCGACCCGATCGAGGCCCAGGCCCTCCTGGCGACCTACGGCCAGGAGCGCGAAGAGCCGTTGCGGCTCGGCTCGGTGAAGTCGAACTTCGGCCACACGCAGGCCGCGGCGGGCGTCGCCGGGGTCATCAAGATGATCGAGGCCATGCGCCACGGCGTGGTCCCGGCGACCCTGCACGTCGACGCGCCGTCGGCCCAGGTCGACTGGGAGACCGGCGCGATCCGCGTCGCCACCGGGGCCGAGCCGTGGCCGGAGACCGGCCGTCCGCGCCGGTCCGGTGTCTCGTCGTTCGGCTTCAGCGGCACCAACGCGCACGTCGTGCTGGAGCACGTCCCGGCCGAGGAGGTCACTGCCGACGGGGTTGCGCCCGCGGTCCTGCCGTGGGTCCTTTCCGGACGGTCCGAAGAAGCCCTGCGAGCTCAGGCCGCGCGGCTGGCCGACGTCACCGCCGAACCGCTCGACGTCGCCTGGTCGCTGGCTACGGCTCGCACCGCGCACGAGCGCCGGGCGGTCGTCGTCGGCGCCGATCCCGCCGTGCTGCGCGCCGGGCTGGCCGCGTTCGCCGACACCGGCCGGGCGGCCAACGTCGTCACCGGCCGCGCGGTCACCGGACGGTTCGCCGCGTTGTTCACCGGCCAGGGTTCCCAGCGCGCCGGCATGGGTGACGCGCTCGCCGAGGCGTTCCCGGTGTTCGCCGCCGCGTACAACGAGGTCCGGGCGCTGCTGCCGGGGCTCGGCGAGGACATCAACCGCACCGGCACCGCCCAGCCCGCGATCTTCGCCCTCGAAGTCGCGCTGTACCGGCTCTTCGAGTCCTGGGGAGTGACACCAGACGTGCTCGCCGGGCACTCCATCGGTGAGATCGCCGCCGCGCACGTCGCCGGAGTGTTCTCCCTGGAAGACGCCGCGAAGCTGGTCGAGGCGCGCGGCCGGCTGATGGAGGCGCTGCCCGAGGGCGGCGCGATGGTCGCGATCGAGGCCACCGAGGCCGAGGTCGCCGACGTCCTCTCCGACGAGGTCTCGCTCGCCGCGGTCAACGGCCCCACCGCTGTCGTGCTGTCCGGTGTGGACAGTGCACTGCGGAAGGTCGCCGCGCAGTTCGCCCGCGAGGGCCGTCGCACCAAGCACCTCGTGGTGTCCCACGCGTTCCACTCGGCGTTGATGGAGCCGATGCTGGCGGAGTTCGACGCAGTCGCGCGGTCGCTGACCTATGCCGAGCCGCGCCTCCCGATCGTCTCCACGGTCTCGCCCGACGCCGACTTCACCGACCCGGCCTACTGGGTGACCCATGTCCGCGAGACCGTCCGGTTCGCCGACGCGGTCGAGCGCATGGCCGCCGACGGCGTCACGACGTTCCTGGAGCTGGGCCCGGACGCCGTCCTCGCCGCGATGGGCCCGGACAGCGCTCCCGACGCCGCGTTCGTCCCGGCCCTGCGCAAGGACCAGGAGGAGGCCCGCGCGGCTGTCTCCGCCCTCGGCGCGATCCACGCCGCGGGCGCGCCGGTCGACTGGACGCGGTTCTTCGCCGAGAGCGGCGCGCGCCCGGCGTCCCTGCCGACGTACGCCTTCCAGCGCCGCCGGTTCTGGCTGCTGGCCCCGCCGGGCGGCGGCGACGCCACGGCGTTGGGCCTCGGCGCGCTCGACCACCCGCTGCTCGGCGCGGCCGTCGCGCTGCCCGAGCGTGGCGGCCTGGTCCTTACCGGACGGCTCTCGCTCGACGAGCAGCCGTGGCTGGCCGGACACCAGATCCGTGGCACGGTCCTGCTGCCGGGCACGGCGTTCGCCGAACTGGCCGTCCGCGCCGGCGACGAAGCAGGCTGCGGCGAGGTCGAAGAACTGACCCTGCAGACCCCGCTGGTCCTCACCACGTCGCCGGTCCAGCTGCGAGTGTCCCTTTCGGACGCCGACGACTCGGGCCGCCGCACCCTCGCGATCCACTCCCGCCCCCAGGACGCCGACACCGACTGGGACCTGCACGCGACCGGCTCGCTCCTCCCCGAAGCCGAGCTTTCACGTGAAAGCTCGGCCCAGTGGCCGCCCGCGGGAGCCGAGGCCGCTGACCTGGACGGTTTCTACTCGACTCTCGCCGACGCCGGACTCGGCTACGGCGATCCCTTCCGGGGTCTGCAGGCCGCCTGGCGCCTCGGTGATGACGTCTTCGCCGAGGTCGCGCTGCCGGACGGCACCGACGTCACCGGCTTCGGCCTGCACCCGGCGCTGCTCGACGCCGTCCTGCACGCCGTCGGCCTGACCGCTGGCCCGGCCCGGCTGCCGTTCTCGTGGACCGGGCTGCGGCTGCACGCCACCGGCGCGAGCACGCTCCGGGCGAAGCTCACGCCCGCCGGGCCGGACGCCTTCTCCCTGACCGTCACCGACGGCACCGGCGAGCCGGTCCTGACCGCGGCCTCGCTGAGCCTGCGCCCGGTCGGCGACGCCCCGCTGGCCTCCACGGCCGGCGACGCGGTGTTCACTGTGGACTGGATCCCGGTGGCCCTGCCTTCGGACGTGTCCGAAGTGGACGTCCTCGAAGCTGCGTCGCCCGAGAACGTGCTCGCCGAGCTGCAGGAACGGCTCGCCGGAGAAGGCCGGGTCGTTGTGCACGTCCCGGGCGACACCCCGGCGCACGCCGCCGTCGCCGGGCTCGTCCGCAGCGCCCAGGCCGAGTACCCGGACCGCCTGGTCCTGGTCCACGGCAGCGGCGACCTCGCGGCGGCCGCGGCCACCGGCGAGCCCGAGATCGCCTTCACCGATGACGGTCCGCGTGTTCCCCGCCTGGCCCGCGCCCGCGCGACCGGCGATCCTGACTGGACACTCGACGGCACCGTCCTGGTCACCGGCGGCACCGGCGGACTCGGCGCCCAGGTCGCGCGGCGGCTCGTCGAGCGCCACGGCGTCCGGCACCTGCTGCTCGTCGGCCGCCGCGGCGGGGACGCGCCCGGCGCGGACGACCTGCGCCGCGAGCTGACCGAGCTCGGCGCCGAGGTGACGTTCGCCGCGTGCGACGTCGCCGACCGCGACCAGCTGCAGTCCGTGCTCGCCCTGGTCCCGGCCGAGCTGACCGGCGTTGTGCACGCGGCCGGTGTCCTCGACGACGGCGTCTTCACTTCGATGACGCCGGAGCGCCTGGCCGCCGTCGCGGGCCCGAAGGCCGTCGCGGCGCAGCACCTGCACGAGCTGACCAGCGGCCTCAAGCTGTTCGTCACGTTCTCCTCGATCGCGGGCGCCCTCGGCGCGCCGGGGCAGGCGAACTACGCCGCCGCCAACGGGTTCCTCGACGGCCTCGCCGCCCAGCGCCGTGCGGAAGGCCTCCCGGCGACGTCGATCGCCTACGGCCTCTGGGAAACCGGCATGGGCGACGGCCGCGGCGGTTCCGGCTTCACGCCGCTGCCGGTCGACGCCGGGCTGGAGCTGTTCGACCTCCTGGCCCTTGGCGACGACCCGCGCCCGGTCGCGACGCGCCTCGACCTCCCGGCGTTGCGCACGGCCGAAGTCCCGCACGTGCTGCGCGGCCTGGTCCGCGCCCGCCGTCGCACCGCCGGCGTCGCCGAAGCGGGCGGGTTGCGCGAGCGCCTGGCCGGGCTGCCGGCGTCCGAGCAGACGCGGCTGCTGACCGAGCTGGTCCGCACCGAAGCCGCGATGGTGCTCAGCCACACGAGCCCCGACGCCGTCGAGGCCGACCGCGCGTTCGGCGACCTCGGGTTCGACTCGCTCACCGCCGTCGAGTTCCGCAACCGCCTCGGCACGGCCACCGGTCTGCGGCTGCCCGCGACGCTGACGTTCGACCACCCGACCCCGCTCGCGCTGGCCGCGTTCCTGCTGGCCGAGCTGCTCGGCGCGGACGACGAGCCGGTCAAGCCGACGTTCACCCCGGCGCGGTCCGGCGACGACCCGATCGTCATCGTCGGCATGGCGTGCCGCTACCCGGGCGGCGTGACGTCGCCCGAAGAGCTGTGGGACCTGGTGTCCGGCGGCCGTGACGGCGTCACGCGGTTCCCCGAAGACCGCGGCTGGGACGTCGACGGCATCTACGACCCCGACCCCGACCGCCCCGGCAAGACCTACACCCGCGAAGGCGGTTTCCTCCACGACGCCGGCTACTTCGACCCGGAGTTCTTCGGCATCTCCCCGCGGGAAGCCCTCGCGATGGACCCGCAGCAGCGGCTCCTGCTGGAGACGTCGTGGGAGGCCCTGGAGCGCTCGGGCACCGACCCGGCGTCGCTCAAGGGCAGCCCGACCGGCGTGTTCGCCGGCGTGATGTACCACGACTACGGCACCCGCCTCGGCGACGTGCCCGACGACGTCGAGGGCTTCCTCGGCACCGGCACCTCCGGCAGCGTGCTGTCCGGCCGCGTCGCCTACACGCTCGGCCTGGAGGGCCCGGCGGTCTCGGTCGACACGGCGTGCTCGTCGTCGCTGGTCGCGCTGCACTGGGCCATGCAGGCCCTGCGCTCCGGCGAGTGCTCGCTAGCGCTGGCGGGCGGTGTGACCGTGATGGCGACGCCGGAGACGTTCATCGGCTTCTCCCGCCAGCGCGGCCTCGCCGCCGACGGCCGCTGCAAGTCCTTCTCGGCCGACGCCGACGGGACCGGCTGGGCCGAGGGCGCGGGCATGCTCGTGCTGGAGCGCATGTCGGACGCGCGGCGCAACGGGCACCGGATCCTGGCGGTGGTGCGCGGTTCCGCGGTGAACTCCGACGGCGCGTCCAACGGCCTGACCGCGCCCAACGGTCCCTCGCAGCAGCGGGTGATCCGGCAGGCGCTGGCCGCTGCGGGTGTCGAGTCGTCCACTGTGGACGCCGTCGAGGCGCACGGGACCGGCACGACGCTCGGGGATCCGATCGAGGCGCAGGCTTTGCTGGCCACCTACGGCCGTGAGCGGGACGCTGAGCCGTTGTACCTCGGCTCGGTGAAGTCCAACTTCGGGCACACCCAGGCCGCCGCCGGTGTTGCCGGGATCATCAAGATGGTCCAGGCCATGCACCACGGTGTGCTCCCGCCGTCGCTGCACCTGGGGGAGCGGACTCCGCACGTCGACTGGGAAGCCGGCGATGTCACGCTGCTGGCCGAGGGGCGGGCGTGGCCGGAGACCGGGCGGGCGCGGCGCAGTGCCGTGTCGTCGTTCGGGATCAGCGGGACCAACGCGCACGTCATCCTGGAGCAGGCTCCCGCTGTGGCGCCGGTTTCGCGCTCGGTGACGCCGCCTCCTTTGGTGCCGTGGGTGCTGTCCGGTCGCAGTGACGAGGTCCTGCGGGAGCAGGCTGCCCGACTGCGGGACGTCGAGGGCGAGCCTGTTGATGTCGGCCTTTCGCTGGCGACCACTCGTACCGCGCACGATCGCCGTGCCGTGATTCTTGGTGAGCTCCAGTCTGGTTTGGACGCCCTGGCGTCCGGTGTGGACAGTGAATTCGTCGTGGCCGGACGTGTCCTGCCTGGACGGACCGCTTTCCTGTTCACCGGCCAAGGTTCGCAGCAGGTCGGCATGGGGTCCGGGCTTTACGGGGCGTTCCCGGCCTTCGCTGCCGCCTACGACGAAGTCCGAGCGTTGCTGCCGGGGATCGGCGAGGACCTCGACCGCACCGGCAACGCGCAGCCCGCGATCTTCGCCCTGGAAGTCGCGCTGTACCGGCTCGCGGAGTCGTGGGGGATCGTGCCCGACTTCGTCGCCGGGCACTCGATCGGCGAGATCGCCGCGGCACACGTCGCCGGGGTGCTGTCGCTCGAGGACGCGGCCAAGCTCGTCGAGGCGCGGGGACGGCTGATGGAGGCGCTGCCCGAGGGCGGCGCGATGGTCGCCGTGCAAGCGTCCGAGGAGGAGGTTCGTGAGCACCTGACGCCGAAGGTGTCGCTGGCTGCGGTCAACGGGCCGAACGCCGTGGTGCTGTCCGGGGCCGCGTCGCCGACGCTCAAGCTGGCCAAGAAGTTCGAGAAGCTCGGGCGCCGCACCAAGCGCCTGGAGGTCTCGCACGCGTTCCACTCGACCCTGATGGAGCCGATGCTCGACGAGTTCGCCACGGTCGTGCGGGAGCTGGAGTTCTCGGCGCCGCGGATCCCGTTCGTGTCCACTGTGGACGGGTCGCGGACCGACCGGGTCGCCGAGCCGGAGTACTGGGTCGAGCACGTCCGCGCGACCGTCCGGTTCGCTGACGGTCTTTCGTGGCTGCGCGAGGCCGGGGTGTCGAAGTTCCTCGAGGTCGGCCCGGCCGCGGTCCTCACGGCTCTGGCCGCTGACGACGGCTTCGCGGCCTCGTTCCTGCGCGCCGACCGCGACGAAGCCACCACGGCGTTGACAACGCTGGCCGCCGCGCACACCCGGGGTGTCCCGGTCGACTGGGCCGCGGTCTTCCGTCCCACCGGCGCCCGGGTGGTCGACCTGCCGACGACGGTGTTCGACCGCCGTCACTACTGGCTGGCCGCCGGAACCGGCGCGGGCGACGTCCGCGCCGCCGGGCTCCAGACGGCCGGGCACCCGCTGCTCGGCGCGGCGGTCCCGTTCGCCGACGGCGAGGGCTGGGTCCTCACCGGACGGCTCTCGACGGCGACGCACTCGTGGCTGGCCGGGCACGCCGCGTTCGGCGAGGTCCTGGTGCCGGGCACCGGCCTGCTGGAGCTGGCCATCCGCGCCGGCGACGAAGCCGGGTGCGCGGGTGTCGAGGAGCTGACCCTCGCCGCGCCGCTGGTGCTGCGCGGGACGGTCGACGTCCAGGTGCTCGTCGGCGCGGCCGATGCGGCTGGACGGCGCCCGGTCTCGATCCACTCGCGCGCCGCCGAGGGGGAGTGGACCGAACACGCGTCCGGCACCCTCACCCCCGAGCTTTCACGGGAAAGCTCGGGGCTCACCGAGTGGCCGGCGGCGGCCGAGCCGGTTGCGTTGGACGGGCTCTACGCGGACATGGCCGCGGCGGGCCTGGACTACGGGCCGCCGTTCCGCGGCCTGACGAGCGCGTGGCGCGCCGGGGACACGGTGTTCGCCGAGGTGGAGCTGCCGGAGGGCACGGACGTCGACGGCTTCGGCCTGCATCCGGCCCTGCTCGACGCGGCCCTGCACACCCTGGGCCTGCTGCCGGGCGAGGGGACGCGGTTGCCGTTCCTGTTCGGTGACGTCACTTTGCACGCGACCGGCGCTTCGGCGCTTCGGGTGCGGGTCACGCAGTCCGGGACGGACACGGTGTCGGTCCTGGCCACGGACGCCACGGGCGCCCCGGTGGCGACGCTCGGCACGGTCACGGTTCGGGTCGCGGAGGCCCCGCGGGCGCGGGACACGGACTCGCTGTACGAGCTGAACTGGGTGGAGGTCCCGGCCGGAGAGGTCGGTGACGTGACCACGCAGGTGTTCACGGCACCGGACAGCGAGCCGCACGAGGCATTGGCCGCGACACTGGCGGCGATCCAGGAGTTCCTGGCGGACGACCCGCTCGCCGACACGCGGATGGTCATCCACACGGGAGATAACCCGGCCGGGGCGGCGGTCCGCGGCTTGGCCCGCAGCGCGGCTTCGGAGCACCCGGACCGGTTCGTGGTGGTCGAGGGCACCCCGCTCGGCGGCGAGGCAGGCGGCGAAGCCGCCGACCGCATCCGCGCCGAGGTCGCCCTGGCCTTGGCCACCGGCGAACCCCAAATCCGCATCCGCAACGGCATCACCGAAGCCCCCCGCCTCGCCCGCACCACCACCGGCGACCCCGTCACCTGGGGCAACGGCACCGTCCTCATCACGGGCGGCACCGGCGGCATCGGCGCGGCCATCGCCCGCCACCTGACCGCCACCCAGAACGTCACCCTGGTCCTCACCAGCCGCCGAGGCCTCGACGCCCCCGGTGCGAGGGAACTCGCGGAAGAACTCGGCGCCCAGGTCGTAGCCTGCGACGTCGCCGACCGCGAAGCCCTCGAAACGCTCATCAACGGCATCGAGGACCTCACCGGAGTTGTCCACGCGGCCGGCGTCCTCGACGACGGCATCCTCACCGAGCTCACCCCGGAGCGCTTCACCACCGTCCTCAGCCCCAAGGCCGACGCGGCCGAAACCCTCCACGAGCTGACCAAGGACAAGCCGCTCACCCAGTTCGTCCTCCTGTCCTCGGTCTCCGGCATCCTCGGCGGCCCCGGCCAGGCGAACTACGCCGCGGCCAACGCCCTCCTCGACAACCTCGCCCAACGGCGTCACGCCGAGGGCCTCCCGGCGACCTCCCTCGCCTACGGCCTCTGGGCCAACGGCATGGGCAACCAGTCCGACCTCGACCGGCTGGCCCGAGCGGGATTCGGAGCCCTGACCGAAACCGAAGGCCTGGCCCTGTTCGACGCCGCCCTGGCCGCCGGAACTCCCGTTCCGGTGCCGGTCAAGCTCGACCTGCCGACCCTGCGCACCCTCGCCCGCACCACCGAACCGCCGTCGGTGCTGCGCGGGCTGGTGAGGGTCCCGAAGCGACGCGGCGCTGCCAATGCCGCGGCTGCCGCGGGACTCGCCGCCACCCTCGCGCGGCTTTCGCCCGCCGACCAGCAGACGCACCTGCTCGACCTGGTGCGTGGGCACGTCGCCGGCGTGCTCGGGCACGGGACCGCCTCCGTCGAGGCCGGGCGGGCCTTCACCGAGCTGGGCTTCGACTCGCTCACCGCCGTCGAGCTGCGCAACCGCCTCGGCGAGGCGACCGGGCTGCGGCTGCCCGCCACCCTCGTCTTCGACCACCCGACCCCGCTGGACCTGGCCACCTACGTCCGGGCCGAACTGGTCGGCGAGACCGAAACGGCCGAGACGCCGACCGTGGTCGCCTCGGACGAGCCCATCGCCATCGTGGCCATGAGCTGCCGGTTCCCCGGCGGCGTCAGCTCGCCCGAGGACCTGTGGCGCCTGGTCGCCGACGGGACCGACGCCATCACGCCGTTCCCCGCCGACCGCGGGTGGGACCTCGACCGGCTCTACCACCCCGACCCGGACCACCCCGGCACGTCGTACGCCCGCGAAGGCGGCTTCCTGCTCGACGCCGCCGACTTCGACGCCGAGTTCTTCGGCATCTCGCCGCGGGAGGCGCTCACCGTCGACCCGCAGCAGCGGCTGCTGCTGGAGACCGCGCACGAGGCCTTCGAGCGCGCCGGCATCGACCCCGTCAGCCTCAAGGGCAGCGCCACCGGCGTGTTCGCCGGTGTCATGTACGACGACTACGCCTCCCGCCTGCCGTCCACCCCGGACGGCATGGAAGGCCTGCTCGGCACCGGCAGCGCGAGCAGCGTCCTGTCCGGCCGCGTCGCCTACACCTTCGGGCTCGAAGGCCCGGCGGTCTCCGTCGACACGGCGTGCTCGTCGTCGCTGGTCGCCCTGCACTGGGCGGCGCAGGCGCTGCGCTCCGGTGAATGCACGCTGGCCCTGGTCGGCGGCGCGACCGTCATGTCCAGCCCCAACCCCTTCATCGAGTTCTCCCGCCAGCGCGGCCTCGCCGCCGACGGCCGCTGCAAACCCTTCGCGGCTGCCGCCGACGGCACCGCCTGGGCCGAGGGCGCCGGTTTCCTGCTCCTCGAACGGCTTTCCGAGGCCAAGCGCAACGGGCGCCGCATCCTCGCCGTGGTCAAGGGTTCCGCGGTGAACTCCGACGGCGCCTCCAACGGCCTCACCGCCCCCAACGGGCCGTCGCAGAAGCGGGTCATCCGCCGCGCGCTGGCGGCGTCCGGGGTGGAGTCGTCCACTGTGGACATCGTCGAGGCGCACGGCACCGGCACCGCCCTCGGTGACCCGATCGAAGCGCAGGCGCTGCTGGCCACCTACGGCCAGGACCGCGACGAGCCGCTGTGGCTCGGCTCGGTCAAGTCGAACATCGGCCACACGCAGGCCGCGGCCGGCGTCGCCGGGATCATCAAGATGGTCGAGGCCATGCGCCACGGCGTCCTGCCCGCGACCCTGCACGTCGACGAGCCGTCGCCGCACGTCGACTGGAGCGAGGGCGAGGTCCGGCTGCTCACCGAGGCACGGCCGTGGCCGGATGCCGGACGTCCGCGCCGCGCGGCGGTCTCGTCGTTCGGCATCAGCGGCACCAACGCCCACGTCGTGCTGGAGCAGGCCCCCGACCAGCCCGCGCCGGCCCGGACTCCCGAGCCGCCCGCGCTGCTGCCCTGGGTCCTGTCCGCCCGCACCGAAGAAGGCCTGCAGGCGCAGGCCGAGCGGCTGCTCGGCACCGTCGGGTTCGAAGACCCCCTCGACATCGCCTACTCGCTGGCGACCACGCGCACCGCGTTCGAGCGGCGCGCTGTGCTCACCGGCGACGTCCGGGCCGGGCTGGCCGCCCTCGCCGGTGGCCGCGCCGGTTCCGGTGTGGTCATCGGCCGGGCGGTCGACGGGAAGCTCGCCTTCCTGTTCACCGGCCAGGGTTCGCAGCGGGCCGGGATGGGAACCGGGCTCTACGAGGCGTTCCCGGTCTTCGCCGCGGCCTACGACGAGGTCCTGGCGTTGCTGCCGGGCCTCGGCGAGGACATCAACCGCACCGGCACCGCGCAGCCGGTGATCTTCGCCCTCGAGGTCGCGCTGTTCCGGCTGGTCGAGTCGTGGGGCATCCGTCCCGACTTCCTCGCCGGGCACTCGATCGGCGAGATCGCCGCGGCCCACGTCGCCGGGGTCTTCTCCCTGGCGGACGCCGTGAAGCTCGTCGAGGCCCGCGGACGGCTGATGGAGGCGCTGCCCGAGGGCGGCGCGATGGTCGCCGTGCAGGCGAGCGAGGACGAGGTCGCGGAGTTCCTCTCCGCCGACGTCGGCCTGGCCGCGGTCAACGGCCCGAACGCCGTCGTCCTGTCCGGTGTGGACGGTCCGGTGCACGCCGCCGCCGCGGCGCTCGCCGAACGCGGCCGCCGCACCAAGGCCCTGGTCGTCTCGCACGCGTTCCACTCCGTGCTGATGGAGCCGATGCTGGCCGAGTTCGAGGCGGTCGCGCGGTCGATCGACTACACCGAGCCGTCCATCCCGGTCGTCTCCACCCTCACCGGGCGCCCGGCCGACGAACTGACCGACCCGGGCTACTGGGTGCGGCACGTGCGGGAGCCGGTCCGGTTCGCCGACGGCGTCCGCGCGCTCACCGAAGCCGGTGTCACGCGCTTCGCCGAGCTGGGCCCGGACGGCGTGCTCTCGGCCATGGGCCTCGACAGCGCCCCGGACGCGGTGTTCGTCCCGGTCCTGCGCAAGGACCGCGACGAGCGGCAGACCGCCGAGACGGCGTTCGCGAAGCTCGTCACAGCCGGCACGCGCATCGACTGGACGGCGTTCTTCGCGGGCGCCGGCGCCCGCGAGGTTCCGCTGCCGACGTATGCCTTCCAGCGCGAGCGCTTCTGGCTCGACGCACCCGCGGGCACCGGCGACGCCGCCGGGCTGGGCCTGGCCGCGGCCGGGCACCCGCTGCTCGGCGCGACCGTCCCGACCGCGGGGGAGGACGGCCTGGTCGCCTACGGCCGGCTGTCCCGCGCGGCCCAGCCGTGGCTCGCCGACCACGCCGTGCTCGGCACCGTCCTGGTCCCGGGTGCGGCCCTGGTCGAGCTGGCCGTGCGGGCCGGCGCCGAGCTGGGCTGCGGCCGGGTGGCCGAGCTGACCCTGGCCGCGCCGGTGGTGCTGCCGGAGTCCGGCGGCCTGTCGGTGCAGGTCGTGGTCGGCGCGCCGGACGGTGACGGCCGCCGTCCGGTGTCGATCCACACCCGGCGGCCGGACGCCCCGGCCGGGGAGCCGTGGACCGCCCACGCCACCGGCCTGCTCGCCACCGGCGAGGGCCACCCGGCGGCCCAGGAAAGCCAGTGGCCACCCGCGGGTGCGGAAGCCCTCGACGTCACCGAGCTGTACCCGGGGCTCGCCGAGGCGGGCCTGCAGTACGGGCCGGTGTTCCAGGGCCTCACGGCCGCGTGGCAGAACGGGGACGAGGTCTACGCCGACCTCGAACTGCCCTCGGTCGCGCACACCGACGCCGCGCAGTTCGGCCTGCACCCCGCGCTGCTCGACGCCGCGCTGCACGCCATCGGCCTGCTGCCGACCGGGGACGCCCCGGCCACGCGGCTGCCGTTCCTCTGGCGGGACGTCGTCCTGCACGCGGCCGGCGCCACCGCCGCCCGCGTCCGGGTCGCCAAGGCCGGGGACGACGCCGTCCGCCTGGAGCTCACCGACGGCGGCGGCGCCCCGGTGCTGACCGTCGGCGCGTTGCTGCTGCGCGAGGTGACCGACCTCGGCCCGCAGACGTCCGACGCGCTGTTCCGGCTCGGCTGGGCCCAGGTCACGAACGAGCCCGGAACCGTGGCCCCGCACGAAGTCCTGGACGCGGTGCCGAACGGCGAGACCACCCCGGTGGCCACGCACGCCCTCCTCACCGAGACCCTGGCGAAGCTGCAGGAATGGCTCGCGAAGGAAAGCGACGCCGTCCTGGTGGTCCGCACGCAGAACGCCGTCGCAGTGTCCACTTCGGACACTGTCGACCCGGCCGCCGCCGCGGTGTGGGGCCTGGTCCGCAGTGCCCAGTCCGAACACCCCGGCCGCCTCGTCCTGGTCGACGCGGCCGAGGCGGACGTCCAGACCGCGCTCGCCGTCCAAGGCGACGAGACGCAGCTGGCCGTCCGCGACGGGGTGGTCCACGCCGCCCGGCTGCTGACCGCGGCGTCGTCGAACGACCTCGTGCCGCCGTGGCACGAGCCCGGCTGGCGCCTCGACAGCGTCGAGAAGGGCACCCTGGAGCGGTTCTCGTTCGAACCGTTCCCGGAGGCCGTCGGCGAGCTGCTGCCGGGGGAGGTCCGGATCGCCACCCGCGCGGCCGGCACCAACTTCCGCGACGTGCTCAACGTCCTCGGCATGTACCCGGGTGACGCCGGCCGGATCGGCTACGAGGCCGCGGGTGTGGTTGTCGAAGTCGGGTCCGAAGTGGCCGACCTGCAGGTCGGCGACCGCGTGATGGGCCTGGTGCACGGCGGGTTCGGCCCGCTCACCTTCGCCGACCGCGCGCTGCTGGCCCCGGTCCCGGACGGCTGGACGTTCGAAGAGGCCGCGTCGGTGCCGCTGGTGTTCCTCACCGCCTACTACGCGCTGACCGACCTCGGCGCGCTGAAGGCGGGGGAGTCGGTGCTCATCCACGCCGCCGCCGGTGGGGTCGGCATGGCCGCGACGCAGCTGGCCCAGCACCTGGGCGCCGAGGTCTACGGCACCGCGAGCGAAGGCAAGTGGGACGTCCTGCGCGCAGCCGGGATGGACGACGGTCACCTCGCGTCGTCGCGGACCTTGGACTTCGAGGAGAAGTTCCTGGCCACCAGCGGCGGCCACGGCGTCGACGTCGTGCTCAACGCGCTCACCGGGGAGTTCATCGACGCCTCCATGCGCCTGTTACCGCGCGGTGGGCGGTTCGTGGAAATGGGGAAGACCGACGTCCGTCCGGACGGCGGCGGCGAGGGGCACCATCCCGGTGTGACCTACCGGGCGTTCGACGTGATCGACGCGGGGAACGACCGGATCGCGCGGATCTGGGAGGAGCTGATCGTGTTGTTCGAAGCAGGCGCGCTCAAGCCGCTGCCTATCCGCACCTGGGACCTGCGCCGGGCCCCGGAGGCCCTGCGGTACCTCAGCCAGGCCAAGCACGTCGGCAAGGTCGTCCTGACCATCCCGCGGCGCCCCGAAGGTGCCGTGCTGGTCACCGGCGGCACCGGCGGGCTGGGTGCGGTCCTGGCTCGGCACCTGGTCACCCGCCACGGTGTCACCGACCTGGTGCTCATTAGCCGCCGCGGCCCGGACGCCCCGGGCGCGGCCGAGCTGGCCGAAGAGCTCACCGGGCTGGGCGCGACCGTGCGGATCGAGGCGTGCGACGCCGCCGACCGCGCCGCGCTGGCCGCCGTGCTCGACCGGACCCCGGACCTCGGCGGCGTGATCCACGCGGCCGGCGTCCTCGACGACGGACTGCTCACCGCGCTCACCCCCGAGCGCCTCGAGAAGGTGCTGCGGCCCAAGGTCGACGCGGCCTGGAACCTCCACGAGCTGACCCGCGACCGTGACCTGGCGATGTTCGTGCTGTTCTCCTCGGCCGCCGGGGTGCTCGGCGCGCCGGGCCAGGCCAACTACGCGGCGGCCAACACGTTCCTCGACGGCCTGGCCCAGCACCGCCGGAGCCTCGGGCTGCCCGCGACGTCACTCGCCTTCGGTCTCTGGGCCGACGGCATGGGCGACACCGCGGACAGCGCCCGGATGGGCCGCGACGGCATCGGCAGCTTCGCCCCCGCCGAAGGCCTGGAGCTGTTCGACCAGGCGAGTGTGCTGGCCGAGCCGGTGTCCGTGCCGGTGAAGATCGACCTCGCCGGCCTGCGGGCCGAGCCGGGGCCGGTGCCCCCGCTGCTGCGCGGGCTGGTGCGCGGATCCGTCCGCCGCGCCGCCCCGATGGCCGCGGCGGCCCAGGCCGACGGGCTCAAGCGCAAGCTGACCGGGCTGTCGCAGCAGGACGCCGAAATGGTCCTGCTGACCGTGGTCCGCGGCCAGGCCGCGGCCGCGCTCGGGCACACCGGGGCCGACGCGATCGAGCCCGGCCGGGCGTTCACCGAGCTCGGCTTCGACTCGCTGACCGCCGTCGAGCTGCGCAACGGCCTCGACGCGGCCACCGGGCTGCGCCTGCCCGCGACGCTGATCTTCGACTACCCGACCCCGGACGCGCTGGCGAAGTTCCTCCAGTCCGAAGTGGTCCCGGCCGCGGCGGCGACGCCGGAAACCGGCCTGGGCGCCGGGATCGACCGGCTCGCCGCCGAGCTGTCCACTGTGGACGTCTCGACGGCCGACGGGGCCGCGGTGGAGGCGAAGCTGCGGCAGCTGGTCTCGCTCTGGCAGGAGCGGACCCGCCCGGCCGCCGGGGACGACCTCGAAGTGGAGACCATCGACGACATGTTCGCCTTGCTGGACAACGAACTCTGACCCCGGCCCGGCCCTGCCGCCGCTAGGAGGACCACCGTCATGACCACCGACGAGCGGACGCTCGAGTACTTCAAGCGGCTGACCGCCGAGCTGCGCGAGACGCGGCGACGGCTGCAGGAGGCCGAGGACAGCGGCTCCGAGCCGCTGGCCGTGATCGGCATGGCCTGCCGGTACCCCGGCGGCGTCAGCTCGCCGGAGGGACTGTGGGACCTGGTCGCCGAGGGCGGCGACGGCATCACGGCGTTCCCGGACAACCGCGGCTGGGACACCGAGGCGCTCTACCACCCGGACCCCGAGCACCGCGGGACCACCTACAGCAACCAGGGCGGGTTCCTGCACGACGCGGGTGAGTTCGACGCGGGCTTCTTCGGCATCTCGCCACGGGAAGCCCTGGCGATGGACCCCCAGCAGCGGCTGCTGCTGGAGGTCACCTGGGAGGCCCTGGAGCGGGCGGGCCTGGACACGGCGTCGCTGAAGGGCAGCGGCACCGGCGTGTTCGCCGGCGCGATGCGCAGCGAGTACGTGTCCGGGTTCGACGGGGTGTCCGAAGAGGTCGAAGGCTTCCTCGGCACCGGGTCGTCCAACAGCGTGCTGTCCGGCCGGATCTCCTACACCCTCGGCCTGGAGGGCCCGGCCGTCACGATCGACACGGCGTGCTCGTCTTCGCTGGTCGCGGTGCACCTGGCCGCGCACGCGCTGCGGTCGGGGGAGTGCTCGCTCGCCCTCGCCGGCGGCGTCACGGTGATGGCGACGCCGGAGACGTTCGTCGAGTTCTCCCGCCAGCGCGGCATGGCCCCGGACGGCCGGTGCAAGGCCTTCGCCCAGGGCTCCGACGGCACCGGCTGGTCCGAGGGCGCGGGCATGCTCCTGCTGGAGCGGCTGTCCGACGCCAAGCGCAACGGCCACCGCATCCTCGCGGTGATCCGCGGCTCGGCGGTCAACCAGGACGGCGCGTCCAACGGCCTCACCGCGCCCAACGGGCCCTCGCAGCAGCGGGTCATCCGCGCCGCGCTGGCCAACGCCAAGCTCACCGCCGCGGACGTCGACGCCGTCGAAGCCCACGGCACCGGCACCACCCTGGGTGACCCGATCGAGGCCCAGGCCCTGCTGGCCACCTACGGCCAGGAGCGTGAAGAGCCGCTGTGGCTCGGCTCGATCAAGTCGAACATCGGCCACAGCCAGGCCGCGGCCGGGGCGGCCGGGCTCATCAAGATGATCGAGGCGATGCGCCACGGCGTCCTGCCCGCGACGCTGCACGTCGACGAGCCGACGTCGCACGTCGACTGGTCAGCCGGTGCGGTGCAGCTGGTCACGGAACGGCGGGAGTGGCCGTCCGCCGACCATCCGCGCCGCGCGGGTGTCTCGTCCTTCGGGCTCAGTGGCACCAACGCGCACGTCATCCTGGAGCAGGCTCCTCCGTCCGAAGAGTCCGAAGAGGACCGGACGCCGCCCGCCGTCCAGCCGTGGCTGCTCTCGGCCCGCGGCCCGGCCGCGCTGCAGGGTACCGCTCGGTCCCTGCTGTCCACTGTGGACGACGTCGAGCCGCTCGACCTCGGCTGGTCGCTGGCCACCACACGCACGGCGCTGGAGACGCGGGCCGCCGTCGTCGGCCGCTCGGCGGAAGACCTCGAGGCCGGGCTGACCGCGCTGGCCAACGGCGACCCCGCGCCGGGTGTTGTCACCGGTGAGCCGCTGCACGGACGCACCGCGTTCCTGTTCTCCGGCATGGGCGCCCAGCGCTGCGGCATGGGCCGCGAGCTGTACGACACCTTCCCCGCGTACCGGACGGCGTTCGACGAGGCCTGCGCCGCTGTGGACGCCCACCTCGACCGTCCCTTGGCCGACATCGTCTTCGGGGACGACCAGTCGCTGCTCGACCGGATGACCTACGCGCAGCCCGCGATGTTCGCCCTGCAGGTCGCGCTGTTCCGGCTGTACGAGTCCTGGGGCGCGCGCCCCGACTACGTCGTCGGCCACTCCGCCGGTGAGCTGGGCGCCGCGCACGTCGCCGGCGTCTGGAACCTCGCCGACGCCGCCCGGATGATCACCGCTCGCGGGCGCCTGATGGAGGCGCAGCCGCCGGGTGGCGCGATGATCGGCATCCAGGCCACCGAGGAGGAGGTCGCCGCCGAGCTGACCGACGGCCTCGCCATCGGCGCGCTCAACGCGCCCGACTCGATCGTCGTCTCCGGCGAGGAAGCCGTCGCCGAGGCACTCGCGGCGAAGTTCGCCGAGCGCGGCCGCAAGACCAAGCGGCTCAACATCTCCCACGCGTCGCACTCCGCGCGGATGGATGGCATGCTCGCCGAGTTCGGCGCGATCGCCGAGGAGATGACCTACCACGCGCCGTCGATCCCGGTGGTGTCCAATGTGACCGGTCGGCTAGCCGGGCCGGACGAGGTCACCGTCCCCGGGTATTGGCCGCGACACGTCCGCCAGCCGGTCCGGTTCGCCGACGGCATCCAGTTCCTGCGTGGTGAAGGCGTTTCCCGGTTCGTCGAGATCGGCCCGGACTCGGTGCTGGCCGGGATGGCCGCCCGGACGCTGCCCGCCGAGGGCGTGCTGACCGTACCGGTGCTGCGGCGCGACCGCGACGAGGCGCTGACGGCGATGTCCGTGCTGGCCGAGCTGCACGTCCGCGGCGCCCGCGTCGACTGGACGGCCTTCTACGCCGGGACCGGCGCCCGCACGATCGACCTGCCCACCTACGCCTTCCAGCGTGACACCTACTGGCTGCGCGGCAACCGCAGTGCCGGTGACCCGAGCGGGCTGGGCCTGGCCGACGCCGGGCACCCGCTGCTCGGCGCGTCCGTGACGCTGGCCGACGGCGCCGGGGTTGTGCTGACCGGCCGGATCTCGCCGTCCACCCACCCGTGGCTGACCGACCACGCCGTCGGCGGCACGGTGGTCGTGCCCGGCACCGCGCTGGTCGAGCTGGCCCTGCGCGCGGGGGACGAAGCCGGGTGCGCGCACCTGGAAGAGCTGACCCTGCGTGAGCCGATGGTCCTGGCCGGGGCCTTGGACGTCCAGGTCGCCGTCGCCGGGCCGGACGAGAGCGGCCGCCGCGCCGTGGCCGTCTACTCCCGCGCCGGCGAGGGTTCCTGGACGCTGCACGGCACCGGCACCCTCGCCCCGACGGCCCCGGCCGCCGGGTTCGACCTGACCGCGTGGCCGCCGCGCGACGCGACCCCGGTCGACCTCACCGACGTCTACCCGGCCTTCGCCGCCGCGGGCATGGAGTACGGCCCGACCTTCCGCGGTCTCACGCACGCCTGGCGCCTCGGTGACGAGATCTTCGCCGAGACCGCGCTGCCGGAGGACGCGGGCAAGGCCGACGTCGAGCGCTTCGGCCTGCACCCCGCCCTGCTCGACGCGGGCCTGCACGCGATCGGCCTGCTCACCGGCGAAGGCGGCGGCGCGCAGCTGCCGTTCCTCTGGCAGGACGTCGCCCTGCACGCGACCGGCGCGTCCCAGCTGCGGCTGCGCATCACGCGGGACGCGTCCGGCGCGGTCACCCTGCGCGCGGCCGACGGCACCGGCTCGCCGGTCGCCACGGTCGGCTCGCTGACCCTGCGCGAACTCACCGCGGGCCCGCTCACCGCGTCGACGCCGGGCCTGGACGCGCTGTGGCGCCTCGACTGGACGCCGCTGGCGACGCCCGCCGACCCCGAGCCGGTCGGCTGGTCCTTCCACGGCCGCCTCGGTGGCGGGGACGTGCCGCCGGTTGTCGTCCTGCCGGTGCTGACCGACCCGGACGACGCCGCCGAGAGCGCGCGGCTCGCCACCCGCGAGGTCCTGGCCGTCCTGCAGCAGTGGTCGACCGAAGACCGCTTCGCCGACGCCAAGCTGGTCATCGTCACCGCCGACGCCACCACCGGCCGAGTCGACCCGGCCGCCGCCGCGGTCTGGGGCCTCGGCCGCTCCGCGCAGAGCGAGCTGCCCGGCCGCGTGCTCCTCATCGACACCGAGACCGGCGATCTTTCCGACTCCGAGGTCGCCGCGGCCATCGCCACCGGCGAACCGCAGCTGACCCTGCGCGACGGCGTCTTCTCCGCGCTGCGCCTCGGCCCGCTGCCGGGCACGGACGAGCTGGTCCCGCCCGCCGAACCCGCGTGGCGGCTCGGCATGGCCGGCCGCGGCACCCTGGAGGAGCTGCGGCTGGAGCCGTGCCCGCAGGCCCTGGAACCCTTGGCGCCCGGCAACATCCGCGTCGCCGTCGGGGCCGCGGGCCTGAACTTCCGTGACGCGCTCAACGTGCTCGGCATGTTCGACGGCGAGCCCGGCCCGCTCGGCAACGAGGTGGCCGGGGTGGTCCTCGAGGTCGGGTCCGAAGTGGACGATCTCGCCCCCGGCGACCGCGTCATGGGGGTCGCGATCGGCGGCATCGGCACGATCACCACCGCCCAGCGGTCGATGTGCGCGCGGATCCCCGACAGCTGGACCGACGAAGAAGCCGCGTCCGTGCCGCTCGTGTTCCTCACCGCCTACTTCGGACTGAAGGAGCTGGCCGGGCTGCAGCCGGGCGAAAGCGTGCTGATCCACGCCGGCGCCGGCGGTGTCGGCATGGCGGCCATCCAGATCGCGCGTCACCTCGGCGCCGAGGTCTACAGCACCGCGAGCCCCGCCAAGCAGCACATCCTGCGTGAAGCCGGGCTCGACGACGCCCACATCGCCAACTCCCGCACCCTCGACTTCGAGCAGCAGTTCCTCACAACCAGCGAAGGCCGTGGTGTCGATGTTGTGCTCGATGCGCTCACCGGCGAGTTTGTCGACGCGTCCCTGCGGCTGCTGCCGCGCGGCGGCCGGTTCCTCGAGATGGGCAAGGCGGGCCTGCGCGACCCCGAAGAGGTCGCGACGGCGTATAACGGCGTTCACTACCGGCCCTACGACCTCATCGAAGCCGGGCCGGAACAGTTCTCCCGCATGTGGGCCGAGGTGCTGGAGCTGTTCGCGGCGGGGACGTTCGAGCCGCTGCCGCGTCGCGTCTGGGACGTCCGGCGCGCGCCCGAGGCGTTCCGGCTGCTGAGCCAGGCCAAGCACATCGGCAAGCTGGTGCTGACCATCCCGAAGCGTCCCGACGGGACAGTCCTCATCACCGGCGGCACCGGCGGCCTCGGCGCGATGCTGTCGCGGCACCTGATCACCGAGCACGGCCTCCGCGACCTCGTGCTGACCAGCCGCCGCGGCCCGGACGCCCCGGGCGCGGCCGAGCTGGCCGAAGAGCTGACCGGGCTCGGCGGGAACGTCACCATCACCGCGTGCGACAGCTCCGACCGCGACGCCGTCGCCACGCTGCTCGCCGGGATCCCGAACCTGACCGGCGTCATCCACGCGGCCGGCGTCCTCGACGACGGCCCGATCGACACCCTGACCCCCGAGCGCCTCGACCGGGTCCTCTACCCGAAGGCCGACGCCGCCTGGCACCTGCACGAGCTGACCGCGGGCCTGCCGCTGCGCTGGTTCGCCACGTTCTCCTCGGCCGCCGGTGTGCTCGGCAACCCGGGCCAGGGCAACTACGCCGCCGCCAACGCCTTCCTCGACGGGCTGGCCGCGCGCCGCCGCGCCGAGGGCAAGGCCGCGCAGTCCGTCGCGTGGGGCCTGTGGTCCGGCGGCATGCGCGGCGAGCTGGGTGACGCGGGCGAGGAACGCATGCGCCGCAGCGGGTTCCCGCCGATCGCGCCCGAAGAGGGCATGGCGATGTTCGACCGCGCGGTCTCCCTCGACCACGCCGTCCTGCTCGGCCTGAAGCTCGACCGCGCCACCGTGCGCGGCAGCGACGCGCCGATCTCGCCGCTCATCCGGTCGCTGGTCGGCGGGTCCACCCGCGGCAAGGCCAAGACGGCCACCGCCGAGCAGGCGGGCGAGCTGCGCCGCAAGCTCACCGGCCTGCCCGGCGCGGAGCAGGACGAACTGCTGCTGGAGCTGGTGCGCCGCGAAGTCGCGCAGGTCCTCGGTCACGCGGACGCGGCGGGCATCGCCGCGACCCGCGCGTTCAACGAAATCGGGTTCGACTCGCTCACCGCGGTCGAGCTCCGCAACCGCCTCGGCGCCGCGACCGGCCTCCGGCTGCCCGCGACGCTCGTCTTCGACCACCCGACGCCCGCCGCGCTGAGCACGTTCCTGCGCGCCGAGCTGATCGGGACCGAGGAGCCGGCCCCGGCCGTGGTCGCCCCCAGCGCGGCCGGCGCCGGTTCCTCCCCGGACGACCCGATCGTCATCGTCGGCATGGGCTGCCGCTACCCGGGCGGCGTCACCTCGCCGAGCGAGCTGTGGCAGCTCGTCGCGGAAGCCCGTGACGGCGTCGGCGACTTCCCGACCGACCGTGACTGGCCCCTCGACTCCCTGTTCCACCCGGACCCCGACCACCGCGGCACGACGTACGCCTCCGAAGGCGCGTTCCTCTACAACGCGGGCGACTTCGACCCCGAGTTCTTCGGCATCTCACCGCGCGAAGCCCTCGCGATGGACCCGCAACAGCGTCAGGTCCTGGAGACGGCGTGGGAGGCCCTGGAGCGGGCGGGCATCGACCCGTCGTCGCTGCGCGGTACCAGCACCGGGGTGTTCGCCGGCGCGCTGTCCAACGACTACGTCTCGCGGCTGAGCGCCATCCCCGAGCAGGTCGAGGGTTTCCTCGGCACGGCGTCGTTCAGCAGTGTCATCTCCGGGCGTGTCGCCTACGCGCTCGGCCTCGAAGGCCCGGCGGTGTCGGTGGACACGGCGTGCTCGTCGTCGCTGGTCGCCGTGCACCTCGCGGCCCAGTCGCTGCGGTCGGGGGAGTGCACGCTCGCCCTGGCCGGTGGTGTCAACGTGATGGCGTCGCCGGACATGTTCGTCGAGTTCTCCCGCCAGCGCGGCCTCGCGCCGGACGGCCGCTGCAAGCCGTTCGCGGCCGCGGCCGACGGCACGAACTGGGCCGAAGGTGTCGGGATCCTCGTCCTGGAACGGCTTTCCGACGCCCGCCGTCACGGTCACCACGTCCTGGCTGTCGTCGCCGGATCTGCGGTCAATCAGGACGGCGCGTCCAACGGCCTCACTGCCCCCAACGGCCCGTCGCAGCAGCGCGTCATCCGTGCGGCGCTCGCCAACGCGGGTGTCGAGGCGTCCACTGTGGACGTCGTCGAGGCGCACGGCACCGGGACGCCGCTGGGCGACCCGATCGAAGCGCAGGCCCTCCTGGCCACCTACGGCCAGGGCCGCGAGCGGCCGCTGCTGCTCGGCTCGGTGAAGTCCAACATCGGCCACACGCAGGCCGCGGCGGGTGTTGCCGGGATCATCAAGATGGTCGAGGCCATGCGCCAGGGGGTGGTCCCGGCGAGCCTGCACCTCGACGAGCCGACCCCGCACGTCGACTGGGAAGCCGGTGAGATCACACTCCTCGGCACGCAGGAGCAGTGGCCGGAGACCGGACGCCCGCGTCGCGCCGGGGTGTCGTCGTTCGGCATCAGCGGCACCAACGCCCACGTCATCCTCGAACAGGCGCCGGCCGCGGCCGAGCCCGAGCCGACGCAGCCGCTGCCCGTGGCCGCGTACCCGATCTCGGGCCGCACCCCGGCCGCCCTCGCCGCGCAGGCTTCGCGCCTGCTGTCCACTGTGGACGACCCGGCGGACGTCGGCTTCTCGCTGGCCACCACCCGCACGCACCACGCTCACCGCGCGGTGGTCGTCGGCGACCCGGCCGCCGGGCTGCAGGCGCTGGCCGCCGGCGGGACGTCGGCGCACCTGGTGACCGGCGAGACCGCGCCGGGCCGCCTGGCCTTCCTCTTCACCGGCCAGGGCTCCCAGCGGGCCGGGATGGGCCGCGGCCTGTACGCCGCCTTCCCGGCGTTCGCGGCGGCCTACGACGAGATCGCCGAACTGCTCCCGGCCGTGCGCGACGTCAACGACGCCGTCGCGCTCGGCCGGACCGGGCTCGCCCAGCCCGCCATCTTCGCGCTCGAAGTCGCGCTGTTCCGGCTCTACGAGTCGTGGGGCGTGCGGCCCGCGTTTGTCGCCGGGCACTCGATCGGCGAGATCGCCGCGGCGCACGTCGCCGGGGTGCTGACCCTGGCGGATGCGGCCAAGCTGATCGAGGCCCGCGGCCGCCTGATGGAGGCGCTGCCCGAGGGCGGCGCGATGGTCGCGGTGCAGGCTTCCGAAGCGGAGGTCGCGGAGTTCACCGACGTGAGCATCGCCGCGATCAACGGCCCGCAGG
Organism: Amycolatopsis sp. NPDC104819; assembly: GCF_055583145.1. Taxonomy (NCBI): domain Bacteria; kingdom Bacillati; phylum Actinomycetota; class Actinomycetes; order Pseudonocardiales; family Pseudonocardiaceae; genus Amycolatopsis; species Amycolatopsis sp. NPDC104819. Next base: position 195,890 of record NZ_JBVJON010000015.1, on the reverse strand, counting down.
CCGTGGTGCTTTCGGGTGCCGAGGAACCGGTGCTGGCCGCCGCCGCGGTCTTGGAAGGCCGTGGTCGCAAGATCAAGCGCCTCGACGTCTCGCACGCGTTCCACTCGGCGCTGATGGACCCGATGCTCGACGACTTCGCCGCCGTCGCCGCTGAGCTGACCTACGCCGAGCCGTCGATCCCGGTGGTGTCCTCGGGCGCCGACCCGACCGACCCGGCGCACTGGGTCCGGCACGTCCGCGAGCCGGTCCGGTTCGCCGACATCGTCGCGACTCTGAAGGCCGAAGGCGTGACGACGTTCCTGGAGATCGGCCCGGACGCCGTGCTGTCGGCCCTGGCCGCGGACGCGGGCACGGCCGTCCCCGCCCTGCGCGCGGACCACGACGAGCCGACCACGGCCGTCACGGCGTTGGCGCGGCTGCACGTCGTCGGCGTCGACGTCGACTGGACGGCGTTCTACGCTCCCGCCCGGCCTCAGGTGATCGACCTGCCGACCTACGCCTTCCAGCACGAACGGTTCTGGCTGCGCGAGCCCGCCGTGGCCCGTGCCGCCGGCGGCCTCGGCCACCCCGTGCTGGCCGGCGCGGTCACCTCGGCCGGGGACGGTTCGGTGCTGTGCACCGGCGTCCTGCCCGCCGAGCCGTCGGACACGCTGCTCGTCGAGCTGGCCATCCGCGCCGGTGACGAGGTCGGCGCGGGCACCATCGCCGAGCTGGCCGTCGAGGCGCCGCTGGCCGGGGACCGCGAGGTCCAGGTCGCCGTCGGACCCGAAGCCGACGGACGCCGTCCGGTCTCGATCCACACCCGCGGCGGCCAGGACTGGCAGCGGCACGCCACCGGCTTTTTGGTCAGCACTCCCGCCCCGGCGCCGGTCGCCGACGGCCCGCTCACCGAGCTGACCGTGCCCGGCGCGTCCGACGACACCGCCCAGCTCTACGGCCTCCACCCCGAACTGCTGGACCCGCTGCTGGCCGAGCACGGCTGGCCCGCCGCCTGGCGGAACGTCACCCTGCACGCCACCGGCGCCACCACGGTCCGGGCTCGGGTGGAGAACGGCAAGCTGGCCGTCTTCGACGTCTCCGGCGAGCCGGTCCTGTCCGCCGAGATCACCTTCGGCGAACGCCCGGCCGTCGCGGGCTCCGAGCAGGAGCACCTGCACCGGCTGGCCTGGACGCCGGTCGCGCTCGGCACCGCCGAGACGACGTGGACGCGTCGTGAAGACCTCGGTGACGAGGTCCCGGACGCGGTCGTGCTGGAAGTGTCCGAATCGGACGGTGACCTCGCCGGAGTGCTCGCTGCCGTGCAGGAGTGGCTCACCGAGCCGAAGTTCGCCGAAAGCCGTCTGGTCGTGCTGACCGCCGGGGCGACCGGGCTGTCCGAAGAGGACGGTGCCGACCCGGCCGCGGCGGCCGTCTGGGGCCTGGTGCGCTCGGCGCAGTCGGAGCACCCGGACCGGTTCGTCCTGGTCGACGGCGACGGCGACACCGCGGCCCTGGGCCGGGCGCTCGCCACCGGCGAAGGCCAGCTGCTGCTGCGGGACGGCCAGGCGTACGCGCCGAAGCTGGCCACCGTCAGCGGTCCGGTCATTGAAGCGCCCGAACTGGCCGGCGGCACCGTGCTGGTCACGGGTGGCACCGGCGGGCTCGGCGCCCACATCGCCCGCCACCTCGTGCGGAACCACGGCGTCACCGACCTGGTGCTCACCAGCCGTCGTGGGCTCGACGCGCCCGGCGCGGCCGAGCTGGCCGACGAACTCGGCGCCCGGGTCGTGGCCTGCGACGTCGCCGACCGCGGTGCCCTGGAAGCCCTGCTGGCCGGGATCCCGCGTCTGACCGGAGTGGTGCACGCGGCCGGTGTCCTCGACGACGGTCTGGTCGAAGCCCAGACGCCGGAGCGGCTCGACGGCGTCTTCGCGCCCAAGGCCGGGGCCGCCTGGCATCTGCACGAGCTGACCAAGGGCCACGAACTGGCGGCGTTTGTCCTGTTCTCCTCGGCCGCCGGGGTCCTCGGCAACGCCGGGCAGGCCAACTACGCCGCGGCGAACGCGTTCCTCGACGGCCTTGCCGTCCACCGGCGGGCTCTCGGCCTGCCGGCCCGCTCGCTGGCCTGGGGCCGCTGGGCCGACGGCATGGGCGGCGCGCTCGACACCGCGGCCGCGCAACGCCTCAGCCGCACCGGTTTCCCCGCGCTGTCGCTCGACGAAGGCCTCGCGCTGTTCGACCGGGCGCTGACCACCGACGTCGCGGCGCAGGTGCCGGTGAAGCTGGAACGGGCCGCGCTCGCCGCGGCCGCCGGGGCCGGGCTGCTGCCGCCGGTGCTGCGGGACCTGGTGCCCGCGGTGCGGCGCCGGGCCGCGGCCGCCGACGCCGGGGAACTGCGGCGCAAGCTGGCCGGCCAGGCCGGGGCCGAGCAGGAGCGCACGCTGCTCGACCTGGTCCGCGGGCACGCCGCGACCGTGCTCGGGCACACGACCCCGGCCGCGATCGCCCCGGCGCGTGGCTTCCTCGACCTGGGCTTCGACTCGCTGACCGCGGTCGAGTTCCGGGCCGCGCTGGCCGCCGCGACCGGGCTGAGCCTGCCCACGACCGTGGTGTTCGACTACCCGGCGCCCGACGCGCTGGCCAAGTACCTGCAGGCCGAGCTCGCCCCCGAGACCGGCCCCGGGGCCGCGGTGACCGAGCAGATCACCCGGCTCGAAGCCCTCCTCGACGGCGCCGACCCCGCCGACGCGGAGATCGACAACCGGCTGAAGCGGCTGGTGTCGGCGTGGGCGGCGAAGAAGCCCGCGCTCGCCACCGCCGACCTCGAAGCCGCGTCCCCGGACGACCTCCTCGCGCTGATCGACGACGAGTTCGGCCCGCGCTGACCCGCCCTCCAGCCCCTCGGGAGCCGTGACCCATGCCTTCGGAAGAGCAGTACGTCGACTACCTCAAGCGGATGGCGGCCGACCTGCGTGAGAGCCGCCGCGAGCTGGCGGACGCGCGGGAGAAGGAGACCGAGCCCGTCGCGATCGTCGCGATGAGCTGCCGGTTCCCCGGCGGGGTCCGCACCCCGGACCAGCTGTGGGACGTGGTCGACGGCGGTGTCGACGCGATCTCGCCGTGGCCGGCGGACCGCGGCTGGGACACCGACGCGATCCACGACCTCGACGCGTCCAAGCCGGGCACCAGCTACGTCCGCGAGGGCGGGTTCCTGCACGACGCGGCCGAGTTCGACGCCGAGCTGTTCGGCATCTCGCCGCGCGAGGCGGAGGCGACCGACCCCCAGCAGCGGCTGCTGCTGGAGACGGCGTGGGAGGCGGTCGAGCGGGCCGGCATCAACCCGGCGTCGCTCAAGGGCAGCGCGACCGGCGTGTTCGCCGGCGTCGGGTTCACCGACTACGCGTCGCGGCTGACGGCGTTGCCGGAGGAACACGAGGGGTACCTCGGCATCGGGACTTCGGGCTCGGTGGTCTCGGGCCGCGTGTCGTACGCGCTCGGCTTGGAGGGGCCGTCGGTGTCGATCGACACGGCGTGCTCGTCTTCCCTGGTCGCGCTGCACCTCGCCGCCCGCGCGCTGCGGTCGGGGGAGTGCACCCTGGCGCTGGCCGGCGGTGTCACCGTGATGGCGACACCCGGGGCGTTTGTCGAGTTCTCCCGTCAGCGCGGCCTCGCGCCGGACGGCCGCTGCAAGCCGTTCGCGGCCGCGGCCGACGGCACGAACTGGGCCGAGGGCGCCGGGATGCTCGTCCTGGAAAAGCTTTCCGACGCCCGGCGCAACGGCCATCCGGTACTGGCGCTGGTCCGCGGCAGCGCGGTGAACTCCGACGGCGCGTCCAGTGGTCTCACCGCGCCGAACGGCCCTTCGCAGCAGCGGGTGATCCGGTCGGCGCTGGCGAACGCCGGACTGTCCACTTCGGACGTCGACATGGTCGAAGCGCACGGCACCGGCACCGCGCTCGGTGACCCGATCGAGGCGCAGGCCCTGCTCGCCACCTACGGCCGGGACCGTGAGACGCCGTTGTGGCTCGGGTCGGTGAAGTCCAACATCGGGCACACCCAGGCCGCGGCGGGCATCGCCGGGATCGTCAAGGTTGTCGAGGCGATGCGGCACGGCGTCCTGCCCGCGACCCTGCACGTCGACAAGCCGTCGCCGCACGTCGACTGGTCCGCCGGGGCGGTCGAAGTCCTGTCCTCGCGCCGGGAGTGGCCGACGGCCGACCGGCCGCGCCGCGCGGGGGTGTCGTCGTTCGGGATCAGCGGGACCAACGCGCACGTGATCCTGGAGCAGCCGGTCGACGAGCCCGCTTCGGAGCGTGAGGTTGTTGCGCCGCCGGTGGTTCCGTATGTCCTTTCGGGAGCTTCTCCCGCCGCTGTAAAGGCGCAGGCTGCCGCTCTGCTGTCCACTGTGGATGAGTCGGGGGCGGAGCCGGTCGACGTCGCGCTCTCGCTCGTCGCCGGCCGGGCCGCGCTGGAGCACCGGGCGGTGGTCACCGGCACGAACCGCGGCGAACTGGCGGCGGGCCTGCGAGCGCTGGCCGCCGGCGAGGCGGGGACCACGACCGGCAGCGACACCGGCGGCCGCTTGGCCGTCCTGTTCACCGGCCAGGGTGCGCAGCGGCTCGGCATGGGCCGCCGCCTCCACGAGGTCTTCCCGGCGTTCGCCTCGGCGTTCGACGAGGTCTGCGCGCACCTGCCCGGCGTCCGTGACGTCGTCTTCGGCGCCGATGCCGCCCGTCTCGACCGCACGGAGTTCGCGCAGCCCGCGCTGTTCGCGTTCGAGGTCGCGCTCTACCGCCTGGTGACGTCCTGGGGTGTCACGCCGGACTTCCTGGCCGGGCACTCGATCGGCGAGCTGGCCGCCGCGCACGTCGCCGGGGTGCTGTCCCTGGCGGACGCGGCGAAGCTGGTGCTCGCCCGCGGTCGTCTCATGCAGGCGCTGCCCGAGGGTGGCGCGATGCTCGCCCTCGAAGCCACCGAAGACGAGGTCCGCCCGCACCTGTCCGACGAAGTTGCGCTCGCTGCCGTCAACGGCCCGCGCGCGGTGGTCCTTTCCGGGGCCGAAGCCGCGACCCTGGCTGTCGCCGAGAAGTTCCCCGGCCGCCGTTCGACGCGGCTCTCGGTGTCGCACGCGTTCCACTCGGCGCTGATGGAGCCGATGCTCGCCGAGTTCACCGCGGTCGCGCGGACTTTGACCTTCCATGAGCCGACGATCCCCGTCGTCTCGACGCTGACCGGTGAGCTCGCCGACCGGCTCACCGACCCGGCCTACTGGGCCGAGCACGTCCGCGGCACCGTCCGGTTCGCCGACGCCGTCGAGACCCTGCACGCCCAGGGCGCGACGACGTTCCTCGAGGTCGGCCCGGACGCCGCGCTCACGCCGATGGGCCGTTCGGTGCGGCCGGACGACGCCGTCTTCGCCGCGGCCCAGCGCAAGGACCGCGACCAGGCGCAGACCCTCGTCACCGCGCTCGGTCAGCTGCACGCCCACGGCGCGCGCGTCGACTGGGCGGCCTACCTGGCCGGGAGTGGCGCTCGCCGCGTCGCCCTGCCGACGTACCCGTTCCAGCGCAAGCGTTTCTGGCTGGAGGACCCGGGCACGCAGATGGTCGCCGCCGAGGACGGCCGATTCTGGTCGGTTGTCGAGAGCGGCGATCTCGGCGAGTTCGCCGCCGAGCTGAAGCTGTCCGATGTGGACGCTCCACTAGGGACGGTCCTGCCCGCGTTGACCCGTTACCGCCGCGCCCGCTCGCTGTCCGCCGAGGCCGACTCGCTCGCGTACCACTTGCGCTGGCAGCCGTTCACACCTGCTGCATCGACCACGACCGGCCGCTGGCTGCTCGTCACGGCGCCCGGCGAGCACCCGTGGATCGACGCGGCCGCAAACGCCCTGGGCGACGTAGAGCGCCTGGTCGTCGAGCGCCCCGACCACGTCGAGCTGCCCGACGAGCACTTCGACGGCATCCTCTCCCTGCTGGCCCTCGACGAGACCGAGACCGACGGCCTGTCCTTCGGCGCCGAGGCCACGATGACGCTGGTCCAGGCGCTGGCGGCGCGTGACCCGCAGGGTCCGTTGTGGACGCTGACCCGCGGCGCCGTCTCGACCGGCCCGGACGACGCACCCGACGCGCCGGCCCAGGCCCAGCTGTGGGGCTTCGGCCGCGCCGCCGCCCTGGAGAACCCGCAGGGCTGGGGTGGCCTGGTCGACGTCCCGGCCGAGCCGGGGGAGCGGGCCGTCACCTTGCTGCGCGATGTCATCACCGGCCCGCGCGGGGAGGACCAGGTCGCCGTCCGTGCGTCCGGCGCCTTCGGCCGCCGTCTTGCCCATGCCGAGGTCAGCGAGCCGAAACGCTCGTGGCAGCCGCGGGGCACCGTGCTCGTCACCGGCGGCACCGGTGGCCTGGGCGGGGTTGTCACGCGCTGGCTGCTCGACCACGGCGCCGAGCACGTGGTTCTCGTGTCCCGCCAGGGTCTGGACGCGGCGGGCGCGCAGGACCTGGCCGGGGACCGCGTGACGATCGCCGCCTGCGACGTCGCCGACCGCGGCGCCCTGGCCGCCGTGATCGAGCCGATCCGCGACGACCTGTGCGCGGTGTTCCACCTCGCCGGGGTCCTCGAACTGGGCCTGGTCGAGTCGATGGACCGTCAGCGCTACGCGAACGTCCTGCGTCCGAAGGTCGCCGGGACGCGCAACCTCGAAGAGCTGACCGACGACCTCGACCTCGACGCGTTTGTGCTGTTCTCGTCGATCGCCGCGTCCATCGGCAACGCCGTCCAGAGTGCTTACGGCGCCGCGAACGCGCACCTGGAGGCCGTCGCCCAGCGGCGGCGGGCGCAGGGGCTGCCCGCGACGTCGATCGCGTGGGGACGCTGGGGTCAGGTCGGCATGGGGGTCGGCGCGGACCTCGACGAGCTGCTGAGCGGCCTGGGTGTCCCGGCGATGGCGCCGGAGACCGGGCTGGTCGCGCTCGGGCACGCGCTGGACCGCGACGAGACCGCGCTGACCGTCGCCGAACTGACCTGGGAGAAGTTCGCGCCGCCGTTCGCCGCGCTGCGGCCGAGCCCGCTGCTGGCCGACTTGCCCGAGGTCGTCGCCATCGCCGAGGCCGAAGCGGCTCGCGCGGAGGAAGGCGCGGAGGCCGCGGAAGCATGGCGGACCCGGCTGGCGGGGTTGCCCGAGGCTGAACGCGAGCGTGTCATCACCGAGCTGGTCCTGACGCACACGGCGGCCGTGCTCGGACACACCGACGGGGTCCCGGCCGGGCAGCAGTTCACCAAGCTCGGCATCGACTCGCTGACCGCGATCGAGCTGCGCGGCCGGATCAACACCGAGACCGGGCTGGGCCTGCCGCCCACGATGGTGTTCGACCACGCGACTCCGGCCGCGCTGGCCGCGCACCTGCTGGCTTCGCTCGCGCCCGGCGCCCGGGACGACCGGCCGGTGGTGACCGGCCAGGCCGCCGCCGCGGGGCAGGACGTCGCCGTCGTCGGGCTGTCGTGCCGGTTCGCCGGCGGCAGTGACACACCCGAGCAGTTCTGGGCGAACCTCGTCGAGGGCAAGGACCTGGTGCGCGAGGTGCCGCCGGACCGCTGGACGGCCGCCGACTACTACGACCCCGACCGCACCGCGCCGGGCAAGGCGTACACGCAGCAGGGCGCGTTCGTCTCCGACCTCGCCGGCTGGGACGCCGGGTTCTTCGGCCTCTCGCCGCAGGAGGCGCGGCGGCTCGACCCGTCGTTCCGGCTGCTCATGGAGCTGGTCTGGGAAGGCCTGGAGGACGCCGGCCTGACCGCCGAGGAGCTGCGCGGCAGCCGCACCGGCGTGTTCGCCGGGCTGATCGACACGATGCAGTACAGCATGCGGCAGCTGGAGGCCGACGGCATCGACGCGGCCGACGACCCGTACTTCGGTCTCGGCAGCTCGCTGTCCGCGGCGGCCGGGCGCATCGCGCACCTGCTGGACCTGCGCGGCCCGTGCCTGACGGTCGACACGGCGTGCTCGTCGGCGCTGAGCGCGGCGCACCTGGCGGTGCAGAGCCTGCGGCGGGGCGAGTGCGACATCGCGATCGTCGGCGCGACGTCCGCGATGATCAACCCGGACGTGTTCATCCAGTCCTGCAAGATGAGCATGCTCGCGGCGGACGGCCGCACCAAGACGTTCGACGAGACCGCCGACGGTTACGTCATCGGCGAAGGCGGCGGGGTCGTGGTGCTGCGCCGCGCGGCCGACGCCGGCCGCGCCCGCGCGATCATCCGCGGCTCGGCGACCAACCAGGACGGCCGCAGCAACGGCCTCACCGCGCCCAACCGCGCGGCCCAGAACGCGGTCATCCGCGCGGCGCTGGCCGACGCCGGGGTGACGCCGGACGAGATCGGGTTCGTCGAGGCGCACGGGTCCGGCACGCAGCTGGGTGACGCGATCGAGTTCACGGCGTTGAAGGAGATCTTCGCCGAGCGGTCGGCTCCGGAGCCGTTGTTCGTGGGCGCGGTGAAGTCCAACGTCGGGCACACGCTAGCCGCGGCGGGGATGGCGGGGCTGATCAAGACCGTGCTGTCGCTGGAGAACGCGACCCTGCCTGGGAACCTGAACATGAGCACGCCGAACTCCGTGGTGACGGTGGACGGGCCGGTGCGTCCGGTGCCGGGTTCGCGCCCCTTCCCGGCCAACGCCGCCGGGGTGCTGCGGGCCGGGGTGAGCTCGTTCGGCTGGTCGGGATCGAACGTCCACTTCGTCCTCGACGCGGCCGCGCCCGCTCCGGCGCCGGTGTCCGGTCCGGAGTGGCAGCTGCTGACCGTCTCCGGGCAGGGGGAGGCCGGGTTGCGCGCGAACGCTTCGGCGTTGGCGGACCACCTTGCCGAACACCCGGAGCTCGAGCTGGCCGACGTCGCCTTCACGACGCAGGCCGGGCGCAGTGCGCTGCCGCTGCGCAAGGCGGTGCTGGTGCGTGACACCGCCGACGCGATCACTGCGTTGCGCGAGGTGAACGGCGGCTCGGCGGTGACCGACCGGCGCCGGTTCGGGCTGCTGCTGCCCGGGACGCACGGAACGTGGTCGGACGAGCTGTACCGCACGGAACCGGCCTTCCGGGCGGCGATCGACGAGGTCGCGACGGTGAAGGACCTCTCGACGGACGAGCGGGCCGCGACCTTCGCGGCCGAGTACGCCCTCACCCGGCTGCTCGCCGCCTGGGGTCTTGAACCCGCCGTCATCCTGGGCCGCGGCACCGGCGAGCACGTCGCCGCCGTCGCCGGCGGGCTCTTCACCCTCGCCGAAGGCCTGGACCTCGCCCTCGGCGGAGCCGTTCCGGCCGCCGAAGACCCCAGGATCCCCGTCATCTCCCCGCGCACCGGGGAGCTCCTCACCGCCGCCGAAGCCGCCGACCCGGCCCATTGGCGCATCTCCGACGACCGCTTCGAGGACGGCCTGCTCGCCCTCGCCCGCTACGCCGAGGTCCTCGTCGAAGCCGGGCTTGGGGACGCCGGGGCCGAAGCGGCCGGTCGCTACCTCTCGCAGACGCCGGCCGTCTCGCTGCAGCCGCAGCCCGGCCGGGAAGCCTGGCTCACCGCGCTCGGCGCCCTCTGGGAGCACGGCGTCCCGGTCACCTGGCCGAACACGGACCGCCAGCTCGTCCGCCTGCCCGCCTACCGCTTCCAGCGCATCCGCTACTGGCCCGAGGTCTCCTCGCGCGGCAGCGGCTGGTCCATGACCCAGATGACGGCGGGCCAGGCCACCGCCGAACCCGCCGCCCCGGTCAAGGACGGCCTCGCCGCCCACACCCCGACCTGGCGCCGCGACAGCACCCGCCGCGTCCCCGCCACCCCGGGGGAGATCATCCTGTTCGGCACCCTCGACGGCTTCGAGGCCGCCGCCGAAGCCGCCGGGCACCACGTCACCCGGGCCGGGATCGAGCCGTCCGATGTGGACGGTTACCGCCGGGTGCTCGCCCAGGCGAAGGAAGATGGGCCGCTGCGGATCGTGCACGCGCACGGCCTCACCGGCACCGACCTCGAAGCCGGCTTCTACAGCCTGATGTGGCTCGGCAAGGCCATCGGCGCCGAGACCAACGGCCGCCGCGTCGAGCTGCTCTCCCTCGGCCGGGGCGGGTACGACGTGCTCGGCGGGGACGCCACCGACCCGTTCGCCCCGACCATCGCCGCCATGACCGACGCCATCGCCGCCGAATACCCCCTGGTCCGCGCCCAGTACGCCGACCTCGACGGCGACACCGCCACGCAGGCCCTGCACGAGCTCGATCTCCTGGCGGCGTCCACAGTGGACACCGTCGACGGCGTCGCGGTCGCGGCCTGGCGCCGTGGGCGGCGGTGGCTGCGCGACTACGACGTCGTCCAGCTGCCCGAGGTCGACGACGCGAGCGCGTGGAAACCCGGCGGCACCTACCTCGTCACCGGCGGCCTCGGTGTCCTCGGCCTCGCGCTGGCCCGGCGGCTCGCGCCGCTCGGGGTCAACCTGGCGCTGGCCGGCCGCACCGCGCTGCCGCCCGAGGACACCTGGGACGAGTGGATCCGCGAGCACGGCGTCGACGACCGCACGAGCACCGTGCTGCTGGCCGTCCGCGACCTGCGGGCCCTCGGCGCCGACGTGCTCACCGTGAAAGCCGACGTCAGCGTCCCCGGTGAGGCCGCCGCGCTGCTGGCCGAGGTCCGCGGCTACTTCGGCGGCCTCGACGGCGTGATCCACGCGGCGGGCATCGCCGGCGGTGGCCTGCTGCAGAACAAGACCCGCGAGCAGGCGGCCGCCGTCCTGGCTCCGAAGATCGACGGCACCCTCGCCCTCGCCGAAGCGCTGCGCGTCGACCCGGTCGAGCTGCTGGTCCTGTACTCCTCGACGGTCACCCTGACCGTCGGGGTCGGCGAGACGGACTACTCCGCGGCCAACGCCTTCCTCGACGGCTTCGCCGCCGTCGAATCGGCCTCCGGCAAGGCGGCCGAACGGGTCGTGTCGGTGGCGTGGGGCCCGTGGCAGCTGGACGCGTGGACCTCGGCCGGGCTGTCCGGCTCGGCGGAGGCGCAGGAAGGCTCCAAGCGGTTCCGCGAGGAGTTCGGCATCGGCGCCGAAGAAGGCACCGAGCTGCTCTCGCGGATCGTCGCCTCCGGTGAGTCCCAGGTGACGGTGCTGCCGCTGCCGCTGACCGACGTCCTCGCCGCGCTGGCCCGGATGGGCTCGGTCGACGCGCTGGTCGGCGCCGACGCCGCGGTCCCCTCCGGCGAGCGCTACCCGCGCCCCGACCTGCGCACCGCGCTGGTCGCGCCGCGCACACCCGCCGAGGAACGCGTCGCGGCCGCGTGGTGCGACTGTCTCGGCCTGGAAGAGGTCGGCGTGCACGACCCGTTCTTCGACCTCGGCGGCACGTCGCTGATCGGCCTGGTGCTGATCGGCCGCGTCGCCAAGGAGTTCGGCGTCGAGCTCGCGCCGGCCAGCCTGTTCGAGAAACCGACCATCGCGGAGTTCGTCACGCTGCTCGGCGAGCCGGACGCGGCCCCCGCGGCCGGGACCGCCGCGCCCGCCGAAGCCGCCGAAGACGTCGCCGCGCGCGGCGAGCGCCGCCGCGCCCGCGCCGCGAACCTCCGCAAACGCCCGAGCCGGACCGGAAGGTAGACCATGACCACGCAACCCAGGGACACCGGCGACGACATCGCGATCGTCGGCATGGCCGGGAACTTCCCCGGCGCGCCCGACATCGGCAAGTTCTGGGCCGACCTGTGCGCCGGCCGCGACGGCATCACCCGGATGACCCGCGACGAGCTGCTCGCCGCCGGGGTCGCGCCCGAGGTCGCCGACGACCCGGCGTTCGTGCCCGCGGCCGGGCTGCTGCCGGACATCGACCGCTTCGACGCCGACTTCTTCGGCTACAGCCGCGCCGACGCCGAGCTGCTCGACCCGCAGCACCGGCTGTTCCTCGAGTGCTCCTGGCACGCGCTGGAGGACGCGGGTGTCGACCCGGACAAGATCGAGGGCCTGGCCGGCGTGTTCGCCGGCGGCGCGCCGAGCACGTACCTGATGTCCAACCTGCTGCAGAACGACGTCACGGCGCTGACCGTCGGCCCGGACCAGCTGATCCTGCAGAACGAGAAGGACCTGCTGGCGTCGCGGCTGTCGTTCGCGCTCGACCTGACCGGGCCGTCGGTGAGCGTGCAGAGCTGCAGCTCGACCGCGCTCGCCGCAGTCGCCCAGGCCTGCTCCAGCCTGCTGACCGGCGAGTCCGACCTGGTCGTGGCGGGCGCCGTGTCGGTCGTCGTGCCGCAGGACCCCGGTTACCTCTACCGCGAGGGCAGCCGGTTCGCCCCCGACGGGATCAACCGCATCCTCGACGCCGGCGCCAACGGCAAGGTCCCGGGCAACGGCCTCGGCGTGATCGTCCTGCGCCGCCTCGAAGACGCGCAGGCCGACGGCGACCGCGTGTACGCCGTGGTCCGCGGCTGGGCCATCCACCACGAGGGCAACCGCGCGCGCCAGGGCTTCAACCTGCCGGGCGTGCCGGGCCAGGCCGCCGTCGTCGCCGAGGCGATGGCCGCCGCCGACGTCGAGCCGGCCGAGATCGACCACGTCGAAGTGTCCACTTTGGGCACGCCGTTCGGGGACGTCGCGGAGATCTGCGCGCTGCAGAAGATCTTCGACGTCGACGGCGTCGAGAAGGTCACCCTCGGCTCGATCGACGCGAACCTCGGGCACATCAACCAGGCCGGCGGCATCGCCCGGTTCATCAAGGCCGCCCTCGCGCTGCACCACGAGAAGCTGCCGCCTGCGGTCAACTTCAGCACCCCCAACCCGCAGCTCGCGCAGAGCGGCGACAAGCTGGTCGTCCAGGCGGAGCTGGCCGACTGGCCGCGCGGCGAGCGGCCGCGCTTGGCCGGGGTGAGCGCCTACGGGTTCGGCGGCACGGACGCGCACGTCGTCATCGAGGAGGCCCCGGAGGACCACCCGGTGCGGCCGGCCCCGCGGCCGCACCACCTGCTCGTCTGGTCGGCGCGGACGGCCGAAGCCGCCGACGCGGCCACGGAGCGGCTCGCCGCCCACCGTCCGGAGTGGACGGACCTCGCCGACGTCGCCTACACGCTGCAGGCCGGGCGCAAGGCGTTCGAGCACCGCCGGATGACCGTCGTCTCGTCCCTGGACGACGCCGCCGACGCGTTCACCGCCGAGAACCGGATCGTCGCCGAGGCCGACACGAAGCCCCGGCGGACGGCCTTCCTGCTCGCCGGTGTCGGCGAGCAGTACCGCGGCATGGCGGGTGGCCTTTACGAGAGCGAGCCGGAGTTCAAGGCCGCCGTCGATGAGTGCGCGGCGCTGTTCAAGCAGCACCTCGGCAGCGACCCGACCGAAACCCTGCTGGGCGCCCGCGGCGGCGACGGCGGCGACCTGGCCCGGCTGCTCGGCCGCGCCACCGACACCGAGGAAGCGGGCCCGGCGGTCACGCAGCCCGCGGTGTTCACCCTCGGCTACGCGCTGGGCCGCCTGCTGCGCGCCTGGGGTGTCGAGCCGTCGGTGCTCGCCGGCTACAGCGTCGGCGAGTTCGCCGCCGCCGCGCTCTCGGGCGCGCTGAGCCTCGCGGAGGCGACCGCCCTGGTCGCGTTCCGCGCGCAGCTGGTCGAGAAGCTGCCGCCCGGCGCGATGGCCGCGGTCCCGGTCGGCGCCGACGAGCTCACCAGGCTGGTCGGCGACGTGACGGCGTTCGGCGTCGACGTCGCCGCGGTCAACGGGCCGCGCATGATCGTGGTCTCCGGCCCCGCCGAGGGCGTCGAGAAGCTGGCCGCCGCGCTCGCCGAGCACGGCGTCCCCGCGCGTCCGCTGCGGACGACCCACGCCTTCCACTCACGCTCGCTGCGGCCGGCCGCCGCCGAGCTGACGGCCTGGGCCCGGCAGCACCTCACCCCGCGCGAGCCGGACGTCCCGTACCTGTCCAACGTCACCGGCGCGCCGATCACCGCGAAGCAGCTCAAGGACCCGGGCTACTGGGCCGAGCACATGTGCCGCCCGGTCCGGTTCGCCGCGATGATCGAGCATCTCGCCAGTGCCGCACCTGACACGGTGGTCCTGGAGCTGGGAGCCGGGCAGTCGCTGGGCTCGATGTTCCGCGGCCACCCGGACTTCCCGCAGGAGTCCTGGCCGCTGCTGGTGCCGACGTTGCCGGGCGAAGCCGATCCCCGCCCGGACACGGCGGTGCTCGCGGAGGCGCTCGGCCGGGCGTGGCTGTCCGGCGCGGACGTGGACTGGCGTGCCTGCCACGCCGGCCGCGAACCGCGCAAGACCACGCTGCCCGGTTACGCGTTCCACCGCGAGCGGTACTGGATCGAACCGACGACGACGCGGTCGGCGGCCGAGGTCGCCCTCGGCGCGCGGTCCGCGGAAATGACGGCGGAGCGGCCGGTCTACCTCGTCGAAGGCGAGCTCGACCGGACCGCCCGAGACCTCGCCACCCGGCTCGCCACCGAGCTGGGCGCCACGGTCCTGTTCGCCGGCGAACAGCCCGGGGGAGCCGACGCCGTGCGCGCGACGCACGGCCGGCTCGACGGCGTGCTGGACCTGACCACGAGCAACGCAGCCAAGGAGGAACGATGAGCCTCGTCGGAGTCGTCGGCGCCGGTGTGATGGGCACCGGGGTCGCGCAGAACCTCGCCACCAGCGGGCACGACGCCGTGCTCGTGGACGTCGACCCGGGCAAGCTGGCCGACGCCCGCGACCGGATCGAGCTCGAGTGCCGGATGAGCCGGATGCTCGGCGGCCCCGAGCTCGACGCCGAGGCCGTGCTCGGCCGGATCACCACCGGCACCGAGCTCGAGCTGCTCGCCGAGGCCGAGGTCGTGATCGAGAACATCACCGAGAACTGGGACCTGAAGTCCCGCCTCTACCCGAAGCTCGACGAGGCCTGCAAGGCCGACACCGTCTTCGTCGTCAACACCTCGGCCATCCCGATCACCAAGGTCGCCGCGCTCACCTCGCGCCCGGACAAGGTGATGGGCGTGCACTTCATGAACCCGGTGCCGATGAAGCCGGCGTGCGAGTTCATCCCCGGCTACCACACGAGCGAGTCCACGAAGGACATCGTCCGGACGCTGCTGGAGTCGATGGGCAAGAAGCCGATCCCGGTCAACGACGCCTCCGGGTTCGTCTCCAACCGCGTGCTCATGCTCACCGTCAACGAGGCCGCTTTCCTGGTGCACGAAGGTGTTGCCGACGCGGCGACCGTCGACGAGGTGTTCCGCAGCTGCTTCGGCCACCCGATGGGCCCGCTGGAGACCGCGGACCTGATCGGCGTCGACACGATCCTCTACAGCGTCGAGGTGCTCTACGACGAGTTCAACGACGGCAAGTACCGCCCCTGCCCGCTGCTCAAGCAGATGACCGCGGCCGGGCTGCACGGCCGCAAGAGCGGCAAGGGCTTCTACAGCTACAGCGCGGCCGGCGCCGGCTGACCCCGCCGGCGCCCCCCTTCCCTTACCCGAGAGAGGCTTTCCCATGTCGCAGGACGTCCGCGGCGAGATCCGCACCTTCATCGGGGCGAAGTTCCCCGGCCTGTCGTTCACCGACGAGCAGGACATCTTCGCCCTCGGCTTCGTGAACTCGCTCTTCGCGATGGAGCTCGTCATGTTCATCGAGAAGGCGTTCGCCACGCGGATCCCCAACGAGGAGCTGAAGCTGGACAACTTCCGCACCGTCGAGCGGATGACCGAGCTGGTGCAGCGGCGCACGGCCGCGGCCGCGCACTGACCGGGGAGGCCGAGGTGACGGCGAGGACACGGCCGGAGGCTCCCGAGCTCGTGGTGGTCGGGCGCTTCGTCGACGACGAGGTCGCCCCGCACGCGAACGGGTGGGAGCAGGCCGAAGAGATTCCCCACGACGTGCGGCGGCGGGTCGCCGAGCTCGGCCTGTGGGCCCCGTTCCTGCCGGTGGAGTCCGGCGGCGCGGGCATGGACATGGTGACCCTCGGGCGGGTGCACGAGGAGGTCGGCCGCGGCTGTTCGTCGCTGCGCAGCCTGCTGACCGTGCACACCATGGTCACCGCCACGGTCGAGCGCTGGGGTGACGACGAGCAGCGTGAGCGGTGGCTGCCGGCCCTGGCCGCCGGGGACACCCTCGGCGCGTTCTGCCTGACCGACCCGGACTTCAGCGGCAGCGACGCCACCGCGGCCGGCACCGTCGCCGTCGCCGGCCACGGCAGCTGGACCCTCACCGGCCGCAAGAAGTGGATCACCGGTGGTCAGCGGGCCGGGCTGCTGCTGGTGTTCGCCCACACCGCCAACGGGATGACGGCGTTCCTGGTGCCCGCCGACCACCCCGGCGTGCGGGTCACGCCGGTGCGGCACGTGCTCGGCACCACGGCCAGCATGCTGGCCACCATCGAGTTCGACGACGTCCGGCTCGACCCGGACGCGCTGGTCGGGCCGCCGGGCTGGGCCGCGGGCACGGTGATGACCGGCGCGCTCGACCTCGGCCGCTACAGCGTCGCCTGCGGCTCGGTCGGGATCGTGCGGGCCGCGCTGGCCGCGTCCGCCGCCTATACCTCGGAACGCTCGGCCGGCGGCGGGCTGCTGCGCGACCTGCCGCAGATCCGCGCCAAGATCAGTGACATGGTCACCGCGCGCGACGCCGCGCGGCTGCTGTGCGAGAAGGCCGGGCGACTCAAGGACGCCGGCGACCCGGCGACGATCATGGCCACCTGGGTGGCCAAGTACTTCGCGTCCACCGCGGCCGCGCGGGCGGCGTCGGACGCCGTCCAGATCCACGGCGCGAACGGCTGCGGCCCCGACTACCCCGTCGCGCGGCTGTACCGGGACGCGAAGGTCATGGAAATCATCGAGGGCAGCACCCAGATCCAGGAGCTGACCATCGCGGACGAGGCCTACCGGGAGGTGGCGGGATGACCAGCGCGGAAACCACGGCGGTGGCGGAGAAGCCGAAGCGCGGCCGCATCAAGTGCGTGGTCTGGGACCTGGACAACACGGTGTGGGACGGCACCCTGCTGGAGGACGGCGACGTCACGGTGCGCCCCGGCGTCGTCGCCGAGATCAAGCGGCTCGACGAGCTGGGTGTGCTCCACTCGGTGGCCAGCCGCAACGACCACGACGCGGCGATGACGCGTCTCAAGGCGGCCGGGCTGGCCGAGTACTTCCTGCACCCGCAGATCACCTGGAACCCGAAGTCCGGGTCCGTGGAACGGATCGCGAAGGCCCTCAACATCGGCCTGGACGCGATCGCGTTCGTCGACGACCAGCCGTTCGAGCTGGAAGAGGTCGCGCACGCGCTGCCCGCGGTGAAGACCGTCGACGTCGCGCACCTGGCGGAAACGCTGGCGTCGGAGGAGTTCCGGCCCAAGTTCGTCACCGACGAGTCGCGCGTCCGCCGTCAGCTCTACCGGGCCGCCGCCGAGCGGGACCAGGTGGAGCAGGACTACGAGGGCACGAACGAGGAGTTCCTGTCCACTTTGGACATGACGTTCACGATCTCGGCCGCGCAGCGCGAGGACCTGCAGCGCGCCGAGGAGCTGACCGTCCGCACCAACCAGCTCAACTCGACCGGGCGGACCTACTCCTACGACGAGCTGGACCGGCTGCGGACCTCACCCGACCACGTGCTGCTCGTCGCGTCGCTGTCGGACAAGTACGGCGGCTACGGCAAGATCGGCCTGGCGCTCGCCGAGCGCGGCGCCGAGGCCTGGCACCTGCGGATGATGCTGATGTCGTGCCGCGTGATGTCCCGCGGGGTCGGCACGGTGCTGCTCAACCACATCATGGGGCTGGCCAAGGCCGAGGGCGCCAAGCTGCGCGCGGACTTCGTCGAGACCGGCCGCAACCGCGTCATGTACGTGACCTACGCGTTCGCCGGGTTCAGCGAGATCTTCCGCGACGGCAACCAGCTGGTGCTGGAGTCGGACCTCGGGCAGATCCAGCCGCCGCCGGCCTACCTGACGCTGGAGGTGCGATGACCACGGCGACCGCGCGGCCGTGGCTGCCCGGCGGGCTGCCCGCGACCGGCGCCACGAAGCTGTTCTGCTTCCCGCACGCCGGGGCGAGCGCGGCGGTCTACCGGAGCTGGACGGCCGCCGCGGGGGACGACCTGGTCGTGCTCCCGGTCCAGCCGCCCGGCCGCGCCGAGCGGGGCCGCGAACGGCCGCACGACAGCGTCGAGGCGCTGGTCGACGACGCGCTCGACGGGCTGTCCGACACGCTGACCGGGGACTTCGCCTTCTTCGGGCACAGCCTCGGCGCCCTCGTGGCCTACCTGCTGACGCGCCGGCTCGCCGAGCGCGGCGCGACCCTGCCGCGGCACCTGTTCGTGTCCGGCCGGGCCGCGCCCCAGCTGCCCGACACGCGCCCGCCGTTGCGCGCGCTGCCCGACGACCGGCTCGCCGCGGAGCTGCACGCCCTCGGCGGGCTGCCCGACGTCCTGCGGCGGGAGCCGTCGCTGCTGGCCATGTTCCTGCCGCTGATGCGCGCCGACCTGGCCGTCAACGAGACCTACCGGCACGTGCCGGGGGAGCGGCTGCCGGTGCCGGTGACCGCGTTCGGCGGTGACCACGACCCGCGGGCGAGCGAGGACGAGCTGGCCGCGTGGCTCGAGCTGGGGACGGACCCGGCGATGTTCACCTACGTCGGCGGGCACTTCTACCTCGAGGAGCGGGTGCCGGAGCTGCTGCGGGTGATGCGGCGGAGGCTGGCGCGGTGACCACGGACTGGTCGCCGGCGTGGCGGCAGCCCTCGGGCGCGGTCGGCGAGCGGCTGCGCCCGGGCCGCGACGTGCACGTCTGGCGGATCGGCCTGGGCCGAGTCCTCGGCGTGTCCGACGTCTGCGGCCTGCTCGGCCGGCTGTCCGACGACGAGCTGCGCCGCGCGGCCCGGATCACGGTCGACGAAGAGCGCACGCGGTTCCTGGCCTCGCACGTCGCCCTGCGCGACGTGCTCGCCGGGTACGTGCCCGGCGAGCTGCGGTTCACCCGCGACAGCGACCGCCCGGCGCTGGCCGGGGACTCCGGGCTGGAGTTCAGCCTGTCCCGCTCCGGCGGCCTGGCGCTGGTCGCGGTCGCCGCCGGGGTGCGCGTCGGGGTCGACGTCGAGGAGATCCGCGCCGTGGACCACGTCGGGCTGGCCTCACGCACGCTGGCCGCGTCCGAAGCGGCCGACGTCGCCGAGCCGGAGACGTTCTTCCGGTACTGGACCTGCAAAGAGGCCTACCTCAAGGCCGAAGGGGTCGGCCTGGCCGGGCTCCCGGGCCCGGCCTTCACCCTCACCGGCGGCGAAGCGGTGTGCCCGGACAGTCCCGAATGGACGGTCACGGAACTGGCCGCAGGCCCCGGCCACGCCGCGGCGCTGGCCGTCCCGGCGCGCCCGGTGACGGTGCGCGCCTTCGACTGGCTCCCGGGCCGGACCCCGGCCGGAGCGCACGGGAAAGGAGCGACATGAGCGAGCCGAGAGCGGAGCTCGAAGAGTTCATCCAGACCAAGGAGTTCAGCTGCCTCGGCGCCCGGTCGGCGCTCAAGCGCGGCTCCATCGAACACGGTCACTACCCGGCACTGGGCGACCCGGCGTCGGCCCGAGCCAACTACCGTGACCTGCTCGGTTACGCGCGGGGCATCCGCCCGACGCTGTCGGACAAGAGCTTCCGCACGTTCGTCTCGACGTTCGAGACACCCGGCGGGATCCTCGACGAGGAGGAGCACGAGCGCCTCCTGTGGCGCCACCTCCAGCTGATGCACGACATCGACAGCCGCACGTACGGCCTCGACGAAGGCGCGACGTCCGACCCGGCCGAGCCCAACTTCGGCTTCCACGTGGCCGGCCACGCGTTCTTCATCGTCGGCATGCACCCGGGCGCGTCCCGCGCGAGCCGCCGGTTCGTCCGCCCGGCGATCGCGTTCAACTCCCTGATGCAGTTCATGCTCCTGGGCGACAAGTTCTTCTCCATGCAGGACGCGATCCGCAAGCGCGAGAACACGAACAACGGCTCGGTGAACCCGAGCTTCACGACGTACGAGTACCAGATGCCGTCCCGCCACTTCGCGGGCCGGATGACCGAAGAGGACTGGAAGTGCCCGTTCAGTTCCCGGCACGAGGCGTCGGCGGTCAAGTACGACTCGGACGTCATGCAGCGCCCCACCGGCTGACGTCGGACACGAGGAAGCCCCGGTCACTTCGGTGGCCGGGGCTTTGTCGTGCGCCGGGACTCCCGCCGTGTGCGGGACATGGCTGTGCCGCCTCCCGCAGGCGAGAGGCGGCACAAGACTCAGACGCTCAGGCGGGGATCTCCGTGCGGGCCGCCCGGCCCACCGGACGGCGCAGCAGCTCGGTCCGCACCGACCGCGGGATCCGCTGGTAGGCCAGCTCCCGCAGCGCCGCGCGCCGGAACGTGAAGCCGTCCTCCTCGCGCTGCAGCACGTCGCGCTCGGTCAACGCCGTCAGGGCCGCCGCCACCTCCGAGGCTGACCGGTCGCAGACCGAAGCCACGTCGGACGCGTCGAAGACGTCTCCCGTCAGCGTCGCCGCCTTCAGGACCGCCTTCTCGGCCGGGGGCAGGCTGTCCAGCAGGGCCGACAGCGTCCGGCGGACCAGCGGGGGTGTCGTCTGGGCCGCGAACGGCGTCGTGCGGCCGCGGACGCTGTCCGCGTAAGCGTGTGCGAAACGCGGGTTGCCGCCGATGCGTGTGATCAGCTCGCGCTTGCCGCGGGCCAGGCGGGTCGTGCCCGGGAGCAGGACGTCGAGCAGGCCGGCGACCGCGTCGTCGGCGAGCGGGGCCAGGGTGACCGTCGTCTGCCCGGCCGAGCCCGGCGCCGGCTCGGGCGAGCCGGGGCGCGCCGTCGCGACCACCAGCACCGGCAGGCCCGCGCAGACACCGCCGAGGCCCGACACCGGCAGGCCGGACTCGTGGACGTCGTCGGCCAGCACCACCAGCGGCCCGTGCGCGGTCAGCTCGGTCGCGGCGGCGCGCAGCGCGTCGTCGTCGCCCTCGGCGCGCAGCCGGGCCACCGTGCGGGGGAGCAGCCCCGGCGCGCCGGCGAACGTCGCCGCCAGGTCGCCGGACGCCTCCAGCACCCGCACCTCGGGCCGCTTGGCCAGCAGCTCGCCGAACTCCGCGAGCAGCCGCGTCTTGCCGATGCCGGGCTCGCCGAGCACCGTGATCCGGTGCGGGCGGCCGCCGTGCTCGACAAACCCGAGGAAGTGGGCCAGCAGGGCGAGGTCGTGGTCGCGGCCGGCGAACGTGCCGGGGTCGGGCGTCTCGGCCACCACGTGCGGACGCACCGACGCCGCCTGCCACCAGTCGGGGGAGTCGTCGGCGGCGCCGTAGACCACCGTCGGCTCGCTCGCCTCCCGCACCGCGTCGGAGACCCGGACGCGGCCGTCGGGGGCGGCCAGCGCGGACCGGACGCAGCGGTCCAGCACCGGCCCGGTGACCACCGGCCCGCCGGGGGAGGACTCCGCGAGGACGTCGCCGGCGTCGACGCCGATCTGCGTGACGACACCCGCGGCGGCCAGCCGGTCGCGGATCCGCAGCGCGGTGCGGACCGCGCGCACGGCGTCGTCGTCGCGGGTGCCGGGCAGGCCGAACACCGCCAGCTGCACCGGGCCCGGGCCGCCGGGCAGGTGGGCGCCCTCGGCTTCGGCCTCTTCTTCGGCGACGGCGCGCAGCCGGGCGAGGACCTCGACGGCGTCCTCGGGGTCGTCGTCGCCGGTGTCGGCGGGGGCGATGCCGACCACGACGACCGGCTTCCGCTCGGCGTCGGCCGGCTCCGGGCGCGCCGGGGCGACCGCGATCACCGGCGGCGCGGGCGAGACGGGCGGCGCGGGCGTGACCGGCGGCGCCGGCAGGACCGGCGGCGCGACGGGCCGGGGCGCGGGCTCGGGCGCCGGCTCGTGGGTCAGCAGGGTGTCGTCGTGCTGCAGGATCGCCCGCTCCAGCTCCCGCAGCTCCTTGCCCGGCTCCAGGCCCAGCCCCTCGGCGAGGGCGACCCGGGTCGCGCGGAAGACCTCGAGGGCGTCGACGTGCCGGCCGCAGCGGTACAGCGCGGTCATCAGCTGGCCGTTGAGGCGCTCGCGGTTCGGGTGGGCCTCGGCCAGCGCCCGCAGGTCGGTCAGCACCTCGTGGTGGCGCCCGCGGTCCAGCTCGAGCGCGAACAGCTCCTCGTGCACGGCCAGCCGCTCGTCCTCGAGCGCGGTGAGCTCGGGCCAGGCGACCCCGGTCTCGGCGAGGTCGGCGAGCATCCGGCCCCGCCAGAGCCCGAGCGCCTCGCGGTAGGCCGCGATGGCCGCCTCGTCATCGGCGGCCGCGGCCCGCCCGGCCGCGACCAGCCGCCGGAACCGGGCGACGTCGACCTGCTCGCCGTCGACCCGCAGCAGGTACCCGGGCGCGTGGGTGAGCAGCATCGGCGGCTCCTCCCCGGCGCCGGACCGCGCGGCGAGCGTCGTGCGGAGCCCGGAAACGGCGTTCTGCACCATTTTGCGCGCGGTCGCGGGGACCCCGTCCGGCCAGAGGGCGGAGAGCAGCGTGCTGGTCGCGACGACCTCGTTGTGGTGGAGCAGGAGGAAGGCCAGCACGGCTCGCTGGGTCGCCCCGCGCAGCACGACCGGGCGTCCGTCGTGGACTACGTCGAGTGGGCCGAGAAGGTCGAAACGCACGGGTCACCGCCTTGTCCGGGCTTGTGAAGACGATCTCCACCGTGGGCCACGAACGGGGTCGCCGACAACGCCTGGGGCCCGATACTGGCGGGGTGCCAGGCCGCACCGGAACGATGCCAGTTACCGCCGGATGTGTTGACGATGACCGGGGCAACTGCTATCGGAAACCGGCCGGAACCGAGGGGAACCGAACGCGGGCCCGCCGCGTCCGAGTGGTCGTGGTGGCGCCTGGGACGGCCGCCCGGCCCGTGAGCAGGACGGCGGCCCGGGCGCTCGGTGCTGCCCGCGGGCACCGTCCACAAAGCACCGCGCACCGCGGGCGAACCGGAGCCGGGGCGTCCAGTAGGTTGCGGAGCGTGTCCCGTCCGACCGTGTCCGTGCCCGAAGCGGTGCTGCGCACCTCGATCGTGGAGTGCCTGTTCGCCCGTGCGGACGACGAGCGCCCGCTGTTCACCCACCAGGACCACTCGCACACCACGGAACACACGCTGACGTGGGCGGAGTTCGCCGCCCGGGTCCGCGTGGTCGCCGGGGAGCTGCGCCGGGCCGCCGAGCCGGGGGAGCGGGTCGCGATCCTCGCCGGGCAGGAGCTCGCCTACCCGCTCGCGTTCTTCGGCGCGCTCGCCGCCGGGCTGGTCGCCGTCCCGCTGATGGCGCCGTCGAACCCCGCGCAGGCCGAGCGGCTGACCGGGATCCTCGCCGACTCCGGCGCGCGGCTGCGGCTGACGTCGAAAGCCGTGGCGGAGCGCCTGCCAGGGGACGGCCTGATCGTCGTCGACGACCTGGCCGGCCCGGGCGCCGACCCGGTGTCGTCGGAGCCGGAAACGCCCGCCTACCTGCAGTACACCTCCGGTTCGACGCGCGAGCCGGCCGGCGCGGTGGTCCCGCACCGGGCGATCGTCGCGGCCTGCTGGCAGGGCAGCCGCGCCTACGCCGTCGACGAGGGCACGACGTGTGCCGGCTGGATCCCGTTCTTCCACGACATGGGCCTGATCCAGCTGCTGTGCCTGCCGGTCTTCGCCGGCGGGCGCTCGGTGTTCATGGCCCCGGCCGAGTTCGTGCACCGGCCGGAGCGCTGGCTGCGGCAGCTGAGCGACTACCCCGCGGTGTTCACCGCCGCCCCGAACTTCGCCTACGACCTGGCGGCCGACGCCGCGGGTGCGGGCGAGTTCGACCTTTCCGGCGTGAGTGTCGCCCTCAACGGCAGTGAACCCGTCCGGCCGCGCACGGTCGAGCGGTTCCAGGAGGTCTTCGGACCGCACGGGTTCCGCCGCGAAGCGCACCGGCCGTCCTACGGGCTCGCCGAAGCCACCGTCTACGTCGCGAGCGCAGGGCCGGAAGGCCCGCGGGGCGCGGTGTTCGACCGCGAAGCCCTCGCGCAGGGCCGGGCCGTCGAAACCGTCGAAGGCCACGAACTGCTGTCGGTCGGCCGTCCGGTCGGGCAGCTGGTGCGGATCGTCCACGACGGCGAGGAGCAGCCCGACGGCCTGGTCGGCGAGATCTGGGTGCACGGCCCGAACGTCGCGACCGGGTACTGGGGCCGCGGCGACGGCACGGCGTTCGGCGCGACCCTCGACGGCCTCGGCGGCTGGCTGCGCACCGGCGACCTCGGTGTGGTGCACCGCGGCGACCTCTACGTCACCGGCCGGCTCAAGGACCTCATCGTCATCGACGGCCGCAACTTCCACCCGCAGGACATCGAAGCCTCGGCCGGCGAGGCCCACCCCGCGGTGCGCCGCGACCGCGTCGCCGCGTTCGGGGTGTCCGACGACGAGGGTGAAGGGGCCGTCGTCGTCGCGGAATGGGTGCGCGGCGCCGAGGCGGACACCAAAGAGGTGACCCGGGCCGTGCTGCGCGCCGTGTCGAAGGAGCACGATCTCACGCTCCGTGCGGTACGTCTGGTCCCTTCCGGCGGACTTCCGCGCACATCCAGTGGCAAGGTCGCCCGGTCGGCCGCCAAGGCACGTTATGGTGGCGGCCGTGGGTGATCACCGCGCCGAGGTCACGAGGGTCGTCGTCGACACCTTCCGGCTCGACCCGGCCCTCGTCGAGCCCGACGCCCCGCTGGAGGAGCTCGGCATCGACTCGAAAGGCCGGATCCGCCTCCTGGCGGCACTCGAGGTCTATTACGGGGTCACCATCGACCTCGACCTGCTCGACCGCTTCACCGACGTGGGATCCGTGGCCGGCGTGCTCGCGGAAGCCCTGGGAACCGAAGAATCCGAGGAAAGGCGCTGACATGAGCGGCGGGGGGTACACCGCGACGACGGAAGCGTTGTCGACGGCGTCCAAGACGATCGGTGACCTGGCGGAGCACCTGCTGGACGACAACCCGGACCTGGAGACGCCGGAGGTGACCGCGGAAGGGTTCGGCCGGGCGCACAACGCCCACGCCGCGAAGTACACCGCGGGCGCGCAGGCGTTGTGGGCCGCGGTCTCCGGCTACAGCACCACGCTGGGCTCGTTCGGCACGAACCTCGGCACCGCCGGGTCGGCCTACGGCGCCAACGAGGAAAACCAGGCGGGCGCGATTACGAACGCCGGAGGGTCGCTCTGATGGCCGAGAAGAAGAAGTGGTCCGACGTCAAGGCGATCCTCGACGACCCGAGCGTGCCGGCGGCCCAGAAGAGCACGCTGATCAGCAGCTGGCTGCGCGAGAACCCGCCACCGCCGCCGTTCCTGGCCGACCAGGAACCGGACGACATCAAGCAGAAGCGCCAGGAAGCCGACAAGTACGCGACCGCGTACAACGCGAACCCGTTGTTCGCCGGGCAGTCGGTCGACGAGGCCTACGACAAGGCGAAGTCGAGCGGCGACCAGAACTCCTACAACGAAGACCAGGAGAAGAAGGCCGTCGACGACGGCAAGGCCAAGCTCGACGGCACGAAGCCGCCCGCCGCCGGGGAGAACGGCGCGGGCGCCTCCGGGACGAAGACGTCGGACGAGATCTTCGACGCCGCCGCGCCCGCGCTGAAGCTGTTCGAGACCTTCGGGTCGCTGCTGGCGAAGATCCCCGCCGACTGCCGGGGCAACACCCGCGCGATCGACCTCGACAAGGACATCCGCGCGCCGTTCGACGAGCAGCGCGGAATCAGCTTCGAGCACTTCGTCAACGACGCCGCGCACTTCAAGACCGGCTCGGAGACGGTGGACCAGACGGTGGAGGACACCGGTTCGCAGCTGGGCTCCCTGTTCAAGACGTGGACCGGCGCCGGCGCGGACGCCGCGTCCGACACTTACAACGACAAGATCCAGCCCAAGGCCTCGAAGCTGTCCCAGACGCTCGGCAACGTGAGCGAGGCGACGCTGAACACCGCCACCACGGTGTTCCAGCTGTGCAAGGGCAAGGCCGACGCGGTGGTCGGCATGTACACCGACCTGGTCGGCAAGGCCGACTACACGATGGCGCAGAAGGTCATCGCGGTCGCCAGCGGCGAGCACGGCAACGAGCAGGACCTGGCCCAGATCGCGGGCTGGATGGACCTCAACTTCGGCACGAACCTGGTCAAGACCCTCAACGACCAGGGCTGCTGCGACGGCGACGAGATCAAGAAGCACGGCCAGGACCTGGCCAAGCAGTGGATCCAGAACCAGTTCAACCCCGACATGTGGGACCGGCTGTACCAGGGGTTCGCGAAGACCTGCAAGGACACCAAGGACCTCGTCGACCAGGCGTACGACGCGCTCGACAAGGTGATGGGCAAGGTCAAGAACGAGTTCGAAGGGGTGTCGCTGCCGGGGGGTTCCGGCGGGGGGCCCGGGGGAACCGGGGGCACGGGCGGCGGTCCGGGTGGCTCGGGTTCCGGCTCGGGCGGTTCCGGTTCGGGTTCGGGCGGCTCGGGTGGCGGGTCCGGGAGTGGCTCCGGTTCGGGTATCCCTGGCGGCGGTGGCCCGGGCGATGGCGGTTCGGGCTCCGGGGGTTCCGGGAGTGGTTCCGGCTCGGGGATTCCCGACGGCGGCGGCTCGGGTTCCGGCTCGGGCTCGGGTTCCGGTGGTTCGGGCTCGGGGGGTGGTGGCTCGGTGCCGCCGATCCCCGACATGACAACACCTTCCGACAGCGGTCCGGCGGGCGGCGGGTCCGGTTCGGGCTCCGGCGGTTCGGGTTCTGGCTCCGGTTCCGGCTCCGGCTCGGGTGACAACGGCCAGGCCGCGGCCCAAGCCGCCGCAGAAGAGGCCAAGAACAAGGCGGCCGACGCGCTGAAGCAGTTCAGCGGCCCGGGGATCCAGACGGATTCGGGCGCGGGCGGCGCGGGTTCCGGGTCCGACCTCGGCTCGGGCGGCGGCGGTTCGGGCTCCGGCTCGGGTTCGGGTTCGGGCAGTGACGACACTTCGCCGTCCTCGGTGCCGCCGCCGTCTTCCGGCGGTCAGGACGCGGCGGCTGCGGCCGCCGAAGCGGCCAAGAAGAAGGCCGCCGACGCGCTGGCCGAGTTCAGCGGCCCGGGCATCGAGACGGATTCGGGCGCCGGCGGCGGTTCCGGTGCCGGAAGCGGCCTCGGCGGCGACGAAGGTCTCGGCGGCGGCGGTTCCGGCTCGGGCGGCGGGTCCGGGTCCGGTTCGGGCTCCGGCGACGACGGCAAGGCCTCGGCGGAGCAGGCCGCGGAGGACGCGAAGAACAAGGCGGCCGACGCGCTGAAGGAGTTCAGCGGCGACCCGATCAAGACCGAGCCGGCCGGCGACCACCCCGGCCTCGACACCGACGGCGACGGCAAGCCGGACAGCCCGCTCGGCGAGGACAAGGACGGTGACGGCAAGCCGGACCACCCGCTGGGCGACGACAAGGACGGCGACGGCAAGCCGGACAGCCTGCTCGGCGACGACAAGAACGGCGACGACACGCCGGACACTCTGAAGGTCAAGCAGGGCGACAAGACCTTCGAGATGACCGAGCCGGACCACGACGGCAAGATGGACATCAAGGTCGGCGACGGTTCCGGTCCGCTGAAGGACTTCAAGCTCGACTGGTCCGACGACGCGAAGGCGGGCGACGGTCCACAAGGGACGGACGACGTCCACTGCCCGGGCCCGGACGGCAAGATCCACATCGACGACGGCGGCGTGAAGATCACTGCCGAGCGTCCCGACGGGCCGGACGGGCCGACCGTCGTGACCGTCGACGACGGCAGCGGCAAGCCGACCACCTACACCCTCGGCGAAGACGGCAAGGACACCCCGGGCGGCGCCCACCACCTCGCCGACGACACGCTCGGAGGCGGCAAGAAGGACGCCCTCGGCGACACCCCGATCTCACCGGCCCACGGCGACAAGATCGACGACCTGCCCACCCACCGCGGCACCCTCGACGGGCTCACCGGCGGCGGTGGCGGCGGGCACGAGGGGCTCGGCGGCGGCGGTGGCCTGTCGTCGGCCGGTCTCGACCCGGTCGGCGCCGGAGCGGCGTCGGGCGCGCTGGGCGACACGCCGTCGTTGTCCGAAGGCGCCCACAGCGGGACCGCGGCGCACCAGCCGCAGCCCGCCACGGCGGCGTTCGCCCCGGCGGGTGCCGGGGCGCCCGGCGCGGCCGGCCAGAGCTTCGGCGGCGGCGGGATGGCGCCGATGGGCGGTATGGGCGGAGCCGGCGGCGGTGGCGGCGACCAGGAGCGCAGCAACCGGGCCTACCGGATCGACGGCGGTGTCTTCGAGCCGATCGCCGAGCCGACCGGCCGGATCGTCGGCTCGCTGGACGAGGAGGAGCCGCCGGCCGCCCGCCGGTGGTGAGCGTGGCACGGGAGGACGCATGACCGACATCAGCGGGATGAAGGCCGAGCTGGACGGCCTGGTCCGCGAGCAGTCCGAGCGCCGCGCGCTGCGGGAACAGCGGGGCGAGGAGATCAAGGCGCGCTCGCAGGAGTACATGACGAAGCAGGTCCAGGCCGCGGAGCGGTACGTCCAGCGCCGCCGGGAGCTCGCTCAGCGCAAGACGAAGTCGGGGTGGAGCACGGACCGTTCGGGCGCGGAGCCGCCTTCGGCGTTCGACTCGGACGCGTTCGGCGGCGAGCCGGGCTCGGCGTCCCCGTTCGCCCCGACATCGGCGCCCCCGATGGCCCCGCCGTCACCCCGCGACAAGCCGCCCCGCCGCGGCCGCCGCGCACGCATGGACGAGGACGACGACGGGTTCACGAACAACCCCTGGTGAACGGGGCAGGCCGCGGCGAGCATCCCGCTCCCGCGGCCGGGTCATGGCCACCAGAGGTCGACCGCGATCTCCCGCAAGGTCTCGGCGAACACCCCCTCCGGGCTGGCCCGCCCCGGCAGCTCCCCGCGGCCGGTCATGGCCGCCGGAGGTCGACGGCGATCTCCCGCAGCGTCTCGGCGAACACGCCGTTCGGGCTCGCCTGCTCCGGCAGCTCCCGCGGCTGGGTCATGGCCACCAGAGGTCGACGGCGATCTCCCGCAGCGTCTCGGCGAACACGCCGTCGGGGCTCGCCCGTCCCAGCAGCTCCCGCAGCTCGGCCTCGAACTCCGCCCGCCGGTCCCCGAACAGATGCGGCGCCGAGCTCGACAGCGAGAACACCGCCGCCACGACGTCGTCGAGCTGCCGCACGACCACCCGCCCCGGCACCTCGAACCGCCGCGGGCCGCCGAACCCCGCGGCCCGGTAGATCTCCGCCTCACCGCCGGCCGTGCCGTTCGGCAACGCCCCCTGGCCCGCGCGTCGCACCGGGCCGAGGAACTTCCGCACCAGCTCGGTGATCGCGTCGTGCGGTGGCGGTGGGTGCGCGAGCGCCCCGCCCTCGACCCCCTGGTGCGTCGTCGCGTGCACGTGGGCGCAGGCGCCGCCCGGCTCCAGCATCGCGCGCACCGCCGTGGCGACCTGGAGCCGGTCGAGCCAGTGGAACGACTGGGCGAACGTCACCAGCCGGAACCGGCCCAGCCCGGCGGGCAGGTCCTCGGCCCGCCGGTGCACCCAGCGGCAGTTCCCGATCCCCGCCGCGGCGGCGAGGCGCCCGGCCTCGGCGAGCATGTCCGCGTCCGCGTCCAGCCCGACCGCTTCCGCGAACTCACCGGCCAGCAGCAGCGTCAGCGAACCCGGCCCGCAGCCGACGTCGAGCAGGCGGCCCGACCCGTCGAGCCCGGCCTCGGCCACGATCGCGGTGGCGAGCTCGCGCGGGTAGGCGGCCCGGCCACGCGCGTAGTACTCGGCGCTGCCCGCGTACAACGACGAATCCATGCCCTCAGCGTAGATACTCGGATCCATGAACGAGTGGTGGCGCGACGCCGTGGTCTACGAGGTCTACGTACGCAGCTTCGCCGACTCGGACGGCAACGGTGTCGGTGACCTCGCCGGCCTGCGCTCCCGGCTCGGGTACCTGGCCGACCTCGGCGTCGACGCCGTGTGGACCACCCCGTGGTACCGCTCGCCGATGGTCGACGGCGGTTACGACGTCGAAGACCACCGGTCGGTCGACCCGCTCTTCGGCGCCGACGAGGACGCGCTCGAGCTCCTCGCCGAGGCGCACCGGCTCGGGCTGCGGGTGATCATCGACGTCGTCCCGAACCACACCTCCGACCGCCACCCCTGGTTCCGGGCCGCGCTGGCCGCCGGCCCCGGCTCACCCGAGCGTGCGCGGTACCACTTCCGGCCCGGCCGCGGCGCGGACGGCGAGCTGCCGCCCACCGACTGGCGCAGCGTCTTCGGCGGCCCGGCCTGGACCCGCGTGCCCGGCGGCGAGTGGTACCTGCACCTGTTCGCCCCCGAGCAGCCCGACCTGAACTGGGACCACGCCGAGGTCCGCGCCGAGTTCGAGGACCTGCTGCGGTTCTGGTTCGCGCGCGGCGTCGACGGCGTCCGCATCGACGTCGCCCACGGCCTGCTCAAGGACCCGGGCTTCCCCGACCTCGGCGCCGAAACCGGCGTGAGCCCGCACTGGGACCGCGACGGCGTGCACGACGTCTACCGTTCGTGGCGGAAGGTCGCCGGCGAGTTCGGCCCCGACCGGGTGTTCGTCGCCGAGGCGTGGGTCGACCGGCCGGACCGCCTCGCGCGGTACGTCCGCCCGGACGAGCTGCACACGGCGTTCAACTTCGACTTCCTGCTGGGCGACTGGGACGCGGTCAAGCTGCGGGCGGTGGTCGACCGGACCCTCGACGCGCTGGGCGCGGTCGGCGCGCCCGCGACGTGGGTGCTGTCCAACCACGACGTCGTCCGGCACGTGACGCGCTTCGCGGGGGAGTCCGGCCTCGAGTCCGGCCGGCGGCAGGCCCGCGCCGCGCTGCTGCTGATGCTGGCGCTGCCCGGCGGCGTTTACCTGTACCAGGGCGAAGAACTGGGGCTGGAAGAGGTCGAGGACCTGCCCGAAACGGTGCTCGCCGACCCGACGTGGGAACGCTCCGGCCACACCCGCCGCGGGCGCGACGGCTGCCGGGTGCCGCTGCCGTGGTCGGGGACGGCGCCGCCGTTCGGGTTCACCGGGGACGGCGTCCGGACGTGGTTGCCGCAGCCCGGCCACTGGCGGGAGCTGACCGCGGAGAAGCAGGCTGCCGACCCCGCGTCGATGCTCAGCCTGTACCGCGCCGCCCTGGCCGCCCGCCGGGCGCACCCGGCGCTGGGGGACGGGACGCTGGCGTGGCTGCCCGCACGGGAGGGCGTGCTGAGGTTTGGGCGGGAGCCGGGGTTCGAGTGCGTGGTGAACCTGTCCGCCGAGCCGTACGAGCTGCCCAGGGACACGCGGGTGCTGCTCGCGAGCGTGCCGCTTGCGGACGGCCGGGTGCCTGCGGACGCGGCCGTGTGGGTCGAGAGGTGAGCCCCGAGGACCGCAAACTGCGGCGCTACCAGGAGATGCGTGACTTCGGCCGGACCGCGGAGCCGGCCGGCGGAGGCGGATCCGGCCCCGACGGTCACCGGTTCGTCGTGCAGCGGCACCGCGCCCGCCGGCTGCACTACGACTTCCGGCTGGAGCTCGACGGGGTGCTCGTCAGCTGGGCGGTGCCGAAAGGTCCTTCGCTGGACCCGAAAGCGCGCCGGCTGGCCGTGCACGTCGAAGATCATCCGATCGAGTACGCCGACTTCGAAGGGGTCATTCCGCACGGGGAGTACGGCGGCGGCGACGTCATCGTCTGGGACCGCGGGGTGTGGCGGCCGGTCGAGCCCGACCCGGCCCGTGCGATCGAGGAGGGCACGCTGCACTTCGACCTCGACGGCGAGAAGCTGGCCGGGCGGTTCGTCCTGGTGCGCACCAGCCGCGGGGACAAGGAACAGTGGTTCCTCCTGCACAAGACCGACGAACACGACCAGGCCGGTTGGGACGCCGAGGACCATCCGCGGTCGGTGAAGAGCGGCCGCACGAACGACGAAGTGGCCGCCGCGCCCTCGGCGTTGTGGCACGGTGACCGGCTGGCCGCGCAGGCGGAGGAGGCCGTCGGGTTCGCGGCCGCGACCGAGGACGAGCTGGCGGCGCTCGACGACCTGGGCGCCAAGGGAAAGTGGTCGATCGGCGGCCGGGAGCTCACGCTGACCAACCTCGACAAGGTGCTCTTCCCCGGCCCGGCGCCCGGCACCAAGCGGGACCTGATCCGCTACTACGTCATGGCCGGGCCGGCGATGCTGCCGTACCTGGCCGGGCGCCCGCTCAACACCCAGCGGTTCCCGCAGGGGGTGACGGAGCCGGGTTTCTACCAGAAGGAGGTCCCGCGGCACGCGCCCGACTGGCTGACCACCTGGCACAACGAGCGCGCCGACGCCGGTGAAAGCCAGCGGTACGTCGTCGCCGACAGCGTCGCGACGCTGGCTTGGCTGGCCAACTACGGCGCGCTGGAGCTGCACGCGTGGACGTCCCGTGCCGCCGACGTCGACCACCCGACGTGGGTGCTGTTCGACATCGACCCGGGCCCGGAGACGACGTTCGCCGACGTCCTGGAGCTGGCGCGGCTGCACCGCACGGCGCTGGAGCACCTCGGCCTGACCGGGCGGCCCAAGGTGACCGGGCAGCGCGGCGTCCAGGTCTGGGTGCCGATCGCGCCGCACCGGACGTTCGAGGAGACCCGGACGTGGGCGGAGACGGTGTCCAAGACCATCGGGCAGGTGCTCCCGGAGCTGGTCAGCTGGGCGTGGACGAAGGACAGGCGCCGGGGCCGCGCCCGGCTCGACTACACGCAGAACGTGCGGAACAAGACGCTGGTCGCGCCGTACAGCGTCCGCCCGCGCCCGGAAGCACCGGTGTCGGTGCCGCTGGAGTGGGACGAGCTGGACGACCCGGACCTGAAACCGGACGGCTGGACGATCCGCGAGGTGCCGGCGCGCCTGGCCGAGCGCGGCGACCCGTTCGCGGCGTTGCTCGGGGTGGCGCAGGAGCTGCCGGGGTTGTAGCCGGGTTCACGCGTGGACGACTTCCAGCCCCTGCGGCTGCAGCCGGTCGAGGTCGGGCCGGGTCAGCCGGGGCCGTCCGCCCGCGTGCTCGGTGGTCGCCGCCGCCGCGGCCACCGCCAGGCACGCCGCCGTCTCCAGCGGCCGCCGGCGGGTGAGCGCCGCCGTCAGCGTCGCGACCAGGGCGTCCCCCGCGCCGGTCGGGTCGACCACCTCGGTCTCGACGTCCGGGAGGAACCACGTGCCCTCGGGCCCGGCGAACAGGGTGCCCTGCCCGGTCACCTCGAGCACCACGAGCGACGGCCCGCGCCGGCGGAGTTCGGTGGCCGCGCGGGCCGCCGTGGCGACGTCGGCCAAGGGCTCGCCGGCGAGCAGTTCGGCGTCGTGCCCGTCGGCACGCACGACGTCGGCCAGCGCCAGCAGCTCGGGGGTCAGGGCCTCCGGCGCGCCGTCCAGCACGACCCGGGTGCCCGCCCGGCGCGCCAGCCGGGCCGCCAGCAGCGCCGCCGGGGCGGGCTGGCGCAGCTGGACGATCAGCGAGGCCGCGGCCGAGATCGGCGCGGACGCGGCGAAGACGTCGGTCTCGGTGACGAGCGTGCCGTCCGGGACGTGCTCGCAGTGGCGGCGGCGGCCCTGGTCGTCGACCACGTCGACCAGCCGCGCGGTCTCGGTGCCGGGCCGGCGGACGACGTGGGTCGTCCCGATCCGGTCGGCCCGGGCCTGGGCGCGCAGCGTGTCCCCGGCGGGGTCGTCGCCGACCACGCTGACCAGGGACACCGACGTCCCGAGCTGGCGCAGAGCGACGGCCTGGTGGGCGCCTCTCCCGCCGAGCGTCGCCTGTCCGTGCTCGACCGGCGCGTCCGCGGCCGGGAGCACGAGGTCGCAGGCCACCTGGCCGACAACGACCACTTCGCTGTACATCATCGGCACCGCCGGTCGGTCATGACGCCTCCTCGGTTCCCCGGTTCGGTTACCCGGAGCGACGCGAGGCGCAAACCGCACGATCGGGGGGCTCGTTTTTCTTCGAGGGTGCCGAGTTTCCCGGATCGTGGGAGGCCCGGAGAAAGCGGGCGTTTCCCGCGCGGGACTTTGGGTATCAAGACCCCGTCCTTGATCACCTCGCTGCGACGCCGGCCCGCCCGGCGCGGAAGGCCTGACGACCCCGTGTCCCCCACCTCCCCGGTCCCGGCCCGGTCCGCGCCGCTCGCGGCGCGCCGGACGGAGTACCGCCCCGGTTTCCTCGTGCTGACCCTCACCGGCGAGATCGACGCCCTGACCCTGCCGATCCTGGACCGCGAGCTGCGGGCGGCGCCACCGGGCACCACGGTGGTGGACCTGACGAAGGTGGCGTTCGTCGGCCTGGCCGGCGCCCGGGCGCTGGCGGCGGCCGCGGAACGGGCCGGCAGCGAGGGACGCCGGTTCGGCGTCGTGGCGAACAGCCGCACCCTCGCCCGGCTGTTCCGGATCACCGGCCTGGCCGCGGTGGTCCCGATGTTCGCGTCGCTCTCGGACGCGCTGCGGGAGCTGCTCTCGGCCGGGATCCAGGACGCGGCCAGCTGACCTACTTGCGGCGGCCGAGCGCCTTGGCGCGGTCGTGCGCCCAGCCGGCGAGCACAACGCCGATCGCCGTCGCCACGACGTAGCACACCAGCGTGCCCGCGAAACCGGCGTCGAGCCAGCCGAGCAGGCCGAGGTGCTCGTGGTCGATCAGCAGCCGGATGACGCCCTGTGCGCCGATGACGGTCAGCACCGCTCCCACGATCTGCAGCACGTCGAACTTCACCGTGGTCCCCTCTCGTTGGTAATACGACTGCATCATAACCACGAGTGACCGGTGTGCTCCACCGCCGGGGGCGGTAGCGTGTGCGGTGTGGCGGGGAGCCGGATCACGGTGCAGGTGGGCGAGCGGCAGCTGACGCTCTCGAACCTCGAAAAGGTGCTCTACCCGCGGCACGGGTTCACCAAGGGCGAGGTCCTCGACTACTACACGCGCATCGCGCCGCTGATGCTGCCGCACATCCGCGACCGGGCGATGACGTTCGTGCGGTTCCCGGACGGCGTCACCGGCAGCTCGTTCTTCGAGAAGAACGTCTCCCGGCACGCGCCGGACTGGGTCCGGACCGCGAGCCTCGCCGTCGGCGGCCGCGGCAAGGACCCCGAGATCATCGAGTACCCGCTGATCAACGACCTGCCCGAGCTGGTGTGGGCGGCCAACCTCGCCGCGCTCGAGCTGCACGTCCACCAGTGGACGGTCGAGGACGGCGACGAGCGGAGCACCCCGGACCGGCTGGTGTTCGACCTCGACCCGGGGCCGGGGGCGACCGTGGTCGACTGCTGCCGCGTCGCCGAGCAGCTCTACGAGGTGCTCACCGAAGACGGGTTCACGCCGGTCGCGAAGACCAGTGGCTCCAAGGGGATGCAGCTGTACGCGGGTGTCGTCACGACCGACGGCGCGGAGACGTCGCAGTACGCCAGGGCGCTGGCCGAGCGGCTGGCCGCGGAGACGCCGGACCGCGTCGTCGCCCGCATGACGAAAACCCTGCGGCCGGGCAAGGTTTTCATCGACTGGAGCCAGAACAACCCCTTCAAGACCACCGTGGCGCCGTACTCCCTGCGCGGGCGCGACGAGCCGACGGTGTCGACCCCGGTGACGTGGGACGAGGTCCGCGCCTGCCGGCACGTGACGCACCTGCGGTTCACCGCCGACGAGGTCCTCGCGCGCGTCGACGAGCTGGGCGACCTCTTCGCCGATCTGGAGCGCACGCGCGTCCCGATTCCTGCGTTCGGCTGAATTTCGGAAACCGCAATTCCGTGGTGAATCCCGGCCGGTTCCCGGCGCGGCGCCCGCGGTTTCCGGGCGAATTGCCGGGGCGGGGTCGGGACCAGGCGGTTTGATCGTCCTCAGTGGACTGTTGCACGTGCAGACGGCGCGTGCCGGTGCACGGCTCGTCGCTGGACGATCTTTCCGTTGTGCGGCAAGCTGGACGAAGTGGGTACGGTCTACGCGTAAACCGTCAGGACGGGTCTCCGATCGCCGCAAGCTGTTCACGCTCACCGCGTTCGCCGGTGAGCGGCGCACGGCCGCCGCGGTGGCCGGAGACATTGTTCTCGCGACGGTAGCCATTCTTGTCGAATGCGCGCTCGGCCGATCCTGCTCCTCCGGCCGGCAGGGCGCGCGGCCGGCGTTCCGGTGCGAAGAAAGGAAACGGGTGTCCGGCCTGATCGACACCGATCTCGAGTTCTGGTTCCAGCGCGGCCTGCGCGCCTACCTCGGCGAGGTGGCCAGGGCGCTCGGCTTCGGCCTCGAGTCCTGCACCGTGGACGTCGACGTCCCGGTGTCGGCCTACCTCGCGGTCGACTGGCGGCTGCGCCGGTTCCCCGACCGCGACGTGGCGCTGCTGTGGGACGAGGTGCACGGCTGGGCGGTCGCGGTCGAGGCGGCGTGCGGCGAGGAGATGATCGTGCTGGCCTACCTCGGCGGGGCCGACATCCTGCCGCCGCCGCGGGTGATCGTGCGGTTCCTGGCCGCGCTGCGCGCCGGGGACCTCGCGCCGGACGGGCCGGGTTCGCCGGTGCTGCGCCGCGCCGGGAGCCACCAGGAGCTCTTGCCGCTGCTGCCCGCCGGGTGACGCGCGGCCGCCGATCCTCCACACTGGACGTCGAGCGCGGAGGTGGGGGATGGGGACGATCCCGGCGGCGGTGGCCGCGATGCTGGCCGTCGACGGGCCGCTGCCCGACGACGACCGCCACGGGTACGAGTGGAAGTGGGACGGCTTCCGCGGCTGCGCCCGGGTCGCCGACACCGGCGAGGCCCGGATCACCAGCCGCAGCGGCAGTGACCACACGCACCGCTACCCCGAGCTGCGGGACGTGTTCGGGGCGGCGCTCGGCGGCCAGGCGGCGGTGCTCGACGGCGAGGTCGTCGCGCTCAACGAGGCCGGGCGCCCGGAGTTCGTGCTCATGCAGCGCCGCGCCATGCACCCGCCGACGCCGGAGCTGCAGGCCGAGGTCCCGGTCGTCTACTTCGCCTTCGACGTGCTGCGGATCGGGAACGAGTCCTTGCTGGAGCTCCCGTACGAGCAGCGGCGCGAGCTGCTCGCCGAGCTGGTCCGGCCCGCCGATGGCCGCCTCGTCGTGCCGCCCTGGTACTGCCGGGCCGACATCTCACCGGACCAGCTGCTGGCGACGGCCGCCGAGCACGGCATCGAAGGCGTCGTCGCGAAGCGCCTCGACGCGCCGTACCTGCCCGGCGCGCGCTCACCCCTGTGGACAAAACACGCGTTGAGGCAGACGTGCGAAGTGGTCGTCGGCGGCTGGCGCGCCGGCGAAGGCCGCCGCGCGGGCACGTTCGGCGCGCTCCTGCTCGGCGCGTTCGACGACGCCGGCGAGCTGGTGTACCTCGGCGACGTCGGCACGGGGTTCACCGACGAGGCGCTCGACCACCTCAGCGACGCGCTGGCGCCGCTGGTCCGCACCGCGAGCCCGTTCGCGACCGAGCTGCCGCGCGACCGGGCACTGGGGGCGAAGTGGGTGGAGCCGTCACTGGTCGGCGAGGTGGTTTACCGCCGGATCACGCCGGACCGCCGGTTGCGGCACACGGCGTGGCGAGGGCTGCGGCCCGACCGGACGCCGGACGAGGTGCGCGTCCCGTGAGCTCGCCGGTGCTGAGCGCCGCGCCGTGCGGCCGCCGGATGTTCGCGGGCGCCGACGAACGGGCGGGCACCTCAACGGTGTGCACCACGGTCAAGGCCGGCGACCGGCCCGAAGCCCTCGGTCTGCGGGCCGGGATCCCGCCTGGCGGCTACCGCTGGCGCTGGTGCCGGGGCGAACGTGACCGGCGAGCCGTTGCGATGTCGTGAATGACTCATTCACCTCGTCAGAGGTCATGAATGAGTCATTCATGACCCTTCCCGGGCCGCTACCGCGACCTCCGGTGTGGTGTACCTGGCCGTCCGCGCTGCGAGCCGACCGGCGAATCCGACTTCGCCGGAACCCTCGGGACGAGCCCTGGTTCCGGGGCGAGGTCGACCTCGGCGAAACGGTGCTCCGGCTGACGCTGTGACCGCTGTCACGAGAAGAGCTGTCACATCGGTCCCGACCTCGGAGTCGAGGGGGTGACGGCGCCGGAACCCCCGGCGCCCGCGATCTCCTGAGGAGCTCCGATGTCGACCGCATACCTGATCGTCACCCTCGTCGCCGCCGCACTGGCCGGGTTCTCCGCCGTCTCGGTGTTCACCCGCGCGAAATGGGTCGTCGAGCCGATCACCTCCTACGGCGTGCCGGAGGCGTGGTGGCCGTGGCTCGGCACCGCGAAGGCGGCCGGCGCGGCCGGGCTGGTCGCCGGCCTGTTCGTGCCGCCGATCGGCGTCGCCGCGGCGATCGGCCTGGTGCTGTACTTCCTCGGCGCCCTCGTCACCGTCGCCCGCGCCCGGTCGTACGGGCACCTGGCGTTCCCGGTGATCTACCTGGCGCCGGTGGTCGCTTCGCTCGCGCTGCTGTGACCGGCGAGCCAGGTGAGGGCGCCGGCGGCGTGGTCCAGCACGGAGATGTGCCCGTCGCCGGCGGTGGCCCGGAACTCCGCGTCCGGGCAGGCGCCGGCGAGCCACGCGCTGTGCGTCGCCGGGATCATCCGGTCCGCTTCGCCGTGCAGCAGCAGGACCGGCGCGGTGATCGCGGCCGGGTCGCCACCCCAGGGCGTGACGTAGGCGAGGTCGTCGTCGATCAGGCCGTCCGGCCCGCCGGCGAGCGCGGGCTGGACGACCTCGTCCAGCCACGACCAGGAACCCTTGAGCGCGGCGAAGTCGGCCTCGGTGAAGACGTCCGGATCGAACTCACTGGCGGCCTCGTGCTTTTCCTTGGCCGAGCGTCCTTCGGCGGCGGCGCCGAGCGAAGCGGCACTGGCGGCGGCCATCCCCCCGAACCAGTCGAGCCCCTCGGCGTCGAAGGGCGCGACGGCGGCCAGGCTCGCAACGGCGATAACGCGATCCGGCAGCAGCGCGGCACAGGCGAGAGCGTGCGAGCTGCCCCCGGAATGCCCCATGACGGCGAACTTCCCGACGCCCAGCGCATCGGCGACGGCGGTCGCCCACCCGGCGGCGTCCCCGACGGTCCGCCCGGGCGCGGGGGTGGAGGTGCCGTAGGCGGGCCGGTCGTAGGAGATCCACCGAACCCCGAGCCGCTCGCCGAGCGGCAGCAACGGCCCGGGCGGCGCGCCGAGGTTGGGCGTGCCGTGGTGCCAGAGCACGGTGAGCCGCGCCGGGCCGCCGCTGTCGTAGACGTGCAGGGTGGCTCCGCCGGGCAGCGCGACGTCGGTCTCGGTCACCATGCGGCCGAGCCTAGCGGCTGTACGAAAACCGGGGCTGCGAATGATCCACCTGATCGGCAACGGCCTCAGGCTGACCGACGACGGCGGCCCGGCTCAGCGGGCCAGCCGCTCCGCCAACCAAGCCAGCGACAGCGGATACCGGTAGTCGATCCCCCCATGCCCCGCATCGAACAGCTCGAACCGCACCCGCTCCTCCGGCAGGCCGACCTCCGCCACCGCGTTCCGGAACGCCTCCGCGCCCAGGTCGAGGTACCACTCGTCGCTCGTGCCCGCGTCGATCCACACCGCGCGCAGTGAACGGATCGCCTCCGCGTGGTCCGGCGCCATCCGGACCGGGTCCCAGTCCAGCCAGCGCTGCCACACCGCGGGCCGCAGCGCGCCGGTCGCCGGGTCGAACGGCAGCTCCGGGGTGCCGTCTTCGGTGGCCGAGAAACACGCCGCGACGCCGTACAGCATCAGGAGGTTTGAGTCCTCGGGCTTGGTGAACGCCGTGCGGCTGCGGAAGTCCGCCCACCACGCCTCGACGTCCTGGTCGTACTCGCGCAGCGCGCGGACCGCCTTGCCGAAGTCCGGGACGTAACACATCTCGTACAGCGCGTCGCCCGCGTGCGTGGCCAGCGCGCCGAACAGGTCGGGGCGCAGCATCGGCGTGATCATCGCGCCGAAGCCGCCCGACGACTTGCCCGTGATCGCGCGGGACTCGCGGTCGGGCAGCGTGCGGTAGTGCTCGTCGACCCAGGGCACGATCTCGTCGCAGAGGTACGAGTGGTAGCGGCCGGTGCCCGGCGAGTCGACGAACTGCGAGCCGCCGTACGCGGTCCAGGCGTCCACGTACACGACGACGCAGCCGGGGGTGCCGCCGGCGAAGAGCGCGTCGGCCGTCTCGACGAACGGCTGCCGGAACGGCGTCCGGTTGGCCCACATCGACAGGTGCCCGGTGTACCCCTGGATGACGTACACCGCGGGGTAGCGCTGGTCGCCGTCGTCGTACCCCGGTGGCACGTACACCCACAGCGGACGCTCGTGCGGGTCGCCGAGCGGATTGTCGCGCAACAGCGCGGAGTCGACGGTGTGCCGGTCGAGCCGGCCGGCGAGGTCGCCGTCCCAGGGCAGCATGCGCCCAGTCAACCACGGCTCACCGGTTGCAGAGGCTAAGCGATACCTCTTTTCCACGCGTAGCGTTGAGCCGTTCCGCCCCGACCCTCGTGTTACGAGCACGGTGGTGGGTAGGGAGAAGCGGGGAGATCATGGAACATCCGGGGCCGTTGTTCACCTTGCTCGCCGGTGTGGTGCTCGCCGGCGGGATCGGGATCGCCAACCTGGCGACGGGGACGGGCGTGGCGCCGGTCGCCGGCGCCGCGAGCGCGGCCGGCGCCGCGAGCACGACGGCCGCGCCGCCGCCGAAGACGTCCGAAGCGCCGAAGCAGGAAGCAGCGCCCGCGCGAGCGGACTACGCCGGCCGCGTCACCGGCGGCGGCGCGTCGGTCGCCGTGTCGGTGCGCGACGGGCACGCCATCGCCTACCTCTGCGACGGCAAGAAGGTCGAAGCCTGGCTCCAGGGGGTGACGGTCGGCGGGAAGCTCGACCTCAAGGGCGCCAAGAACGCCAGCCTGACGGGCAGTTTCGACACGGCCG
This sequence comes from Amycolatopsis sp. NPDC104819, assembly GCF_055583145.1. Taxonomy (NCBI): domain Bacteria; kingdom Bacillati; phylum Actinomycetota; class Actinomycetes; order Pseudonocardiales; family Pseudonocardiaceae; genus Amycolatopsis; species Amycolatopsis sp. NPDC104819. The sequence continues at coordinate 155,031 of NZ_JBVJON010000015.1, read as the reverse complement.
CGGTCACCGGCACGGTGACGGCGGCCGGCAAGACCTGGCAGTTCTCCGCGCCCCCGGCGAAGAAACCCGCGGGCCTCTACCGCGCGACGCCGAAGGTGAAGGGCAAGACGGGCAAGGTCGGCTGGATCGTGCAGCCCGACGGCAGCCAGGTCGGCATCCTCACGACGGACGAGGACTCGACGCCGGCGCCCGCGCTCGACCCGGCCGCCGCCACGGCGACCGTCGACGGCGCGCCCGTGTCGGCCGAAGCCGTCAGCGGCCTGGCCGGGAACGGGGACTTCTGATGACCACGGCGGGCAACCGCGCCGCGGTGGTGCTCCTGGTCTCGCTGGCCGTCGGCGCCGTCGTCTCGGTGGTGCTCGGTGTCTACGGCAGCCTGCACACGCCGACCGGGGTCGCGATCAACGTCGCCGGCTTCTCCAGCCCGCAGTCGGTGAAGGCGTGGCTCGCCACGGTCGTCGTCGTGCTGGCGCTCGTGCAGCTGGTTTCGGCGCTGGCGATGTACGGCAAGCTCGGCCGCACCACCCCCGCGTGGGTCGCGCCGGTGCACCGCTGGTCGGGGCGGCTGGCCTTCCTCGTGTCGATCCCGGTGGCGCTGCACTGCCTCTACGCGCTCGGGTTCCAGTCGTTCGACACGCGGGTCCTGCTGCATTCGCTGCTGGGCTGTTTCTTCTACGGCGTGTTCGTCGCGAAGATGCTGCTGCTGCGCAAGGACGGCGCCCCCGGGTGGTCGCTGCCGGTGGTCGGCGGCCTGGTCTTCACCGCGCTGGTCGGGCTGTGGCTGAGCGCGTCGCTGTGGTTCTTCACCCAATTCGGCTTGACCTTCTAGGCGGAGGACGACCTTGCGCGACGACAACACGGACCCGGTGCTGGCGCGCCGGACGGCCCTCGCGGTCCTGGGCGCCGGCCTGGCCGCCGGGTGCAGCACCTACGGCGGCACCTCGGCCTCGACGTCCGCCGCGCCGGCGCCCGTGGCCGGCACCGCGCTCGGCGACGCCGCCGACGTGCCGGTCGGCGGGGGCAAGGTGTTCGCCGCGCAGCAGGTGGTGGTCACGCAGCCGGCGGCCGGCACCTTCGCGGCCTTCTCCGTGGTCTGCACCCACCAGGGCTGCGCGGTCGACGCCGTCGCCGACGGCACCATCAACTGCCCGTGCCACGGCAGCAAGTTCGCCATCGCCGACGGCTCGGTGGCGAACGGCCCGGCGTCGCAGCCGCTGGAGAAGAAGAAGGTCACCGTCACCGGCGGCAAGATCACCCTGGGCTAGGTGTAGGCCTTGGCGACGGTCGCCGCGTCGATCGTCCACAAGGGACTCGACGTGTCCGGTTCACCGTGCAGGAAGGTCTTGCCGTCGGTGCAGGCGAACCGGGCGCCCGGCGGCGCGTTCCCGGTGACGGCGGCGCACTCCAGGCCGCCTTCCAGCGTGAGCAGGAACGGATCGGCAGTGCCACCGGGCTCCGGGGGCGACGGCAGCGCGCCGGTGTAGGTCAGCAGCACGGCCTTGCTCGCCGACGTCGGGCAGAGCACCTGCGGCCGGGCGCCGGTCCCGGCGAAACAGGGGTCGTAGGTCTTGTCGCGGGTCGAACAGCGGTAGGCGTCGTGGCGGCCGGACACCGCGGACACCGCGGCGCAGGTCCCGGTCACCCGCAGCGCCGTCGTGACGCGGGTGCCGGTCCACGGCCGGTAGTCGACGTTCTGCGTGAACCGCGCCGAGCGGCTCGTGGTCACCGGGATCTCGACGGCGGCCCCGGCGAGCGCGTCGGCGAACCCGCCGGTCACCGGCCCCATCCCGGCGGCGAGGAGCCGCCGCACGACACCGCCGCCGTCCGGGTGGCACGGTTCGAGCGCGGTCCACACCTCGGCCGCGACGGCGTCGAGCGGCCGGCCCGCGGAGTAGCGGGCGGCGGCGGTGTCGGCGGCGCAGGTCAGCACTCCGGACGCGGGTTCGGGCCCGGTGGCCAGGCCGAACAGCGCGGCTACGCGGTGCGCAGCCGTGGCGAGCGCCGTCCCGAGCGCGGGGCCGGGCTCGGCCGTGCCGCGGACGCTCGCCGGCAGCCGGCCGAACGGCACGTCGTAGGTCACGCCGGAACCGGGCCAGAGCAGCTCCCGCTGGCGTGGCCGGCCGAGCAGCTGCACGGCGGACGTGCTCGCGGCCGCGGTCCGGGCGCTCGGCTCGGGCCAGCCCGCCGGCACCTCGAGCCGGTAGGGCACCCGCGCGTTCGAGGTCAGGGTGACACTCGCGCGGCCACCGGCGGCGGTTACACACGCCTGCACTGGTGCCTGGGGATCCGCCACGCCGATCCCGACGGTCACCCCGGCGGAGCTCGCGGCCCGCCCCGCGCAGTCCGGTCGCGGCGCCGGGTCCGGCACCCCACTGCGGCCCAGCGCCGCGAGGTCGAGCAGCCCGCCCCAGAAGGCGCCCGGCCGGTCCAGCTCGGCGACGATGCCCCCGGCGTCGTACCCGGCGGGCACGAGCCGGGAGCCGTTCGCGGTGACGAGCACGGGCACGAACCCCGGCGGCGGCGCGGCGACGAGCGGGATCCGCACTCGCGGCCTGCCGCCCTCGAAGGCCACTTCTACGCCGCTGCCGACGCGGCGGGTCATCGGCGTCTCGGCACCCGGCTCCGGCGCCGGGCCCGCCGACAGGCGCGTGCCCGCCGGCGCGACGACCTCGACGCCGCCGACGGTGAGCGTCCCGCCTGCCACGGCCGACCGGCCGGAAAGCCGTTGGTGGACCAGGACTCCCGCGCCACCCAGCAGCAGCACGGCCACGGCCACCACGAGCGCGCGCCGGGCCCGTGTGTCGTTCGCGGCCATCACGCCTCCCGAAACCCCTGTGCCTCCCCAGTCCGCGGGGGGCTCATGGTCGTTAGCCGGTGTGGCCCAACCGTGACCGGACCTACGCTGTCCCGGTGGCCGAACTCGCCCAGGTCAATGTCGCGGTGCCGCGGGCGCCGCTGGACGACCCCGTCATGGCCGGATTCGTGACGGTGTTCGACGCCGTCGCCCGGCTCGCCGAGGCCGCGCCCGGGTTCGTCTGGCGGCTCGGCGCGGGTTCGGGGCATCCGATCGTCACCGCGGGCGACACCGAACTGGTCGTCAACGTGTCGGTGTGGCGGGACTACCGGAGCCTGCACGAGTTCGTCTACCACGGCGCGCACGGGCAGGCCCTGCTGCGCCGCCGCCGGTGGTTCGGCCGCACGCGGCAGCCGTCGACGGCGCTGTGGTGGGTCTCGGACGGCGGCCGGCCGGACGTCGCGCAGGCGCTGGCACGGCTGCGGTTCCTGCAGGACCACGGGCCGTCGCCGCAGGCCTTCTCGCTGCTGCGGCAGTTCACCGTGGACGGACGGCCGCTGCGCCCGGGCCGGTAAGCCGGTCGCCACCGGCGGGCCGGTCTGGCACCATCGGACCGGTGAGCCCGGTCGAGATCGCCTGCGACGAGTCGGGCTCCGAGGGCGAAAACCTCCTCGGCGGCGAGACCGACGTCTTTGCCCACGCCGGGGTGCGGCTGACGCCGGCGGAGGCCGCCGCGTGCGTGCGGGAGATCCGCCGCCGCATCGGCTCGCCGGCCGAGGAGTACAAGGCCAACCACCTGCTCCGCGCCAAGCACCGCGCGGTCCTCGAGTGGCTGCTCGACCCGGCCGGCCCGTTAGCCGGCCGCGGGCACGTGCACCTGACCGACAAGACGCTCTTCGCCGTGCGGGCCGCCGTCACGCTGCTGGCCGAGGACGGCACGGACACGGTGGCGCGCACGCTGTACCGCGCCGGCCCGGCCGCTTTCGGCGCCGCCCGCTGGGAATTCTTCCTGACCGCGTTCACGAGTGTGCTGCGGCTGAAGCCGCGCCGCGGGCCGACGGCGTCACCGGCGGAGTTCTTCGCCCTGGTCGAGGAGCTCGCCGCGATCCCCGGCGAGGCCGGCGAGATCGTCGCGCGGTTCCGCGGGGGCGGTGCGCGCGTGGCCGCCTACCGCGCCCGGCTGGCGAGCGACCCGGGGCTCGTGCCGGTGCTGGACCCGCTGGTGCCCGCGGTGGTCCACACCGTCCGCCACTGGAGCGCCGGCGGCACGCCGGTCGCGCTGGTGCACGACGAACAGCTCGCCCTCACCCCGGAGCGCGTGCTGCAGCTCAAGGCCGGGCTCGGGCACCGGCTGGCCGGCGTCCGGTTCGTCGACTCCCGCTCGGACGCCCGGGTCCAGGTCGCGGACTTCCTCGCCGGGGTCGCCCGCCGGATCGCCTCCGACGCGCTGAACGGCCGCGAGGACCCGACGTTGACCGGCCTGCTGCGGTCCTTTGTGGACCGTGAGTCGGTCTGGGCCGCGGTCAGCAGCTGACCACCTGCGCCGGCGAAGACGTGTTGTCGAGCCGTTTGACGTACGCGGCTCCGGTTCGTCGCGCGCACGCGGCTTCCTTGCTGCCGAACGGCCCGGCGTACACCGCGTAGACGTCGGCACCGTCGAGCCGTTGCCGCAGCGAGCCGCAGCCGGTGGTCGGCGCGTGCAGGTACCCCGAACCGGGGTTCGTGGTCAGCAACTGCTGGACGTCGGCGCGGTAGCGGGCCGGGGTGACGGCCGAGCCGAGCACAACGACGAACGAGCCGTCGCACGCCGGGGTGCTCATCGCCGTCGCGAGCCCGAGGTCCGCGCTGCTCACGACGCTGGTGGCGACGGTCGTCCGGGTGGTCGTGACCGGCGCGGCGGTCACCGGCGGCGCGGGCGCCGTCGACTTCGGCGAGGACGACGGGGCCGGGCTGGACGACGCCGCGGCCTGCGTCGAGGTCTCGTGGAAGGTGAACCAGCCGACGACGGCGAGGAGCGCGGCCAGCGCGGCCGCGGCGACCAGCCACGGCGCCTTCGACCCGCGCCGGACCACCGTCGCCGGCGGCGTCTCGGGAGCCGAGCCGACCCGCGTCGCCTGCCGGGTCGGGGGAGCGGCGGCCGGGACCGGGCTGGTGCCGCCGAGCGCGGCGCGGGCGGCCTCGGCCAGCTCGGTCACACTGCCGAACCGCTCGGCCGGGTCCTTCGCCATGCCCCGCGCGATAACGTCGTCGAAGGCGGCAGGCAGGCCAGGACGCAGCCGGCTGGGCCGCGGCGGCGGCTGGTGCAGGTGCGCGCCGATCAGCGCCACGGCCGTCGACGCGGCGAAGGGCTTGCTGCCGGTCAGGCACTGGTGCAGCACGCAGGCCAGCGAGTAGACGTCGACGCGGTGGTCGGCCGGCGCGTCGGTGAACCGCTCGGGCGCCATGTAGTCGAGCGTGCCGACGGCGCCGCCGGTCGCGGTGAGCCCCGTCGCGGGCCCGGCCGCCCGAGCGATGCCGAAGTCGACGAGATAGGCGAACCCGGTCGCGCCGACGAGCACGTTCGACGGCTTGACGTCGCGGTGCACCAGCCCCTCGGCGTGCGCGGCGGCCAGCGCCTGCGCGACCTGCCCGACGACGTCGACCGCTTCCGCCGGGGTGAGCGCGCCGCCCGCGGCCAGCCGCCCGCCGAGGTCTTCGCCGTCGACCAGCCGCATGTCGAGGTAGAGCCGGCCGTCGATCTCCCCGTAGGCGTGGATCGGGATCACGTGCGGCTCGCGCAGCCGCGCCACCGCGTGCGCCTCCCGCCGGAACCGCTCCTGGAACTCCCGGTCCTCGGCGAACTCGGGCGCGAGCAGCTTGAGGGCGACAACGCGGTCGTGACGCGTGTCGTAGGCCCGCACGACCTCGCCCATGCCGCCGCGGGCGACCAGCGACTCCACGCGGTAGGGCCCGAACTGCCAGCTCACGCGTTTCCCTCCGTTGCCCGTGCGAAGGGAGGTTACCGGGCGCTATCCCTTCGGGGTGCCGAAGTCCTGCGTCCAGTACGCCCGGCGGCCCGAGTCGACGGTGTAGCCCACCCCCAGCTCGGTCAGCCGGCAGTCGAGGATGTTGGCCCGGTGCACCTTGCTGTTCATCCAGCTCTCCACGACCTGCTCGGGGGTGCGCTGGCCGGCGGCGATGTTCTCGGCCCAGCGCTGCCACCGGTACCCGGCGGCGGTGATCCGGGCCGACGGGTCGCCGCCGTCCCGGCCGGTGTGGCTGAAGTACCGGTAACGCGCCATGTCGGCGGTGTGCGCGTCGGCCGCGGCGGTGAGCAGCGGGTCGGCGGTGAGCGGCCCGCACCCGAACCGGACCCGCTGGGCGTTGGTCAGCTGCAGCACCTGCGTGGGGTAGGACCCCGCGGCGGACGCCGGCGGGGCCGGCACGAGCAGCGCCAGGACGGCGGCGGCACTCCCGGCCACGATTTCGCGGAACATGACGACCTCCTCTTCGACGGTTTTTCCGACACCGGGAAACTGCGCCGGTTGCCCGGGTGACCAAACGCGCCCGAGCGAAGGAAACCGCTGGTACGGAGCGTGCGAAGAGGCTGGGGAATTCACCGGGAATGGGCGCGGGATTCGCCGGGCGGGCGAATTTCGGGAACCGCCGGTGAACGCGGTGTCGCGGCACGTGCAGCCTCATGTGCGTACCCTGGCGTGGTGCGGACCCGACCCACCCTGACCTGGACGTCGGCGGAGGCGCCGCTGCCGCGGACGTCCAGCCTCGACGAAGTCACCGACGTCCTCGCGCGGCGCCGGGTGGCCGTGCTGAGCGGTGCCGGCCTGTCGACCGAGTCCGGGATCCCCGACTACCGCGGCGAGAGCGGCAGCCTGCGCCGGCACACGCCGATGACCTACGACGAGTTCGTCTCCAGCGCCGAGGGCAGGCAGCGGTACTGGGCGCGCAGCCACCTCGGCTGGCGCACGATCGCCCGCGCCGACCCGAACGACGGCCACCGCGCGGTCACGGCGTTGCGCGACGGCGGTTTTGTCTCCGGCGTGATCACGCAGAACGTCGACGGGCTGCACCAGGCGGCGGGCACCGCCGACGCGGTCGAGCTGCACGGCAGCCTGGACCGCGTGATCTGCCTGGCCTGCCGCCGCACGAGCCCCCGGGCGGAGCTGGACCGGCGGCTGCGGGCCGCGAACCCGGCCTTCGAGGGGACGGCCACCCGGATCAACCCGGACGGCGACGTCGAACTGCCCGAGGAGGTCGTCCGCCGGTTCACGCCGGTGCCGTGCACGGAATGCGCCGGGGTGCTCAAGCCGGACGTCGTGTTCTTCGGCGAGAACGTGCCGCGCCCGCGCGTCGAGCAGTGCTACCGGCTGGTCGACGACGCCGGCGCGTTGCTGGTGCTGGGTTCTTCGCTGACCGTGATGTCGGGCCTGCGGTTCGTCCGGCACGCGGCGGCCGCGGGCAAGCCGGTGGCGATCGTCAACCGCGGACAGACCCGCGGTGACCGGCACGCGTCGGTGCGGGTGGACCTGCCGCTGGGGCGGGCGCTGCCGGAACTGGCCGCACGGCTGGGCTGCGGGGGTCACGGCCGAAGCGCGTGAGCAGCCGGTCCTGCCGGGACGCGCCGGGTGCGGCGGGTGGCGGGTCGGCGAAGAACGCCGGGCCGAGCGCGAGCCCCGCGAAGATCGTGTCGAAGTCTTCGTCGATCCACGCGACCAGACCCGGATCGAGGGTGTCGTCGGCGCCGAGCGCCCGCGCCAGGTCCCAGGTGTGGACCGTGCTGTCGGTGGTCCGCACGGCCAGGGCCCGCCGCCCGGTCAGCTCGCCCAGCGGGTAGTCGACGACCCGGTCCAGCGCGCCCGGTTCGGCGAACGCCGCCGCGCACCCCCGCACCGACGCGGTGTACGCCGCGACCGGGTCGGTCCCGAGCGCGTCGACGTCGCGGACGGCCAGGAACTCTTCACGGCTGCTCCCGCGCAGGAGCGCGACGTAGTTGAGGTTGCCGCGGGTCATGTGGTTCACCAGCGCCCCGACGTTCCACTCGGAGCACGGCGTCGGAGCGCCCCAGCCGTCCGGCGCGACCGCCCGGAGGCGGTGCTCGAAACCCTCGGCGGCGAGGAGGTAGCGGTCCAGGAGCGTCATGGCCGCAGTCTGTCCGGGCGGGCGGTGGTGGTGCTCGCGGAAATCGGACGTCGTGGACGAGCCGGCCCCGGGCGGATCGGGGGGAAACCCGTCCGGGCCGGCTCTGCGACGGACCTCCACAGCCGGTCGTTGCTCACAAGACGCGCGTGCCCCTCACGTCGTTACAGTGCTTGCAGTCCGTCCCACGACCAGCGCGGCATCGCCAGCCCGGCGGGGACGTCACCGGCCGGGCCGGGGTAGGTGAGCACCTCGGCCACCGCCCACTCCATGTAGGCCCGCAGCGCGGCGCGGAACTCGGGGTCGGCGGGCAGACCGGCGTCGTCGGCGGCCTGCACGAAGCACGCCACGAACCGGCGGCCGAGGTCGCTCATGTCGCCGTTGCCGGCGTGCATCCGCAGCATCGCCGAGTGGTCGCTGTACTCGGCGGAGAACGTCGGCGGCCCGCCCAGCACCTCGGCCCAGTACCGCGCCAGCCGTTCGACGTGCCGCGGGTGCTGCCCGGGGTGCGAGAACGGGTGGTTCAGCTCGGGGTCGGCCAGGCAACGCTCGTGGTGGGCGGCGGCCAGCGCGAGGAACGCGGGGTCACCGCCGGCGAAGTCGTACAACGTCGGGCGCACCCGCCGAGCCTGGCACGCGCGCCCGCCGGACGCCAGGACGTCAGCGCGCCGCGGCGGCGGCGCGTTCCGCGGCCGGAGTGAAACCGCCGAACGCCTCGACCGCCTGCCGGACGTCTTCGGCGACGAGGTCGTGGTTCAGCGCGCCCGCGGCCGCCGCGCCCTGGGCCGCGGCGATGATCACGGTGGCCCGCGCGTCGACGACGTTCCCGGCCGCCCACACGCCCGGCACGCTGCTCTTGCCCATCGGGTCGACGGCGACGACGTCCTCTTCGGTGACGGCGCAGCCGAGCCCGCGCAGCACGTCGTCGTGCGGAACCGTCCGGGTCCGGACGAACAGCGCCGCCCGCGGCACGAACCGGCCGGCCAGCTCGAGCCCGGTGAGGTGCCCGTCTTTCCGCCGCAGGGCGGTCACGACGCCGTCGACGACCCGGATGCCCCGTGCGTCGAGCCGTTCGCGGTCCTCTTCGGACGGTGGCGCGGTGTGCGCGAAGTACATGACGTCCGGCGACCACTGGCGCACCAGCAGTGCGTGCTCGACGCTCGCGGGCTCGGTGCCGAGCACCCCGAGCGGCTGGTCGCGCACCTCGTAGCCGTGGCAGTACGGGCAGGTCACCGCGTCGGTGCCCCAGCTTTCGCGCAGGCCGGGCAGGTCCGGCAGGTCGTCGTGGACGCCGGTGGCGACCAGGACGCGCCGGGCCGTCAGCTCCCGGCCGCTCGCGAGCCGCGCGGTGAACCCGTCGTCGAGCCGGGTGACCTGGTCGTCGAGGAGGTCGACGCCGTACCCGGCGAGCTCCTCACGGCCGATCTTGAGCAGTTCGGACGGCGGGAGGCCGTCGCGGGAAAGGAAACCGTGCATGTGCGACGCGGGCGCGTTGCGGGGCGCACCGCCGTCGACGACCGCGACGCGCCTGCGCGCCCGGCCCAGCATCAGGGCGGCGCTGAGACCCGCCGCGCCGCCACCCACCACCAGGACGTCATAGTTGTTTTCGGTCATGCGGCCACCCTGCGCCCGGCGTCGCGGATCCGACAACAAATGTTGCCATTTCCGCAACGACGGCGTTTCCTGGGGGCATGACGGACGCGATCACCCAGGCCCTGGCCGAGGTCGGCCCCCGGCTCAAGCGGGTCCGCACCCAGCGGCGGGTCACGCTGGCGGACCTGTCGACGGCGACGGGCATTTCGAAGAGCACGCTGTCCCGGCTGGAGTCCGGGCAGCGGAAGCCGAGCCTGGAGCTGCTGCTGCCGATCGCCCAGGCCCACCAGGTTCCGCTGGACGAGCTGGTGGGCGCCCCGGAGGTCGGCGACCCGCGCGTCCGCCTGACCGCGCGCCGCATCCCGCGCCACAACGGCACGGCGATGACGGTGCTCCCGCTGACCCGCCAGCCGGGCGCGCCCCAGGCGTTCAAGATGATCCTCGAGCCGGACACGAGCGAGCCCGACCCGCAGGTGCACGAAGGGTACGAGTGGCTCTACGTCCTGTCGGGCCGCCTCCGCCTGGTGCTGGCCGACCGCGACATGACGCTCGGCCCGGGCGAGGCGGCGGAGTTCGACACGCGGCTCCCGCACTGGTTCGGCGCGGTCGACCGGCCGGCGGAGATCCTCAGCCTGTTCGGGAAGCAGGGGGAGCGCCTGCACCTGCGGGCGAAGTCGCGCTGACCGGCCACTGGCCGAGTTCGCGCTGCATCAGGACGGTGTCGAGCCAGCGGTCGTGCTTGAACCCGACGCGGCGCAGCACACCGGCGTCGGTGAACCCGGCCGCGCGGTGCAGGTTCCGCGACGCGGGGCTGCCGGAGTCGACTACCACGGCGACAGCCTGCCGCGCCCCGGCTTCACTGCAGTGCTTGAGCAGTTCGTCGAGCAGGCGCCGGCCGTGTCCGCGGCCGGTGGCGCCGGGCGCGAGGTAGATCGTCGTCTCCACCGAGAACCGGTACGCCGGTTTCGGCCGCCACGGCGTGGCCAGCGCGTACCCCAGGACGTCGGTTCCGTTCGCCAGCACGAGGAACGGCAGCTCGCTCGCCCGGATCGTCGCGCGCCACTGCGCCGGGGTCGGCGGGGTGGTCTCGAAGGTGACGACCGAGTCGGTGACGTACGGCGCGAAGACCGCCGCGATGCCCTCGGCGTCGGCCTCGGTCACCGGCCGTATTTCCTCTATAGTGGACATAATCTGTATTATAGAGGAATGATCGATCCCGTCGCCCTCGGCCGCCGCCTGCACGACCTGCGCGCCGACCGGGCGCTGGCGCTGAGCGCACTGGCGAAGGCGGCCGGGGTCAGCGTCAGCATGCTGTCGGCCATCGAACGCGGCGAGAAGACGCCGACGGTCGTGGTGCTGTCACGGATCGCGGACGGCCTCGGGCTGTCGCTTTCGCGGCTGCTGGCCGACCTCGAGGCCGACCGGGTGATCCTCCGCCGCGCGGCCGCGCAGGAGCACGTCGCCGAGCCGGGCGGCTGGCGCCGCACGGTGCTGACGCCGGTCGTCCCCGGCGTCAACTTCGAATGGATCCGCACGACGCTGCCGCCGCACGTCGACGCGGGCACGTTCCCCGCGTACGCCCCGGGTTCCCACGAGTTCGTCGCGGTCTCGGCGGGCACGCTGCACCTCGGTGTGGGATCGGAGGAGTACGTGCTGCACGCGGGGGATTCGGTCTACTTTCCCGCCGACGTAACGCATTCCTATGCCAACCGCGGTGACGACGCGTGCGAATACCACGTCGCCGCGCTCGTGATGCGGCCGCGCTCCTAGGAAGACCCGGTGCCACGGCGACCGCCGCCGTGGCGCTCTTCCCGGCATGTTCCTCGTGTCCGATCGCGCGACGCTCGCAGGCCTGTCCCTGCCGAGCGCCCGTTCGGCACGGCTGTTCCCGGTTGTGTCCACCGGCGCTCGAAGCTGACGCGCTCGCCCGGTTTCCGCGCATCCGACCACGGCAAGACCGCGCTCGCCGCGGCCATCACCAAGGTGCTCGCCGAGCAGGGCGGCGCCAACCACTACGTCGCCTTCGACCGGCGGATCGGGGTCGAGCACCTGGTGGTCGCGCTCAACAAGGCCGACCTCGCCGAGGACGAGGACCTACTCGACCTGGTCGAGCTCGAGGTCCGGGAGCTGCTGACCCGCTACGGGTTCGACGGCGACCGAGTCCCGGTGGTCCGCGTGTCCGGGCTGCGCGCGCTCGCGGGCGGAGGTGGTGGACTGAAGAGCGGGCCCGTCCCAGGGTTGGGGACGGGCCCGCTCCGGTTTTGCCGTTCGCCAGTTTTGCGCGCCCGGCGCTGCTAGCGTCGGCGAAGATGCGAATGTGCTGGTGTGGTCCGGTTCTGGCGGCCGCCTTGGTGGCGACGGCCTGCACGGGCGCGCGGTCGGGCAGCGGCCAGGTGGTACCGCCGACCACAACCACGCCGATCACGACCACCGCACCGGCCACAACGGACTCCCCGGTGGCGACGACAACCGCACCCGGGACGACCCAGACCCGCGCGCACACCCCCACGGCGACGACGAAGAAGCCGACCACTCCGCGCCGGAGCACCACGACCCGCCGTCGCCCCCGCTGAGCCGGGTCCGGTCAGCGGCCCCGCAGGTCCGGCCGCGCCAGCCCAACCCCGGCCAGCGCCATCAACACCACCGCCAGCACCGCCACGACCACAGCCAGCACCGGCACGTTCGCCGCCGTCGTCAGCGTGATGATGCTCGACACCAGCAGGAGCACGCCCGCCGCCAGGCTGAGCCAGCACAGCGGGGCCGTCCTCGGGATCACGTGCCAGTGGTTTCGTTCCGCCATCGGACCTCCTCGGTCGGTACGCGTCCAAGCTGCCCCGATCCCGAGTCGATCAAACCGGCGGGAAGCCCACGGTCGCCGACGTTCCGCTGGTCGGAACACCCCGCTGTCCCGACACCCGGCCGCGGTGCGACGGTCGGGGCATGGCTCCCGTGAAGGCGGCGATCGTCGGCCCCGGCAACATCGGCACCGATTTGCTGGCGAAGCTGCGACGCAGTGAGGTACTCGAAGTCGGTTACGTGGTCGGGGTGGTCGAGTCCGACGGGCTCGACCGCGCCCGCGCGCAGGGGATCGCGGCGTCCGCCGAGGGGGTCGACTGGCTGCTGCGCCAGGACCCCCTGCCGGAGCTGGTGTTCGAGGCGACGTCGGCGAAGGCCCACGCCGCGAACGCGCCGCGGTACGAGGAAGCCGGCATCCAGGCCATCGACCTGACCCCGGCGCACCTCGGCCCGATGGTGTGCCCGCCGGTGAACCTCGGCGCCCACCTCGACGCGCCCAACGTTTCGATGATCACCTGCGGTGGCCAGGCCACGATTCCCATGGTGCACGCGGTTTCCCGGGTGACGCCGGTGCCGTACGCGGAGATCGTCGCGTCGGTGGCGTCCCGCGGCGCGGGCCCCGGAACCCGCGCGAACATCGACGAGTTCACCCGCACGACGTCCGGCGCTGTCGCCGAAATCGGGGGCGCCGGCCGCGGCAAGGCGATCATCATCCTCAACCCGGTCGAACCGCCGATGATCATGCGAGACACGGTGTTCTGCGCGATCGGGCTCGACGCCGACCGCGACGCGATCACCGCGTCGATCCACGAAATGGCGGACGAAGTGCGGAAGTACGTGCCCGGCTACTCGCTCCGCGCCGATCCGCAGTTCGACGACGCGCGCGAGGTATGGGACGGCCACGCGCGGGTCGGGATCTTCCTCGAGGTCCGCGGCAACGGCGACTACCTGCCCGAGTACGCCGGGAACCTCGACATCATGACCGCCGCGGCCGCCCGTGTCGGCGAGCTGATGGCCCGCGCCAAGCAGGAGGTGCCGGCATGACCCGCCCGGAGCTGAAGCACGACGTCCGGATCGTCGACACGACCCTGCGCGACGGCAGCCACGCCATGGCGCACCGCTTCACCGAGCAGCAGGTGCGCGACACGGTGCGCGCGCTCGACCGCGCCGGCGTCGAGGTGATCGAGGTGACCCACGGCGACGGCCTCGGCGGCTCGTCGTTCACCTACGGGTTCTCCGCCGTCGACGAGCTGAAGCTGATCGCCGCGGCGCGCGAAGAAGCGACGCAGGCGAAGATCGCCGTGCTGCTCGTGCCGGGAATCGGCACCGCCGAAGACCTCCAGCGCGCGTTCGACGCGGGCGCCGAGATGGTCCGCGTGGCAACCCACTGCACCGAGGCCGACGTCTCACCGCAGCACTTCGGGCTCGCGCGGGAGCTGGGGATGGAGACGGCCGGGTTCCTCATGATGGCGCACCGGACACCGCCGGAGGACCTCGCGAAACAGGCCCGGATCATGGTCGACGCGGGCTGCCAGGCGGCGTACGTGACGGACTCCGCCGGCGCGCTGCTGATGCACGAAGCCCGCGAACGGTTCGAAGCGCTGGTCGCCGAAGTCGGCGACACGGCGTGGGTCGGCTACCACGGCCACCAGAACCTGAGCCTCGGCGTCGCGAACTCCGTGCTCGCCCACGAAGCCGGCGTCCGCTACATCGACGGGTCGCTCTGCGCGCTCGGCGCGGGAGCCGGGAACTCGCCGACCGAAGTCCTCGCGGCGGTGTTCGACCGGCTGGGGATCACGACCGGCCTCGACGTCGGCGCGCTGCTCGACGCGGCCGAGGAGGTCGTCCGCCCGTACCTGCGGCGCTGGCCGAAGATGGACCGCAACGCGATCGTGCAGGGCTGGGCCGGGGTCTACTCGAGCTTCCTGCTGCACGCCGAACGCGCGGCCGAGCGCTACGGCGTCCCGGCGCAGGCGATCCTCCGCCGCTGCGGTGAGCTCGCGCTGGTCGGCGGCCAGGAGGACATGATCATCGACGTCGCCGTGCAACTGGCTGCGGAGGGATGACAACCGTTCGCGGGGCTCGCGCGTGAAGCAGGCATGGAAACAAAACCGCGGGCCGACGAGGACCCCTCGCTGTCGGTCGTACGCCGCCGCGGCCACGGCGAGCCCGCCCAGTGGCGGCGGACGTGGGCGATCGTGCTCGACCTCGCGCTGCACCTCACGGCGGCCCTCGTGGTCGCCGCGCGGCTGGGCTTCCCGTTCCTGCTCACGGCGATCGCGACGTACGCGGTGGTGTCGTTCGCCCACCGGGTCCTGCTGCAGTGGTGGTGGGGCGCCACGCTCGGCAGGGCGCTCTTCGGCCTGCGCTGCGTGGTCGAACCGATCGGCGAAAAAGCGACGTTTGAGCTGCTGGTCAAGGAGTGGCTGTTCACCTCCTACGTGCTGGTGGTCTTCGCCGTGCTCCCCGTGGTCGACGCGATCCCGCGCTAGCCCTGGTCGCGGTTGGCGCAGTCGCTGAAGATCGCGCCCGCCGACGGCCACCGGAAGCTCGCGTTGTTGTTCTTCATGGTGGCGGTGAAGTCGTGCCCGCTGTACATGCCGAACGACTGCGACGCGAAGCCGCTGTTGAAGTAGAAGCAGAGGTACAGGTCGGGGCGGCCGTAGCGGGGCGCCGCGGAGGCGGCCGGAGCCGTGAGAGAGGTTCCGGTGAGCGCGGCGGCGAGTGCCGTGAACCCGATCAGTGCCCGTTTCGCACGCACGGGTCTCCGTTCCTGGATCCGTCGCCCCTCAGCCGCATCACTGCCGGCCGCTGATCCGGTTTACCGCCTTCCGGGAATTCACTCGATCGGCCCAGCACACGCCAGGCGTCGACGTCGTTGTCGGCGCCTGGCGTGCAAGTCAGGCGGGCTCGCCGAACCACCGGTGCAGCGCGTCCGCCAGTCCCGCGGTCGTGCCGTCCTCCCGCGCCCAGGCGATGTGCCCGTCCGGCCGGACCAGCACGCCGGTGAGGGACGGCTCGCTCTCGCACTTCACGCTCAGCACCCGGACGCGCCCGGCCCACGCGGAAGCCGCGTCGCGGACGTCGGCGCTCTCGGCGAGGTCCAGCAGGAGCGCCTGGCCGTCCTGGAGGTGCTCGCCGAGCCGGGTGCCGTCGGCGAACGCGAAGTCGGGCGCCCCGCGGCCGGTGAGGTCGTGCTCGTCCTCGATCGGGTAGCGGTGCAGGACGCCGGAGAGCTTCTTCGCCAGGTACGTCGCGCCGTCGTCGGTGTGCAGGAGATCGGTGACGACCTGGCGCAGCGCCCGGGTCCGGGCGTCGGTGCGCATCAGCGCGACCTGCGCCCGGGTCCACTCGAGCACCCACTCGCCGATGGGGTGGCGTTCGGTGGTGTAGCTGTCGAGCAGGCCGCCGGGCGCCCAGCCGCGGATCGTCGCGGCGAGCTTCCAGCCGAGGTTGACGGCGTCCCCGACACCGAGGTTGAGCCCCTGCCCGCCGAACGGCGAGTGGACGTGCGCCGCGTCGCCGGCCAGCAGGACGCGGCCCTGGCGGTAGGTCGCCGCCTGGCGGGCGTTGTCGGTGAAGCGGGTCGCGCTGTGCACCTTCGTCACCCGGACGTCCGCGCCGGACACCCGCCGGAAGCTGTCTTCCAGCTCCTGCGCGGTGATCGGCGCGTCGCGGTCGGCGGGCGGGCCGTCGAACTCGACGGTGAGGATCCGCCCCGGCATCGGCCCGTGGACGTACAGGCCGCCAGTGCCGTGCTGCCAGCCGCCGGGCAGCCCGTCGGCGCCGGTGAGCTCGACCATCGCCTGCCGTCCCGTGATGGCGGGATCGGTGCCCGGGAAGGCGAAGCCGGCCTGCTTGCGGACGAAGCTGCGACCCCCGTCGCAGCCGACGAGCCAGCCCGCGCGGACCTCTTCGTCCCCGATCCGGACGGTCACGCCGTCGTCGTCGGCGTCGAAGCCGGTCACCTCGGCGCCGCGCCGGACCTCGACCCCCAGCTCCTTCGCGCGTTCGCCGAGGATCGCCTCGACGGCCTGCTGCTGGATCACGACGACCCGGGCCGCGGGCCCGACGTCGCGGAAGTCGGGGTCGTCGAAGTGGACCCCATTCGCGCCGACCATGATCCCGGCGAAGTGCCCGACCGGCATCACGGGCTTCGGCCCGGGCCCGCCCCCGCCGCGCGACTTGAGGAACTCCTGGATCCGTTCGAAGTTCTGCCGCACGTTCTCGTCGAGCGCGGGCAGCATGCCGCGGCGGTAGAACGCCTCGGCCGTCGGCAGGTTGATCGACCCCGCCTTGATCGTCTGGTCCGGTTCGGGCAGCCGTTCGACCACGAGCACGTCGACGCCGTGGAGCCGCAGTTCGCAGGCGAGCATCAGCCCGACCGGTCCGCCCCCGGAGATCACCACATCCCTGTTCATGGCTCCGATGATGCCGACAAACTTTTACCGAGTCAAACTTTATGATCAGTCTATACTCTCGGCTCATGGTGGACGACGGACTGCGCGAACGGAAAAAACGGGCCACCCGCCAGCTGATCGCGGACGTGGCGACGGGTCTGTTCATCCACCGCGGCTTCGACGAGGTGACGGTCGCGGAGGTCGCCGAAGCGGCCGGCGTCTCGAAGATGACCGTGTTCAACTACTTCCCGCGCAAGGAAGACCTGTTCCTCGACCGCCACGCCGACCGCCTGGCCGACCTCGTGGCGGCCGTGACGTCCCGCCCCGCGGGCACGTCGGTGGTGGCCGCGCTGCGAAACCACCAGCAGGAGCTGCTGGCCGCCGGCCACCCGCTGTCGGGCGCCATCGCCGGCGGCCCCGGGTTCTGGTGGGTGCTCACCTCGAGCCCGGCCTTGACGGCGCGCTGGTACGAGCAGGAGCGCGAGATCGCCGACGCGCTGGCGGAGGTGTTCAAGAAGGAGACCGGGGACGCCTTCCGCTCCCGGATGGTCGCCGGCCTGGTGACCACGGCGATCACGACGATCTTCACGCACGCGATGAGCCGCATCATGGCCGGCGACGAGCCGGAGGTCGTCCGGAAGGAGCAGGTCGGGTTCATCAACCAGGCCTTCGACCTGGCCGAGAACGGGGTCGGCGACTTCCCGGCGGAGTCAGTCTGACAACACCTGGATGATCGTCCTGCCGGGAGTGCGGCGGCGACGGGTGAACGCGTCGGCCGTTTCGGCGAGCGGGCGCACGTCGCCGACGAGGGGCCGCAGCCGGCCGTCCCGCACCCGCTGGGCGAGGTCCGCCAGCCGCGCGCGGTCGGGCTCGACGACGAAGAAGACGGTGCGCCCGTCCTTCGGCCGCACGGCGGTCGGCTCCGCGATGGTCACGACGGTGCCGCCCGGGCGCACCAGCGCGGCCGAGCGCTCGAGGACGTCACCGCCGATGACGTCCAGGACCACGTCGACCTCGCCGATCCCGGACCAGGGATCGGCGGCCACGTCGGCGAAGGAGTGCGCGCCGAGCTCCAGCACGACGTCGCGGTCGGCGGCCCGGCCGGTGCCGATGACCCGGGCGCCGAGCTCGCGCGCGAGCTGGACGGCGATCGAGCCGACCCCGCCGGCCGCGCCGTGGATCAGGACGGTCTGCCCGGTCGTGAGCCCGGCGTGGTCGACCAGGCCCTGCCACGCCGTCAGCCCTGAAACCGGCAGCGCCGCGGCGACGGCGTAATCGATGTCGGCGGGCAGCGGCGCGAGGTTGCGGGCCTCGACGGCGGTGTACTCGGCGAGGGAGCCGTCGCGGGCCCAGTCGCCGAGGCCGAACACCCGCTGGCCGATGGTGAAACCGGTGGTGCCGTACCCGAGTCGACGACCACCCCGGCCAGCTCGTGCCCGGGCACGCTCGGCGTCCGGTCGTGGCCCGCGCGGTCGGTCCAGGTGGCGGGCCAGTCGAGCTCGCCGGGCGTGAAGCCGGCGGCGTGCACCTGAACGATGACGTCGTTCTCGGCGGCGTGCGGGTGGGGCAGGTCGGTCAGGGTGAGCCCGCCGACACCGGCGTCGCGGTCTCGTACGGTGACGGCTTGCATGGCGGTTCCTTTCGGGGTGGTCTTCGCCGGGCCGCGTGCGTCAGCTGGCCGTCTCCGGGCGGTTCTTCAGGCCGTCGAGATAGGTGCTGAGGATGTCGGTCCGCACCGCGAAATGCGTGGTGGCGATCTCCGGCCCCATGCGGCCGGGAATGCCCGGGGTCGTGTGCAGCGCGATGGCCCTCCAGACGGTTTCGGCGGCCGCGGCGGTGATAGAGGAGGGGGACTGGTCGTGGCCTGGACGAGCCGGGTCGCCTCGGCGACGGCCGCGGTCTCGGGAACGTCCACTCCCGCGATGATCTCGGACATGACGTCAACGTGTGTAACGGAACATCACTCGTGGGTGGCCCGGCTGATCGTCATCATGGCGTCGCCGCCGCGCTGGAACTCGTAGTCCACGGGCCGGACGGCCGTGTGCAGCCCGGCCGCCGCCAGCTCGGCGCGGACCGGCGCCAGCTCCGGGTTCTCGGCCAGGCCCATCGGCACCAAGGGGAACACGCGGACCTCGCGGCCGATCCTCGCCAGCTCGCGCAGGCTGGCCACGTGGAACGCGCGGTCGAGCCGGTCGGCGTAGCTGAACAGCAGGTGGGAGCTCAGCACCAGGTCGAACTCCCCGTCCGGGAACGGCAGCGCGGGCAGCGCGGCCCGGAGGTAGTTCTCCGGGTGCGCGGTGCGGTCGGCCGCGAACAGCTCCACCGACCGGGTCCGCGACTCCAGGTAGTGGCCCGGGTCGCGGAAGTACGTCCACACGTACTCGTCCGGGTTGGCCTGGTGGTAGGCGTACCCGCGGCGCAGGCTCTCGAGCGCGGCCTCCCGGACCTGCTCGACCGGGCGCTCGTACACCGGGTCGCACGCCAGCGTCGTCCCGCCGGCCGCGTTGACCTCCGCGGTCAGGCTGGCCGCGCCGCCGGGGCAGTCGAGGATCCGCCCGGCGAGGTCGGCGTCGGTGAGGGCGAACATCCGGCGGTATTCGTCGAGCGAACGCGAGCTGACGAGCACCGCGCCGATCCGGTTCTCGGGGCGCAGTTCGTCCGGTTTGGTCATCGTTGTCTCCCCATGGCAATCCGATGAGAGGACTTCCCCCTCCTGCCCGTCACTTATTTTCCCATTGCCGCCCGGTTGGACGACAATGAACCGGTAGTCTCCCTTCCCGTCATCGAGGGAGGGGCCCCATGAACACATTCCGGCGGTGGATCACCGCCGCAGCCGTCGTTTCCGCTGTCGCCGCGCTGGGCGGGTGCGGCCTGCTCGGCGGGTCGGACGACAACGCCGGCAGCAACAACAAGGTCGAGAAGGCCACCGTCAAGGTCGGCATCATCCCGCAGCTGATCGACATCGCCGGCTTCGAGCGGGCACGCAGCGCGGGTTACTTCGGCGCCGAGGGCCTGCAGGTCGAGCTGGTCACCATCAAGAGCGCCACCGAGGCGGTGCCCAAGCTCAAAACGGGGGAGTTGGACTTCGCCTTCGGCAACTGGACCTCGTTCATCGCGGCCCAGTCCGAGGGGACGGTCGACCTGCGGACGGTCGCGGACGGCCTGCAGGCCAAGCCGGGGATGACCGCGCTGGTCGCGATGCCGCAGTCGCCGATCAGCTCGCCGAAGGACCTGCCGGGCAAGTCCGTCGGCGTCAACGCGCTGGTCGGCAACGTGACGCTCACCAGCAAGGCGGTCATCAAGGCCGCCGGGGTCGATCCCGGCGGCGTCCAGTTCAAGGTCATCCCGACCGCGAACGCCCTCAACGCCCTGCAGACCGGGCAGATCGACGTCATGTCGCTGCAGGAGCCGAACCTGACCATGGCCAAGCAGCAGCTCGGTGCCAAGGTGGTGGTCGACCGGGCGACCGGGCCGGTGGCGGACTTCTCGATCAGCGGTTACGTCGCGCCGGCGGACTTCGTCAAGAACGACCCGAAGACGACCGCCGCGTTCGCCCGCGCGATGGCCAAGGGGCAGGGCGACCTGGCCGACGAGCAGATGGTCCGGAAGACCCTGCAGGACTACGCCAAGATCGAGCCGGGTGTCGCGAACGCGGCCGGCGTCGGTGTCTTCCCGGCTGCGGTCGACCGGGCCCGGCTGCAGAAGGTCGCCGACCTGATGCTGACCTACGGTGACCTCAAGCAGAAGTTCGACGTCGGTCCGATGATCTACCAGGCGCCGGCGTCGTAGGTGATGCGCCGGTTCCTCCGCCGTCTGGCCGGGGTGGCTGTGCTCCTCCTCGCCTGGGAGGGGTTCAGCCGCTCCGGCGTGATCGCGCGGGAGTACTTCCCGCCACCGTCCGAAGTCGTCGTCGCGCTGGTTCGAATGCTCGGCGAGCGCGAGTTCCAGCTCGACCTGGTCGCGACGCTCCTCGCGTGGCTGATCGCGCTGGGCGTCGCGGCGCTGATCGCGGTCCCCGGCGGCCTGCTGCTCGGCAGCATCCCGGTGGTGCGCACGGCGGCGGGCGCGGTGATCGAGTTCCTGCGCCCGATCCCGGCGATCATGTGGTGGCCGCTGTTCTACATCATTCTTTCGGACGGACCGGGAACGAAGATCACGCTCGCGGCGTACGCGGCGATCTGGCCGATTGTGTTCAACATCGTCTACGCGCTCGGCGAGGTCGAGCGCGGCTACATCGAAACGGCGCGAACCTTCGGCCTCGGCCGGCTGTCGGTGCTCCTGTGGGTGAAGCTGCCCGACGTGGTGCCGTTCGCGATCACGAGCCTGCGCATCGCATCGACGTTCGCATTGCTGGTGGTGGTTTCGACAGAGCTGGTGTTCGGCGGCGACCGTGGTATCGGGATCTACCTCATCCGGTACGGAGAGGAGAGCGGCCACTTGGACGTCGTGCTCGCTGGAGCGGTCCTCGCCGGACTCGTCGGATACCTGAGCAACAGCGCATTCGCGGCGCTGCAACGGAAGTTCGTCGTGTGGGCGCCGGGGGAGCCGCGATGAGGGGTGTCCTCCAGCGGTGGGCGGTGTTCGTCATCGGTGTGGTCGTGTGGCAGGCCCTGACCGCGTACTTCGACGACGCGTACTTCCCGACCCCGGTAGAGATAGCCGGAAAGATGCACGAACTGTGGTTCGCCGGCCCGCCGAGCCACTTGTTCCTGACCAGGCTGGCGATCGAGAACATCATGCCCAGCCTGGGCCGCCTGCTGACCGGCTGGCTCATCGGCAGCGCGGCGGGAGTGGTTTTCGGTCTGGTGCTGGGCCGGTCTCGAGCAGGCCTCGACTACGCGGACGCGGTGATCAACT
Organism: Amycolatopsis sp. NPDC104819; assembly: GCF_055583145.1. Lineage (NCBI taxonomy): Bacteria > Bacillati > Actinomycetota > Actinomycetes > Pseudonocardiales > Pseudonocardiaceae > Amycolatopsis > Amycolatopsis sp. NPDC104819. Next base: position 133,458 of record NZ_JBVJON010000015.1, on the reverse strand, counting down.
TCGGCCGAGCACTCCCGGCGCCGGCGCTCTTGCCGGTGTTCTTGGTGCTGTTCAAGATCGGCACCCCGGTCCAGCTGGCCACGATAGTCTTCGGCGTGGTGTGGCCGGTGCTGTTGAACACGGTCCAGGGCGTGCAGTCGGTGGACCCGATCATGGTCGACACGGCCAGGGTGTTCGGAACCCGACGGCTACGGCTGCTGTTCGTGGTGATCCTCCCGGCGTCGCTTCCCAAGATCTTCTCGGGCATGCGGATCGCGCTTGGGCTGTCTCTGGTGCTGATGGTGATCTCGGAGCTCGTCGGCGCTACGAACGGGATTGGTTATCAGTTTCTTTTCGCCAGCCAGAGCTTCGATCTGTCGGCTGTGTGGGCTTGGATCGTGTTGGTTGGGGTCCTGGGGAATGTCTTGAACTGGCTGTTCCTGGTGGTGGAGAAACGAGCGCTAGGCCGTCATGTCGCAGCGAACTCGGTGGAGGTGCAGGCCTGATGAGCTAGGCCAAATCCGTTGCCTGAACGTCCAGCAGCCCCAGCGGCTCGAAGATCGGAATGAGTCGATTCAGGTACCAGCCGAGGTCGGAGAAATTGGATGGGCCGCCGAGCTTCCTGCGGTTTATCGAGGCTACGAACGATATCTCCGACCTTCCCTGGTGAAAGAGTAATTCGCCACCCACTTCGCTTGGTATGTCCAACAGGATCGAAAACCCCACCGTCACGAGATCTGCCGGTGTGGCGTCTGCTTGGGCAAGAAGATCACCTACTTGCCGGTCGTCAGCGTGCACCCAGTCGAACATGGTGTTCTCGTCGAACACGTAACTGATTTGCCCTCGATGGGAAAGCGAGCAGCCGGCGGCGACCAGTGCGTTCAGCGTCCCCGAAACTGTTATCGGGGCCACGAACTCGAAACCAATGCTTGCAGACCGAGTCAACCGCTTCTCCTGTTCCAGACCCTGGCGTCCGATCGCACCCGCACCAACCGCTCGTCGCCAGCGTAGGCCGGGTTCGCGCGATGTGCGGGACCCGGTCCCCGCTCGCACCCGTAGCCGAGGCTGAGTTGTGGCTGTTCAGCGGAGTGCGGTCTTTGCGCCTTGCGTTACTGCCTGGGCCACTGCTGCCAGGGCTGGGGAGTCCAGCTTCCACTGCTGCCAGTGCAGGGGGACGTCCAAGGGACGGTCCGGTGCCAGATCGACCAGGGCGTCTCCGCGGGAGGCCGCCTGGATTTCTGGGACCATTCCCCAGCCTAGGCCGGCTGTTACGGCGTCGGTGAAGGACTCTGAGGCTGGGACGTAGTGGCGGACCAGGGTGAAGTTTCGGCGGCGGGTCAGGGCTCGGAGGAAGCGGTCCTGGAGGTCGTCCTTGCGGTCGAACACGATCACCGGTGCGGTGGGGAGGGCGGATGGGAGCGGGGCTGATGAGAGCCAGCGCTTGACGAATGCTGGTGACGCCATTGCCCGGTAGCGCATGCGGCCAAGGCGGTGGGAGGTGCAGCCTTGCACTGGCTGGGGAGCCGCCGTTACTGCGGCCATCACCAGGCCTTCGCGTAGGAGGGTTGCTGTGTGGTCCTGGTCCTCGCGTTGCAGGTCGTAGCTGAGGGACAAGGACTCCGGGACTTGTGAGAGGGCCGGGAGGAACCACGTTGCCAAGGAGTCGGCGTTTACCGCGATAGTGAGCGTGCGGACGGCTGACGAGCCCAGGCCCAGCTCGGACAGCGCGTCTTGTTCCAGTTGGGTCAGGGACCGCGCGTAGCGGACTACCACCTTGCCGGATTCGGTCAGGCGTACTGGCTTGGTTCGGAGCAGGAGGACTCGGCCGGTGCGCTGCTCCAGGGCTTTTACTCGCTGGCTGACCGCGGACGGCGTGACGTGCAGGACCGACGCCGCCGCGTCGAAGCTTTGCTCGTCCACTACGGCCAGGAGCGTTCTGACCTGGTCCAGGGGGAGGTCCGACATCATGAGCGCTAATGTTACGTAAGAATCTTTAGCTGGAGTAATGCAGCCGGACGGTCATACCGTGGTGGCGTGCTCCCTTTGCTCGTCGCCGGGTTCGGAACCGGCCTCTCGCTCATCGTTGCCATCGGTTCTCAGAACGCCTTCTTGCTGCAGCAGGGTCTGCGTGGGGGAGCCGTGACGCCGCTGGTGGTCATCTGCGCCGTGTCCGATCTGGTGCTGATCGGGCTGGGGGTCAGTGGGATCGGGGCCGTCCTGGGCCGGTGGCCGACCGCCATCGGGGTCATCGCTGTCGGGGGTGGGCTGTTCCTCCTTGCCTATGGGGCCCTGGCCGCGCGGCAGGCGTTCCGGCCTTCGGTGATGACCGTGGGTGAGGAACGCACGCCGCTGCGGAAGGCGGTGCTTGCCTGTGTTGCCTTTACCTGGCTCAACCCGCACGTCTACCTCGACACCGTGCTGCTGCTCGGCTCGATCGCCGTCGCTCACGGCGATGGGCGGTGGGTCTTCGGTGTCGGAGCCGGCATTGCCAGTGCCGTGTGGTTCAGTGCGCTGGGCTTTGGCGCGAAGCGGTTGGCCGGGGTGTTTGCCAAGCCGGTGGCGTGGCGTGTCCTGGACGTCCTCATCGCCGTGACCATGACCGGCCTTGGTGCGACGATGCTGCTGAGCCACGTCTAGCTCACCAGAGCTGGCCACGCTCCGACGCCGGTGGGCGTTCCAGTTCCAGGAGGAACTCCTTGCGCTTCAGGCCGCCTGCGTAGCCGGTCAGCTTTCCGTTCTTGCCGACGACGCGGTGGCACGCCACGAGGATGCTCAGCGGGTTGCGGCCCACCGCCGCGCCGACTTCGTGCGGCAGGCCGCCCGCGACCTTCGCGAGTTCGCCGTACGTGGCGGTGTGGCCGTAGGGGATCTTCGCGATCTCGGCCCACACTGCGCGGTCGAAGGCGGGGCCGTCGGCGCGCGTGCCGATGTCGAACTCGGTGCGCTGGCCGGCGAAGTACTCCTTCAGCTGGTGGACCGCTTCCGGGAAGGCCGTGTCGTCCTGCTCGCCGAACGTCGACCGATCGGGGCGCGTCCAGTGGTGCGGGAAGTACAGGCCGGTGACAACCTCGCCGTCTCCGACGAGGGTCAGAGGGCCGATCGGTGAGTCGACGATCGTGTGTTTCATCAGTCCTCCCAAGTGGTGCCGTCAGCCCGTGCGCCGCGTACGCCGGGCATGCGAAATTCTGCCAATGTTGCGGTGGCGACCGTCCGATGTGGACTCCAGGACGTCGACATCCGCAACCGCTGTGCCATCCCGGCCCAGCCGGCCGGGGTTGCGCTGACCACCCAGATGTCTGGTTCCGGTGCTGCGAACCGGCGGGCTTGGCGAAGCCAGGACGCCGCCGTCTCCGGCCACGTCACCGTGGCCAGGACGAGCCCGCCCCAGGCCTCGGCGATGCGTGCTCCGTCGGCCCGGGACATTGGATCAGCCGCGGTGCCGAGGACGATGTGGCGGGCCGAGCCAATGAGGCCGACCAGTGCCTCGAGTTCTGCGTCGGTCATGTCGCGTCGTGGAAGACGAGGCCGAGTGTGTGCCGTCGGCCTGAACGGACTGCTGAGACGCCGTGGCGTACCGGAGATGCCGACCAGCCGCGGGCTGAGCGGACCGGACGGTCGCGGGTGGTGAACACGAGGCCGTGACCCTGGGGGATGAGTGTCGCGGTGCCGCGTGACTGAGCGCGTGGTCGTTGCTCGACCAGCAGGAACTCGCCTCCGGTGTGGTCGGTGCCCGGGTTGTTGAGGTTGATGACGACCTGGAGCGGGAAGACCTTGTCGCCGTACAGGTCGCGGTGCAGGGCGTTCCAGCCGCCCGTTTCGTAGCGCAGCAGGATCGGTGTCGGCCGCCGCTGGCCGGCGGCGTGGCAGATGTCCAGCCATTCGTCCAAGGTGGACGGCCATTCCGCGTCGCGACCGAGGCGGGTGTGCCAGTCCTGGGCGATCGGCAGCAGCCGGGGGTAGAGCGCCTGGCGGAGACGCTGCACCGGCTCCGGGAACGGTGCCGCGAAGTAGTGGTAGTCGCCGTTGTCGCCGAAGCGGTGGCGCCGCAGGTTCACCGTGGCGCGGAAGTGCTCCGGCTCGTCCCACATCGCGACGAGCTCGGCGCACTCGGCCGGGGTCAGGAGCTGCGGCAGCAAGGCGCAGCCGTAGTCGTCGACTTCGGCGGCCACGGTGTTCCAGTCGGCCGCCGCGACCCGCTTCTCGAATGTGCTCATACCTGGTAGACGCGCCGGGTGGGGGAAACGTGAGATCGGTGGGGAGGGCGATTTGGTTCTGGTGTGGACGCGGGGTGAGAACGGGGGAGCGGCGGCTCGGCAGGGCGAGGCAGCCGGGGCGCGAGGGGACCCGTGCCGGGCGTTGCCGGTGGATGGACGAGCGGTCCCGGTGCCAGGTGGGGCGGCCGGGCGAGTGGTTCGGTGCCGGTGGGCAAGGCGGGCGGATCTGCTGGATGCGGCTGTCCTGGCCAGGTGGCTGTTGTGGCGGCGGCCGCGAGGGTGAGTGCTGCGGAGGGTGGTGGTGAGGAGGGGGTGTGCTGTTGGGGGGCGACGATGAGTGCGCTGCGGAGCGGTGGTGAGGACGAGTGTGCTGTGGGGGGCGGGGATGCGCGTGCTGCGGAGGGGGGGTGGCGTCGCCGGGCCCGGCGGGGCGTGCTGAGGACACGGCGACGCCTAGTCAGTCGCCGCCCCCCGCCGGGGGGGGAGAGAGTGAGAGAGACGGGACAGCGCTCCTCCACCTTCGACCCCGCTGACTCGGGCCGAAGGTGGAGTAGCTGAAGACCGGCGCCTAGCAGCGGCTCAAGCCGCCTCCAAGGTCAGGAGCACTCGCTTGGCCTCTTCGCCGCCTGCGTACTGGCCGTACGAACCGTCGGAACGGACCACTCGGTGGCAGGGCACCACCACCGGCAGTGGGTTGAGCGCGCACGCCGTGCCCACTGCGCGGACCGCCTTGGGGCTGCCCGCCGCCGCTGCTACCTGGGCGTAGCTCTCCGTGTGGCCGTATGCGATCTCCGGTAGGTGCTCCAGGACCGAGAGGCGGAACCCGCGGGCCAGGTGGAAGTCGAGCGGGACGTTGAACGACTGGCGGCCGCCCGTGAAGTACTCGTCGAGTTGTCTGGTCACCGCGTCAAGGCGGGCCGGGGCTCGGAGGATGCGGGGGCTGATGCTCTCGGCCAGCGCCGCCAGCACCGCGTCGTGATCCTGGCGGTCGAACGCCACCTTGACCAGGCCGCGCTCGGTCGCCGCCAGCAGCAGGGGGCCGACCGGGCTGTCCAGGGTGCGGTAGGCGAGGTCGAGCAGGCCTTCGCGCTCGGCGGCCGCGGTCAGGCGCTCGTGCATGCGGTTCGGGTTGAGCTCGTACTCCACCGGAAGCGAGGCGAAGATGTCGGTCATGTGTGCGCTCCTTCCAAGTTCACGGGATAGGTGGCCCGCAGGGCCTTGACGCCGTCGGCGGCCGCGCGGCGGGCGGCCTCCGTGGTGCCGCCGAGGATCTCGGCGATTTCGCGGTACGGCAGCCCGCCCAGGTAGTGGTAGGCGACGGCGGCGCGCTGCTTGTCGGGCAGCCGGGCCAGCGCCGCCCACAGGTCGCCGTCCCACGTCGGCTCGCGGCCCGGGCGGTCCGGGACCTCGCCGACCGGGACCGGGGCGCGCGCGTGCGCCCGCGTGACGTCGATGGCCTTGCGGTGCGCGATCGTGACGAGCCACGCCTGGACGTTCGCGTCCGCGGGCAGCTCGGGATACGCCTTCAGCGCCGACAAGAAGGTCTCCGACCAGGCGTCTTCGGCGTCTGCGGGGCCCAGCATGGCCCGGCAGACCCGGAAGACCATCGGTCCGTGCTCGGCCACGATCTGCTCGAACGGTTTCACGATCACACCTGGTAGACGCTCACGGCGCCGAAACGTGAGATCTCGGATGGGTGATGTGAGACCCGGTGACCACGGTGGCGCCCAGCTCCTCGGACTCGTGCACCCGCGGCGCCAGGCCGGCCTCGGCGAAGAGCGCCGCCAGCACCGGCGCCTGCCGCTCACTCGCCTCGACCAGCACGGTCCCGCCGGGGGCCAGCCAGTCCGGCGCCCCCGCGGCGACACGACGGGCGAGGTCGAGACCGTCCGCGCCGCCGTCCAGCGCGACGCGGGGTTCGTGCAGCCGGGCCTCGGGCGGCATCGTCGCGACGGCCTCCGACGGGACATACGGGACGTTGGCCAGCAGCACGTCGACCCGGCCGCGCAGCGACGACGGCAGCGCGTCGTAGAGATCGCCCTGGTGGACGTGGAAATCTGGAAGGTTCACGCGGGCGCATTCGACGGCCGCGCGCTCGACGTCGGCGGCGTGCAGCTCCCGCGGCCGCAGCACCGCGGCGAACGCGGCGCCGAGCGCGCCCGAACCGCAGCACAGATCCAGCACGACGGGGTCCGGCGGGGCGAGCGAAACGGCGACGTCGACGAGGAACTCCGTCCGGCGCCGCGGCACGAACACGCCGGGCCGCACGGTGATCCGCAAGCCGTGGAACTCCGCCCAGCCGAGCAGCTGCTCCAGCGGCAGGCCGGCGACGCGGCGCTCGACCAGCGACTCGAGCTCGGCGGGGGAAGCGGCCGCGGTGACGAGGAGCTCGGCCTCGTCCTCGGCGAACACACAACCGGCGGCACGCAGCCGCGCGACGACGTCGGAAAGGGAAGTGGTCAAGGTCAGCGAAGTTTATACGACCTGCACCGCGTCACCGACGTTCAACCCGTCGAAGAACGCGGCCGCGTCGGCGTCGTTCAGGTGGACGCAGCCGTGCGACGGCGTGTCCAGCGGGCCCTCGTGGAAGGCGATGCCGCCGGCCGCGAAGAACACAGAGTAGGGCATGTTCGTGCCGTAGCTGCTGCTGGTGTGCTCGCGGTCCTTCCACGCGACGCGGAACGACCCCGCGGGGGTCGCCTGGTCGGGCGGGCCGAAGCCGGCGGGGACCGGGCCGCGCACGACCTGGCCGTCCCGCAGCAGCCAGGCGAGCCGCTGGGTCAGGCTCACGCACGCGCCGGTGATGACGGCGCAGGGTGGCGCGGGCGGGGGAGCCGTCGTGGTCGGCGTGGTCGCCTTGGTCAGTGGCGCCGGCTCGGCGATCGGGCTCGGCGTGGTCGTCCGCGGCGGCGAACACGCCGCCGTGACCAGCATCAACCCCAGCAGGGTCGCCACCCCGGTGCTGCGCATCCGTCTTTCCCCTCGTCGCGGGTCCTCCCGGGATCAGTACGGCTGACCGGCCCCGAAGGTTGAGCCGCGTGTGCAGCGGGGTTGTCCCTGCGTGCAGCGCGGCTACCGCGGCGGGTACCCGGACGGTCAAGGTCGAACCCATGACCAAGCTGAGCGCCGAGCAGATCGCCCGGCACGCCTACGACGCCGGGTTCCGCGGCCAGGGCCTGACCACCGCGGTCGCGGTCGCGCTGGCCGAGTCCGGCGGCCGGACGACCGCGCACAACGCCACGCCGCCGGACAACTCCTACGGCCTGTGGCAGATCAACATGCTGGGCGCGCTCGGCCCGGACCGGCGCCACCAGTACCACCTCAAGTCGAACGACGCGCTGTTCAACCCGGACACCAACGCCCGGGTCGCGAAGGACATCTCCAGCGACGGGCACGACTTCACGCCCTGGTCGACGTACACCAACGGCGCCTACAAGGACCACCTCACGGCCGCGCGCAAGGCCGCCCAGGAGGTCGTCACGAAGCACCACGGCAAGCCGCACGCCCAGTCCGGCGCGTCCCATGGCAAACCGCTGCGCGTGGACGACACCGTCCTGCACTCCTATGTGAAGCGGACCCGGCACGTCGCCGACACGCTGGGCGCCACGACCGGGCAGCTGCGCGACGTGCGGGAGATCGGTCACGAGAGCTTCGGCAAGATCGGCAAGGAGTCCGGGTTCGCCGACGCGCTCGCTGGCTTCGGTCTGGCCCTGCAGAAGCAGGTCAAGGGCGTCGGCGCGCACGCCGACGGACTCGCTACGGCCGCGCAGAAGGCCGCGAAGTCCTATCGCGACCACGAGACGGCGACCGCCGCCGCGTTGAACGGACGGAACTGACATGGACACCGCCGCGCTCGCGCGTTCCTTCGCCAAGGACCTCATCGCGCACCGCAACAAGCTCGCCGGGAAGGCCGAAGACGCCGTCCGCGCCGAGTTCGCCCTGCACCAGGTGGCGGGCGCGCTGGACGCCCAGCACGACGCCTACCACAAGGAAAGCGCCACGGTGCTCGGCCAGTGGCAGGGCCACGGCGCCGACGGCTTCGAGCACACCAGCGCGAAGCTCACGAAGGAGCTGAAGGTCACCAGCGCTGCCGGAGCCGCGGCGGAGAAGCTCGTCGCGCACGTGGCGTCCACTGTGGACAGCGGGCACACAGCCGTGCAGCGGCTGGTCGACGAGTACACCGCCAAGGCCAAGCAGATCCTCGACGCCGGCGCGACGACCGGGACGCAGGCCGCGCTCATGCGGGCCGTCGGGCACGCCGCGGACCTGGCGCCGCAGTACACGCGCCAGTCCGCGTCGACACTGCGGCACGTCGACGCCGAGCTCAAGGCGGCGGCGAAGAAGCTGAACGAGCTCCGGAAGGACCTGACCCACGACGGCGTCGCCGACAAGACGGCGCCCGCGCACGCGACTCATCCCGGCAAGTCGACTCATCCCGGCAAAGCATCGGGGCGCGGGAAGGACGTCGTCCACGCCGCGCGCACGCAGCTGGGCGTCCGCGAGAACCCGCCGGGCAGCAACCGGAACCCGTACGGCCCGACCGCCGCGTGGTGCTCGTCGTTCGCCACCGCGATGTGGCGCAAGGCCGGGGTGAAGATCCCGATCCTGCCGTTCAGCGGCGACGTCTACCACTGGGGCCAGGAGAACGGGCACGCGTACGGCAAGAACTCGCTGCACCAGGCGCGCCCGGGTGACGTGCTGATCTTCGGCACCGGGCCGCAGAACACGTCGACGAGCACGCACATCGGCATCGTCGAGAAGGTCGAGGGGAACCAGGTCACGATGATCGAGGGCAACTCCGGGGACGCCGTCCGCCGGAACACGCACACGCTCTCGGCGTCGACGTTCTACGGAGGGGTCCACCCGTGATCACCGGAAAAGCCGCCGACCGGACGGTCGCCGTGGAGGTCGCGCCCGGTGGGGCGCTGCGGGAGCTGACGTTGGAGGCGTCAGCGCTGCGGCTGGAGCCGGACGAGCTCGCCCGCCGGATCCTGCTGCTGACAGCGGCCGCGTCGGCTCGCGCCACCGCGTCGCTGTGGCACACCGTCGACGACGGGCTCGAAGGCCTCGGCCTGCCCGCGCCGGGGGAAGCCGCGGAAGAGACGACGCCGGAAAGCTGGCGGGCGCAGTGAACGGCGAGCGGACGGCGGTGGAGCTGGCCGACGACGCCTTCGCGGCGCCGGACCCGGGGTACGGGGCGCGGCTGGCGGCGATTCGCGCGGGTGCGGCCGGGGACGGGGTTTCGGTGCTGGTCGATCTGCACGGCGCGCTGGTCGACCTGCGGTTCGACCGGTGGGCGCTGAACCGGGCGCCCGGGGAGCTGGCCGGGGTGATCCGACGGCTGGCCGAGGAAGCCGCGGTTGATGCGCTGCGACAGGGGCGGGAGCTGCTCGGGGATCTGCTGCCGGAAGAGGAGCCCGGCGGGATGGCGGGGCCCGCGATCCGGCCGCGCGAGCAGGACGAGTCCGGTCCGGCTCAAGCCTCGGGACCCGAGATCCGGCCGCGCGAGCAGGACCAGCCCGACCCGGCTCAAGCCTCGGGACCGGCGATCCGGCCCCGACGGCAGCCCGCGATCCGGTCACGCGAGCCCGACGACTCCTTCACCCCCGTGACCTGGGCGACCTGACCGGTCCGCTCACCGGACGTCGTCGACCAGACGGCCGATCCGGTCCGCGACCCACGCGCTGTCCGCGGGAGTGAGCGTCACCCACGGCTCGCCGCCGACGTTCTCCGGGGTCACCGCGTACCGCCCCACCGCCGTGTCGAACCAGGCCACGACCGGGGTGCGGCCCGCCGGACCCGTCGCGGCGAGCTGGCCCGCCGCGTAGCGCTCGGCCGTGACCAGCGTGGCGAGCGGCCGCACGGCCCGGCCGGTGATCCCGGCCGCGCCCAAGGCCCGCTCGAACGCGTCGTAACCGCTGCGGGCGTACGCCTCCGTCGCCGCCGAGTAGGCCGCGCGAGGGAGGCGGAGCTGGTCGCCGGGGCCCGGGGGCTGGTCGCCGAGCATGCGGGTCACCGCCGGCACCAGGTCGGCCGGGCGCAACGGCTCCAGCACCAGGTCACGTTCGTCCAGCACGGCCAGCACCCCGGCCGTGTCCCGCACCGCGGCGAGCAGCCGCCACGGCGCCTCGCCGAGCACCAGCGCGTCGACGCTCAGCGCCGGTGACCCCAGCAGCCCGAACAGGTCCGCCAGCCCCGGGTCGATGTCGTCGCCGTCGGTCAGCCCGGCTTCGGACAGCCCCGCGAACACGCGGACGCCCAGGTCGTCGCGCTCGGCGTGGGTGGCGCCGTGCGCCGGGACGTCGAACGGGTGCGGTGGCGGCCCGCCCGGTCCCAGGTCCTCCCAGAGGAGATCGAATTCCAGATGCGACAGGATCACTCCCGCCGTCGTCGCGGTGCGGCGCGCCATGGTCCCCCTTCCCGTGGTGGGCGGCCGCCGTCGGGCACGATGGTGCCGATGGCCGAGCCGCACCATGTGGAGGTACCCGCGAGCGGGTACCTCGTCGTCCGCGCTTCGGGCGCGGCGGCGGCGCGCGCGGCGATCCTCGGCGGCGCCGCCGGTGCTCCGGAGGGCATCCAGCTGCTGCTGCGCTGCCCGGTGCCGCGCGCGGTCGCCGAGTCCGGCGCGAAGCTGACGTTCGCCGACGCGACCCTGCACCTGCAGCCGTCCGGCGTGGTGATGCTGACCGTCGCCGCGGCGAAGCTGTCGATCTCCTTCACCGAGCTGCGGCCGCTGATGTTCCGGCCGGTCGAGGTCGACGCGCCGCTGCGGTCGCTGTTCGCCGGCGCCGTGGCGCACGTCCTCGCGGCCGGGCCGCGCCTCGACCCGCACGGCCTGGCCCACCACCTGCTCGGGCTGGCCGAACTGGTGCTGCGCAGCGCGTTGCGCGTCGAGCTCGACCGTGTCGACGTACTCGCGGCGCGAAGGCGCGAAGCACTGGAGTACATGCGCGCGCACCTGTCCGAGCAGTCGCTTACAGCGGACAGGATCGCCGACGCGCTGTACATCTCACGAAGGCGGCTGTACCAGCTGTTCGACGACGGCCAAGGCGTCTCGGAACGGCTCAAGGGCCTCCGGATCGAACGCGCGAAGGTGCTCCTGGCCGACCCCGCGAAGGCCGGGCGCGGGATCGCGGAGATCGCGCGGGACTGCGGGTTCACGAGCGCCCCGCACTTCTCGCGGACGTTCCGCGCGGCGACCGGCCGGACCCCGCGGGAGTTCCGGGAGCGGGCGCTGCGGCCGTGAGGTCGACGCCGGCGACGAGCGTGCCCGCCAGGCCCGCCACCTCCAGCCAGCCCCGGCCGCCGGGGGAGTGCAGGGTGAACACCGCCGCGCGCGGGCGGTCCGGGTCGAGCACCACGGCCTGCAGCTGCGCGCCGGACAGGCCGATGCGCTCGACGATCGTCACCGGGTAACCGCGGCCGGTGCGGGCGCTGCTCACGTCGCGGATGCCCGGGCTCCGGTCGGCGACGAACCGGCCGAGGTCCGCCGCGGCGGCTTCGTCGAGCGGCCCGTCCGCGGCGATCATTCCGGCGATCAGCAGCGCGGGGTCCGCGTCGCGGTGCTCGACCAGCGCGAGCAGGCCCGCGCGCTGCTCGTGGGCGATCTCCGCGGACTGGACGGCGGCCGCTTCGAGCCCGAGGTCGCGGGCGGCGTCGGGCCCGCGCAGGCGCGCCATCAGCGTGTGCAGCTCGGCCGTGGTGCGCTCGACCGAGTCCAGGCTCACCGGGGTGATCCCCGGGACGGCGGGCAGTTTCACCGGCCACCCAGCGCGGCGGCGAACGCGCCCACGGCGCCCGGCGGCGGGGTCACCGGCGCGACGGGTGTCCGTGCGACGGTCACCCCCAGCTCACGTCCGGCGGCCGCGAACGACTCCAGATGTGTGGTGAGGGAAGGGAAATCCGGTGCGCTCGGCAGCGGTGCGCCGTCGCCGAGGGCCCGCAGCCGGGCGGCGACGCGGGCCGCTTCGGTGGTGTGGGCGCGTTCGAGGTCCTGCGCTTCGGCGAGGACACGCTCGAGGTCGTCGCGCCGGGCGGCGAGCCGGGCGCGGGCGGCGGTGAGTTCTCCTTGGCCGGCCGGGGAAAACTGGGCTTCCGTCTCGGCCCGCTCGACGTCGTCTTCGGCGTCGACGACGGCTCGGCGCGCTGCCGCGGCCCGGCGGTCCAGGTCTTCGGCTTGGCGGCGGTGGGCGAGCAGCGTTCCGGCCCAGTCGCCGAGAACCGTTGCCGCCGTGCGCATCGCGTCCGGCACGGCGGACAGGCCCGCCGCGGCTCGGCGGGCGCGGTCGGCCAGCGCCTGGGCGGACCGGCCCGCCCATTCCGGGATCTCGCCGGGGGACGGGGCTTCGCCGAGCCGGCCCGCCGCTTCGGTGCACCGCCGGGCCGCTTCGGCGACGGCGTCGGGACTGCCGGGCGCCGGGTCGAAGCCGAGGCCGCGGAACTCAGCCATCGGCCAGGCCCAGGTCGCCGGCGGCTTCCGCGTCCGTGGACCGGTAGGCCTTCGCCGCGGCCCGGACACTCGCCGCCGCCATGCCGAAGTCCGTCTGCACGGCACGCATCCTGCCGGACCACTCGCCGATCAGCGCGGTGAGCGCGGCCGATACCGGGCCCGGATCGTCCAGGCCCGCGGCGTCGACCTCGGCCGCCGCGGCGCGATGCTCCTCCGCGGCGTCCTCCAGCCGCCGGGCGAGGACGTCGAGCGCGGCGGGGTCGGCGTGGAACCCGCTCATTCGCCGAACACCGGCGGGTACGCGGGCGGGAGGTCGTCGAGCAGGTCGTACCCGTCGGCGTACTTGTCGCGGTGCTCGGTGTCGTCCTCGCGCCGGGCGCCCTGGCCCGGCGGGTACATCCCGTACCCGCCCGCCGAGCCGCGGCCGCCGTTCCCGCCCGGGCCGAAGCCGGACACGCCGGCGCCCGGTCCGCGGCCCAGGCCCGTCCGGCCGCCTTCGGCGAAGCCTCCGCCGGAAGCCGAACCGGCCGGGACCCCGGGGAAGCCCGGGCCGAAGCCGGTTCCGTACCCCGCGCCGCTGGTCTGGCCGCCGGTCGTCACCCCCGGCCCGATCACCCCGTCGAGCCCGCCGGGCACCACGGTGCCGGTGAGCGCGCCCGGCAGGGCGGCCGCGGACGACGTCGAGTCGTCCGGGACGCGGCCGGGGTCGTGGTCCGGTTCGGGGGAGTCGACGGGCGGGGCCACCGTCACCGGTGTGGGCACCCGCGGGGTGTCGGAGCCCGCGCTGACCTGCGGCGCGGTGTCGAACGCCGGGGGCAGCCGGTGACGGACGTCGTGGCTCGCGCCCTCGTACTGCTCCATCACGCGCACGGCCTCGGCCTTGGCCTGGTCGGCCTGCTTCTTGGTGGGCAGCTTGTCGTCGAGCAGGTCGTCCAGCATGTACGCGCCTTCGGGCCCGTCGAGCCGCTTGACGGCGTATCCCTCCTGGAACCACCGCTCGGCCCAGTAGTGCACCGGCTCCGGCATCTTCCGCCGGGCTTCGCCGATCGCCGAGGTGTAACTGTCGAGGCCGTCGCCGATGTGGCGGGCGTTCTCGCTCGCGGTGCTGGCCCAGCCGGTCAGCCGGTGCACCGAGTCCGCCGCCTGTGCCGCCGACGGGCCGCGCCACGACAGCAGCAGCTTCTGCACCAGCGCGTGGACGTCGCCGGTGGCCGTGTCGACACCCTTGCCGAGCTCGGCCCACCGGTGGGCCTGCTCGCCCAGCCGGGGCGGGTCGGCCGACTGGACCATGTCCCACAGCTCGCGGTGGTCGTAGCTCTCCCAGTTGATCCGCCCGAACGTGTCTTCACGGTCGTTCGCGGCCTTCTCCCGGCGGACGCGCCGCGCTTTCGCCTTCTCGCGCTTCGTGGGCTCGTGGTGCGTGGAATGGAACTCAGGCATCACGCTCACCCGCCCGGAGGGACGCGGCGGCCTCCTCGTCGTTGCGGCGGTGCGTCGCGGCGACGGTGTCAAGCGCCTGCCGGAGCGCGGCGAGCTCGCCGAGGTACGACGTCAGCGCGGCCTGCACCCCACCGGCCTCGGCGCCCCCGCGGACGCCGAACGAGCGGCGCATCCAGTGGGAGACCGGCCCCTTGCCGTCGGCCAGCGGAGTGCCGAGGTCACGGGCGCTTTCGAGGTAGCCGGACAGCTCCTGGTGACGCTCGTCGAGGGCCTTCTTCGCCGCGTCGACCTCGGCGTAGTCCAGCTCCAGGACGTCGGAGCCGTCGGCGACCAGCGCGGCCGTGCCCCCGCCCTGCGGCTGCGCGACACCCGAGGCGTGTTCCCGCGGGTCGTGCCCGTCCTGCTTCTCTCGCTGGTGCTCCGCCCGCAGCTGCCGCCGTGCGTCGGCTTCGTTGCGCACTGTCGCCATTGAGGTCCTTCCCTCGCCACCCAGGCGTCCATCCTGGCCAATGGGCGGCGCGAAGAGAAGGGAGACCCACCCGGGTGCACGGGTGGACACGAAGACTGCACGGGCGGATAGGGCAGGATGTCCGGATGATCCCGCGTCGCACGTTCGGTGCCGTCCTCGCCGCCCTGTTGGGGCTTGTCGTCCTCGCCGGACCGGCGTCGGCCCACACCGAGCTCGAGTCCAGTTCCCCCGCCGAAGGCGCGTCGATCGCGACCGCGCCGACGCAGCTCCAGCTGACCTTCGGCGAGCCGGTGACGCTGCCGCCGGACCCGGTCAAAGTGACCGGGCGCGACGGCACCGCCTGGAAGGTCGGCACGCCGGCGGTCGCGGGCAAGGTCGTGACGGTGCCCGTGACGCCGGCCGGGCCCGCCCAGGCCTATACGCTGACCTGGCAGGTGATCGCGGAGGACGGCGACAACCTCACCGGCACCGTGCACTTCACCCTCACCGCCGCGGCCTCGAGCTCGGCGGCTCCGACGTCCGTGGTCGCCCAGACCCAGCCGGCGGCGCCCAGCTCTCCGGCCCCGGCCGGGGTCGACTCCGTCGGCATCCCGAGCTGGATCTGGGTCCTGGTCGGCGTCGTCGGCCTGCTCGCGGTGATCATCATCGGCGTGCGCCAGCTGAGGGGCCGGCCGAAGGACTGACCTACTCCTCCGGCGGGACGGTCACGACCCACCGCTCGGGCCGCCGCCGCAGGTACCCCCACCAGTACAGCGCCGACACCACGAGCACCCCGGCCGTGATGCCCAGGTCGAGCGCGCTCTGCTCGACCAGGACGTACGCCAGCGCGGCGACGGCGACCGCCGGCACCACCGGCCAGGCCGGCATCCGCCAGACGTGGGGCTTGCGGTGCGCGGCCCGGCGCGCGCCGAGCGCGGCGGCCGCCACGCTGAGGTACAGCGCGACGACGGCGACCCCGGTGACACCGCTGAGCGTGTCCACCGGCACGAAGCAGAGGACGGCTTCGGACAGCCCGACCACGAGCGTGGCGACCCACGGCGCGCCGAACCGTTCGCTGACCACGCTCATCACGCGGTTCACCGGCGCCGGCCAGGCCTGGTCGCGGGCGGAGGCGTAGAGCACCCGCGAGTTCTGGATGACCATCACGATGACGGCGTTCACGATCGCCGCGGCGATGCAGAGGCTGATCGCGACGCCGACGGCGGAGCCGCTCCAGGCGGTGACCAGCGCGGTGAGGTCGACCCCGGCGAGCGCGGCGGCGTCCGGCACGGCCAGGGTGATGGCGACGACCGGCACGAGGATGACCAGTGCGCTGATGCCGAGCGTCCAGAACACCGTCCTGGCCACGGTCTTGCGTGGCTCGCGCATCTCCTCCGCGAGGTAGACGGCGGTGCTGAAGCCCTGCACGACGAACAACGCGACGGCGAGCCCGGCGACCACGGCGATCAGCCCGATCCCGCCGGTGCCGAGGCTCGGCTTCAGCAGCACGGCCGGGCTCTGCGTGGTGTGCGTGAAGCCCAGCAGGGACACGACGAAGATGGCGACGATCTCGATGACGAGGAAGATCCCGGTGATCCACGCGTTGGACCGCAGGTTCAGCAGGCCCATCACGGTCGAGGCGAGCATCACGAGCGCCCCGGCGACCGAGGGGTTGATGTCCGCGACCGCGGCGACGTAGTCGGCGACGCCGATCGCGATGATCGGCGGCACGACAAGGATCACGATGAACGACAGCATGAATGTCAGCCAGCCGGCGAACCGGTTCGCCACGGTCGTCATCATCGCGTATTCACCGCCGGCGCTCGGCACCAGCGTGCCGAGCTCGGAGTAGCAGAAGGCGATCCCGACGCAGAGCAGCACCGCGAGCGTGATGGCGAGGGCGGTGCCGGTGCCGAGCTCGGCGAACAGCGGGGGCACGAGGACGAACAGCGACGACGCCGGGGTCACGCAGCTGAGCGTGAGGAGCGTGCCGCCGCCGACCCCGATGGAGCGGGTGAGCTTGCGGGCGGTCTTCGGCGTCGCGGCGGTGGTGGTGGCGGGCGGGGCGGGAGTGCGGGACACGGGGCGTTCCCTCCGGCCGGGGGCAAGGTGCGACGGATGGAACAGCACCGTTTCGGTGTTGTCAACGGCCCGAAGACGACTAAATCCGTTGTCATTCCGGGGATGCGCTTGCGCATCCGGTGACCTTCCGTGACGAATGCGCCGCGTTTGCCTGGGATCGCCCGTGTCGGGGATGATCCGGGGGGTGAGCAGCCAGGACACGCCCAACCGGCCCGCCCCGCCGGTGCTCGACGACATCTCGCGGCAGATCATCGCGCAGCTGCAGGAAGACGGCCGCCGCGCGTACGCGACGATCGGCAAGGCGGTCGGCCTGTCGGAGGCGGCGGTGCGGCAGCGGGTGCAGCGGCTGTCGGACTCCGGGGTCATCCAGATCGTCGCCGTCTCGGATCCCTTGCAGGTCGGGCTGTTCCGGCAGGCGATGATCGCGATCACCGTCGAGGGGCCGCTCGAGCCGGTCGGCGACGCACTGGCCGAAATGGACGAAATCGCGTACGTCATCCTCTGCGCCGGGCGCTACGACCTGCTGTGCGAGGCGGTCTGTGCGAACGACGAGGCGCTGCTCGAACTGATCTCGACGCGGATCCGCGCGCTGCCGGGGGTCCGGCACGCGGAGGCGATGGTCTACCTCAAGCTGCGGAAGCAGACCTACCAGTGGGGCACTCGCTGAGCGTCACGACTAAATCCGAAGCTGACGGCGTGATAATGACCATGGATTAGTTGTCGATGTTCGTCCGGGCGACTGAATCACTTGCGTGACGGCGACGGCGCGTGCGATAACCGAGGCATGACCACTACCGCCGACCGCGCTTCCGTCGACGCATCGAGGCTCGCCCAGTCCGCCCGCAGCAACCTCTGGATGCACTTCACCCGCCACTCCGCCTACGACGAGACCGACGTCCCGGTGATCGTGCGAGGCGAAGGCGCCTACATCTGGGACGCCCGCGGGAAGCGCTATCTGGACGGGCTCGCCGGCCTGTTCGCGGTGCAGGTCGGGCACGGCCGCGAAGAGCTCGCCGAAGCCGCCGCGCGGCAGACGAAGCAGCTCGCGTACTTCCCGCTGTGGGGCCACGCGCACCCGACGGCGATCGAGCTGGCTTCGCGCCTGGCCGACGCGTCACCCGGCGACCTCAACCGCGTGTTCTTCACCGTGAGCGGCGGCGAGTCCGTCGAAACGGCGTGGAAGCTCGCGAAGCAGTACTTCAAGCTCGTCGGGAAACCGACCAAGCACAAGGTGATCAGCCGCGCGCTGGCCTACCACGGCACGTCGCAGGGCGCGCTGTCGATCACCGGCATCCCCGGCGCGAAGGCCGACTTCGAGCCGCTCGTGCCGAGCACCCTGCGCGTGCCGAACACGAACTTCTACCGCGCGCCCGAGCACGCCGACGACTACGCCGCCTACGGGCGCTGGGCCGCCGACCAGATCGAGCAGGCCATCGAGTTCGAGGGCGCGGACACCGTCGCGGCGGTGTTCCTCGAGCCGGTGCAGAACACCGGTGGCTGTTTCGTGCCACCGCCCGGTTATTTCGAGCGGGTGCGCGAAATCTGCGACAAGCACGACGTGCTGCTCGTGTCGGACGAGGTGATCTGCGCGTTCGGCCGCGTCGGGTACGACTTCGCCGCCAAGCGCTACGGCTACCAGCCGGACATCATCACGACGGCGAAGGGCCTGACGTCCGGGTACGCGCCGCTGGGTGCGGTGCTGGCTTCGGAGCGGCTGATGGAACCGTTCACCCGTGGTGCGACGACGTTCATGCACGGGTCGACCTACGGCGGGCACCCGGTGTCCTGCGCGGTGGCGCTGGCCAACCTGGCTCTCATGGAGCGGGAGGACATCTACGGGCACGTGCTTTCGCGGGAGGCGGCGTTCCGGTCCACTTTGGACAAGCTGACCGACTTGCCGATCGTCGGCGACGTCCGGGGCGCGGGCTTCTTCTACGGCATCGAGCTGGTGAAGGACAAGGCGACCAAGGAGACCTTCAGCGCCGACGAGTCCGAGCGCGTGCTGCGCGGGTTCCTTTCGGACGCCTTGTTCGAGGCGGGCTTGTACTGCCGCGCCGACGACCGGGCCGAGCCGGTGGTGCAGCTGTCGCCGCCGCTGATCTGCGACCAGGCGCAGTTCGACGAGATGGAGCAGATCCTGCGGGACACGCTGACCCGGGCGTGGAAACTGCTGTAGGACGGGCCGCCGCCCCCGGAATCCAGTTTAGCGGTGGGCACCGACAGTTTCGGCCGCCTCTGTGGCCGCGGCTTTGGCCCGATCGGGCGGGGAACCCGGCTTTCCCGCCCGGGGGCCGGGTTCCTGGGTACCGTGGACGTCGGGGGCCGGGGGAGCGGCCGGTGACCGGGCCGCCCGTGTTCGCGCCCTCCGGCCGCGCGCCCGGGAGGAGACCCCATGACCGCGACCACGGACACCCCGCGCCTGCCCTTCGCGCGGCCGAACGTCCTGGAGATCGCCCCGCTGTTCGGGGTGCTGCGCCGGGAGGGCCCGGTGGTGCCGGTGACCACTCCGGCGGGCGACCCGGCCTGGCTGGTCACCGGGTTCGAGCAGGTGCGCGCCGTCTTCACCGACCCGCGGTTCGGCCGCTCGCACCCGGCGCCGGAGGAGGCGTCGGCGTTGTCGTCCGCGGCGATTCTCAGCCGGCCGCAGGGTGACCACGAGACCGAGCACGTCGAGCACGCGCGGATGCGGCGGATGCTCGTGCCCGCGTTCTCGGCCAACCGGATCCGCCGGCTCACCGGGCACGTCCAGGAGCTCGCCGACGGCTGTTTCGACTCGATGGAACGTGCCCGGGGTGGCGGTGAGCCGGTCGACCTGCACGAGCACCTCTCGTTCCCGTTGCCGGTGCTGGTGATCTGCGAGCTGCTCGGCGTCCCGTATGAGGATCGGGACACGTTCCGCGTGCTGTCGGACCGGATGGGCCGGATGGACATCGGCGACGGCGCCGAGGCCGCGCTCCAGGAGTTCGCGGCCTACATGGGCCGGCTCGCCGCGGCCAAGCGGCGCGAGCCCGGGCAGGACGTCGTCTCCGACATGGTGCGGGCCCAGGCCGAGGACCCGGCGTTCACCGACGACGACCTCGCGAAGCTGGCCGCGGGCCTGCTGTTCGCCGGCCACGAAACGACGTCCAACCGCATCGACCTCGGCGTGCTGTACCTGCTGACCGACCTCGCCCGGCGCGACGCGCTCGCCGCCGACCCCGACGGCCGGGTGCACGGCGTCGTCGAAGAGATCCTGCGGATGTCCGCGCCCGGCGGGCTCGGGGTGCTGCGGTACGCCCACGACGACGTCGAGCTCGGCGGGGTGACGGTCGCCCGCGGGGACGCCGTCGTCCTGTCGCTGGCCGCCGCCAACCGCGACTCGGCGGTGTTCGACGACCCCGAGTCGTTCGACCCGGACCGGAAGCCGAACGCGCACGTCGCCTTCGCTTACGGCGGCTGGTTCTGCATCGGCGCGAGCCTGGCGCGCACCGAGCTGCGGGTGGTGTTCGGGTCGCTGTTCCGGCGGTTCCCTGGCCTGCGGCTGGCCGCTTCGGTGGATGAACTGGAGGTGCGGGCGAACCGTGTCACCGGGGGAGTGGACCGCGTGCCGGTCCTCTGGTAGACCTGCGGCGGCGGCAGAGGAGAACGGGACAGCATGACCCTGTGGGACAAGCTCGGGATGGACGACAAGCTCGTCAAGGTGCTGCAGGAGATCCCGCCGGGCCCGGACGCGGGGGACTTCGGGCCCGCGTACGTCACGATCCACCAGCTGGCCGTCGAGCTGGACCAGCGGTTCCCGGAGGTGCGCAAGCAGCTGGACGTCCCGCTGGGCGGCGGCGCCACCCGGCACGCCGGGCTCGTGGAGCTGCTGGGCAAGGAGCTGGTCGACAAGATCAAGCGCTACGGCGACGTCTACCCGATCGAGGCCGCGCAGCTGTCTTCGGTGCGGTTCCGCGAGCTGCGCCTGCGTGGCCCGGGCGGCCGCGACCTGGTCGGGGCGTCGCGCGCCGACCTGCCGTTGATCCGCCTGCGGCCCAAGGACTGACCGGTGCTCCCACCGCCGCCGGTCCGGGTCCTGGTGGTCGAACGCGACGCCGGCGTGCGGGACCGCCTGAGCGCGATCCTCGCGGAAGCGGACGGCATCGAGGTGGTCGGCGCGGTGACCGACGCGACGGCGGCCAGGGTCACCCTCCGCCGGAGGTTGCCCGACGTGGTGCTGCTGGACCCGCGCCTCGGCCCGCTGGGCCCGGTCACCCGCCGCCCGGCGGTGGTGGTGCTGGCGACGTTCGACTCCGAGACGGGAATCCTGCGCGCGCTGCGGGACGGCGCGGCGGGGTTTCTGCTGCGGTCGGCTCGGCGGAACGAGGTGATCAAGGTGGTCCGTCTGGCGGCGGACGGGCACGTGGTGCTTTCCCCGGATGCCTCGCGTCGCCTGGTGTCTGCGGCAACTCGGTTGTCGGGGCCCCGGGATGAGCGGCTGGCGCAGGTGGACCGGCTGACGGAGCGCGAGAGGGAAGTGCTGGTCGGAATCGGGTCGGCGCTGACCAACGCGGAGATCGCCGAGCGGCTGGGGCTGGCGGAGCCGGTGGTGCGCGGGTGTGTGGCGCAGGTGGTGCGGAAGCTGGGGTGCGCGCATCGGACGGAGGCCGGGTTGCTGGCGTATGAGCGGGGCTTGTGCCGCCCGGGTTGAGGTGGTCTGGGGGATCGTGCGGGGACACAGTGAACCTACGGGACCCGGTTGGCGCGGTGCGCCTGCGCCGCTCGGCTGAGGCGGCTGGCGGTGTGGGCATACTCGACGGGCGGAGTGCTGGCTGCGGCCTTCGCTGGTGCGGCGAGGCTGCGCCGCTCGAGGTTAGTGCGGCGGCGATGTGGGCGCGTTCGGCCGGCTGTGCCACATTGGCGGCGCGGTGCGCCTGCGCCGCTCGGCTGAGGCGGCTGGCGGTGCGGGGAGCGCTTGCTCGGCTGGGCCTTGGGCTGTGCCGCCTGTCAGCGAGAGAGCAGGGCCTCGACCGGACGTAGTGAATGACTCATCCATGACGTCTGGTGTCATGAATGAGTCATTCATGGCAGCCTGGCCGAAGGCTTGCTCAGCCGGGCTCTGTCTGCAGCAGCTTGGCCGATACCGCGAACCCGCGCCGCTCATACGCCGGCACCGCTCTCTCCGAGGAATGCACCGTCACGCGCTCCAGGCCCAGTTCCGCCGCCAACTGCAGCACCGCCTCGATCAGCCGGCCGCCGAGGCCGTTGGCGCGGGCTTCCGGTGCCACGTATACGCACTGCACATCTCCCGCGGCGCGGGTGAACTCGCGGGGCGTTGGCACCCTCGCCGTGATCGCGAGGAACGCCATTCCCGTCACCTCGCCGTCGCGCATCAGGACCAGGCAACGGTGAGTCGGCGTGTTCTCCCGGGCCCACGCCGCGAATTCGCGCACGAACTCCTCTTTGCCCGCGTCCGTCAGGCCGTCCTGCTCGGCCACCCAGCGCCAGCGCAGGCGCGCGACCGCTTCGAACTCGTCGGCGCCTGCCGGGCGGATCTCGATCTTCGGCACTCCTCGATTCTGGCAAAGCCGCTCCGCCGGGCGCATCCCCGGCGGAGCGGCTCCGGTCAGAAGCCGATCAGAAGCCGATCAGGCCGTTCGGCACTCCGACGCCCGTTGGCGCGTCATAACCCGGGCCGGCCACGCACAGGTAGTCGCCGCCGCACTTCTTGCCTGCTCCCGTCGGGTCGTTGTGGCCCGTGGTGATGTCCACGAACTGTGACGCGTGCGCGTACAGGTCCGCCGGGCCCGCCGCTCCCGCGCGGCCCGAGCGGCCGTACAGCCCGGCGACGAACGGCGCCGACGCGCTTGTCCCGTTCACCGGGAGCCAGTCGCCCGCGTCCGCGTTGAAGATCGCGATGCCGTCCGCGGCCGCCGCCACGTCCGCGACCGTCCGCTTGCCGCAGTGGATGTCCTTCTGCCACTTCGGTTTGGGGATGTAGGCCGAGCAGCCGCTGCCGCCGTACTCCCACGCCGACTCCGCCCAGCCGCGCGCGGAGTCCGGGTCGCGGGCGAGCGTCGTCCCGCCGACCGCGACCGTCGACGCCAGCACCGCCGGGTAGCTCGCCGACGTGAACCCGAAGTCGCCGGACGAGGCGACCACGGTGACCCCCGGGTGCTGGTAGTGGCTCGCGTACGCCAGCGGCGCACCGCTTTCCCGCGCGCCGTAGCTGTTCGACACCACCTTCGCGCCCAGCCGGACCGCGGTGTCCTCCGTCTCCGCCAGGTCGGCGAACCCGGGCGTGTTGCCTTCGACGACCACGATGCGGCACGACGGGCACGCCGCCGACACCATCGAGACGTCCAAAGTGGACTCGATGGCCCAACCGAAGTCGGCCGGCGGCAGGGGAGCCGCGGCGCCCTGCTGGTTGACCTTCGTGAAGCAGCCGTTCGCCGTTGTGCACGGCGGCAGCCCGTACTGCGCCCGGTACGCGGCCAGGTCCGCTTCCAGGTTCGGCGCGTCGTAGGCGATCGAGATGCCGACGACGGTCCCCGGCCCCGGATCGGACGGCAGCCGGTACGCCGACGCCAGGTCGTCGGCACCCCAGCCGGCCGGGCCGTCGGCCAGGCCGCGCACCGAACCCGGTGTGTACGTGGTCAGGCAGCGGAGCACGCCGGGCCGCTCGGGACACGCGGCGCGCGGCACCGGAGCGGCCGACGCGACAGGCGCGAACACGCCGACGGCGACCACGGCGGCGCTCAGGGCGCCGATGATCGATCTGTGCACAGTGGACACTCCCCTCAGGACGTATAGATGTGGTAGGCGGCGGTGATCGACTCGGCGATGGTCGCCCCCGCGGCGTCGGAAGCTGTGACGCGCAGCGAGACGTCCCCGCCGCGGAACGCCTCCGTGGTCGCGGTGAAGTCCGCGTGGAAGACGCCGCCACCACGAGCGGTGACGGTCGCGTCCCGCCAGGTCGTGCCGTCGGTCGAGTACTGCACCGTCGCCGCGGTCACCGGGGAACCCGTGCTCTGCTGCAGGTGCCCGACCGTCAGGTCGAGGCCCTGCGGCCCGGAGACCGTCGAGCCGTCCGGCCGCAGCCCGGCGACGGCGTATCCCAGCGTCAGCAGGGGTTCGACCGTGCACGCCCGGTCCGGGCCGCGCGCGCAGGACAGGGCCGGCGGGAGCGTGCCCTCGGTGTGCTGCGACGGCCACGTCCACTCGGTGTGCGTCGCTGTGCTCTGCCGGTACATCGGGCCGGTGCGCCCCGCGTCGATCGTGAGCCCCAGTGTCGACGGCCCGGCCGCGACCTCCTGCGCCAGCGAAAGTTCGGGCGCGCCCACCGGGCTGCCCTCGGCGATCGTCGCGCCGTCCTGGGTCAGCGTGTAGTGCCCGGTCATCGTGTCCGTCGGCTCACCGGAGAAGCCGAACCCGGTGTGCCCGGGCTGGTTGTCGCTGAACGGCGTGATCGACAACCGCAGCAGGTCGCCGGCGCGGGTCGCGGCCGGGATCACCGGCGCGCTGCCGTCGGACAGCGGCAGCAGCGCGACGTCACCCGCCGGGTGCAGCGGGAACCTGTTCCAGTCCTCGGTGACCGTGGTGCCGCCGGTGTAGACGTGGAACGGCTCGTACTGCCCGCCGGCCCAGGCCGGGAACGGCGCGGGCACGACGTACTTCGAGAACCCGCCGAACCAGCGCAGGTCCGGCGCGGCGGAGACGTACTCGGTCTGCTTCCGGGGCGTCTCGATCAGGTGCGACCCCCGGCCGCTGCTGTCCTCGAAGGCGAACATCCCGCTGCGCTGGCGACGGCCGAGCGTGGCGAACTCGCTGAAGTACGTCGCGTTCACCGCGGCGACGTCCTGCGCCGTGATGACGTACCGCTGCTGCGGAATCGTGCCCACGCTCGCCTTCTGCAACACGTATTCGTACGGCGTGCCCGGCCCCGGCGGGGACACGAGCCTGCTGTACGGGTACGTCTGCAGCGCCCCGGTGCGCACCGGGACCGGCGACGGCGACACCGCGATCGGCACACCCGGACCGGCGTCGAAGTCGACGGCCAGCGCCGGCCCCGTCTTCGCCGCCCTCCGCAAGAAGAACCCGGTGTCGTCCAGCAGCGCCGGTCGCGGGGTCACCCAGGTCAGCTTGCTGTTAGCACGGGAAGCGTCCACCCGGACCGTCTTGTCCGCCTTCACCGCGAACTCCGGCTGTGTGCTGAAGCGCACCTCGGTCGGGTTGCCGTCGGCGTCGGCGGTCCAGAAGAGCCCGAGCGCGCTGTAGTTCCCGTCCGGCGCGCTGAACTTCGCCGTGCCGCCCGAGAAGTAGTTGAGACTCTCGTTCGGGTCGAGCAGGTTCCCGTCGTCGGTGTTGTAGAGGAAGGCGACGCCGGTGTCGGCGGGCTTGCCCGCGATGTCCTTGGCGTCGACCGACACCGTGCGCATCACCGAGCGGGGCTGCACGGCCCGCCGCTGCGGTGCCCCCGAGAGCGCGAAGCTTTTACCCCCGGCGAAGAGCCCCTGACCCCCGAAGCGGCCCTTCGCGTTGTCTTCCTTGAACTGCTTGGCCAGCGCCGCGCCGAACGTCGACGGGTCGACCGGCGCCGAAGCGCCGGCCAGCAGCGCCTGGACGTCGAACAGGCTGAGATCCAGCCCGCGCCCCAGGTAGGGGAGCGCGGTGCCGGGGACCTCGTAGTCGCGTTCGCCCAGCCGCAGGTGCACCAGCGCCCGCGCCATGCCCTTCCCGGCGGCCGGCTCGACTTCATAGTGGAACCGGCCGTCCGTGCTGGTCCGGACGGCGATCCGCTCCCCGGTGGGCAGAACGGCGCTGGTCGCGGCGACCGCGGCCGGCGGGGCGAGCCCGGCCAGCCCCGCCGCACCGGCGAGCAGGACCGCGAGCACCGAAAGTGTTCTTCGCACTGGCACCTCCGTGTGGTGGTTGATCACCACTACCGACGAGCCGGACGCCGAACCCGTTGAGCCCGGTTCTCGATCTTTCGGAAGTTACCTCGATCGGGTCAACGACCCAGAGTCAGGAATGGGCCGCGGGCACCGGCCGAGCGACGCCGAAACCGCCGTACGGACCGGCTTTCGCGCGCTTGCGTACCTCGTCGAAGTGCCGGTGCACGGCTTCGGCGGCCGCATCGGCGTCACGCAGCACCAGGGCGTCGACGATCGCCTGGTGGCGTTTCGCGGTGGCCGTCGCCGACGACGCCGGGCCGCCGAGCTCGCTTTCGGCGATCCGGTAGACGTCCCAGAACAGCCCGGTGAGCTCGCGGGCGAGGTCGAACCCGGCCTCGGCGCAGATGAGGTCGTGGAACTCGCGGTCGGCCTCCGCGGCGTCGGGGCCCTTGCGCTTCATCCGCGTGACGCAGGCCTGCAGGTCTTCGACGAGCCCGGGCCGGTGGTCGGTGGCCACGCGGCGGGTCAGCTCGGTCTCGAGCATCTCCCGGACCTCCAGGAGGTCACGCAGCCGCCCGACGTCGGTCGCGCCGCGCGCGCGGGTGCGGAACAGCAGCCACGTCTGCAGCGACTCCGAACCGGCCGAACCGACGAACGTGCCGTAGCCGTGGCGGATCTCGACGATGCCCAGGGCCTGGAGGGCCTTGATCGCCTCGCGGATCGAGTTGCGGCTGACGCCGATGTCCTCCATCAGGCTCAGCTCGGTGGGCATGGGCGCGCCCGGCGGGAGCTCCCGCTCGACGATCAGGTCGATGATGCGCTTGGTGATCTCTTCGCTGCGCTGCGGACGGGCCACTGCTGTCCTCCCCGGATGCGTCGTGAGAGGACATCCTACGTCATACGTCCAGAAGGGTTGACCGGCACGCGAACCCATCCTAGGCTCACGCCGGTCATAGGACGTCCCATGTCCTACCGTTCGAGGCCAGCCGGAGACACCGATGTCCCAGAGCCCGTCGCTCAGCCGCCGCCAGTTGCTGCGCTACACCACCTTCGCCGGGGCGGCCTTGGCGTTCCCGACCGTGCTCGCCGCGTGCGGCGGGCCGGCGTCCACCAACAAGACCGGCAGCTCGACCGGCTCGCTGACGGCCGTGATCGGCTACGGCAACAACCAGACCTGGGACCCGCTGCAGACCGCGTCCGCGTTCTCGATGGCCGCGATCCTGCACTGCTACGAGTCCCTCGTGGAGGGTGACCCGATCACCCGCGCGCCGTTCCCGGGCCTGGCGAAGGCGCTGCCCGCCGACCCGGGCGGCACCAGCCTGAAGTTCGACCTCCGCGACGGCGCCCAGTGGCACGACGGGCAGCCGGTGACCGCGGACGACGTCGTCTTCACCTACGCCCGGGCGCTGGACGACCAGGAGAACGTGCTGATCCACAGCTTCTTCTCCACGTGGCTGAAGCAGGTCCGCAAGACCGGCGACCGGTCGGTCGAGTTCGTCCTCGAGTTCCCCTTCCCGTACGCGCTGCAGCGCATCCAGTGCTGCAAGATCGTCCCGAAGCACGTCTACGACGGCAAGTGGGACGACGCCAAGGGCGGCAAGGTCGTCGGCTCCGGCCCCTACAAGGTCGTCGAGCAGGCCCCGCTGTCCCACACCAGTTTCGAGAAGTTCGCCGCCTACAACGGCCCGCGCCCGGCCGCGTACGACAAGATGCTCTGGAAGTCCATCGTGGACTCGGCCCCGCGCGTCGCGGCCATCTCCGGGGCGACGCCGGACGCGCAGATCGCCGAGAACATCCCGGCCGCCAACGCCGAGCAGCTCCGCAAGGCGGGCCGGACGGTCGAGTTCGCCGACGGCGGCAACAACCTCTTCCTGCTCTTCAACACCGAGCACCAGCCGTTCGACAGCAACCTCGTCCGGCAGGCGCTGCACTACGCGATCGACAAGAAGAAGATGATCGACATCGGCCTGAAGGGCGCCGGCTCGCCCGGGACGTCGTTCATCAACCCGAAGCTCCCGTCGTCCCAGCCCGCGTCGCAGGACTTCGCCTACAACCCTGACAAGGCGAGGCAGTTGCTCCAGCAGGCCGGCGTCAGCGGGCTGAAGGTGACGCTGTCCACGACGAACACCTCGCTGGTCGCCGACTGCGTCAAGGTGATCAAGGAGGGCTGGGACGCGATCGGCGTCCAGACCACTTTGGACTCCCAGGACACCAAGGCGCTGTTCTCCAAGCTGGACGCGGGCACCGACTTCCAGGTCGTCGCGACGACCAACAACCCGATGCAGTTCGGCAACGACCCGGACCTGCTCATCCGCTACTACTACGACGCCAAGTCGATCCTGACCACCAAGTACGCCCGGTGGACCGGCGCCGACGCCCAGTCGCTGCTCGCCCTGCAGGACCAGGCTGCGGCGGAGACCGATGAGGCCAAGCGGACGTCGCTGAACAAGCAGCTGCTGGACCGGATCTCCGAGCAGGCTGTCATCTACCCGGTCGTGTTCACCCAGCTCGGCACCGCGTGGGACCCGAAGGCGATCACCGGGGTGCACGCCCAGGGCTATCCCGGCATCTACCTGAACCAGGCCAAGCCGGTCTAGGAGGAGAACCCCGTGGCCGTCGTCGTGCGGATGCTGCTCAGCCGCATCCTCGCCCTGATCCCGCTGCTGCTCGGCGTGATCCTGTTCGTGTTCATCGTGATGCGGTTCGCGCCGACCGACCCGGCGCTGGCCGCCTTCGACGGCGCGAACGCCACCGCCGAGCAGCTGCAGCAGTTCCGGCTGGAGAACGGGCTGCTGGACCCGCTGCCGCTGCAGTACGTCCACTTCGTCTGGCACCTGGTCCAGGGCGACTTCGGCACCAGCGTGATCACGAAGCAGCCGGTCGGCGACACGATCGCGACCGCGCTGCCGCTGACCGTCCAGCTCACCCTGCTCGGGCTGGTCATCGCCCTGGTGACGGCGCTGGTGCTCGGCGTGACGTCGGCGCTGTTCCGCAACCGCTGGCCGGACAAGGTGATCCGCGTGGTCACCCTGGCCGGGGTCGCCGCGCCGGCGTTCTGGGTGGCGTTGCTGCTGGTCCAGTGGCTGGCCGTCGGCCAGGGCCTGTTCCCGACCAGCGGTTACGTCAGCCCGGCCGACTCCTTCGGCGGCTGGCTGAACTCGCTGACGCTGCCCGCGGTCTCGCTGGCGCTGCCGGTGGCCGCGCAGCTGACCCGGGTGATCCGGACGTCGATGGTCGAGGAGCTGGACAAGGACTACGTCCGCACCGCGCGCGGCGGCGGGCTGCCGCCGGTCGTCGTGGTCGGGCGCAACGTGCTGAGGAACGCGCTGGTCACGCCGCTGACCGTGCTCGGCCTGCGGGTCGGCTACCTGCTGGGCGGCGCCGTCGTCATCGAGACGATGTTCGCGCTGCCGGGGATGGGGCAGAACATGATCCAGGCCGTCACCGACGGCGACACCGCCAAGGTGCAGGGTTTCGTGATCACGATCGCGATCGGGTTCGTGCTGGTCAACCTGGTCGTGGACGTCCTGTACCTGATCGCCAACCCGCGCCTGCGGAGCCACGCGTGAGGCGCCTGCGCGGGTCCTGGCCCGCTCTCGCGATCCTCGGCGTGCTCATCCTCGTCGCCGTGCTCGGCACGCTCGTCGCGACGCACAACCCGGACGCGCTGAGCACCGACACCGGCGGCCCGAGCGGCGCGCACTGGTTCGGCACCGACACCTCCGGCCGCGACATCTTCTCCCGGCTCGTCGCCGGCACGCGCTGGTCGCTCGCCATCGGCCTGGGGGCGGTGGCGCTCGCGCTCGTGTCGGGGGCGGTGATCGGGGCGTTCGCCGCGACCTCGCACCGCCGGGTGGACGCCGTCATCATGCGGGTCCTCGACGTCATCATGGCGTTCCCGGGCATCGCGCTGGCCGCGGTGCTGGTCGCGGTGTTCGGGCACGGGATCGTCGTGCTGATCCTGGCCATCGGGTTCCTCAACATGCCCGCGGTCGCCCGGGTGATCCGGGCGAACGTGCTGGCCCAGTACGGCGAGGACTACGTCGCCGCGGAACGCGTCATCGGGGCGAGGCGGTTCTTCGTGCTGACCCGGCACGTCGCGATCAACTGCGCGTCGCCGGTGCTGGTGTACTGCACGGTGACGGTGGCCGACGCGATCGTGTTCGAGGCGTCGCTGTCGTTCATCGGCGCCGGCATCCAGCCGCCCGACCCGTCGTGGGGCTCGGTGCTCGCCGACGGCAAGGACCTGGTGCTGACCGGCGGCTGGTGGGCGACGCTCTTCCCCGGCCTGCTCATCCTGGTCACGGTGCTGGCGCTCAACATCCTGTCCGAGCGGATCTCCGACGCCTGGGCCGCACCCTCGGCGCGGGCGGTCAAGGCGGCCGAAGTCGCGAAGGCCGTCGAAGCCCGCGACGACGCCGACACCGCGCCCGTCCTGCCGATCGCCGGGCTGCGGGAAGCGGGGGAGCGGCTGGCCCGCACCGCCCGGTCCCTCGACCACCGCGACACGGTCCTGGAGGTCGACCGGCTGCGGATCGCGTTCCCCGGGCGGCACGAGGGTGTGGACGTCGTCGACGGCGTGTCGTTCAGCGTCCGCGCCGGCGAGGTCCTCGGCCTGATCGGGGAGTCCGGCTGCGGCAAGACGCTCACGGCGTTGTCGATCCTCGGCCTGCAGCCCGCCGGTGCGGAGGTGACGGGCCAGATCCGGTTCGCGCAGCGCGACCTGCTCGCCCTGCGCCCCGGCGAACGCCGCCGCCACCTCGGCCACGACATCGCGATGATCTACCAGGACGCGCTCAGCTCCCTCAATTCGGCGATGACCATCCGGGCCCAGCTCAAGCAGTTCACCCGCCGCGGCGGCACGCGCACCCCGGCCGAGCTGCTCGAGCTGGTCAACCTCGACCCGGGCCGCACGCTGCGCGCGTACCCGCACGAGCTGTCCGGCGGCCAGCGCCAGCGGGTGCTGATCGCGATGGCGCTCTCGCGCGACCCGAAGCTGATCGTCGCCGACGAGCCGACCACCGCGCTCGACGTCACGGTGCAGGCCCAGATCATGGCGCTGCTGCTACGGCTGCAGGAGGAGCTCGGGTTCGCGCTCATCCTCGTCTCGCACGACCTCGCGCTGGTGTCCGAGATCGCCGACCGCGTCGTCGTCATGTACGGCGGGCAGGTCGCCGAGCTGGGCACGACCGCCGAGGTCGTCGGCTCACCGCGGCACCACTACACCCGCGGGTTGCTCAGCGCGGTGCTGTCGCTGGAGGAGAACGAGGCCCGGCTCACCCAGATCAAGGGGGTCGTCCCGGCCCCCGCCGAGTTCCCGGCCGGCTGCCGGTTCGCCGACCGCTGCCCGGCGGCCCGCGCCCAGTGCCGCGAAGAGACCCCGGTCCGCTTCGGCGAGCCCGTCGACCACCTGGTCGCCTGCCACTTCCCGGCGGTCGACCTCGCCCGCGAGAAGGAGGCGACGGCGTGAACCTGCTCGAACTGGACGGCGTCCACGTTGTCCACCGGATCCGCGGCGCGAACCTGTTCGGCCACGACAACGTGTACGCGCTCACCGACGCCCATCTCGTGGTGAACGCGGGCGAGACGATCGGGGTCGTCGGCGAGTCCGGCTGCGGCAAGTCGACGCTGGCCAAGGTGATCGTCGGCCTCCAGCGGCCGACCTCGGGCACCGTGCGCTTCCGCGGAGAGCCGCACGTCTCCGGGCGCGAGGTCGGCATGGTCTTCCAGGATCCTTCGACCGCGCTGAACCGGCGGCTCGCCGTCGCCAGGATCATCCGCGACCCGCTCGACGTGCACCGCGTCGGCACCCCGGCCGAGCGCGACGACCGCGTCCGCGAGCTGATGTCACTGGTCGGACTGCCCGCCAGCGTCGCCGACGCGGTGCCGGGACAGCTCTCCGGCGGGCAGCGCCAGCGGGTCGCGATCGCCCGCGCGCTGGCCCTGCGGCCGGCGCTGCTCGTCGCCGACGAACCGACGTCCGCCCTCGACGTCTCGGTCCGCGCCCAGATTCTCAACCTGCTGCTCGACCTGCGCGAACAGCTGGAGCTGGCGATGGTGTTCGTCTCCCACGACATCCAGACGGTGTCGAAGATGAGCGACCGGATCGTGACGATGTACCTGGGCCGGATCGTCGAGGAGGCGCCGGTCGGGGCCACGGCCCGGCACCCGTACACCCGCGCGCTCTTCTCGGCGACGCCCAGCCTGCTGCACCCCGTCGAGCCGGTCGTGCTCACCGGGCCGGTGCCGTCGGCGACGCACCCGCCGAGCGGCTGCCCGTTCCGCACCCGCTGCCCGAAGGCCACCGACGAGTGCGCGGCCGAGCTGCCGCCGCTCGCCGTGGCCGAGGGCAGGCACACCTACCGATGCATCCATCCCGAGATCCCGACCGGAGTGACCACCTGATGCCGAAGTTCGCCGGAATCGTCCCGCCGCTGTGCACGCCGTTCAACGACGACTTCAGCGTGGACACCGACTCGCTGCGCCGCCACGTCGAGGTCCAGCTCGACGCCGGGGTGCACGGCGTGTTCGTCCTCGGCTCGTCCAGCGAGGTCGCCTTCCTCCCGGACGCCCAGCGCCGCGTGGTCGTCGAGACGACGGTCGACCAGGTCGCCGGGCGCGTCCCGGTGCTCGCCGGCTGTATCGACATGACGACATTGCGGGTCGCCGAGCACATCCGGGCCGCCGAAGCCGCCGGGGCCGACGCCGTCGTCGTCACCGCGCCCTACTACACGCGGACCCACGTCGCCGAGGTCGACCGGCACTTCCGCCTGCTCGCCGAGCGTACGGCGCTGCCGATCGTCGCCTACGACATCCCGGTCGCGGTGCACACGAAGCTCGACGGCGCGATGGTGCTCGACCTCGCCGCCGACGGCGTGATCGCCGGGTTGAAGGACTCGAGCGGCGATGAAGCGGCGTTTCGCTCGGTGCTGCTCGGCAAGCGTGAACGCGGTCTCGACTCCTTCGCCGTCTTCACCGGCTCCGAGCTGGTCGTCGACGCGGCGCTCGCGATGGGCGCGGACGGCGCCGTCCCCGGCCTGGCCAACGTCGACCCCGTCGGGTACGTGCTCATCCACGACCACTTCAGGTCCGGCAACCTCGCCGCGGCCCGCCGCGAGCAGGAACGCCTGCTGAAGCTGTTCTCGATCACCTCGGTGGCGCCGCCGAGCCGGATGGGCCGCGGCTCGGCCGGGCTCGGCGCGTTCAAGGCCGCGATGAAGATGCGCGGCTTCGTCGACAACGCTGTCATGGCGCCGCCACAGCTGCCCCTCGACGACGAGGAGCTGTTGCGCATCAAGGAGAAGCTCGCCGAGGCGGGCCTGCTCTGATGGCCGAAGCCGGCGTCACGATGGTCACCGCGGGGATCTACTCGTGGGCCGCCGTCGAGCCGCGGCCGGGGGAGTACGACTTCGGCTGGTTCGACGACGTCCTGGACGGCCTCGCTGGCGCGGGTGTCCAGAAGTGCCTGGCGACGATGACGGCGTCACCGCCGGCCTGGTTGTCCCACGCGCACCCGGAAATCCTGCCGGTGCGCGCCGACGGCGTCCGGCTCTCACCCGGCGCCCGGCAGCAGTTCTGCCCGTCCAGCCCGGTCTACCGGGCACACGCCGAGCGCCTGGTCGAACAGCTGGCGACGCGGTACGCCGGGCATCCGGCGTTGGCGATGTGGCACATCGGCAACGAGTTCGGCTGCCACGTCCGGGCCTGCTACTGCGACGAGTCCGCGTCGGACTTCCGCCGGTGGCTGGAGGAGCGGTACGGCACGGTCGAGGCGCTGAACGCGGCGTGGACCACGACGTTCTGGTCGCAGCGGTACGACGACTGGGCCGAGATCCTGCCGCCGCGCGTCGCGCCGACGTTCCCGAACCCCGCGCAGCAGCTGGACTTCCACCGGTTCTCCTCCGACGCCGCGCTCGGCTGCTACCTGACCGAAAAGCGCGTCCTGCGCCGGATCACGCCGGGCATCCCGGTCACGACCAACTTCGTCGGCCTGGTGCAGAAGGCGCTCGACTGGCACACCTGGACGCCGCACGAGGACGTCGTCAGCCTCGACTCCTATCCGGATCCGTACGACCCGCGCGCGCACGTCGAAGCCGCGTTCGCCTACGACCTCGTCCGGTCCACAAAGGACCAACCGTGGCTGCTGCTCGAACAGGCCCCCAGTGCGGTGAACTGGCGGCCCCGCAACAGCCCCAAGCCGCCCGGCGCGATGCGGCTCGGCAGCGCACGGCGGCCGCGACACCCGCACGTTCCGCGAAACCGCCGCGCTCGGCCAGGAGCTGGCCCGCGTGCCCGAACTGGCCGGGACGCGCGTGCGCGCCGACGTCGCCCTGCTGCACGACTGGCCGAGCTGGTGGGGCCTGGAGCTGGACTCGCACCCGGCCCGGCTGGACCAGCTCGAGACGCATCTCGCGCACTACGCGCCGTTGTTCGACGCCAACATCACCTGCGACGTCGTCGCTCCCTCGCGCGACTTGTCGGGCTACAAGCTGGTGGTCGTCCCGAATCTTTACCTCCTGGAACAGGCTTCCGCGGACAACCTGCGCGCGTACGTCGCCGGCGGCGGGCACCTCGTGGTGTCGTACTTCAGCGGCATCGTCGACGGCTGCGATCGCGCGTACCCCGGGGGTCACCCCGCGCCGCTGCGGGACGTCCTCGGCCTGCGCGTCGACGAGTTCTGGCCGCTTGACGGGACGGTCTCACTCGATTTCGGCGACGGGACCACGAATTCCGGGGCGATCTGGTCCGAATGGATCGAGCTCGAAGGCGCTGACGTCGTCGCGTCGTTCGCAAGTGGTGACCTGGCCGTGCTGAGCCGCGTCACCGCCGAAGCCGGGGTGACGCCGGTTCTGGCGGCTCCGCCCGGGGTCCAAGCCGTCGTCCGGCGCGGCGGGGAAAGCGCTTACCTGATCCTGCTCAACCACGGCACCGAGCCGGTCACCGTCGACCTGCGCCGCACCGCGCCGGACCTGCTGACCGACCCGTCGCGGCCGGTGGACCAGGTCCGGCTCGCCCCGCG
This sequence comes from Amycolatopsis sp. NPDC104819, assembly GCF_055583145.1. Taxonomy (NCBI): domain Bacteria; kingdom Bacillati; phylum Actinomycetota; class Actinomycetes; order Pseudonocardiales; family Pseudonocardiaceae; genus Amycolatopsis; species Amycolatopsis sp. NPDC104819. Next base: position 98,975 of record NZ_JBVJON010000015.1, on the reverse strand, counting down.
AGGTGTCGCCGTCCTGAAGGGATGAGAATGAGAACACTGGGGAGATGGGCCGCCTTGGTGGCCCTGGTCGCGGGCACGCTGCTCGCCGTGAGCCCGGCGCAGGCCGCGCCGCAGTTCGACCAGCAGGTCCTGTTCAAGGCGTCGCAGGATCCCGGGTACAGCTGTTTCCGGATCCCGGCGATCGTGAGGTCCACGCACGGCACGCTCTTGGCCTTCGCCGAAGGCCGCATCGACAACTGCGGTGACACCGGCGACATCGACCTCGTGCTGAAACGCTCCACCGACGGCGGGAAGACGTGGTCACCGCTGCAGGTGGTCAACCGCGGCGGCGGGGACACCCACGGCAACCCGGTGCCCATAGTGGACCGCCGGACCGGCCGGATCGTGCTGGTCACGACGTACAACAAGGGCCGCACCGATGACAAGGCCTGCGACGTCCCGTGCCCGCGGACCCCGCACTCGCAGTACAGCGACGACGACGGCCGGACCTGGTCGGCCCCGGTCGACATCAGCGCTCAGGCGAAACTGCGGAACTGGGACTCGTGGTACGCCTCGGGCCCGGTGCACGGGATCCAGCTGACACGTGGCCGCCACGCGGGACGGCTCGTGTTCGGCGTCAACGCGGAAACCAGCGACGGCACGAACTCCATCGAGAACCACGCCGGGCTCGTCTACAGCGACGACGGCGGACGCAGCTGGCACGTGGGCGCCGTCAACAGCTACCCGCACCCGGTGGGTGGGACGTACACGCAGAAGCCGTCCGAGGTCACCGTCGTCGAGCTGGCCGACGGCTCGATCTACGCCGGGGGCCGTGAGCAGGGCGGCACCGACATCGGCAACCGCGACTACGCCGTCAGCCGCGACGGCGGCGAGACGTTCTCCAGGTCCTTCACCACCATCCCCGACCTGGTGACGCCGATGGTGCAGGGGGCGATCGTGCGGGTCGGCGATCGCCTCCTGCTCTCGTCGCCGTCGGACACCGACCGGCGGCGGTGGATGATGATCCGCTCGTCCTACGACGGCGGCCGGACGTGGGACAACGCCGAGCAGGGCACGCAGGTCACGACGGACTGGTCCGGCTACTCCGACCTGGTGCAGATCGGCGGTCCGGAGATCGGGCTCCTGTACGAAGGCGGCGCGGCCGACGCCCGTGACGAGATCCGTTTCGCGCGGTTCACCGAGGACTACCTGGGCCGGCACCGCTCCGCGGGACCGTCCACACCGGACGTTTCGGGCCACGCCGACGCCCGGGTGCTGGGCGGCGCGCCGGTGACGCCCGGCCGGTTCGGCGGTGCGCTGACCTTGGACGGCGTCGACGACTACGTCCGCGTGCCGTACGACCCGGCGCAGCCACCCGGCGACGGTGACCTCACGTGGACCGGCTGGTTCCGGTACGGGGCGAGCAAAGGCAACCAGGTGCTCTTCTGGCTCGGCGGGATGGGCACCACGGCGCCGCAGCTGTGGCTGCGCGGCGAACCCGCGAACCACCGGCTGAGCACGACGATGACCGCGGCGGCCGGGACCGCGTCGATCACGACGGCGCAGGCCTACGACGACCAGGCCTGGCACCACGTCGCGCTGGAGCGCACCGGCGGCAGGCTGCTGCTGTGGGTGGACGGTGTCCAGGCCGCGGCCGGCGCGGCGGTCGCCGGGTCGGTCAGCCAGACCGTGTCGTTCCAGCTGCAGCTGGGCCAGCGGCTCGACAACACGTTCCGGTGGAACGGCTCGTTCGACGAGGTCCGCTTCTACCGCCGGGCGCTCACGGCGCCGGAGCTCGACGCGATCCGCCTCCGGAACGCGCCGGTTCCCGCGGGACAGGTGCTGCGGCTGCCGTTCGACCGGGTCCGCGGCTGAGGGAGATGAGGACGACGCCGGCGATGCTGAGCGCACCGCCGGCGGCGTCCACCCAGGTCGGGACCTCGCCGAGCCAGCCGAACGCGACGGCGAGGGCGACCGCCGGGACCAGGTAGAGCGCGCCGGTCGCGACGGCGATCGAGTGCCGCGCGACCGCGTAGCCCCAGGCGACGAAGCCGGCGGCCGAGGGGAGCACACCGAGGAACACGACCGACAGCGTCGCCGCGGCCGGGGCCGTCCCGACCGCGTCCAGCGCCTGCGGGGCGAGGGGCGCGAGGAAGAGCGTTCCGGCCCACATGGCGTAACACGCGACTTCGAGTCCGGTGTAGCGCTTGAGCAGCGGCTTGCTGCAGAAGTGGTAGACGCCCTGGACGGCCGCGGCGGCCAGCACGACCCACGCCGCGCCCGAGTAGCCCAGGCCGCCGCCCACCGCGATGAGCGCGCTGCCGCCGAGCGCGACGGCGCTGCCGAGGACCTTGCGCGCGGTCAGCCGCTCGCCCAGGAACGCCGCGGCGAGCAGGACGCTGAACACCGGCGCCACCGAGACGAGCAGGCTCGCGGTGCCCGCCGGGACGTGGACCTCGCCCCAGTTGAGCAGGACCTGGTAGGCGCTCATCCCGGCCAGCCCGCACACGGCGACCATCGGCAAGTCGGCCTTTTGCGGCACGCGCACCTTGAGGATCGGCGCGGCGAGCAGCAGGACGGCCGAGGCGACCGCGAGCCGGGCGAACGACAGGCCCGCGACGCCGTACCCGTCGAGGCCGACCTTGATCGCGGGGAACGCCGAGGCCCACAGGACGACGGTGACGGCGAGAGCTGCGAGTTTCACGCTCTCCATCGTCGGCCGTGCGATACTGAAGTACCAGTTATGGTTTCTTCTTGAACCAGGAAGTCGGACTTCATGTTGGAGCTTCGCCGCCTGCGCATCCTGCACGGACTCGCCCAGCACCGGACCGTGGCCGCCACGGCCGCGGCGCTGCACCTGACCGGCCCCGCCGTCTCCCAGCACCTGGCCGCGCTCGAGCGCGAGGCCGGAACACCGCTGCTGGAGAAACAAGGCCGCACGCTGGCGTTCACCCCGGCCGGGCGGTTGCTGGTGTCCCACGCGGAGGTCATTCTCGACGACCTGGCGGCGGCCGAGTCGGCGCTGGCGGCGGTCGCCGAGAACGGCGGCACAGGCACGGTCCGGGTCGCGGCGTTCGCCTCGGCGTCCCGGCAGCTGCTGCCGCGGGTGTGGGCCGAGCTGCCGCCGGCGGTGTCCCTGCGCCTGGCCGTGCAGGAACCGGAGACCGCCTTCCGGTCGCTGCGCACCCAGGACGCGGACATCGCGGTGGTGCACGGGTATTCGCTGCTGCCGCGCGACGTCCCGCCGCGGTGCGAGGACCGGGTGCTGCTCTCGGAGCCCGTCCTGCTGGCGGCTTCCGATCCGCCGGGCTCCGGCGAGCCCGTGCGGTTGGCCGACTTCGCCGATCGGCCGTGGCTCGTGCCCACGGCCGATCTCTCGTGCCACGAGATGATCCAGCGGGCGTGCGGGGCGGCGGGTTTTGTGCCGTCGGTGGCCGCGGAGTCGCCGGACTTCGCGGTGCTGATCGCGCTGGCCGCGGCCGGGGCGGGCGTGGCGCTGGTGCCGGCGATGGCGCTGCCCGCCGGACCGCTGGAGGTCAGTCTCCACCGGCTCGCGGAACCGTTGACCCGCAAGGTGTTCGCGGTGACCCGGAGCGGCACGGCCCGGCGGCCGGACATTCGCGCCGTGCTCGACCTGCTGGAGCGGTCGGCGGCCGAGTGGGTCGCGGAAGCGTGAGCCGTTACTTGGCGGCCCGCGCCTTCTCGACGGCTTCCAGGAACTTCGCGACCTTCTTCCGGTCGCCGTAGTCGTACTGGAACGTGTTGCCGGCCAGCTTGTCGGCGAACAACGGGACGTTCTCGACGACCGCGCCCGGCCCATCCGGCGTCACGAACTCGATCTTCCCGGGCTTCCACGCCGTGGCGGGGGTGTGGCGGATGGCGGTGATCTTCGCGAGCGGGAACCGGTTCTTCTGGTCGTCCGGGACCACCGCCCAGATCTTGGTCGCGATGGTCAGGGTGATCGCGCTCCCGTCGAAGCGCAGGGACCGACGGCGGGATCTGATGGGCTTCACCGGACCTCCCGTCGTCACCACGACTATCCCAGCGGCCCAGTGCCGCCGGAAGACGCCGTCCGGACGGTTCAGAGCGTCCGGCAGGTGAGCTCCGGACGGCCGTCGGCGGCGCCGTCGCCGGTCAGCGCGATCAGCCCGAACGTCGTCGAGCCGTCCGCGTCGAGCTTCGCGTTCCACGCCGCGTTGTCGACCGTCACCGTCGAGCCGTCGACCGTGAACGTGCCGTTCCACAGGCCGCTGATGTGGTGCCCGTCCGGCAGGGTCCAGCGGACGCGCCAGCCGGACAGCGCGGCCGCGCGGTCGTTGCGGACCGTCACCTCGACCTGGTAGCCGCCGGGCCAGGAGTTCGTCACCTGGTAGCGGGCCGCGCAGCCCAGGTCGGCCGGGGTCGTCGAGGTGGTGGGCGGGGGAGTGGCCGGGACCGGCGCGGCGACCGGGGCCGCCGCCGGGGCCGGTCGGTCCGGCACCAGCGCCGTCCCGATCACCACGCCGAGGGCCAGCAGCAACGCACCGCCCGTGCTCGCCAGGACGAGCCGGCGGCGCGGGCGGTGGACGCGCAGCAGCCGGGTCCCCAGGTGCCCTCGCGGCCGAGGTCGCGGCGGAGGTAGCGGACGGCCGCCGGTGACGGCTTCGAACAGGTCCTGGACCTCGGCCATCACCGGGCGCTCGGCCGGGTCGCGCCGCAGCAGCCGTCCGAGCACCTCCGCGAGCGGCCCGCTGTGCCGCGGCGGGGTGACCTCGTCCCGGGCGACGCGCAGCAGCAGCGTGATGGCGTTGTCGTCGTTCCCGAACGGCGGCACACCCTCCAGCGCGCGGTAGAGCGTCGCGCCGAGGGAGAAGACGTCGGCCGGGAAGCCCGCGTCGGCGCCGTTCGCGACTTCGGGCGAGAGGTAGGCGGGGGTGCCCGCGATGAACCCGCCGCCGGTCACCGTGCCCTCGCCGGTGGCCCGCGAAATCCCGAAGTCGGCGATCTTCGCGACGCCGGACTCGCCGATGAGCACGTTGGCGGGGGTGACGTCCCGGTGCACGATGCCCTCGGCGTGCGCCGCGGCCAGCGCCGAAGCCACCTGCAGGCCGATGCGCGCCACCTCGTCGGCGGGCAGGCTCTCCCGGTCGAGCAGGATCTCCGCGAGGCTGCGCGAGGGCAGGTACTCCATGACCAGGTACGGCTCGCCGCCGTGCTCGGCGACGTCGTGCACGGTGATGGCGTGGGGGTGCCGCAGGCGCGCGGTGAGCCGGGCCTCGCGCATCGCGCGCGAAGCCGCCTGCCCACCGGCGGCCTGCCCGATCGCCGGGTCGTACCCCAGCTGCTTGACGGCGACCACCCGGTCGAGCCGCTCGTCGCGGGCCCGCCAGACGACGCCCATCGCGCCCTGGCCGATCCGCTCGTCCAGCCGGTAGCGCCCGGCGATCAGCTCTCCTGCGTCGGTCACGACGACCTCCCGGCCTTCCCCGGAACACACGGATGCCAGTGGCAATCGGTTCGAGCCTACGGCCTGCCCGCCGGGGGTGCCGACGGGCAGGCCGCGCTCACGCGCCGGGCCGGTGCAGCTGGTCCCACGTCGGGACGGCCGGGGTGAACCGGAGCTTCATGCCAGCCTCGGCCGGCAGCTTGTCCGCCTTGCGGGCGTTGCAGCTGCGGGGCGTGCCGCCGCACGCGGCGACCGTGTTGAGCCAGCTGGTCTTGGCGCCGCCGCGGGACAGCGGCGTCACGTGGTCGATCGTGGTCGCGCGCTGCCCGCAGTAGGCGCAGCGGTGCCCGTCCCGGACCAGGACCCCGCGCCGGGACCAGCGCGGTGGCTGCGTATATCGCCACTTCATGACGACGTAGCGCAGCAACCGGACGATCTTCGGGCGCGGGAACAGCCCGTACGCGAGACCGTCTTCGGCTTCGTGGATCTCGGCGACGTGGCGCACGAGCATCCGGATGGCGTGCGGGACGGACACGGTCTGCAGCGGCTCGTAGCCGGCGTTGAGGACAAGAACCTTCACGGCGCACCTCTTCCTTCGGTGGGGAGACGCAGAAAGCCGCCCGTCGGCGGTCCGACGGGCGGCTTCTGCCTGGTGCGGTTCATGGTCGCCGAGGGGCGCGAGCCGCGTCAATCGTGTTTACCGCAGGGAATGGCCCCGGAAGAACCGCCAGATCACCGGGGTCGCGTCGATGACCGTCGGGGTGGCCGAGTCGAGGTTCGGCTTCGTGCTCGGCCAGACGTGCCCGGCCCCTTCGACGCGGTAGTGCTCGAGGGCGCCGCGGTGGTCGCAGCCGAGCCACTTCTGCGCGACGACCCCCTGCACCGGCTTCCACGAAACGGGCTTGGCGCGGCAACCGTCCCTTGTGGACCAGCCGGCCAGCCAGTCCGGGATCGACGGCAGGCCCTTGTCCGGGTTGCCGGTGTAGGGGATGGTCGTGTCGGCGGTGCCGTGGAAGTCGAGGATCGGGACGTCCCGGCTCGGGTGGCAGGCGCCGCCCTGCGGGTAGAAGGCGCCGGAAACCGGGGCGAACGCCGCGATCCGGCCGGCCAGCCGGCACGCGAGCACCCCGACGAACCCGCCGCCGTTGGACTTCCCGGTGGCGAAGATGCGGTTGTCGTCGACGCACAGCGTGCGCTGCAGCGAGTTCAGCAGGTCACTGGTGAGCAGGACGTCGTCCGCGGCCGCGGAGTAGGGCGCGCCGGTCCAGGCCGACTCGCCGTCGGTGCCGATCAGGCCCTGCGGGTACACCGAGATCGTGTCCAGCGCCGAGAACCCGGACAGCTCCTCCTGGTACTGGGAGGTGCGCTTGTGCCCGTGGAAGGAGAGGACCAGGGGGTACGCGCGCCGCGGGTTGTAGTGCGCGGGCAAGTGCACGGTGTAGGTGCGGTCGAGGCCGCCGGACACGACGTGCTGCGTGGTCGTCACCCCGGCCGGGACCGGGGCGGGGCGCCCGCAGCCGGTGGTGCGGACGGGGTGGTCGACGACGCCCGCCGCGGCGGCGGGCGCGGCGAAGGCGGTGGTCAGGGCGCAGGCCGCGGCGAACGCGGCCGCCCACCGGGGCAGGGGTCCGGGCACTCGATCCTCCTTGATCGGCAGCGGGGCGTGGCCAGCATCACCCTCGGAGTCCGACCCCACCTAGATTGCGTTCATAAAGTGCGCGACCGGGTGACGCCCCGGAGTGTCGGTGCCTCTCGGTAGGATCGGCCCACCTCGGCTTTTGTGCACCGGAAAGGACCGGAAGTGACCACCCCGATCGAGACGCTGGAGTTCCAGTCGGAAGCGCGTCAGCTACTGCAGCTGATGATCCATTCGATCTATTCGAACAAGGACACCTTCCTGCGGGAGCTCGTCTCCAACGCCTCCGACGCCCTCGACAAGCTGCGGCTGGAGTCGTACCGCGACAAGGACCTGGACGCGGACACGGCCGACCTGCACGTGGCGATCGAGGCGGACCCGGCCGCGCGCACCCTCACGGTGCGCGACAACGGCATCGGCATGACGCGCGACGAGGTCGTCGCCCTCATCGGCACGATCGCCAAGTCCGGCACCGCCGACTTCCTGACCAAGCTGAAGGAGGCGAAGGACGCGGCGGCGTCGCAGGACCTCATCGGGCAGTTCGGCGTCGGGTTCTACGCGAGCTTCATGGTCGCGGACAAGGTCACGCTGGTGACGCGCAAGGCCGGCACGGCCGAGGGCGTGCGCTGGGAGTCGACCGGCGAAGGCACCTACACGATCGAGCCGGTCGAAGACGCGCCGCAGGGCACCGCGGTCACCCTGCACCTCAAGCCCGAGGACACCGAGGACCACCTCTACGACTACACGTCCCCGGCGAAGATCCGGGAGATCGTCAAGAAGTACTCCGACTTCATCACCTGGCCGATCCGGATGGCCGGCGAGGCCGCCGAGGGTGAAGAGCCGAAGGTCGAGACGGTCAACTCGATGAAGGCGCTGTGGGCGCGGTCGTCGAGCGAGGTCACCGAGGCCGAGTACCACGAGTTCTACAAGCACGTCAGCCACGACTGGCAGGACCCGCTGGAGACCATCCGGCTGCAGGCCGAGGGCACGTTCGAGTACCAGGCGCTGCTGTTCCTGCCCTCGCACGCGCCGATGGACCTGTTCCTGCGGGAGCGCAAGCGCGGGGTCCAGCTGTACGTGAAGCGCGTCTTCATCATGGACGACTGCGAGTCGCTCGTCCCCGAGTACCTGCGGTTCGTCAAGGGCGTCGTCGACGCTCAGGACCTCTCGCTCAACGTCTCGCGCGAGATCCTGCAGCAGGACCGGCAGATCCAGCTGATCCGCCGTCGCCTGGTCAAGAAGGTCCTCTCGACGGTGAAGTCGATGATGACCGCCGACGCCGAGAAATACGCGACGTTCTGGCGCGAGTTCGGGCGCGCGGTCAAGGAAGGCCTGCTCGACGACTTCGAGAACCGCGAGGCCATCCTCGAGATCTCGTCGTTCGCCTCGACGCACGACGCGGAGAAGCCGACCTCGCTGCGCGACTACGTCGAGCGGATGAAGGACGGCCAGCAGCACATCTACTACATGACCGGCGAGTCCCGGTCGGCCATCGAGAACTCGCCGCACCTGGAGGCGTTCCGGGCCAAGGGGTACGAGGTGCTCGCGCTCACCGACCCGATCGACGAGATGTGGGTCGACGCGGTGCCGGGCTTCGACGGGAAGCAGTTCCAGTCGATCGCCAAGGGCCAGGTCGACCTGGAGTCGGACGAGGACAAGAAGGCCACCGAGGTGGCCCGCGAGCAGCAGCAGAAGGACTTCGAAGGCCTGCTGTCGTGGATGGGGACGTCCCTGGGCGAGTCGGTCAAGGAGGTCCGGCTTTCGTCGCGGCTGACGACGTCGCCCGCCTGCATCGTCGGGGACACCCACGACCTGACCCCGACGCTGGAGAAGATGTACCGGGCGATGGGGCAGGAGCTGCCGCCGATCAAGCGGATCCTCGAGCTCAACCCCGAGCACGCGCTGGTGACCGGCCTGCGCGAGGCGCACACCGCGCGGCCGGAAGACGCGGGGCTGGCCGAGACGGCCGAGCTGCTCTACGGGATGGCGCTGCTGGCCGAAGGCGGCGAGCTGGGTGACCCGGGCCGGTTCATCAAGCTGCTGGCGAGCCGGCTCGAGAAGACGCTGTGAGACCGGGCCCGGGCGGGACCACCCCGCCCGGGCTTCGTCCACTGTGGACGATCGGTGCGGCCGTGCGTGAGGTTTCGCGCGGCTTCCGAACGGGCATGCGCGACGTATGGCCGGAACCGTGCTCGAAGCCGCCAGGCCGCCGCGCTGTCCGCAGGTACCCGGCGAGTGGCCCGCGGCGGGTGGCTGACCCGTGGGCACCCGCGAGAGCGTTGCGCGCGTCTTCGCCGACCGAGAGGATGCCGGGCGTCGGCTGGCCGACGCCTTGGCGCGGCGGACCTGGACCGACCCGCTCGTGCTCGGGCTCGCCCGGGGCGGGGTGCCGGTGGCCGTCGTGGTCGCGCGGCGGCTCGGCGCTCAGCTGGACGTCGCGGTCGCCCGCAAGATCGGCGCGCCGGGCCGCCGCGAGTACGGCGTCGGCGCGGTGACCCCGGACGGTCCCGCGATCTACGACGAAGCGATCCTGCGTGTCATGGAGCTGACGGCCGTCCGGATGGCCCGCGTGGAAGAGCGCGAACGGGCGGAGGCGCGGCGCCGCCTCGAGCGGTACCTCGGCGGCCGCGCGCCGGCCGGACCGGCGGGCCGCGACGTCATCCTCGTCGACGACGGGCTGGCCACCGGCGTCACCGCGACGGCCGCGCTGCGTGACCTGCGGGCCGGGCGCCCGCGGACCGTCGTCTTCGCCGTGCCGGTGGGCGCGCCGGACGCGGTCGCGAGGCTGCGGGACGAGGCCGACGACGTCGTCTGCGTGGCCGAACCGGCGGGATTCCGCGCGGTCGGCGAGTGGTACGCCGATTTCCGCCAGACGAGCGACGAGGACGTGCTTTCGCTGCTCGGCCGGTGACCCTGGGACCTCCACTGAGGACGGGCCGTGACGTGCTGCTCCACCCGGGGAGACCCGGGTTGACCGGATGGGTGGCGGGGTATCACCCGGCGGGGGCCGCGAACCGGATGGGCGGGCGAGATGATCGAACGGGACGGGCTCGGCGCTCCGGCGCGCGGGCTGCGGCAGTACTTCCTGGCCGTGGCGACCAAGCTGGACGTTCCGGCGTGGTTCTGCGAGGTGGAAGTGCCCGCGTCCGCGTACTTCGCGCTGGAGCGCCGGCTCGCGCGGTTCCCGGACCACGAAGCGGCCCTGCTGTGGGACGAGCGCGACGGCTGGGCCGCGGCGGTCGAGTCGGCGGCCGGCGAGGACGTGGTGGTGCTCGCCTACCTCGGCGTCGACGTGCTGGCGGCGCCGGACACCGTCCTGGCCTTCGTGAAGGATCTCTATGGCGACGCGTACCCAGGCCAGCCCGACCCGCCGGACCTGCGGAGACCCGGGGCCCCGGACGGCTTCGACGAGCGTCTCGCCGGCTGTGCGAGCAACCCCGTCTGCCTGCCCGAGGGCCAGTCCTGAGCAGTCCACCGCCCGCGTCAACGCGGCGGCAGCACGCAGAGCTCGTTGTCGTTTGGGTCGTCGAGGACCGTCGCGCCGAGCGTCACGAGCCGCGCCACCTCGGCCCGCTGGTCGCGGCCGATCGGGGCGAGGTTGAGCTGGTGATAGGTCAGGCCGTGTGAGTCCGTCCACGTGCGTGTCCCCACGGCTCGATGCCGGGCACCGGCTCCCGGAACCGCAGGCAGACACCGCCCGCGGAGGTCGTGCCGAACGTCAGGCCGCGGTCGGCGAGCGAAAGCCGGACGCCGAGGCCGCTGCGGGGGCCGAGCAGCCGCCGCACCCAGGGGTGGCCGACGGCGAAGTCCGCGTGCAGGCGGTACTGCACGACGACCGGCGCCGCGGTCATGCGTGCTCGCCCGTCGGCCGGGTGGTGGTGCGGTGCATGGGAGCCCTCCTTCACGCCGTGTCTTTCCGGCTACCCGGTGGCGCCGGTCCCTGCAACCAGGACGCGGGCCCCCGGTCCGGTGGGGGTAACGAAGTCCGTGTCCCGGCCGGTTACCACGTCCACGCGGGACCAAACCAAGTCCGAAGTGGACGATCGCGGTTCGGCCCACCGGGCCCGGGGCAACCGGTGCGCGGTGACCGATCCGCGGAGGGAGGGCCGATGGCCGAAGCGCCGGGGGAGCGGCCGCGGTCGCGCTTCGGGACCGCGTTGACCGAGCGGCACGACCGGACGCCGGTGGGCTGGTTCGCCCGCGCGCTGCGGGTCCCGGGAACCGAACGGCTAAGTCTCGTCCAAGCCGCGAAAGCCACGTTCGCCGCCACCGGTGCCTGGCTGCTGGCCACGCTGGTGCTGCGGCTGCCCCAGTCGTTCCTCGCGCCGTACGCGGCGGTGTTCCTGGTGGGCGCGACGATCGGCGCGGTCGTGAACGCCCTGATCTTCCCGCCGCTGCACGGGGAACGGCTGTCTTCGGCCGCCGGCCGGCTCGCGACCGCGCTGGCCGAGCCGCCGGAGGACGTCGAAGACCTGCTGGCCCGGGCCCGTGACGTGCGGAGCCTCGTGCAGCTGGCCGAGGACGCCGCCGGCCTGACCAAGGAGGGACGGCTGCTCAACCTGCGCCGCCGGCCGGGGGCGGGCGGCCGCCACGAACGTCCACTCGCGACACTCATCGCGCTGTGGCCGCCGGCTTCCCAGCTGGTCACTGCGGACGATGGGGGTGTCCGCGCGGCTGGGGCTCGGCACCCTGACCCTGCCCGCGCGGCACCTGCTGGAAAGCCGCTGACGTGGATCGATGTAGCCCTCACGAAGCCGGGTACTGCTGCTCCCGGAGCAGGTTCGCGAGGTGGACGGCGTTGCGGACGAGCGTCGCGTTCGCCGAGGCCACGGCCTTGGGCGTCTCGTCGAGGTCGTGGTAGTCGCCGCCCTGCATGGCCTCGCCGTTCCAGTACGTGCCGCCCTGCGCCGGCACCGTGAAGCCGGTGTCGTTGAGGGCCTGGAACAGGTCGGCGATGATCTTGTGGGCGCCGTCCTCGTTGCCGACCGCCGCGGCGACCGCGACCTTGCCGAACATCGCGGGCCGGCCTTCGCCGTCCTGTTCGGACAGTTCGGCGTCGAGGCGTTCGAGGACGCGCTGCGCGACGCTCGACATGTGGCCCACCCACGTCGGTGTGGCGACCAGCAGGACGTCGGCGGCCAAGATCTTGTGCCGGATCTCCGGCCACTCGTCACCCTCGCCCATGTCGGTTTCCACACCCGGGCGGACGTCGTAGTCGACCACGCGGACGATCTCGCCGGTGGCGCCGCGTTCGGCGAACAGGTCCAGCAGCTGGCGCGCGATGAGGTCGCTGCTCGACTTCGACGGCGACGGCTTGAGCGTGCAGGTGAGCGCCAGGACGCGCAGGGGCATGGGTTCCTCCCGGTGGGTTCGGACCACTCCGGCTACCCGGTCCGCGCGGGCGCCAACCGCTGGCTTGGCGACGCACAAGCTGCCGCTCGCCGAAGCGCCGCGCGCGTACGAGATCTTCGAGAAGAAGCTCGACGGCGCGCAGAAGATCCTGCTCCAGCCCAGCCAGCAGTCCACGGGAGGAACCTGCCGTTCCGAGCCGCGCCGCCCACGCTGGCGGAGATCGCGGCGGGCTGGCAACCTCGACGGGGACGAGCCGGCCCCCGGGAGGTCCCAGTGAGTACCGAAGCCGTCGACGCCGTGGTCATCGGCGCCGGGCACAACGGCCTGGTGGCGGCGAACCTGCTGGCCGACGCGGGCTGGTCCGTGCTGGTGCTGGAGGCGACCGGGCACCCCGGCGGCGCGGTCCGGACGGCCGAGGTCACCGAACCGGGCTTCCGCAACGACCTGTTCAGCGCCTTCTACCCGATGAGCGCGGTGTCCCCGGTGATCCAGGGGCTGCGGCTGGGGGAGCACGGGCTGCGCTGGCGGCACGCTCCCGACGTCCTCGCGCACGTGCTGCCCGACGACCGGAGCGTGGTGCTGTCGCGGGACCTCGACCGCACGGCGGCGTCGGTCGAGGCGTTCGCCCCCGGCGACGGCGACGCGTGGCGGCGGCTGGTCGAGCAGTGGCGGGAGATCCGGGAACCGCTGCTGGACGCGTTGTTCACGCCGTTCCCGCCGGTCCGCCCGGGGCTGAAGCTGCTGTGGCGCACCGGGACGCCGGAAGCGCTGCGCCTGGCGCGAATGCTCACCCTGCCCGCGCGGCGGTTCGGCGACGAGCTGTTCGACGGCGAGGGCGCGAAGCTGCTGCTGGCCGGGAACGCCGCGCACAGCGACCTGTCGGTGGACAACGCGGGCAGCGCGGTGTTCGGCTGGCTGATGGCGATGATCGGCCAGGACGAAGGGTTTCCGGTGCCGGCGGGTGGCGCGGGGGAGCTGATCACAGCGCTGGTGCGACGGCTGGAGTCCCGCGGTGGAACCGTCCACTGTGGACGTCCGGTGGCCGAGGTGCTCGTCCGCGATGGACGCGCGCTCGGGGTCCGCGACGCTTCCGGCGCCCCGGTGCGCGCCCGCAAGGCCGTGCTCGCGGACGTCCCGGCGCCGATCCTGTACGGCGACCTGGTCGGCGCGGAGTGGTTGCCGCGGCGGCTGGTCGAGGACCTCGGCCGGTTCGAATGGGACAGTGCGACGGTCAAGGTGGACTGGGCGTTGTCCGGCCCGATCCCGTGGACGGCCGAAGCCGCGCGCGGCGCCGGCACGATCCACCTGGGGACGGACCTCGACGGCCTGTCCGCCTACGGGAGCGAGCTCACCCGCGGCCGCACCCCGCGGCGGCCGTTCCTGCTGCTCGGCCAGATGACCACCGCGGACCCGGACCGGTCCCCGCCCGGCACGGAGTCGGCGTGGGCGTACACGCACGTCCCGCGCGGCACGATGGAGAACCGCGCGGCGCTGGAGCGGCGCGCGAAGCGCATCGAGGAGACAGTGGAGGCGAACGCGCCGGGCTTCCGCGACCTGGTCAAGGCCCGCTACGTCCAGGGGCCGGTGGAACTGGCGAACCACAACCCGGGCCTGGTGGGCGGCGCGATCAACGGTGGCACCACGGCGATCCACCAGCAGCTGTTCTTCCGCCCGGTGCCGAGCGCGGGCCGCGCGGACACCCCGGTGGACCGCCTGTTCCTGGCGGGCGCGTCGGCGCACCCGGGCGGCGCGGTCCACGGCGGCCCGGGCGCGAACGCGGCCCGGGCGGCGCTGGCCCGGGCGGGAAAGCTGGGTCTCGGGTACGCGGCGGTGATCCGGGCGGCCCACCGCGCGATCTACGGCTGAGCCGGGTTGGCGTGCTTGCCGGTCGCGAGGTCGGCGAGACGAGCCAGGGACTCGGTGTTGCGGGGCTTCACCAGCAGCGACTGCAGGGCCGCCGGCAGCAGCTTGCCGGGCCCGCGGACGACGTGTTCGGTCATCCTGACCAGGGTCTTTCCGTCGCCGTGCGGCACGAGCGTGAGCCCGACCGCCGCGGCGCCGACGGGCGAGGCCAGCGCCAACGAAAGCCCCGGCTCGACCGCGGTCACCACGGTCTCGTCCTGGATGTGCGCCGGCCACGGGCCGACGCTGTGGTGGATCCGCGAGCTCCCGACCACCCCAGCCGGCGTAGAGCCAGCCGTCGGCGAGGACGTCGTACACGGCTTCGGGTGGCACGTCGATCACCCGGCTGACCTGGGTCACGGCTACCTCCTGCTCGCCGTCGCGTGCCACGATGGTGGTCGACGACGAAGCCACTGCCGTGGCGCGGGAAACCGAACGGAGCTGAGCGGATGGCCTGCCGGATCACCGAGCTCGTCCTGGACTGTGCCGATCCCGGCCGGCTCGCCGAGTTCTGGTGCGCCGTGCTCGGTTACGAGATCGTCGGCCACGAGCCCGACGGTCTCGAGCTGGGCCCGCCGGGTGGCAAGTTCGGCGCCGGGCCGCCGACGTTGATCCTGGCTCAGACCGACAACCCGCGCCGCGGGAAGCTGCCGTTGCACCTGGACGTGAGCCCGGCCGGCACGGACCACGAGACGGAGCTGGCCCGGCTGCTGGCGCTCGGCGCGCGCCCGGCGGACGTCGGTCAGGACGGCACTGAGTCCTGGGAAGTGCTGCAGGACCCGGAAGGCAACGAGTTCTGCCTGCTGCACACGGACGTCGGCGCCGCCTGAGCGGTCAGTCGCTTTCGGCCGCGCAGCGGCGCCACTGCACCCGGTCGCCGGCCTGGTCCGCGTGCCACACGGGTGTCCCCTCGGACTCCCACGTCGGCAGCAGGCGTCCGGTCACCACACGACCGCGGTCGACCCGGCCGAACAGCTCGGCGCCGTCGGCACGGCGGGCCGCCGGGATCCACGCCGGGAACCTCGCCCGCGGCAGCTTCCGTTCGATCCACTCGCGGGCCGAGCCCTCGCTCCCGTGGTCGGATTCGACGATGCTCGACACCGGCCCGTCGCCGCCGACCACGAGGCCGATCGACGCGCGCCAGCGCACGGAGGAAACGTCGGGATTCATCGGTCCCAGGTTCCCGGACGAGCGGGTCCGCGGGCCAGTACACGTACGGGTGGATCGACGCTCACTCACCGTGCCCCCTGCTGTCTGCGGCCGTCCGGACACCCTCGGATTTCCCCGCCCGGGTGATGTTCAATCACGCGCTGCTCAGCAGCCGTGCGCACGCCTTCTCCAGCACCGCCCGCGCGTCGTCGCCGTCGACGCGTGCCGCCCGCTTCAGCGCCGCCGCGATCGTGCGCTCGTCGCGGTAGGCCTCGACCAGCCGCGGGTCCACATAGGACGATCGGCACACCGCGGGGGTGTTGCCCAGTGTCAGGGAAACCTCCTTCATCACGCCCGCTTCCGCGCGCTTGCGGGCGGCGGTCGACGACGGCGGGTCCGCGGCGGCGAACGCGGCCGCCGCCGGCACCGTCGCGTTCCAGGTGCGCAGGTCCTTCGCGGTGCAGTCGTCGCCGGCGAGCTCCGCTTGCGGGTGAGGCCGTTGCACAGCACCGGCGACGAGAGCCACGGCGCGCTGCTGATGATGGAAGAGCTGCCGCCCGCTTCCTGAGCTGCGTCCCGGCGTGTTTCGTGATGATCATGCCCGGGGTACCTCGTGGTCATGACGACTTACGACCGTCCGCGCGTCGTCTCGCCGCGAACGGACCGGCTGCCTTCGCCGCGCGCTCCCGCGGACGGTCACCTGCGGAGCCGGATCCGCTGGAAGACGGCCGACGCGATCGTCGTCGAGGTGGCGGGGGAGGTCGACCTGTGCACGGCGCCCGGCCTCGAAACCGCGCTGGCCGAGCACGTCCAGGCCTGCCCCGGGGTGCTGCGGGTCGACCTCGGCGAAGTGCGTTTCCTGGGCGCGGCAGGCATCGACGTGCTGCTCCGGGCGCAGCAGCGGGCCGAAGCCGCCGGGATCCGCTTCGTCCTCGATCCCGGCCGCTCCCGCGCCGCCGTGCGCGCACTCGAACTGGCCGACCGGCTCGGCCGCCGCTAGCCGCCCGTCAGCAGGTCGACGACGTCTTCGGGCCGGTTCCGTTCGGCGAACCGGCGGCGTTGCCGGTCCGCGCCGCCGCCTTCCGCGACGAGCCGCGTCAGCCCGTCTCGCGCGAACTCCAGGTCGTCCGCCGCCTCCAGCGCGGGCGCCGTGCGCTCGAACAGGTCGTCGAGCACCGCCTTGGCCGGCACCAGGTCCCCGCTGTCCGGGTGCGGGCAGCAGCCGGTCGGCCCTTCTCGCGACGCCCGCCAGAGCTGCGCGCGCAGCACTTCGTTCGACAGCTGCGGTGGGGGCGCGGCCTCGGCCAGCGCGGTCGCGACCAGGGCTCTCGCCAGCACGCCCAGCAGGACGGCCTCCTCCGGGGTCGCGGCGACGTCGGCGATGCGGAACTCGATCGTCGGCTGCTTCTCCGAAAGCCGGACGTCCCAGTAGATCATCCCGCGGTCGAGGATCGAACCGGCGCGCAGCCAGCCGTCGACGATGCTTTCGTACTCGTCGAGGGAGGCGAACCGCGGCGGCGGGCCCGCTGACGGCCACCGGCTCCACTGCTGGTACCGCCAGCTGCCGTAGCCGGTGTCGTAGCCGTCCGCGATCGCCGAGTTCGCGGTGACCGTGAGCAGCACCGGCAGCCACGGCCGGACGTGGTTGAGCACGCGGATGCCGCTGTCCTGGTCGGGGATCGCGACGTGCACGTGGCAGCCGCAGGTGAGCGAAGTCCGCGCGGTGGCGCCGAAGTGCTCGGCCATCCGCTCGTACCGCGGGCTGGGCGTGATGGTCGGCAGGCCCGCTTCGGCCAGCGGCGGCGCCGCGGCGGGCAGCACCCGCAGCCCGCGCCGGCGCGCGGCGCCCGACAGGCCGGCACGCATCCCGCGCAGCTGCCGCAGCGCTTCGCCGTGGGTCCGGCAGACGTCGGTCGCGGCCTCGGCCTGCGACCGGGTCAGTTCGTGCTGCAGCTCGCCCTGGTCGTTCGCCGTGGCTTCCGCGGCGTCGACGACGTTGTCGCCCGCCTGCGAGAGGTGGCCACGGCGGTCGACGACGAAGAACTCCTCTTCGATGCCGAACGTCAGCACTTCACCGGGGGCCTGGTTCACCGGGGTTCTCCTGGGGATCGGGGAGTCACCCGGATACCCGTGCGGTCCGGCGTGCAAACCGTGGCCGGGCCGTGTGGAACACTGCGGGTGGTGTGACCGTGCAGGGCGGGGGTATTCCGGTGGGCATGGAGTGGCACGAAGACCTGCACGAGCGGGCCGACGAGCGGATCGAGCACTGGGCCGAACGGCTCTGGGCCGTCGCCGTCGCGCTGCACGAACGGCCGGAACTGTCCTATGAGGAGCACGCCGCCGCGGAGCTGCTGACCGGCGAGCTGACCACGGCCGGCTTCGCGGTGGAGTCCGGCGTGGCCGGGCTGCCCACGGCGTTCGTCGCACGAGCGGGCAGCGGACGGCCGTGCGTCGCACTCCTGCTCGAGTACGACGCGCTGCCCGGACTGGGCCACGCCTGCGGGCACAACCTCGTCGCGGCGTCCGGGCTCGGCGCCGCGCTGGCCGTGAAGGAGATCCTCGCGGACAGCCCGGGTTCGCTGCTCGCGATCGGCTGCCCGGCCGAGGAACGCGGTGGCGGCAAAGTCGCGTTGGCCGAGGCCGGCGTCTTCGACGACGTCGACGCGGCCCTGATGGTCCACCCCGGCGTGCACTCGTGGTCCTGGGCGCCGCTGACCGCGCAGGTCGAGCTTAAGGTGACCTTCCACGGCCGCGCGGCCCACCCCACCGGCGACCCCGAACAGGGCGTGGACGCCCTCGCCGCGCTGGTCCAGGCGTTCGGCGCGGTCTCGGCGCTGCGCCAGCGGCTGCCCGCGAGCTCCCACGTCCAGGGCATCATCACCCACGGCGGTGAGGCGACGAACATCGTCCCCGACCGGGCCGAGGGCCGGTTCGGGCTCCGCGCGCTGACGACCGGGGCGCTGGACCGCCTGGCCGAGGACGTCGGCACGTGCGCGCAGGGCGCCGCGCTGGCGACCGGCGCGAAGGTCGACGTCGAACGGCTCGGGCGCGGGTTCGCGCACTTCCGCGACAACCCGGTGCTGTCCGAGCGGTTCACCGAACACCTGGCGGCGTGCGGGATCCACGCGACACCGCCGGAGCCGGGCGGCTACCCGGGGTCGTCCGACATCGGCGACGTCAGCGTCCGCGTCCCGGCGATCCACCCGTTCGTGGCGATCACGGCGGAGGAGTACGCGGTGCACACCGAAGAGTTCGCGGCCGCGTCGGCGGGCGCGCGCGGGCGGTCGGTGATGCTCGCGTCGGCGGCGGCGCTGGCCCGCACGGCGATCGACCTGCGGACGCACCCGTCGCTGGTCAGCCGGGCCTGGGACCACTTCCGGGAACAGGCGCGGAACGAGCACTGAGCCCGTTCCGCGCCCCGGCTCACGCCACCGAGGTGTAGTGCGAGGCGTCGCCCTCCAGCGACTCGCTCGCCCGGCCGTCGATCCCCACCGGGATGTCGCCGGCCACCGTCACCCGGTTGAGCCGCCGCGGCAGGCCGTCGTAGTTGTCGATCGCGTAGTGCTGGGTGATCCGGTTGTCGAACAGCACCAGCTGGTTCGGCTCCCACGCCACGCGCACGACGTTCTCCGGCCGCGTCACGTAGGACTGCAGCAGCCGCAGCAGGTCCCGCGACTCGCTCACCGACAGGCCTTCGATCCGCTGCGCGAAGCCGCCGATGTACAGCCCGCGCTCGCCGGTGACCGGGTGCACCCGCACGACCGGGTGCACGGTCCGGTACTTGCGCGAGACGAACTGCGTGCGCCGGGCCTGTTCCTTGTCGTCCACCGTTTCCGGCGGCTGGACGTAGTCGTAGTCGTTGGTGTGCACCGCGCGCAGCGTGTCCGCGAAGGCCCGCAGCGGCTCCGGCAGGTCGCGGTAGGCCGCCGCGGAGTTCGCGATCAGCGTCTCCCCGCCGTAGGGCGGCACCACGAGGCTGCGCAGGGTGCTGGCCTTCGGCGGGTTGAGCACGAAGGTGACGTCGGTGTGCCAGTGGTTGGCGCGCCCCTGCTCGCTGTCCACCGGCAGGATCGTCGGCGCGCCGTCGACGGCGGGCACGGTCGGGTGCGCCTTGGTCAGCTCGCCGAAGCGCGCGGCGAACCGCTGCTGTCCTTCGTCGTCGAGCGTGACGTTGCGGAACACGAGCGCCTTGTGCTCGTGCAGGGCGTCGGCGAGGAACGCCACCTGGGCCGCGTCCAGGTCGCCGGCGGGGTCGACACCGACGATCTCGGCGCCGATCCTCCCGGTGAGCTTGCGGACGTCGGTGCTGAGGGTGGTCATGCGGGCTCCTTCACTCGGTTGCGGTTGACGGGACGCGCGAGGCCGTAGTGCTCGCGCAAGGTGGCGCCGGAGTACTCGGTGCGGAACAGCCCGCGCCGCTGCAGCTCCGGCACGACGAGGTCGACGAAGTCGTCGAGCCCGCCGGGCAGGGTGGGTGGCATGACGTTGAAGCCGTCCGCGGCGCCGCCGGTGAACCAGGCCTCCAGCTCGTCGGCCACCTGGACGGGAGTGCCGGCGAAGACGCGGTGCCCGCGGCCGCCGGCCAGACGTTCGAGCAGCTGCCGGATGGTCAGGTCCTCGCGCCGGGCCAGGCCGACGACCAGCTCGAACCGGCTCTGCCCGCCTTCGGTGAAGCTGCCCACGTCGGGCAGCGGGCCGTCCAGCGGGTAACCGGTGACGTCGTGGTCGAGCATCTTCGACAGCTGCCGCAGCCCGTAGTCCGGTGTGATCAGCGCGTTCAGTTCGGCTTCCCGCTGACGCGCTTCGGCTTCGGTGCGGCCGAGGATCGGCGAGATGCCGGGGAGGATCTTGATCTCGTCTGGTGTGCGGCCGTACTTCGCCAGGCGGCCCTTGACGTCGTCGTAGAACGCCTTGCCCTCGGCGAAGGTCTGCTGCGCGGTGAAGACGGCTTCGGCGTGGCGGGCCGCGTACTCCTTGCCGGTTTCGGACGAGCCCGCCTGCACCAGCAGCGGGTGACCCTGGGGCGGGCGTTCGATGTTGAGCGGCCCGCGGACCTGGAAGTGCTCGCCGTCGTGCGCGATCGGCCGGATCCGGTCGGTGTCGGCGTAGACGCCGGTCTCGCGGTCGACGATCGCGGCGTTGTCGTCCCAGCTGTCCCAGAGCTTCTTGACGACGTCGACGAACTCCTCGGCCCGGTCGTACCGCGCGTCGTGGGACGGGCGCTTGGCCAGGTTGAAGTTCCGGGCCTCGTCGATGCCGGCCGAGGTGACGATGTTCCAGCCCGCGCGGCCGCCGGAGAGGTGGTCGAGCGAGGCGAACTTCCGGGCCAGGTGGTACGGCTCGTTGTACGTCGTGGACGCGGTCGCGATCAGTCCGATGTGGACCGTGGACGCGGCGAGCGCCGAAAGCAGCGTCAACGGCTCGAAGTGGCTGTGGGAGTTGTGCTTCACGTTGCCCCACAGCGCGACGCCGTCGGCGAGGAACAGCGAGTCCAGCTTGCCGCGCTCGGCGGTCCGGGCGATGTCGGCGTAGTGCTGCAGCGTCCGGGCCCGGTGCGGGTCGGTCGACGGGTGCCGCCAGGCGGCTTCGTGGTGGCCGTTGGGCATCACGAACGCGTTGAGATGCATCATTGAGACTCCTTGGGACGCCAGGTGGAAAACCGCCGCTCGAGGACGACAAAACCCTGGTTGACGAGCACTCCGAGCACCGAGACCGCGATGATCCCGGCGTACATCTGCTGGATCTGGAAGTTCACCTGGCTGGTGTTGATGAGGTAACCGAGCCCGGCCTTCGCGCCGACCATCTCGGCAGCCACCAGCACCAGGATCGAGTAGGACGCCGCCATGCGGATGCCGGTGAACACCGTCGGCACCGCCGAGGGGAGGATCACCTTCCGGAACAGCCGCGGGCTGGACAGGCCGAGCGAGCGGGCCGCCTTGATCAGCAGCGGGTCGACCGTGTTCACCCCGGCGATCGTGTTGAGCAGCACCGGCCACACGCACGCGTAGACGACCAGCGTGACCTTCGACAGCTCGCCGATGCCCAGCAGCAGCGTGAACACCGGGAGCAGCGCCAGCGCGGCGGTGTTGCGGGCGAGCTCCAGTAGCGGCTGCAGGAACCGCGCGACCGGCCGGTACCAGCCGATCAGCAGCCCGAGCGGCACCGCGACGGCCACGGCGATGGCGAACCCGGCGGCCGAGCGCCCGACGCTGGCCAGCAAGTGGTCGGCGAGCTGGCCGTCGAGCACGAGGTCCCAGAGGGCCTGCAGGTCTTCGGACAGCGGCGGCAGGAACGTCCGGGTGCCTTCGTCGAGCACGAACCGGGGGACCAGCTCCCAGAGCGCGACGAACAGCACGATCGCGGCCGAGCCGTGCACCGCGCGGGTCAGCTTCTTCGTGAACCGCCGTGGTTTCGGCGGTGGAGCCGTGGGTCCACTGTGGACGAGTGGCGCTTCGAGGGTGGTGGTCATCCGAGGACGCTCCGTTCGTGTTCGGCCGCCTTGCGGACCTCGTCGTGCAGCAGCTCCCACAGCCGGTGGCGCTGCCGCCCGAACGCCGGGTCGGACCGGACGTCCCCGGTGCGGTCGCCGAGGTCGACGTCGACGACGGCCTTGAGCCGCCCGGGCCGCGACGTCAGCACGGCGACCCGCTGCCCGAGGTAGACGGCTTCGTCGATGCCGTGGGTGATGAACACGATCGTCTTGCCGGTGCGGCGCCAGATCCGCAGCAGCTCGTCCTGCAGCTGCTCGCGGGTCTGCGCGTCGAGAGCGGCGAACGGCTCGTCCATCAGCAGCACGGCCGGGTCGTAGGCGAGGCTGCGGGCGATCGCAACCCGCTGTTTCATCCCGCCGGACAGCTCGTGCGGGTAACGGTCCTCGAAGCCGGAAAGCCCGACCAGGGCGAGGAACTCGCGTGCCCGGTCCGCCCGCTGCCGCTTGCCGAGCGGGCCGCCTTCGAGGCCGAACTCGACGTTGGCGCGGGCGGTGCGCCACGGGAACAGCGCGTACTGCTGGAAGACGACCCCGCGGTCGAGGCCGGGGCCGCGCACCGGCTCGCCGTTGATGAGCACCTCGCCGGACGTCGGCGTGGTGAGCCCGCCGAGGAGGTCGAGCAGCGTCGACTTGCCCGACCCGCTCGGCCCGACGAGGGACAGGAAGGTGCCTTCGGCGACGTCGAGCGTGACGTCGTCGAGTGCGGTCAGCTCGCCGAAGGTCTTGGTGACGGACCGGATGCCGATCACTTGGTCACCGCCGGGGCGCCGTCGCGGTAGGGGTTGAACTCGTTGGTGTAGAGCTTCGAGGTGTCGATCTTCTCGCCCTTGATGTAGCCCTGCTGCTTCAGCCACGGCTCCCACAGCGTGTAGTCCTGGTCGGAGATGAGCCCGCCGCGGGTGATGCCGACGCTCTTCCAGTACTTGAGGGTGCCGGTGTTCTCGTTGCGGCCGCGGGCGTTGATGATCTTGGTGAACCGCGCGATCACCTCTTCGCGCGGGGTCGTGCGCTCCCACTCGATCGCCTTCGCCACCGCGGAGACGAAGATCTTCGTGGTCTCCGGGTACTTCTTGATGAAGTCGGTGCGCAGCACGTACGGGCCGCCGTTGTAGGGGCCGAACGCCTGGACGTCGCTGAACAGGGCGCGGACCCCGCCGGCGGCGAGGGCGTGGTCCTGCAAAATGCCCTGCAGGGCAACAACGTCGAGCTGGCCGTTGCGCAGCGCCTGCTCGGCGTTCACCGGCGGGATGACCACGAGCTGGACCTGCTTGATCTCGTCGTCGGACAGGCCCTGCTTCTTCAGCCAGGTGTCGAGCGCGGCCTCCAGGTTGGCGCCGGCCGTGTTGACGCCCACCTTCTTGCCGACCAGGTCGCGGGCCGTCCGGATCGGACTGTCCTCTTTGGCGTAGTAACCGATGAACGCCTGGTCGTCGGACCCGTAGTAGTTGACGACCGCCTTGACCGGCGCCCCGGCTTCGACGAGCTTGACGACGGCGCCGGTGAAGGCGCCGCCGAAGTCGGTCTGGTCGGTGGCCGCGGACTGGATGTCCTGCGGGCCGCTGATCGTGTTGCCGACCCACTTCAGCTTGACCGGGCCGAAGTAGCCCAGGTCTTCGGCGAGCTCGGGCAGGGTGACGGAGTTCGCGCTGCCCTGGTAGCGCAGTTCGAGTTTCTCGGGTTGCCCGGGCGCGCCGGTGGCCGTCGCCGACGCGCAGCCGGTCAGCAGCACCGCGGCCGCGGCGAGGAGGGGCAGGATCTTCTTCACGGTGGTTTCGTCCGTTCCGGGATTCGGCGGGGATGCCTCGATTGTTCGGGGCGGCCGAGCGGACGGTCAATTTTGCGAGTTTCTGAATTAACTCGGGAGGTTCACGAGGCGTGGGAGAGTTCGGAGAGCAGCGGCCCGAGCGGGTCTTCGTAGAGGAGGTCGAGCAGGACCGCGCCGCCGGCCGTGGCCAGCTCGGTGCCCGGGAAGCTCGTAGCCACAACGGTTTCCGCGCTGTCAAGGCGGCGGGACCGCCGGCCGACCTCGTCCCGGATGGCGGGAAGGCAGCCGGGCACCCCGGCTACGCTCCGGTCGACCACCACGAGCACGGCCGGGTTGAGGACGTCGAGCAGCAAGGCGCCCGCCTGACCGATGAGCCGGGCGCGATCGTGGAACAACCGCACCGCCGCGGAATCGCCGTGTGCGGCGAGCGCGAGCAGTTCCGGAAAGGGCATCCCGGCTTTGCGCGCGATGGTCGCTTCCGAGACGGTGGCTTCGAGGCAGCCGGTGCGCCCGCACCGGCACGCCTCCGTGCTGTCGTCGACCGGCAGGTGCGCGACCGCGCCCGCGGCCGAGCGCGGCCCGTGGTGCACGGTGCCGCCGGTGGCGAACGCGGCGTCGACCACGTTGCCGGTGAACAGCTGAACGACGCTCTCCCGCGCACGCGGATGCCCGAAGAGCTGCTCGGCGTGCACCAACGAGCGCGCGTGCCCGTCGACCGCGACGGTGAGCCCCGTGCTTTCGGCCAGCAGGTCCCGCACCGGCACGTCTTTCCAGTCCAGCAGCGGGTGTTCGACGACGGTGCCGGACTCGCGGTCGACCCAGCCGCCGGTGGCCACGCCGAGCCCGAGCGGCTCGCGGTCCGGCGCGTGCCCGAGCAGCAGGTCGTCGAGGATCTCCGCGGACCGGGCGAGCAGGTCTTCGGCGGCCAGGCCGTCGTGCGGTTCTTCGTGCTGCACCAGGACGTTCCCGCGCAGGTCGAGCAGCGCGACGGTCGCGTGGTGCACGGCCAGGTGCAGCGCCCCGGCGACGTGCCGCCCGGTGTCGAGGTCGACGGGCACGTGCGGCCGCCCGACGTTCCGCCGCGGTTCGGCTTCGGGCAGTTCGCGCAGCAGCCCGCGCCGCAGGAGCTCGCCGGCGTGCCCGCTGACCGCGGCGGCGGACAGCCCGGTCCGCCGCGCGACGGTGCTGCGCGCGATCGGCCCGCCGTCGAGGACCGCCCGCAGGACGGCGCTGGCACTGGCGCTGCGCCGGGCGCCGCGCGCGTCCGTCCTCTGTGGACCGCCGGCCCCCGTCATGGCCTGATGGTGGCAGACGCCGGGGTGTCCGCCCAGCGTGCCCAGGATGTGGGTGTTGACGCATACCCATATCGGCATATGATGGCGGCGTGGCACGAGCAGCAACAACGACCGACACCTTCAACGCCGTCGCCGAACCCTGGCGGCGGCAGATCCTCGACGTCCTCATGGCCGGCGAGCGGTCGGTCGGCGACCTCGTCGACGCGCTCGGGCTCGCGCAGCCGCAGGTGTCCAAGCACCTGCGCGTCCTGCGGGAGGTAGGCGCCGTGGACGTGCGCGGGGCCGGCCGGCAGCGGCTCTACCGGCTCAACGGGCCCGCGCTCAAACCCATCCACGACTGGGTCAGCCGCTACGAGCGGACCTGGTCGGAACGCTTCGAGCTGCTGGACGACGTCCTCGAAGAACTCAACGAACAGGAGCAGTGACGTGGAGATCACCACCCCCGCCGACGACCGGATCCTCATCACCCGGGAGTTCGCCGCGCCGAAGCACCTCGTCTACCGCGCGTGGACCACGCCGGAGCTGGTGAAACGCTGGTGGGCCGGGCACCGGGGCACGACCACGAAGGTCGAGCTGGACCTGCGGCCCGGCGGCCGCTGGCGGTACGTCCTCAAGACCAACGACGGCGCCGAGGTGGGCTTCCACGGGGAGTACCGCGAAGTCGTGCCGGAGGAGAAGATCGTCTACACCGAGGTGTTCGAGCTGCCCGGGGTCGACCTCGACTCCGTCGACGGGCCGCTCAACACCGCCACCTTCACCGCCCTCGACGGCGACCGGACGCGCCTGGAGCTGCTGACCGAGACCGGGAGCAAGGAGCTGCGCGACGTCATCCTCGGGTCCGGCATGGAGGTCGGCGTCCGGGAGCAGATGGTGCTCATCGAGGAGCTGGCGAACTCCCTGCGCTAGCCCGCAGGAACCGGGCGCCCACCCGGGCCAGCTCGGCGGCCAGCGCCGGCGCGTCGAGCACCTCGAAGTCCACTTCGAGCAGCCCGAGGTACAGCGCCAGCATCGGCGCGTGGTCGGAGCCGACCTCGGCGACACAGCGATCCGGCCCCTCGGCGGTCACCTCGACGGCCATCGGGAGGCGGGCCCGCACCTGCTCGGCCGGCGCGTGGAACCGCACCTTCGCGTGGAACCGCCAGGTCGCGGCGCCCACGCTGCGCTGCACGAACTGGGCGACGTCACCCTCCGGCGCCTCGCGCGGGGTGAACCGCGGCCCGTTCGGCACCCGCGGGGTCATCCGGTCGACGCGGAACGTGCGCCAGTCTTCGCGGCCGGTGTCCCAGGCGACGAGGTACCAGCGCCGGCCCCAGCTGACCAGCCGGTGCGGCTCGACGTCGCGGCGGCCGGCCGCGCGGTCGTGGCTGGTGTAGTCGAACCGCAGCCGCTCGGCGGCCCGGATCGCCGAAGCGATCGCGGTCAGCACGCCGGCGTCGACGGCCGGGCCGGCGCCGGGCACCGAGACCGTCGCCGCCTCCAGCGCCTGCACCCGATGCCGCAGGCGCGACGGCAGCACCTGCTCGAGCTTGGCCAGCGCCCGCACCGACGTCTCGCCGATGCCGGCGACCCCCGTGGCTGTGCGCAGGCCGACCGCGACGGCCACCGCCTCGTCGTCGTCCAGCAGCAACGGCGGCAGCTGTGCGCCGGCGCCCAGCCGGTAGCCACCCTGGACGCCGGGGGAGGCCTCGACGGGGTAGCCGAGGTCCCGCAGCTTGCCGATGTCGGTGCGGACGGTGCGCGGGGTGACGTCGAGCCGCTCGGCCAGGTCGGCGCCGGTCCAGTCGCGCCGCGTTTCGAGCAGCGACAGCAACCGCAGCAGGCGGGCGGAGGTCTGCAACATTTTCCGAGCATCGCACGA
Organism: Amycolatopsis sp. NPDC104819; assembly: GCF_055583145.1. Taxonomy (NCBI): domain Bacteria; kingdom Bacillati; phylum Actinomycetota; class Actinomycetes; order Pseudonocardiales; family Pseudonocardiaceae; genus Amycolatopsis; species Amycolatopsis sp. NPDC104819. Next base: position 72,124 of record NZ_JBVJON010000015.1, on the reverse strand, counting down.
ATCGCGGAAGAAAGCCTTCCGCAATGGTTCCTACCGTGGTGCTCATGACGAACTCCTTCCGGATCGACATCCCGCAGACCGACCTCGACGACCTGCACCGGCGCCTCACCGAAGCCCGGTTCGCCGACCCCGTGCCCGGCGACGAGCCGGACTGGTCCCGGGGCATCCCGGCCGCCGTCGTGCGAGAGCTGGCCGAGTACTGGCGCGACGAGTACGACTGGCGGGCCCAGGAAGCGGCGATCAACGCGGTCCCGCAGTTCACGACCGTGATCGACGGCCAGACGATCCACTACCTGCACGTCCGGTCGCCCCGCGCCGACGCGATGCCGCTGCTGCTCACCCACGGGTATCCCAGCTCCTTCGCCGAGTTCCTCGACGTGATCGGCCCGCTGACCGAGGCCGGCCCGGACGCGTTCCACGTCGTCGTGCCGTCGGTGCCCGGCTTCGGGTTCTCGACGCCGCTGAGCGGGCCGGGCTGGGAGCTGGCGCGGACCACCGACGCCTTCGCCGAGCTGATGACCCGCCTCGGCTACGACCGCTTCGCCGCGCAGGGCGGGGACATCGGCGCCGGTGTCACCGGACGGCTCGCCGCGCTGTACCCGGAGCGCGTGATCGGCACCCACGTGAACAGCGACCGCGGCACCATCGCGCTGGCGGGGGAGCAGCTGCCGCTGCCGCCGGACCTGACCGAGCCCGAGCAGGCCGAGCTGGACGCGGCGCGCGAAGCGTGGAAAGCCGGACGCGGTTACCTGGACCTGCAGTCCCACCAGCCCGAGACGCTCGCCGCCGGGCTCACCGACTCCCCGGTCGGCCAGCTGGCGTGGATCGCGGAGAAGTTCGAGGCGTGGACGAACGCGTCCGGCGGGATCGCGCGCGACCGGCTCCTGACGACGGTGAGCCTGTACTGGTTCACCCGCAGCGGCGCGACCGCCGCCCGCTTCCTCTACGAAGCCGCCCACGCCGCGCACGGCTGGCTCGCGCCGTCGGACGTCCCGGCGGGCTGGGCGGTGTTCGACTCCTCCCCGGTGGTCCGCCGGATCATGGACCCGGAGGAGAAGATCGAGCACTGGTCGGACTTCGCCGCGGGCGGCCATTTCGCGGCGATGGAGGAGCCGGAGCTGCTGGTGGCCGACATCCGGGCGTTCTTCCGCACGCTTCGGGGGTGAGCCGCGGGCCGCGAGCGGGCGGTTCGGCGGAAAGCCGTCCGCGACCGGCGTCGCCGGGTCAGAATCAGCGGGTGCAGTTCGCCATCCTCGGGCCGGTCGAAGCCCGCCGTCCCGACGGGACCCCGGTCGCCCTCGGCGGGCCGCAGCTGCGCGGGCTGCTCGCTTTGCTCGCCCTCGACGCCGGGCGGGTCGTCAGCGCCGAGCGGCTGATCGACGGTCTCCACGGCGAGCACCCGCCCGAGGGCGCCGCCGACGCCCTGCAGTCCCAGGTTTCCCGGCTCCGGCGGCGATTGCGGGACGGCGGCGCGCCCGACGGGCTCGTCGAGTTCACGCCCGCCGGGTACCGGCTGGCCGTCGAACCGCGGGCCGTCGACGTCCACCGGTTCGAACGGCTCACCGCCGAAGCGCGGGAGACACCCGATCCGGCCACCAAGCTCGAGCTGTTCGGCGAGGCGCTCGCGCTCTGGCGCGGCCCGGCGCTCGACGGGCTCGCGGACCCGCCGCGCGCGGCCCGGCTGGCCGAGCTGCGGCTGGCCGCGACCGAGGACCGCGTCGAAGCCGGGCTCGCGCTCGGCCACCACGAGCGGCTGGTCGCCGAACTGCGTGAGCTCACCGAGGAACATCCGCTGCGGGAGCGGCTCGCCGCCCAGCTCGTCCGGGCCTTGCACGGCAGTGGACGTCCGGCCGAAGCCCTCGCCGTGTTCGCGGAAATCCGGGAGCGCCTCGCCGACGAGCTCGGCGCGGACCCGTCACCGGAACTCGCGGACGCGCACGTCGCCGTCCTGCGGGCCGCCGCGCCCGCGCCGGCGCGGCGGGTCCCGGTGCCGCTCACCGGGTTTGTCGGCCGGACGGAGCTCGACCGGCTGACCGCGGCCCTGCGTGACGCCCGGCTCGTGACGCTCACCGGGCCCGGCGGCGCGGGGAAGACCCGGCTCGCCGTCGAAGCCGCGGCCGGCGAAACCGGCGAAGTGTGCTTCGTCGAGCTGGCCACGACGACCGACGTCCCGCGAGCCGTGCTCGCCGCGCTGGGCCTGCGGGAACAGGGTGTGCTCGCGCCGGGCGCGCCCGCGGATCCGGCCGACCGGCTGGTCGCCGGGTTGACCGACCGGCCGCTGCTGCTGGTTCTCGACAACTGCGAACACGTCGTCGCCGGGGCCGCCACCCTGGTCCGGCGGCTGCTCGGCGAGTGCGCCGGGCTGCGGGTGCTCACCACCAGCCGGGAGGCGCTCGGCCTGACCGGCGAAACGCTGGTGCCGGTCGGCGCGCTGCCCGCCGAAGCCGCCGAACGGCTGTTCAGGGACCGGGCCGCGGCGGTGGCCGGTGGTCAGGAACCCGATCCCACGGCGGTCACGCGGATCTGCACCGCCCTCGACGGTCTCCCGTTGGCGATCGAGCTCGCCGCCGCGCGCCTGAAGTCGATGTCCGCGGCCGACGTCGCCGCCCGGCTCGGCGAGCCGTTCCGGCTGCTGTCCCGCGGGGAGCGGACCGCCGAGCCGCGGCACCGGACGCTGCGCGGGGTCGTCGAGTGGAGCTGGGACCTCCTCGAGCCGGACGAACAGCGGCTCGCCGGCCGGTTCGCGGTGTTCACCGGCGGCGCCCGGCTCGACGCGGTCGAGCGGGTCTGCGACGTCCCCGACACCGACTTCGTGCTCACCGGCCTGGTCGAGAAGTCCCTCGTCGAGTTCGCCGGCGGCCGCTACCGGATGCTCGAGACGATCCGCGCGTTCTGCGCCGAGCAGGGTGACGACCGGCGCGAGGCGCACGCGAAGTACTTTCTCGACCTCGCCCGCGCTGCCGAACCGAAACTGCGCGGCGCGGACCAGCTGACCGCCTTGGCCGAACTGACCGCTGAGCACGCCGACCTCCACGCGGCTTTGCGCTGGAGCGTCGAGCACGCGCCGGACGTCGCGCTGCGGCTTCTCGCGGCGCTCACCTGGTACTGGTGGCTACGCGGCCTGCGCGGCGAGGCGGCGCTGTTCGCGGACGCCGTGCTCGCCGCCGTCGGGCCCGAGCCGCCGCCCGGGCTCGTCGAGGAGTACGTCCTGTGCGTGATCCACGCGTCGGACACCGACGTCGAGATCGAGCCGATCCTGGCCGCCCACCCCGGCCCGCTGCGGTACCCGTACCTCTTCCTGCTGTGGGCGTTTTCCCCGCGTACCAAGGTGAAGGAGGGTGAACGGCTGGCGGCGCTCGTCGGCGACGACGCGTGGTCGCGCGCGTTCACCCGGGTCGGCGACGGCCTCGGCGCGCAGTACCGCGGCCGGGTCGCCGAAGCCGAGACGCACTTTTCGGCGGCGCTGGACGGGTTCCGCACCCTCGGTGACCGCTGGGGTGAGGCGAGCGCGCTGGAGAAGCTCGCGGAGTTCGCCGACTGGCGCGGTGAGCACGCGCGGTTCCGCGAGCTGATGGACGAGTCCGTCCGGCTGGCCGGTGAGCTCGGAGCCGGCGAAGACGCCGCCGACCTGCTCTGCCGCCGCGCCGACGGGGTGCTCCGGGCCGGGGACGCCGAGGCCGCCCGTGCCGACTACGAAGCCGCCGCCGAGCAGGCCCGCGCGGCCGGGACACCGGTGATGCTGGCCCGGGCCCGCGGCGGGCTGGGGGAGATCGCGCGGCGCGCGGGTGACCCGGCGGCGGCCCGGCACTGGTACACCTCGGCGCTCGCGCTGCCCGCGGGCCCGGTGACCGGCGGCGAGACGCGGATCCGCCTCTACACCGGTTTCGGCTGGACCGCGGCCGCCGAGGGTGAGCTCGACGAAGCGACCGAGCTGCACCAGGAGGCGCTGGCGACGGCGCTCGACCACGTGAACCTGCCCGGTGCGGCGCAGGCGGTCGAAGGACTGGCCGGGGTGCTCGCCGCCCGGGCCGATGACCACCGGGCCGCGTTCCTGCTCGGGGCCGCCGTCGGGCTGCGCGGCGCGCCGGTCACCGGGGACGCCGACGTCGCCGCGGTGACCGAACGCGTGCGGGCCCGCATCGGCGCCGAGGCTTACGCCGAAGCCTTCGACCGCGGCCGCGAGATGCCCCCTGAGCAGGCACTTCAGGAGTTCGGTCAGCGGCGGTTCGCGCTCGGTTCGTGAGCGGTTGGCGGCCGCGCCCAGAGTTCGGGGCATGACGAAGAACATCCTGATCTCCGGCGCCAGCGTCGCCGGCCCCGCCCTCGCCTTCTGGCTGCACCGCCACGGCTTCCGCGCCACCGTCGTCGAGCGGGCCCCGAGCTTGCGCGAAGGCGGCTACAAGGTCGACATCCGCGGGGTCGCCGTGGACGTCGTGCGCCGGATGGGCCTGCTGGAGCACGTGCACGCGGCGAGCACCGACATGCAGGGCGCCGCGTTCGTGAACAAGCGCGGCAAGGAGCTCGCGACGCTGGACGCCGACACGTTCGGCTTCCGCCACGGCGACGACACCGAGATCCTGCGCGGCGACCTCGCGAAGATCCTCTACGCCGCGACCCGCGACGACACCGAGTACGTCTTCGGCGACTGGGTCACCGGCCTCGAGGAGCGCGCGGACGGCGTCCACGTGACGTTCGCCCACGGCTCGCCGCGCCGGTTCGACCTGGTGGTCGGCGCGGACGGCCTGCACTCCGGCGTTCGCGCGCTGGCGTTCGGTCCGGAGGAGGACTTCCTGCGCCGGTTCGACGCCTACATCTCGATCTCGACCGTGCCCAACAGTTTCGACCTGGACCGCTGGGAGCTGCTGCACTCGGCGGCGCCGGGCAAGATGGTCAACGTCTACAGCACCGCCCGCGCCGACGACGCGAAGGCCGCGTTCTGGTTCTCCGCGCCGCCGCTGTCCTACGACCGCCGTGACGTCGAGGGCCAAAAGGACCTCGTGGCCGGCCAGTTCGCGGGGCTGGGCTGGGCGATCCCGGAGCTGCTGGAAGCCATGCGCTCGGCGGGCGACTTCTACTTCGACCCGGTCTGCCAGATCGTCATGGACCACCTGTCGACCGGCCGCGTGACCCTGCTGGGCGACGCGGGTTACTGCGCGTCCCCGGCATCGGGCCAGGGCACGAGCCTGGCGTTGGTGGGAGCGTACGTCCTGGCGGGGGAACTGGCGGCGTCGGACGACTTCGCGACGGCGTTGTCCCGGTACGAGACCGAGATGCGGCCGTACATCGAGAAGAACCAGGCGCTGGCGAAGACGGCGCTGCGCGGGATCATCCCGCAGTCCCGGGCGTTCGCGTGGTTCAACACCCGGATGATCAAGCTGATGCCCCACCTCCCGGGGCGCAACCGGGTGCTTGAGCAGATGTCCCGCCCGATTCGGGAGGCGGCGAATGCTGTGGTTTTGAAGGACTATCCGCTCAACGCGGGCAAGCGGTGACCGACGTACCCGCCGCAGCCTACTGAGCTGCGGCGGGGAGCAACCCGTGGAGGCTGCCGGTCCCGGCGAGCTGCCGACTAGATCGCCATTCCTGAGCCTCGGGCTCCTGCACGTAGTCGACGAGGTTGTCCCGGAGGCCCAACTCTTCGAGTATCTCGAGGATCTCATTGGGAGTTGCGTAGAAGAACTCCCGTCTGAGATTGACTCTGTTGACCCGCCGGTCCGCGAGGTGCTGGTGCAGCCGGGTCTCGAGGCTGACCGCGTCGGCGTCGAAGATCTTCGCGTGGACGTCGAACCTGAACGGCACGGATGCGTCGCCCAGCTCTCGCACGCGCTCGAGTGGGTCGAGTCGTCTCGTCAGGCCGATCTTGACGACCCCCTCCCCGAAAGAGCCGATGTTGGAGATCACGTACACCCATCCGGTGCGGATGTTGGCCTCGCGCTCTTCGACGCCTCTGATCGCTTCATCGAGTTCGTCAAGCTTCGCCTGGGCCGCAGTGGTCTTGGCCTCGTCACCGGACTCCGCCCACTTGCGCATCGCTGTCTGCCAGTGGGCCTGTTCCTTGCTCAGCCGGGCCTTCTCGCGTTCGAATTCGCGTTGGGCCTGCTGTTCGTCTCGCTGCCGCTCCCGCTCGGCTCTGATCCGTTCCTTCTCCTGCTCGGCCATCGCCAGGTGATCGGCGGTAAGGTCAAGTTCCTCCAGCCGCATCCGGTGGTAGCCGGCGGAGATGTTGATGTTCATGGTCTTGCCGAGCCGGGAGATCACGTCCCGTGTCTTGGTGAGGCGGTCCTTGGCCGAGTCCAAGCGGTACGGGCGCATCGACCGGACACAGTTGTCGGCCTCGGCGTTGTACGCGCGCAACATCAGCTTCGAAAAGTCGCGGATCATCCGCTGCCCTTCGACCGCGGAGCCGTTGACGGTCCAGTCGGTGCTCGCGGTGATGGCGTGGTTGTTCTTCGCGGAGATCTTGATCGAGTCCTTGAGACGTTGCAGGGCAGCCTTGTAAGCGACGGCGTCCGCCAACCGGTGCCGGAAGTCGTAGATGCCCGCTTCCTGGAGCAACGTGATCTCTTTGGTTTCGACGATCTCGGCGCGAAGTGTTTTCAGCCTTCCGCCGGCCTCGTCGATCTGCTGCCGGACAGCCGCCAGTTCTGCCTCGGCCGCAACCTTGCTTCGCTCGCGGGCTTCCTCCTGGGTCTGCCGGTCACGGGTCAGCTGGTCGAGAGTACGGCGCATCGACTCGATTTCCTGCGCGAGCGCGACTGCGTCTTTACCTCGAAGCTCGTCATAGCTCGCGGAGAGATCTCGCAGCCGAGTCGACAGCGCGGAGTTCCGGGCGGTGCCGGCGCGGACCTGGCGAGCCAAGTCGTCAGCCTTCGCGGTCTCGGCTCGTAGCGCCGCCGACGTCTGGTCCGTGAGCAACCGCGCCGCGGCGAGTTCCGCCTCGGTCGTCCGCAGCAGTTTCCGGGCTCCGAACAACCCAGGACGTCCATGCGGCGCAGCGACGGCGGGGGACTGCGCCTGCGGATCCGTGTCGGGTAACCACAATTGCCAATCCTTCGGCAATGCCGGCCAGTCGAGTGGCGGCCGCCAGCCCTGGGGAGGCGTCCATCCGGGAGGAAGATCGGGCCAGTTCGGCGGCGGGTTGAACCGGTACCTCATGCCGTTCAGCTCCTCCCTGGCGTCGCATCGTGGCGTCTGCATCGTGGTCGGAGGCGGATCGGAGCTTGTTACGACGGCTACCTCAATCGTTATCGGCGCGTTGGCGGCAATACCTCGTCAAAGGCGAGAAGACCGCGATGCACCGCACGGAGAATATGCGCCCCGCCTAAGCGCTGTGCGTTCATCGCCACCTCCGCCAGCTCTTCGCAATCACGCACATCCGGGCGCCGCTGTCGCCCGGCAACTCGGCGAGGTCCGCGTGATGAGCCCGGGGGAGCACGAACGCCGCCGGAGTGCGGCCGGCGCCCCGACCGTCGCGGGTGGATCAAGCGATCTCGAACGCGACCGTCAGCCACTCGCGCACGTCGTCGTCCACATCGGACACCATGCGCAGGCTCAGCTTGTGTCCCACGCGGGGGCCGCTCGCCCAGCTCGCCGGGGCGATCCGCGCCGTCTCCAGTGGGTAGGGCAGCCACAGGTACACGAGGACGTCGCGTGAGCGCGGGCGCAGCTCGGCCAGCTTCCGATCGCGCTTGAGGAACACCCCCACCTTGACGGCGTCCTCGTGGACGTCGCCCAGGGTGCGCAGGTGTGCGACGACCGCGTCGTAGACCTCGCGCTGCCAGGGGGCGCGGCCGGCGAACGTCTCGTCGACCGTGCAGCCCGGGACGCACGTGTGGCCCTGGCCGGCGCGGGCGAACTCGCGGTCGCACTGCGGGCACGTCCAGCGGGTCGGCATGCCGTCCAGGATGGCACTCACAGCGGGACCGGGCCGAGCGCGGGGATCGTCGCGGCTGCCTGGACCAGGCGCCGGGCCGCTGTGGCCGCCGTCTTCCGCTGGCCAGGGGGCAGGCGGTCGAGCAGCTCGCCCAACGCCGCGTGCCGCCGGTCGAGGATCCGCGTCACCAGCTCGCGCCCGGCCGTGGTGACCTCCAGGGTCACGACGCTCCGGTTGCGCGCGTCGCGGCCGCGGACCACGTACCCGAACGCCTCCAGCCGGTCGGCCAGCCGGGTCACCGACGACGCGTTCACGCCCATCGCCGCCGCGAGCCGTGAGCTCGGGACCCGGCCGAGGCGGTCGAGGATGAGCAGCAGCCGTGTCTGCGGGAACGACACCTCCGGCGGCGCCGCGTGCGCGCACTCCCACGCGATGCCGACCAGGACCAGGGTGAGGCCGTCCAGGGCTTCGACGTCCGGGTCGGCGCCCGGCTCCGCGGTTTCGAGGGTTTGCATGACGCAATACTTGCCAACCGCAAGAGCATCGGTCAAGATGGGTCACCCCGGCGCTCGCCGGGCCGTCCGGCCGGATCGGCCGCCCTTCCTCGTGCCTCCACTGTGGACTGTGGAAAACCGTTGGCGCGCAACAAAAATAATCGAGATTCCGGTGAACTCCGCCACGACGGGAGCCGTAGTGCCCGGTACACGCCCGTCGTCAGAAGGAGGAACGATGCCGGATCACCGTGGCCTGAAGGCCAGCGCCCAGACCGCCCCCGGGTCGACGCAGGCGCAGGTCCCGGCCTACGGCCACACCATGGCGGGCATGCAGGCGGGCTCGGTGGCGGAAGCGAACGTCGCCGGCGCTGGGCCAGTGACCGAGCTGGACAAGACGTTCCTGGTCAAGGTGCGCCAGGCGGGCCTGTGGGAGATGCCCGCCGGTGACCTGGCGCAGACCCACGCCAGCAGCGACGCGGTGAAACGCGCCGGGCTGCACCTGCTGGACGGGCACTCCCACCTCGACCAGCTCGTCCGCGAAGACGCGAAAATGCTCGGCGTCACGCTGCCCGACCTGGCCGGCGCCGAGCAGCAGGGCTGGGTCCGGCAGCTGACCGCCGCCCAGGGGCTCGAGTTCGACAAGCTGTTCGTGAACCTGCTGCGCGCCTCGCACGGCAAGATCTTCGCGACCATCGCCGAGGTCCGGGCCGGCACGCAGAACGACGTCATCCGCCGGCACGCGACGCAGGCGAACCAGACGGTGCTCGACCACATGAACGTCCTGGAGGACACCGGCCTGGTCGACCCGCAGACGATCGCCGACGTCGCGGCGGCGGTCAACCCGCCGAAGTGACGCCCGACAGGTGGCGCTGCACGGTCGGCGCGATCTCGGCGACGATCTCCGCCGGGGTCAGCGCCACCACCGGCGGCAGGCGCAGCACGTACCGGGTGAGCGCCAGGCCGAACAGCTGGCTCACGATCAGGCCCGCGCGGCGCGGGGCGTCGGCCGGGTTGCCGAACCGCAGGACCGCGGGGGTGACCTGGCCGGCGAACACGTCGCGGATCTTCTCGACGACGGCGTCGTCCGCGACGGCCGAGCGCAGCAGCGTCAGCAGGATCTCGTCGGTCGGCGGCTGCTCCCACAGCACGAGGAACTGCCGGGTCAGCAGTTCGCCGACCGTGTCCGGGTCGGCGGCGGCCAGGTCCGGCAGGTCGAGCTCGACGTCGACGGCCGCGGCGAACAGGCCGTCCTTGCTGCCGTAGTAGCGCATCACCATCGACGGGTCGATGTCCGCGTCGGCGGCGATCGCGCGGATCGTCGCGCGGCGGAAGCCGTCGGCGGCGAACCGGCGGCGCGCGGCCTCCAGGATGGTCGCCCGGGTGGCGTCCGAACGGCGAGGGGAGCTCATGTCAACAAGTGTAGGCCAACACTTGTTTACAAGCCAGGCGGACGGTGCTTACGTGGATGCCAACAGTTGTTGGCAACTATGGAGGAGCCGTCATGTTCCTGCCCGCCCGCACCGATGTCCTGGTCGTCGGCGGTGGCTCCGCCGGGCTCACCGCCGCGATCGCCCTCGCCGACGCCGGCGTCGACTTCGTGCTGCTCGACCGCCAGGCCGAGGGCGCGAACACCTCGCGGGCCTGCGTGATCCACGCCCGGACCCTGGAGGTGCTGGCCGAGCTCGGGGTCACCGAACGGCTGAAGGAGCTGGGTGTCGTCGTCCCGACGTTCACCGTCCGCGACGGCGCCACCGTGCTCGCCCGGATCGGGTTCGGCGACCTGCCCACCGAGTACCCGTACACGCTGATGGTGCCGCAGGACCGGACCGAAGCGGTGCTGCTCGAGCGGCTGCGCGAAGCCGGCGGCGACGTGCACCGCCCGTACGAGGTCACCGCGGTCGACGGCGACGACACGGGCGTCACGGTCACGACGACCGGCGGCGCCGTGCGCGCGAAGCACGTCATCGGCGCCGACGGCATGCACAGCACCGTGCGCGAGCAGGCCGGCATCGGCTTCACCGGGGCGAGCTACGCCGAGTCGTTCGTGCTGGCCGACGTCCGCATGAGCTGGCCGCTGGCACGCGACGAGGTCAGCCTGCACCTCTCGCCGGAAGGGGTCACGGTGGTCGCCCCGCTGCCCGGCGGCGACGACCACTACCGGGTGGTCGCGACGGTCGCCGAGGCCCCCGAGCACCCCGGGACCGCCGACATCCAGTCCATTGTGGACGAGCGCGGGCCGGAGGGCGCCCGCAGCCGGGTCACCGAGGTCGTCTGGAGCTCGCGGTTCCGGGTGCACCACCGGGTGGCCGACCACTACCGCGCGGGCCGGGTCCTGCTGGCCGGCGACGCGGCCCACGTGCACAGCCCGGCGGGCGGGCAGGGCATGAACACCGGCATCCAGGACGCCGTTGTGCTCGGCCGGCTGCTCGCCAGGGTCGTCGGCGGGGAGCCGGACGCGCTGCTGGACACCTACGAGACGACGCGTCGCCCGATCGCGACCGGCGTCGTGGCGTTCACCGACCGCATGACCCGGATGGCGACCCTGCGGCCCCGCCCGGCGCGCCTGCTGCGCAACACCGTGCTGAAGGCGGCGTTTTCGCTGCCGCCGGTGCGGGGGAAGCTCGCCCACCAGCTGGCGGAGCTGGACGCGCGCTGAGGGGCGGAGCCAGGGGTCAGCGGGTCGGCGGCACGATCCCGTACTCGTGGATCTTGCGGTAGATCGTCGCCCGCGAGATGCCGAGCAGCTTGGCCGCCCGCACCTTGTTCCCGTCGGCGTCTTCGAGGCACCGGACGATGGCGTCCCGCTCGATCGACTCGAAGCGGTTCAGCGGCCGCCGCGTGACGGCGTGGAACTCCGCGGGGAGGTCGCCCGGACGGATGGTGCCCGCCCGGCGGCGCTGGGCCACCTTGCGCAGCACCTGGTAGAGCTGCCCGGTGTTGCCCGGCCACTCCGCCCGCATCAGCAGGTGCAGCGCCGCCGCCGAACACGTGAGCCGGCCGCCGTAGCCCAGCTTGCTCAGCACCAGCGGCACCAGCTCGGCCAGGTCCTCGATGTGGTGGCGCAGCGGCGGCACGAGCACCGTCCGCGGGAACGACTTCAGCAGCTCGGCCAGCCTCGGCTCGGTCTCGGCCTCCGGCACCAGCGTCGCGACGACCCAGGGCGCGTCGGGCCGCTCCCGCAGTTCGCGCAGCACCGTCGCCAGCCCGTTCGCCGCCGGCGCCGGCAGGCGGTCGGCGTGGCGCACCACCAGCGTGCGGATCGGGGTTTCGGCGTGTTCGCGCAGCAGCGAGCTTGCCCAGTCGGGGCCCGTCGCCGTCGCCGCGTCGACGGTGAGCAGCCGGTCCGCCGGGTGGTGGCGCTGGTGCAGGCCCTTCGCGAGGGTGAGCTTGCCGGTGCCCGGCTCGCCCTCCAGCGCGACCCACTCGCCGCGCTGGTGGCCGGTGTCGAGGTCGTGCCCGCAGCGCAGCCACAGCGGCGCCGAGCCGACGACGCCCGGCAGGTACATCGGCAGCATCGGCGTCGACGCCGCGATCGTCTCCTCCGCCTCGATCAGCTTGACCGACAGCACACCGCCCGCGGTGTCGGTCTCCCGCTGGCCGGGGACGCGGCGGCAGAACACCCGCACCCGCAGGCCGCTGGAGAGGGCGAGCGTGGCCGACGTCCGGCGGCCGTCGGCCAGCGCCTCGGTGGCGTGGCTGAGCAGCACCGACTGGTCCGCCGGGTCGAGCAGCTGCCGGGCCCGGTCGTTCATCATCACGATGTCCTCGTTGAACGCGAGCACGATGCCGGTCCAGCGGCGGCAGGTCTGCAGGTAGGCCTGGAAGAGGATCATCTCCCGCAGGTCGCTGTGGCGCAGCAGCGCCTGCCGGATCTGCTCGGCGGTCGAGCGGGCCAGCGCGATGAGCAGGCCGCCCGCGTCCTTGTACCAGCAGGTGAGGTCGACGGCGCCGATCTTCTTGCCGGAGATCGGGTGGTGGATCGGGACGCCGGCGCAGGCGAGGTTCTCCAGGTGCTCGGCGTAGTGCTCGTGGCCGAACACCGTCGTCGCGCGGCCGTCCTCCAGCGCGGTGCCGATGCCGTTGGTGCCGACGGACTGCTCGCCGTAGCTGAACCCGGGCACCAGCTCGACGCGCTCGAGGTGCCGGCGCAGGTCGGCGTCGCCGGTCCGCTGGGTGAGCACCACGCCGCTGGCGTCGGTGAGGATGAGGCTGATCGGCTGGCCGTCGAACTGCTCGCCCAGCTTGTGGAGCACCGGCTCGGCGCCGCGCATCAGCGGGATGTCGAGGTTCTGGTCACCGTGGAACAGCGGGTCGATCCGCTCGGCCTGCACCTGGAACTCCTGCGACCGCCGCCAGGAGGCGAGGATCGTCTGCCGGACGGTTCCGGGGGGCACCGGTTCGGCGGTCAGGAAACGCACCCGGGTGCGGGCGAGCTCGTCGTCGGCGAGCAGGGTTCCGGGCGCGATGTCGTCCACGCGTGACCTCCATTTTCCCGCGGCCCACGTGGGTGCGGGCACACCCGTTGTGCCGCCCGTCCAGCCTAGAGCGCGTTGCGCCGCGGCGGTGTCTCAAATTGAGACGGCCGGGGCGCGCCGCCGGCGGTCGGATGGACCCGGAAGAGACCGCTGACCAGGAGGAGGGCCCATGGCCGCCGATGCCGCGGAGACCTACAACCCGTGGACGATCGTCAACCTGGTTTTCACGCATCTGGCCGAACAGGGGCTGCACCCGGTGTTCGGCGGGGAGGGACATCCGGGTGAGCCGGCCGCGGCGCTGCTGCGCGCCCTCGGGATCACCCCGACCGTGGAAGGGGACGCGCGCGTGCGTACCAGCGTCCACAGCGAGCTCGCCGAGCTGCGCGCCCGGGTGCTCGGCGGAGACGAAACGCCCTGAGCAGCGGTTCTGTCTCAGATTGAGACCCGCGTCACTCGCGGGCCCCCCTTGAATGGTGGACGCAGGACGTGCGCCCCGAATCCCCCGGCCGGGAGGGGAGCCGCTCGGCCGCCGTAGGCAGGAGCCACGGATAAGGAGTGATCCATGAGTCGCCAGAGTGTGGCGAAAGCCCATCAGAAGATCCAGGAACTGTCGTGGGAACCGGCGTACCACACCCCGGTTTCGCACTACGGGACCGACTACACCTTCCAGAAGGCCAAGAAGAAGGACCCGCTGAAGCAGGTCCTCCGTTCCTACTTCCCGATGCAGGAAGAAAAGGACCACCGGGTCTACGGCGCCGAAGACGGCGCGATCCGCGGCAACATGTTCCGGCAGGTGCAGGAACGCTGGCTGGAATGGCAGAAGCTGTTCCTGTCGATCATCCCGCTGCCGGAGATCTCGGCCGCGCGGGCGATGCCGCTGCTGTTCCGCACGGTGCCCAACCCGGAGCTGCACAACGGCCAGGCGATCCAGATGATCGACGAGGTCCGGCACTCGACGATCCAGCAGAACCTCAAGCGCCTGTACATGCAGAACTACATCGACCCGGCGGGCTTCAACTCGAGCCTGCGCAACTTCCAGAACGACTACTGCGGCACGATCGGCCGCCAGTTCGCCGAAGGTTTCATCACCGGTGACGCCATCACCGCGGCGAGCATCTACCTCACGATCGTGGCGGAGACGGCGTTCACCAACACGCTGTTCGTCGCCATGCCGGCCGAAGCCGCCGCGAACGGCGACTACCTGCTGCCGACGGTGTTCCACTCGGTGCAGTCCGACGAGTCCCGGCACATCAGCAACGGCTACGCGACACTGCTGATGGCGTTGTCGGACGAGAGCAACCACCAGCTGCTCGAACGCGACCTGCGGTACGCGTGGTGGAACAACCACGCCGTCGTCGACGCCGCGATCGGCACGTTCATCGAGTACGGCACCAAGGACCGCCGCAAGGACCGCGAGTCCTACGCGGAGATGTGGCGCCGCTGGATCTACGACGACTACTACCGGTCCTACCTCGTCCCGCTCGAGAAGTACGGGCTCGTGATCCCGCACGACCTCATCGAAGAGGCGTGGAACCGGATCTGGAACAAGGGCTACGTGCACGAGGTCGCGCAGTTCTTCGCCACCGGGTGGCTCGCCAACTACTGGCGCATCGACCCGATGACGGACGAGGACTTCGAGTGGTTCGAGTACAAGTACCCCGGGTGGTACGACAAGTACGGCAAGTGGTGGGAGAACTACGCCCGCCTCGCGACGCCGAACGGGCACCACCCGATCGTCGCCGAGGACGTCGACTACGTGTACCCGCACCGGTGCTGGACCTGCATGGTCCCGTGCCTGATCCGCGAGGACATGGTGGTCGACGAGGTCGACGGCCAGCACCGCACGTACTGCTCGGAGACGTGCCGCTGGACCGACGCCGAGGCGTTCCGGCCCACCTACCAGGGCCGCAACACCCCGAACATGGGCAAGCTGGTCGGCGCCCGCGAGTGGGAGACGCTCTACCACGGCTGGAACTGGGCCGACGTCGTCTCCGACATGGGCTTCGTGCGTGACGACGGCAAGACGATGGTCGCGCAGCCGCACCTGAACCTCGACCCCAAGAAGATGTGGACGCTCGACCACCTGCGCCGGATGCCGGAGGTGCAGTCGCCGAACGTGCTGCTGAACCAGATGTCCGCCGAGGAACGGGCCGCGTTCGTGGCCGACTACAACCGCCAGGGCCCGGCCGGGCGCCCGGCGCCGCAGACGGCCTGACCGCGTAGGAAGGGCCTGGCATGGCAGAGAAGCACCGCGTCCGGTTCGAGCCGGTCGGGATCGAGATCGACGTCGCCGAGGACCAGACGATCCTGCGCGCCGCCGCCGAGCAGGGCGTCATGCTCATGCACGGCTGCAAGGAAGGGCAGTGCGCGGCCTGCAAGTCGTTCATCCTCGACGGCGACGACGTCGAACACGACCGCTATTCGACCTTCGCGCTCCCCGACTACGAAAAGGAGGAAGGCTTCACGCTGCTGTGCCGGGCCCACGCCTACGAAGACCTGACCATCGAACTGCTCAACTACGACGAGGAGATGATCCAGTCCGGGCTCCCGATCCAGGAGGTCACGGTCGAGGTCGTCTCGAACGACAACGTCACGCACGACCTGCGTCACCTGGTCGTCAAGCTGGCGGACGCGGACCGGTCGCTGAAGTTCTTCCCCGGGCAGTACATGGACTTCGCGATCCCGGACACCGAGGAGTCCCGGTCGTTCTCCATGGCCAACACCTCGGCCCGCGAGGGCCTGCTCGAGTTCGTCGTCAAGATCTACCCCGACGGGCTGTTCTCCCGGTTCCTGGACACCGATGTCGCGGTCGGCGACCAGCTCCGGATCACCGGCCCGTTCGGGGTGTTCACCTTGCGGGACAACCCGAGCGCGGACCTGGTCTTCGTCGGCGGCGGGGCCGGGATGGCGCCGATCCTGTCGCTGCTGCGGTCCATGGCGGAACGCGGCATCGAGCGGAAGGCGACCTACTACTACGGCGCCCGCCGCGAGGCGGACCTCTGCTTCCACGCGGAACTGCGGGAGCTCGAGCAGAAACTGCCGAACTTCCGTTACGTCCCAGCGCTTTCCGAACCGGGTGACGACACCTGGGAGGGCGAGACCGGCCTGATCACCGACGTCCTGCGCCGGGCCGGCCTCGACCTGAAGGGCGCCGACGCCTACGTCTGCGGGCCGCCGCCGATGGTGGAAGCCGCGCTGGAACTGCTGCCCGCGCTCGGCGTCGCCGAAAAGCGCGTCTTCTACGACAAGTTCACCACCACGGGCGAATCCGACGCCTGAGACAGAGGACGGATCCCATGACAGCCACTTCCGAACGCAGTGTGCCGAAGCCGACGTTCACCGACGCCGAAGCGGGCGCCAAGGTCTTCCCGGACTCGGACGCCCGCCGGTACAACTACTTCACCCCGGCCAAGCGCAAGCAGAGCCACTACGAGGACGTCACGGTCGAGGTCCAGCCCGACCCGCGGCACTACCTGTCCCAGGGCTGGCTCTACGCCTTCGCCGACGGCAAGGGCGGCTACCCGCTGGAGTGGACCGCGCTGAAGGCGTGGGGCTCGGACCGGCCGGTGCCCGAGCGCAGCCCCGGCTCCGGCGGCAAGGGCTACGACTGGCCCGCCCACGGCTGGCACGAGTTCCGCGACCCCAACGAGGAGTGGGAGCTCACCCTCTACCGGTACAACGCGAACGTGGTGCGCCAGCTCAACCAGAACATCGACGCGGCGCGGCAGGCCAAGGCGTTCGAGCAGTGGAACCCGAACTGGGTCGACTTCGTCGCCAAGCACGTCGGCGCCTGGATGCACGTCGACCACGGCCTCGGCCTCTACCTGTACGCCAACGCCAACCGGCGCGCCCCGACGAACATGCACAACAACGCGATCTCGGTGAACAGCATGCACCGGATCCGCGCGGCGCAGGACCTGGCGCTGTACAACCTGACGCTGACCGAAGAGGTCGACGGCTTCGACGGCAGCGCCCACCTGACGACCTGGGCCGAGGACCCGGCCTGGCAGGGCGTGCGGGAGACCGCCGAGCAGCTGACCGGGATCTGGGACTGGTGCGAGGCGATCTTCGCCGCGAACATCGTCTTCGAGCCCCTCGTCGGCGAGCTGTTCCGCAGCAACCTGGTGCAGCAGGCCGCGCCGGCGAACGGCGACTTCGTCACCCCGACGCTGATCGGCGCCGAGGAGTTCGACTTCTCCGAACGCGACCTCCGTTACACGAAGGCGATGTTCCACCTCCTGATCAACGACAAGGAGTTCGCCGGGCACAACCAGGCGCTGCTGCAGAAGTGGCTGGAGGAGTGGGTGCCGAAGAGCATCGCCGCCGCCCGGGCCCTGCAGCCGCTGTGGTCGCAGCCCGACGCCAAGCCGATCCGGTTCGAGGACGGTCTCGACCGGGCGAAGAGCCGGTTCGCCGGAATCCTGTCCGAATTGGGCCTCAAAGCACCGGAGGAGCTGAGCCAGTGACTGTCTTCAAGACCGCGGAAAGCCCGTACAAGACGAACAACACCGCGTCCAACATGTGCGGCTTCACGCTGATGAACAACCAGGTCGGCGCGATCATCGCGGAAGTCATGGCGAGCAAGGACAACGTGACCGTGACGCCGTTGCCTTCGATGATCCGCGTCGACGCGCAGGGCCGGACCGACCTCGTCTACGCCGAGGTCGACGAAGCCGCCGGCGAGGAAGAGGGCTGGTTCAACGCGGCCGAGTTCGAGGAGAGCATGTCCACCCACTACGGGCGGATGATCCACGAAGACGACCGCACGATCATGTTCGCCAACCCCGAGGACGCGGCCGAATACCTCGACTTCGACCTCAAGGTCATCACCAAGTAATTCAGGCAGGAAGCACTCGATCCGCTCAGGAGGGTCACCCGTGTACGAAAAAGACGGCGAAAAGTATTTCGTAGTTGACGCCCACACCCATTTCTGGGACGCCAGCCCGGACAACTGGGTGAAGGGGCAGGAGGAATACGCCAAGGGCTGGATCGAGTGCTTCCACGCCTACCAGGGCCTCGGCCCGAAGGAGACGCACTGGCCGATCGACCGGTTCCAGAAGTACTCCGAAGAGCTGATGATGCACGACCTGTTCGAGGTCGGGCACGTCGACACCGCCATCTTCCAGCCGACCAACCTGCGGCAGTGGTACACGAACGGCTTCAACACGACCGAGGCCGACGGCGCGCTCGCCGCGAAGCACCCCGGCAAGTTCCTGGTGAACACCACCTTCGACCCGCGTGAAGGCGACGAGGGCATGAAGGCGTTCGAGGAACGCGTCAAGAAGTACGGCTGCAAGGGTGTCAAGCTCTACACGGCCGAGTGGCGCGGGGACTCCCGCGGCTGGAGCCTCAAGGACCCGGAAGCCGCCAAGTACCTCGAGAAGTGCGAGGAGCTGGGCGTCAAGAACGTCCACATCCACAAGGGCCCGACGATCTGGCCGCTGGACAAGGACGCCTTCGACGTGTCCGATGTGGACCACGTGGCGACCAACTTCCAGGGCCTGAACTTCATCGTCGAGCACGTCGGCCTGCCGCGCATCGAGGACTTCTGCTTCATGGCCACCCAGGAGCGCAACGTCTACGCGGGGCTGGCCGTGGTGGTCGGCGGCCTGATGCACGCCCGGCCGAAGTTCTTCGCGAAGGTCATGGGCGAGCTGATGTTCTGGCTCGGCGAGGACAAGCTGATCTTCGGCGCGGACTACGCCATCTGGGAGCCCAAGTGGCAGGTCGAGGGTTTCGTCGACTGGAACATGCCCGGTGACGACGACCTGTCGGACTTCCCGCCGCTGACCGTCGACCAGAAGAAGAAGATCCTCGGCCTGAACGCGGCCCGGCTCTACGACATCGACGTGCCGAAGGAGCTGCAGCTGGCGGCGCCGGAGAACGTCGAGCCCGTCGGCGTGCCGAACTCATGACCACACTGGTCACCAGTGTCCGGGCCGCCGTCTGGGCGGCACTGGGCACCGTCCGGGATCCCGAACTGGACGAACCCCTCACCGATCTGGGTTTCGTGGCCCGCTGCGAGGTGAGCGCGGCGGGCCACGCCGTCATCCGGCTGCGGCTGCCGACCTACTTCTGCGCGCCCAACTTCGCGTTCCTGATGGTCGCGGACGCTTACGACGCCGTCGCCGGGGTGCCGGGCCTGACCGGGCTCGACATCCGGCTCGACGACCACTTCGCCTCCGATGTCATCAACCGCGGGGTGGCGGCGCGGCAGGGGTTCGTCGCGTCGTTCGAGGGTGAGGCGGTCGACGAGCTCGACACGCTGCGCCACGACTTCGTGCGCAAGGCCGTGCTCGCCGGCACCGACCGCGTCTGCCGGACCCTCGGCGGGCGCGACCCGCGGTCGCTGACGCTCGGCGACGTCCCGCTCGGGCCGGACCTCGAGCGGCTGCGCGCCCGGCGCCGTGAGCTGGGCCTGCCCGCCGAGGACGGCGACCCGCTGCTGCTCGACCCCGCGACCGGGGCGGCGGTGGCTCCGGCCGACGCGAAGCGCCACCTGGCCTTCGCCCGGCTGACCCGCACGAGCATGGAGGCCAACTCCGGCGTGTGCCGCGGCATGCTGCGCGCGCGGTACTCGCTGACTTCGGATGAGGAGGGCACGGGATGAAGGCCGTGCGGCTGCAGAAGTACCACCAGCAACCGGTGATCGAAGAGGTGCCGGAGCCGCGCGCCACCGGGCCCTTCGATGTCGTGGTCAAGATCGGCGGGGCCGGTGTGTGCCGCACCGACCTGCACATCATCGAAGAGCAGTGGGCCGAGAAGTCCGGCGTCGCGCTGCCGTACACGATCGGCCACGAGAACGCGGGCTGGGTGCACGAGGTCGGGCCAGCGGTGACGAACGTCGCGGTCGGCGACACCGTCATCCTGCACCCGACGCCGACGTGCGGGCTGTGCCACGCCTGCCGCGCGGGCGACGACATGCACTGTCCGAACGGGAGCTTCCCGGGCATCGACAGCGACGGCGGCATGGCCGAGTACCTGCTGACGTCGGCGCGGGCGTGCATCAAGCTCGACCCGGCGACCCAGCCCGAAGACGTCGCCGCCCTGGCCGACGCGGGCATCACCGCCTACCACGCGGTGCGCAAGGCCGTTCCGCTGCTGTACCCGGGCACCACCTGCGTCGTCAACGGCGCCGGCGGCCTCGGGCACATCGGCATCCAGTCGCTCAAGGCGCTCACCGCGACCCGCGTGATCGTGGTGGACCGCAACGCCGACGCGTTGAAGCTGGCGGCCGAACTGGGTGCCGACGAGACGGTGCTGGGCGACGGCAAGCAGGTCGACGCCGTGCTCGACCTGACCGGCGGCGACGGCGCCGAGGTCGTGCTCGACTTCGTCGCCGAGCAGGGCGCCCAGCAGGACGCCTTCGCGATGACCCGGCGGGCCGGCTCGCACTTCGTCATCGGCTACGGCAGCAACATCGACATCCCGACGATCGACATCATCTCGACCGAGCGGAACGTCATCGGCAACCTGGTCGGCACCTACAACGACCTCGTGGAGCTGATGGTGCTCGCCCAGGCCGGGAAGGTCACGCTCCACACGAAGAAGTACCCGCTGGACGCGGCTCTCGACGCACTCGCCGACCTCGATGCCGGACGCGTGCGCGGTCGGGCCATCCTCACACCCTAGGAGCAGGAACATGGCGAAGGAACTGCGGTTCGGCTCGGACGCCCGCGACCTGCTGCTGGCGGGCGTCGACAAGCTGGCCGAAGCGGTCAAGTCCACGTTGGGTCCCAAGGGCCGCAACGTGATCATCGAGAAGATCACCGGTTCGCCGGTGGTCACCAACGACGGTGTCACCATCGCGCGCGAGATCCACCTGAAGAACCAGTTCGAGAACATGGGCGCGCAGCTGGTCAAGGAAGCGGCGATCAAGACCAACGACGTCGTCGGCGACGGCACTACCACGGCGACCGTGCTGGCTCAGGCCATCGTCCACGAAGGCATGCGGGCGATCTCGGGCGGCGGCAACCCGGTGCTCGTCAAGCGCGGCATCGACCACGCCGTCGGGCTGCTGGTGGCGCACCTGGAGAAGCAGGCGCACCCGGTGGTGTCCGAACAGGACTACGCGCGGGTCGCGGCGATCTCGGCCAACGACGACGACGTCGTCGGCGCGGTGATCGCGAAGGCACTGCACACCGTCGGTGACGGCGGGGTGGTGACGGTCGAGGAGTCGCCCACGATCGGCATGAGCGTCGACTTCGTCGAGGGATTCGAGTTCGACAACGGCTACCTCTCGCCGTACCTGGTCACCGACCCGGGCCGGCTGGAGGCGGTGCTCGACGACCCGTACATCCTCATGTGCGCGGAGAAGATCACCCGGGTGCAGCAGCTGATGCCGTTGCTGGACAAGGTGATGCGCGACCCGCGGCCGCTCGTCGTGATCGGCGAGACGGTCGAGGGCACGGCCCTGCAGATGCTGATCCACAACCACGTGAACGGCACCTTCCAGTCGGTGGCCGTGCGCGCGCCCGGGTTCGGCGACCGGCGGCTGCACAAGCTGGAGGACCTCGCGGCCATCGTCGGCGGCGCGGTGCTCTCGCGCCACTCCGGCTTCAGCATGGAGACGATGACGCTGGAGCACCTCGGCCGGGCTAAGCAGGTCCGCGTCACCGAGAACAACACGACCATCGTGGGCGGCGCGGGTTCGGCCGGCGCGGTGGAGTTCCGGGTCGGGCAGCTGCGGGCGGAGCTCGAGCGTGCGCAGTTCGGCGTCGACGAGGACGTGCTGACCGAGCGGATCGGCGCGCTGACCGGCAAGGTCGCGGTGGTGCGCGTCGGGGCGGCGACCCCGGCGGAGCTGAAGGAGCTGCAGCACCGCGTCGAGGACGCCCTGTCGGCGACGCGGGCGGCGATGGCGGAAGGCATCGTGGCGGGCGGGGGAGCGGCCCTGCTCCACGCCGAGAAGGCGCTCGAAGGTCTCGGGCTGGAAGGCGACCAGGCGATCGGGGTCGAGATCGTCCGGCGCGCGCTGGCGGAACCGGCCTACCTCATCGCCCACAACGCGGGCCACCCGGCGCACGAGATCGTCGCGCACACCCGCGAGCTGGGCAACGACGAGGGCTTCGACGCCCTGCACGACCGCTACGGCGACATGATCGCGCTCGGCGTCGTCGACCCGCTGCGGGTGTGCCGTTCGGCGGTGCAGAACGGGGCTTCGGTGGCCGGGCTGCTGCTGACGACGAACTCCCTGATCGCCGAGGAAGCCACTCCGTGGGGCGGCAGCGCGGCGCTGATGACCGAGTTCGGCCCGCTGGACGAAGGCCTGCACCAGCCCTCGCCCGACGCGAGCACGCCGCAGTCCCTCGGGATGGGCCCCTCCGTCGGCTGAGGACCGCCTGCGGAGTGTGGGGGTCTCCCCGCCGGTGTCCTGAGCGCCGGCGGGGGACCTTCACGTCGTGCGGGCCACGCCGTCCGGTGCGACGCTGGTGATCATGACGCACTACACGATGGTCCAGGCCCTGGCGACCGTGACGGACCTCGAAGCCAAGGGCTTCCTCGGCACGGTCGGCAAGATCGCCGCGGCGACGGTGATCTTCTTCATCGCGATCGGCCTGGTGGTGGGCTTGCTCCTGGGCTACTTCATCGGCCGGTCGGTGGGCCGGAAGCAGGGCCCGCGAGCCTGAGCCTCAGGTCACCAGGCCGTGGCTGGCCAGCTCGCGGCCGGCCAGTTTCTCGATGACGTCGCGGTCCCGCTCCCGCCAGCCGGTCGCGACTTCGCCGTCCGAAGCCAGCTTGCGCAGTGGCTGGGTCACCAACGCTCGCAGCGCCAGCAGATCGAGGCCCTCATCCCCGAGCGCTCGCAACCGGGCCGCCGCCGTTGCGCGGCGGGTGAAGTGCCAGCGCAGCGGCAGCCACGTCGCCAGCAACGTCAGCACCGGCAGCGCGATGATGACCGCCGCCATCCACCAGGCGAGGTTCTCCACCGCCTCGATCTGCCAGCGGCCCGAGTCGACGAGCTTGGTGCCGACGTCGGAGCCGCCGTGGAGTGCCTTGGCGAGGGCGTCGCCGACGAGCGGGAGGCCGCCGGCCGAGTTCGCCGCCGAGTCGAACGTGCCGCGCAGCCCCGTTCCGGCGTCGACGAGCCCGTCACCCGGGGCGCGCAGCTTCATGACCTCGTCGTACACCGTGGTCCCGAGCCACACCGCGACCACCACGACCAGCAGGGCGAGCAGGTCGGCCAGGAGCTGGGCGGTGCGGCGGATCGGCCGTTCGGCGTAAAGCTGCATCGGGACGCCTTTCGCGGTGGGGGAGCGCGGGCGTCGGCAACGTACCCGCGCTCCCCGCCGGCGAACCGTGGGCCGGCCAAGGACAGCACAGCTAGCTCCGGACCACCTCCGCGAGCCCGGCCAGCGCCGGGGGCAACGCGCCTTCGTGCAGCACGCCGAGGCGCTGGGTCGCCCGGGTGAGGGCCACGTACAGGTCGGCCGCGCTGGCGGCGAGGATCCTCGCCGGCTCCACCACCAGGACGGCGTCGAACTCCAGGCCCTTCGTCTCCGACGCGGGCACCGTGCCCGGCACCCCCGGCGGCCCGATCACGACGCTGGTGCCTTCCTTCCCGGCCTCCTCGCGGACGAACTCCTCGATCGCCGCCGCCCGCTCGTCCGCGGTCACCCGCCGGGACCACGGCGGGACGCCGCAGGCCCGGACCGACTCCGGCGGCTTGACCTCCGGCGCGAAGTCCGCGAGCACCGAGGCGGCGACCGCCATGATCTCGGCCGGCGTGCGGTAGTTGACCGTCAGCGAGCGGTAGGCCCAGCGGCCCGGCACGTACGGCGCCAGCATGGCGTCCCACGACCGCGCCCCGGCCGCCGAGCGGCGCTGGGCGAGGTCGCCCACCACCGTGAACGACCGGCCCGGGCAGCGCCGCATCAGCACCCGCCAGTCCATTTCGGACAGTTCCTGGGCCTCGTCGACGACGACGTGCCGGTAGGTCCAGTCCCGGTCCGCCGAAGCGCGCTCGACGAGGCTGCGCGTGTCGTGCTCGACGAACCGGTCGGCCAGGTCCTCGGCGTAGAGGAGGTTCTCGGCCGAGAGCAGCACGTCCTCGTCCATCTCCTCCCGGTCGAGCTTCATCGTCTGGAAGACGCCTTCGGCGTACTCGGCCTCGGCCTTCCGTTCCCGCGCGGCGGCGGCTTCGGCGGCCTTCTCGGCCGTCTTGTCGTGGCCCAGCAGGTCGGTCAGCTCGTCGAGCAGGGGCACGTCCGACACCGTCCAGGCGTCGCCGCGGGCCCGGTGCAACGCCGAGTCCGCCGGGGCGGAGGAGTAGAACGAGGACAGCAGGCCCTCCGGTGTCAGGACCGGCCAGAGCTCGTCGAGCGCCGCCGCGAACTTCCGGTCTTCGGCGAGCTCGTCGAGCAGGCCCGCGCGGAACTGCTCCCACTCCTCCTTGTCGTCCCGGCTGAGCCAGCCGCGGCCGATCCGGCCGATCGCCCGTTCGGTGAGCACGTAGGTGATGATCTCGGTGAACGTCGCGCGGGCTTCGTTGTGCGCCAGCCCGCTGTCGCGGGCCTCCTGCCGGGCCCACTCGGCGGTCTCGGCGTCGATCCGCACCGTGACGTCCTTCAACTGGATCGGGATCGGCTCCGCCGGCAGCCGTTGCCGGTCGGCGACCGCCGCCTTCAGCACGTCGAGGATCTTCAGCGAGCCCTTGAGCCGCGCGGCTTCCGGAGTGTCCTCGGCGGTGACGTGCAGGCCCGGGACGAGCCCGCCGGCGGTCGTGAACACGACGTCCGTCTCGCCCAGCGAGGGCAGGACGCGGCCGATGTGGTCCAGGAACGCCGGGTTGGGCCCGACGACCAGCGCGCCGTGGCGTTCCATCCGCTCCCGCTGCGTGTAGAGCAGGTACGCGACGCGGTGCAGGGCGACGACCGTCTTCCCGGTGCCCGGCCCGCCTTCGATCACGAGCACACCCGGGTGGTCGAGCCGGATGATCTCGTCCTGCTCGGCCTGGATCGTCGCGACGATGTCGCGCATGCCCTCGCCGCGCGGCGCGTTGACGGCGGCCAGCAGGGCCGCGTCCCCCTGCGCCTGCGCGTCCGGGCGGCCGAGGTCCTCGTCGGTGAACCCGAGCAGCCGCCGGCCGCGCGTGTGGAACTGCCGGCGCCGCCGCATGTCCTCCGGGTTCGCGCCGGTGGCGGTGTAGAACGGGCGCGCCGCGGGCGCCCGCCAGTCGAGCAGCACCGGCCGGTACTCGTCCTCCTCGTCGAAGAGGCCGATCCGCCCGATGTGGGAGACCTCGCCCGAAACCGCGTCCAGCCGCCCGAAGCACAGCCCGTTGTCCACGACGTCCAGCCGTTTCACCTGACGGCCGAGCGCGCGCACGCCGACGTCGCGTTCCATGGCGCCCGCGCCGTCGCCCCGCAACGCCGCCTCGTACTCGCCCTTCACCCGGGCGCGCTCGGCGTCGAGCCGCGCGTAGAGCCCCGCCACGTAGCCGCGTTCGGCCCGCAGCTCTTCTTCGTACCCCTGAGACAAGATTCCCTCTTCGTGGTCGGACAACAGCGTTTCAGGCGGTGGGCGCGCCGAACCACTTGTGCAGCGCCCCGGACAGGTCCGCGCCGTCTTCCCCGGCCCAGACGACGTGCCCGTCCGGGCGCAGCAGCACCGCGGGCACGTCCAGGTCCTCGCCGACGGCGGTGACGTCGATGACGTGGTCGACCCGGTCTTCCCAGCCGGCCGGCGAAAGCGAGCCGGTCTGGTCGAGCAGCAGGCCGCGGCCCGCGTGCAGCAGCCCGTAGAGGTGCCCCTGCTTGAGCTCGACGTCCCGCAGCCGGCGGCCCAGCAGCGGGTGGCCCTCGCCGAAGTCGTAGCGGATGCCGATCCCGATGATCTTCTCGGTGAGGTGCCGGTTGACCTCGTCGAAGTCCATCAGCTCCGCGAGCAGCCGGCGCGCCGCCTGCGGGCCCGGCTCGAGCTGCATCAGCTCCATCTGGGCGCGGGTGTTGTTGAGGACGTCCTCACCGACCGGGTGCCGCTCGGCCTCGTAGCTGTCCAGCAGCCCGGCCGGCGCCCAGCCGTTCACCTCGGCCGCGAGCTTCCAGCCCAGGTTGAAGGCGTCCTGGACCCCGAGGTTGAGTCCCTGGCCGCCGGTCGGCGGGTGGACGTGGGCGGCGTCGCCGGCCAGCAGCACCCGGCCCACCCGGTAGTGCTCGGCCTGCCGGGTGGCGTCGCCGAAGCGGGACAGCCAGCGCGGCGAGTGCACGCCGTAGTCCGTGCCGGCGGTCTTCCGCAGCTGCTCCTTGAGCTCCGCCAGCGTCGGTGGGGTCCGGCGGTCCTCGGCGACCCCTTCGGCGGGGACGCCCACGCGGTAGGTGCCGCCCTCCACGGGCATGAAACCGAAGCGCTTCTGGGTCTTGCGGACCTCGATGTTCGCGGTGTCGATCTCCTCCCGCGACACCGTCACCTCGACCTCGGCCAGCAGCGTCTCGATCCGGCTGGGCTCACCGGGGAAGCCGACGCCGAGCAGCTTGCGCACCGTGCTGCGCCCGCCGTCGCAGCCGACGAGCCAGCGCGTCCGCAGCCGTTCGCCGTCGGCCAGCTCGACCGTGACGCCGTCGTCGTCCTGCTCCAGCCCGGTCACCTCGCGGCCGCGCCGGACCTCGGCGCCGGCCTCGACCGCGTGCTCGGCCAGGAGCCGGTCGATCACGGGCTGGTGGATGCCGAGCGTGTAGCCGTGCGCGGTGTCCAGCCGCTCCGGCGAGGGCTTCGGAATTCCCGCGAAGAAACCCCCGACCGGGTATTTCGTGCCCAGTTCCAGGAACCGCTCCAGCAGCCCCCGCTGGTCCATCACTTCGATGCTCCGCGCGTGCAGGCCGAGCGACCGGACGACCTTGGTCGGCTCCGCGTCGCGCTCCAGCACGAGCACGTCGACGCCGTGCAGCCGCAGTTCGGCCGCCAGCATCATGCCGGTCGGCCCGCCCCCGGCGATGATCACGTCAGACAAGAGACCCCCTGGGAAATTCCCGCGTTTGTGCAGGTTGTGGCTTCGGTCGAGAATTGTGGGGGACAACCGGGGTCTTGCCGCAAGCCCGGGGGTGCGCTATATATTAGTTACGGAAGGGAGTGGTCTTTCCTCTCTCCGCTTCGGGAGCGTCTTCCCAGGTCCAGCCTTCAGGCACGGTCGCAGACTTTTCGCGCGCCGTCGATCTATGACAGCGGTCATAGTGTGTTCCGGGCCGCATCGTGCTGTGATGGGACTATGACAGCCGTCATGGAGATCCGGGAGCTGGGCGACCGCCCGGCGGACCGGGAGTGCGTGGCCGCGCTGGTCGCGGCCTGCTCGCCGGACAGCCTCCGGCGGCGCTTCATCATGGGCGGCCCGGCCGAGCCGGGTGACGTCTTCCGGCGCTGCCAGCGGTTCCTGCTCGCCGGCTCACCGGCGTTGCTGGCCACCCGCGGCGGGGTTCCGGTGGGCCTGCTGAACTTCGTCGCGGAAACCCCGGGCGAGGCGGAGATCGGACTGCTGGTCGCCGACGCGTGGCAGCGGCAGGGGATCGGCAGCGCGCTGAGCCGCTGGTTGTGGGCGTCCGGGCGGTTCCCGGGCTGGGTCGTGCGGGGCACCGTGCAGGCCGGGAACACCGGGGCCGAGGCACTGCTGCTGCGCCAGGGCTTCCGTCCGGTCCCCGCTTTCGAACGCGGAGAGCGTGACTTCGTCCTGGTCGTTCCCGGCTGGGCTACCATGACGGACGTCATGAAGGAGGCAGCCGATGACGAGGACACCGCGCGAGCGGATGGTGCTCAGCGCCGCGCAGCTGGTGCGGATCCACGGTGTCGGGGCGACCGGCATGCGGGACGTCGTGGCGCACGCCGAAGCCCCGCGGGGGTCGCTGCAGCACTACTTCCCGGGCGGTAAGGACCAGCTGATCGCCGAGGCGGTCACCTGGGCGGGCGACTACGCGGCCCGGCGCGTCGCGCGCGTCACCGCGAAGCTCGAGGACCCGACCCCCGGCAAGCTCTTCGCGGCGATGGCCGCCCAGTGGCGCGAGGAGTTCACGGCGCAGGGCTTCGACGCCGGCTGCCCGCTCGTCGCGACGGTCGCCGACACCGTGGCGACCAGCGACCTCCTGCGGGAGGCGGTCGGCAAGGCCTTCGACGGCTGGCAGCGTCCGCTGGCGGGCGCGCTCGAGGACATGGGCGTCCCGGCGGCCCGCAGCACCTCGCTGGCGGTGCTGATGCTCAGCACCCTGGAGGGCGCGATCGTCCTGGCGCGGGCGCACCAGGACGTCGCCCCGCTCGACACGGTGGTGGCGGAGCTGCGCCCGTTGCTCGACGCCGCCGTGTCCACTGTGGACTAGACGCGCCTACGTCGGCGCGGGGAGGCTCGAGGTGCCGTCCGCGTGGGACGGCGTCGCGCCTCGCGGGTCCGGTGACGCCAGCGGGCTCGTGGCGAGCACGCAGATCGACATCACGAAGGCCGCGCCCGCCAACGCGGCGCGCCGCACGCGCGGGACCACCACCGGCCGGGTTTCCAGCTGGTCCAGCCCCCGGCGGAGCAGCGCCTCGACCCGGCCCGGCGAACGGCCGAGGGTCTCCGCGATCTCGGCCGTGCCGAGGTCCAGCCCGTAGCGCAGCACGAGGACCTCGCGCTGCGGCCGGGGTAGCGCGTCCAGCTCCGTGAACGTCGCGCGCGCCCGCTGTCTCCGCGACCGGCGCACCACGGTCGCGCGAAGGCGGCAGGCCGCGCGGTCGCCCAGCGGGGCGCGGAGCCGGAGGAAGGCCTCTTGCGCCACGTCTTCGGGAGCGTCGGCGCCGAGCAGGTGGGCGAGGCGGGTCAGCGGGCCCGCCGGTTCAGTCCTCAGGTGTGCGTGCCGCCGTCGATCCGGATCTCCGTGCCCGTGATGAACTTGCCGTCGTCCGACGCCAGCATCGCCACGACCCCCGCCACCGTCTCCGGGCCCGCCACCGGGTTGCCCACCTCGGTCGTGTGGTCGGCCGGGATGATCGGCAGCAGCCGGCCGAACAGGGAGAAGTCGGCGTCCTGGGGCAGCCAGCTCGCCGCCGAGTCCGTGATGCCGCTCTTCACGCTGCCCGGCGCGATGCTGACCGCGCGCAGGCCCTGCTTGCTGTACTCCAGGGCCAGCGAGTGCGTGAACGCCTGGATGCCGCCCTTGCTCGCGCAGTACGCCGCCATGTACGGGTGGGCGAACGACGCCGACGTCGAGCTGAAGTTGACCACGACGCCGTGCGCCGAGGTGAGCAGCGCCGGCAGGGCCGCGCGCGTCACCAGGAACGTGCCGGTCAGGTTCACCGCCAGCACCCGGTTCCACAGCTCCAGCGACGTCTCGTGCGTGTGCGACGCCAGCAGGATGCCCGCCGCGTTGACCAGCACGTCGAGCCCGCCCAGGGCCTCGATCGCCGAGGCCACTCCCGAGGCCACCGACGCCTCGTCGGCCACGTCCATCGCGAACGTCGTCAGACCGGGCCGGTCGGCGGCCTGCTGGGTACCCAGCAGACCCTCCTCCGAGACGTCGGTGCCGATGACCCGGGCGCCCTCCGCCAGCAGGCGCAGGGTGGTGGCCCGGCCGATGCCGGAGCCGGCTCCGGTGACCAGGATGCGGCGGTCGCGCAGGCGTTCCATGGCGATCACCGTAGCCAGTCAGGCCAGGGCGGGCACCTGTTCCGCGGCGGGCGGCGGGCCCGGCGGGGTGCCGTCGCCGAACGGGCGGCCGCCGAGCTGCTCGCGGTCGTGCGGGGTCAGCCAGCCGGACACGTCCGGCCCGAGCGGGACGATCCCGCTCGGGTTCACGTTCTTGTGCACCACGTAGTAGTGCTCCTTGGTCTGCGCGAAGTCGATCGTGTCGCCGAACCCGGGTGTCTGGAACAGGTCGCGCGTGTAGGCCCACAGCACCGGCAGCTCGGTGAGCTTCTGGCGGTTGCACTTGAAGTGGCCGTGGTAGACCGCGTCGAACCGGACGAGCGTGGTGAACAGCCGGACGTCGGCCTCGGTGATCGTGTCGCCGACCAGGTAGCGCTGGTCCGCGAGCCGCTCCGAAAGCCAGTCCAGGCGCGAGAACAGCTTGCGGTACGAGTGCTCGTAGGCCTCCTGGGACCGGGCGAACCCGCATTGGTACACGGCGTTGTTGACGTCGGTGAACACCTTCTGCGCGACGTCGTCGATCTCGTCGCGCAGCTTCTCCGGGTACAGCTCCGGCGCGCCGTCGCGGTGGTACGCGGTCCACTCGGTGGACATGTCCAGCGTCATCTGTGCGAAGTCGTTGGTGACGACCTGGCCGCTCGGGACGTCGACGAACGCCGGCACGGTGATGCCGCGCGGGTAGTCGGGGTCGCGCTTGAAGAACGCCTCCTGCAACCGCTCGATGCCGAGCACCGGGTCCTTGCCGCCGGGGTCGAGGTCGAAGCTCCAGCTCCGCTCGTCGTGCACCGGCCCGGCGATGCCCATCGAGAGCGCCGGCTCGAGGCCCAGCAGCCGCCGGACGATCACCGCGCGGTTCGCCCACGGGCACGCCCGCGCGACGACCAGCCGGTAGCGGCCGGCCTCGACCGGCCAGCCGTCGCGGCCGTCGGCGGTGATGCGGTCCGGGATGTAGTTCAGGTCGCGCTTGTACTCGCCCTGGTCGGTCATCGGCGTCCTCAGCAGTCGTCGGTCGGGGGAGTGGCCTCCATGGCCGCGGCCAGCCGGGCCAGCACGGGCCCGGCGGTGCGGATGTCCCCGGCGCTCAGGTGGTCGAACACCGAAGCCCGCACACGGGCGAGGTGGCCCGGGTAGGCCGCCTCCAGTTTGGCGAGTCCGGCCGCGGTCAGCACGGCGTTGGACGCGCGGCCGTCTTCGGCGCACCGGCGCTTCTCGACGAGCCCGCGCCGCGTGAGGTCGTCGACCACCCGGCTGATCCGGCTGAGCGACAACGCGGTGGTCGCCGCCAGCGCGGAGATGCGGAGCAGGTGGCCGGGCGCCTCGGACAGCGCGACGAGCACGCCGTAGTCGCTGATCGTCAGCCCGGTCTCGGGGAGGAACTGGTCGTCGAGGGCGCGTGGCAGCACCGTCGTGATGCGGATCAGCGACCGCCAGAAGGCGGCTTCCTCCTCGTCCAGATCACCCATACCGGCAGTCTATCCAAAGCTTGCTTGCGCAACCAGTCATTCTGAGTACAGTGTTGTTGAGCCCTCAATCACCGGGGGGACGCCAGCACGAGGAGAGAAGACCAGCGATGACCACCGCGACCACGTACCCCCAGCTCACCGGCGAGTACACCCTGGACGCCGCCCACTCGCGGATCGGGTTCGTCGCCCGGCACGCGATGGTGACCAAGGTGCGCGGCAGCTTCAACGACTTCACCGGCACCGCGACGATCGACGGTGACGCCCCGGAGAAGTCCTCCGCCCAGGTGACCATCCAGGCGCACAGCATCGACACCCGCAACGCCGACCGCGACGGGCACCTGAAGAGCAACGACTTCCTGTCGATGGACGAGTACCCCACGATCACCTTCGCCACCACCGAGATCAAGCAGACCGGCGAGACCAGCTTCGACGTCACCGGCGACCTGACCCTGAAGGACGTCACCCGTTCGGTGACGATCCCCTTCGAGTTCGAGGGCTCGGCCAAGGACCCGTTCGGCAACGACCGGATCGGCTTCGAGGGCTCGACCACGATCAGCCGCAAGGACTACGGCATCACCTGGAACGCCGCCCTCGAGACCGGCGGTGTCCTGGTGAGCGACAAGGTCACCCTCGAGTTCGAGATCTCCGCGATCAAGAACGCCTGACCCCGGGAGCGGAAGCCGGGCTCAGCCCCGGTTTCCGCTCGCCCGCAGGTTCGCGATCCCGACGTCGAGCGCCGCTTCCAGGTGGTCGATGCGGCCGGTTGAGAGCATCACCACCACGCCGCCCTGCAGGCCCGCCAGCAGGGCGGCCGCGGTGCGTTCGACGTTCAGCTCCGCGCTCACCTCGCCCGCCTCCCGCAGCCGGCGGATGCCGGCCTCCAGCTCGTTCTGCCAGCCGCGCAACAGCTCCGTCACCACGGCCTGCGCGCCCGGGGTCGCTCGGCCCAGCTGGGAGATCAGCACGTTGAGCGGGCAGTACTGCCCGCGCTCGCGGTAGTGCGAGACGACCGTGTCGCGCCAGCGCTTCCACGCCGCCCACGAGCCCAGCTCGCCCAGCTGCGGCTGCTGGGCCGCCATCACCTGGCCGGCCTCGAACCGCGCCACCTCCAGCAGGAGCTCTTCCTTGCCGTCCGGAAAGTAGTGGAAGAGCTGGCTCTTGCTGGTGCCGGTGCGCGCCCGGACGTCGTCGAGCGTCGTGACGGCGACCCCGCGCTCGCGGATCTCCGCCGCCGCGCCTTCGATGATCCGCTGCCGCGTCGCGGCGCCCTTCTTCGTCAGCGTTGGACTCACAGGTCCACTTTAAACCGGTGTCGCCGAGCCGGGCCGGGACGGGACAATCCCGGCATGTCCACGCTCACCCCGTTCCCGGTCCTCGCGCTCATCGGTGCGGTCTCGGGCGCGGTCACGGCGTGGCTGCTGCTCCGCCGCGACCGGCCGGCCGAGGTCCTGACGCCGTCGGCGCGGCCGGAACCGATGCCGCCGGACGTCCTGGCGGACCTGCTCGCCGACGAGGGCGCGGCACGCCTCGCCGCGCTGCGGGACCTGGCCGAAGCGGCCGACGAAGACCCCGAACTGCGCCAGGAGTGCGTCGACGAGGTCCTCGCCCAGCTCCGCGACGGCGGTCCGCACGCGCCGCTGTGGGAGCTGCTGCGGCCGCGCTTGCGGCGGGCCGGTCCGCGGTTCTGGCCGGACATGGACCTGCACGTCGGGTACGCCGTGCTGCCCGCGGTCGACCTGCGCGGGTGCTCGGTGCGTGACGCCGTCTTCCGCGGTGTCCGCTTCGTCGGCGACGCGCGCTTCGACGACACCGTCTTCACCGGCCTCGTGAGCTTCGAAGGCTCGTGCTTCGCGAGGCACGCCTCGTTCCGCGACACCCGGTTCGCCGAGGGAGCGGACTTCGAGGGCGTCACGTTCACCGGGACGGCGGCGTTCGCCGGGAGCACCAGCCACGGCGAAACCTGGTTCGACAACGCGCGGTTCTCGGCGCTGACGGACTTCTCGGCGGCCGAGTTCACCGACGACGCGTCGTTCGCCGGCGCGGGCTTCGCCGGCCGGACGACCTTCCGCGACGCCCGGTTCACCGACGCCTTCTTCGGCGGCGCCCGGTTCAGCGGTCACGCCGACTTCAGCGGCGCGACGGCCACCCGGTTCCGGTTCCCCAGCGCGCGGGTCCGCACGGACGTCCACGTGGTCCGCACGTGGCCGGACGGCGTCCACGCGGGCGAGCCGGTGCCGTGGCGCCCGGGTTTCTGGGCCGAGCTGCACGGCTCGTGACCCGCCGTCAGCCGCGGATCGGCAGCTTCGTGTCGTCGCGCAGGAAGAGCGGGATCCGCTCCGGCGGGGCGGCCGCCTCGACGGTGGCCCCGCCGTCGTGGCGCGCACCGGTCACCGCGTCCGTCCACAGCGCACCCGAGGGCAGGTACACCCGGCGTGCCGTGACGCCCGGTTCGAGCACCGGCGCGACCAGCAGGTCCGGGCCGAGCAGGAACGCGTCGTCGACGTCCCACGCGCCCGGGTCACCCGGGAAGTCGACGAACAGCGGCCGCATCGGCGGGACACCCTGCTCGTGCGCCACCCGCATCTGGGCCATCAGGTACGGTCGCAGCCGCTCCCGCAGCCGCAACGACTCCTCGATCGCCGCCAGCGCGGCGGCGCCGTACGACCAGACCTCGTTCGGCCCGCCGGTCATCTCCGGCCCGAACGGCGGCCGCGGGTCGCGGAAGCCGTGCAGGCGGAACAGCGGGCAGCACACGCCGTAGGAGAACCACCGCACCATCAGCTCGCGATAACCGGGTGACGCCGGGTCACCGCCGTGGAACCCGCCGATGTCCGTGGTCCACCACGGGATCCCGGCGACCGCGACGTTGAGCCCCGCCCGCACCTGCGCCCGCAGCGACGCCCAGGTCGCCGGGACGTCCCCCGACCACAGCGCCGCGCCGAACCGCTGGCTGCCGGCCCACGCCGAGCGGCTGAGCAGCACCACCTCGTCGTCGCCCTCGCCGCGGATGCCGTCGTGGAAGGCGTGCGCGTTCGCCTGCGGGTAGAGGTTGAAGACCTCCGAGCCCGGCCCGGCGTGGAAGCCGAGGTTGTGCGGGTGGCCGGGCTGGATCTCCGGCTCGTCGCCGTCGAGCCACCACGCGCGCACGCCCAGGTCGTAGTAGTTCTCCTTGACCTTGCCCCAGACGAACCGCCGCGCCGCCGGGTTGGTCGCGTCGTAGAACGCCACCGGCAGCTCGACGTCGAACCCCTTGTCCCGCCACGGCGCGTGGGCCGGGACGCCGTTTTCCGCGGCCACCAGCAGGCCCCGCTCGTGCAGCTCGCGGTAGTTCTCCGACAGCGGGCTGACCGACGGCCACACCGACACCATCAGCTTGACGCCCAGCTCGTCGAGCTCCCGCACCAGCCCGGCCGGGTCGGGCCACTCGGCCGGGTCGAACTTCCAGTCGCCGAGGTGTGTCCAGTGGAAGAAGTCGGCGGCGATCACCGACAGCGGCAGCCCGCGCGAGTGGTACTCCCGCGCGACGGCCAGCAGCTCTTCCTGCGTCCGGTAGCGCAGCTTCGACTGCCAGAACCCGGTCGCCCACTCCGGCAGCATGGGCGCGTGCCCGGTCGCGTCGGCGTAGTGGCCGAGCATCTGCCGCGGGCCGTCGCCGGTGGTCACCCAGTAGTCGAGCTGACGCGCGTCGTCGGCGACCCAGCGGGTGCCGTTGGCGGCCAGCTCGACCCGGCCGACGGCGGGGTTGTTCCAGAGGAAGCCGTACCCGCGGCTCGAGAGCAGGAACGGCACCGACACCTCGGCGTTGCGCTGCACCAGGTCGAGGACCAGGCCCTTCTGGTCGAGCCGGCCGTGCGTGTGCTGGCCGAGGCCGTAGACCCGCTCGTCGTCGTGGGCGGCGAACCGCTGTTCGAGGCGGCCGTACCCGTTGCGCGACGGCAGGAACAGCCGGGCGCCGGGCCACCAGAAGTGCGCGCGCTGCTCGGCCAGCAGCTCCTCGCCGGTGTCCGTGCGGACGAACCTCAGCTGCGCGTCGACGCCGGTGTCGGTGTCGGTCAGCTCGACGATCGCGGTGAGCGCGCCGTTGACCACCCGGCCGGACCGCTCGCCGGCCTCGGCGGTGGCAGCGGACGGCTTCGCGGGCAGCAGCGCGCCCGGGACGTCGTCGAGGATCCGGTGTCGTCCGGCGCGCACGCGCAGGCTGTCCGCGCCCCACGGTTCGATCCGCAGCACCTCGTGCCGCACGGTGACTTCGAGCGAGCGGCCGTCTTCGGTCGTGGCGATCACGCGGTCTCCTGGTCTTTCACGGCGCCGCTGGTCAGCCCGGCGACGACGTACCGCTGAGCCACGACGAGCAGGACGGCCGCGGGGACCGCGGCGAGGACGGCGGTGGCCATGACCCCGTTCCAGTCCGCGGACTGGTTGCCGACGAACCGGTAGACGCCGACGGTGATCGGCTCGATCGACCGGCCGGTGGTGAGGGTGACGGCGAAGAGGAAGTCCGCCCAGGCGAACAGGAACGAGAACAGCCCGGCGGTGACGAGCGCGTTGCGGCTGACCGGGAGGATGATCGAGACGAACGTCCGCCAGTACCCGGCGCCGTCCACTCGCGACGCTTCGGTCAGCTCCCTCGGCACGGAGATCATGAAGGCCCGCAACAGCAGCACCGCGAACGGGATGGTCGCGGTGGAGTCGGCGAGCACCAGGCCGAGGTAGTTGTCGATCAGCCCGAGGTTGCCGAACACGGTGTAGAGCGCGTTGGCCATCACGATCCCCGGGATCATTTGCACGATGAGCAGCACGAACACCAGCGCCGGGCCGCCGCGGACCTTGAGCTGGGCCAGCGCGTACGCCGCGGGCGCCGCGACCGCGAGTGACACGAGCACGGTCCCGAGCGCGATGACGACGCTGGACAGCAGGTGGGGCCCCTGCGAGGCGAGGGCCTCGCGGTAGCCGTCCAGCGTGCCGCCGACCGGGAAGAAGGCCGCGTCCGGGCGCAGCAGCGCGCCGCTGGGCTGCAGCGACGCGTTGACCATCCAGTACAGCGGGAACAGCAGCACGGCGACGATCAGGACACCGAAGACCGTCCGGGCCTTCACGTCGCCGCCTCGGCCAGCGTCGCCCGCGCCGAGCGCAGGTACAGCAGCCCGAACACCGTGGCGACGAGGATGAGGAGGTTGCCGACGGCCGCGCCCTGCCCGAACGCGAAGTCCTGGAAGGACAGCCGGTAGGACCACGTCGTGAGCGTCTGCGTCGCGTTGGCCGGCCCGCCGCCGGTGACGACCATGATCACGTCGAACACCTTGATCGTGTAGACCAGCCCGAGCATGAGCACGATCCCGGTGACCGGCCGCAGCAGCGGCCAGGTGACGTGCCGGAACCGCTGCCACACGTTCGCGCCGTCGAGCGCCGCGGCTTCGTGGAGCGACGCCGGGATCGCGCGCAGCCCACCGTGCATGATCACCAGGTTGAACGGGATGCCGATCCAGACGTTGGTGAGGATCACCGCGGGCAGCGCCCAGGTCGTGCTGCTCAGCCACGGCACCGCGGGGAAGCCGAGGAGGCGCAGGCCCGCGTTGAGCACCCCGTGGTCCTGGTCGAACATCCACCGCCAGACCGCCCCGCTGACCACCAGCGGCAGCAGCCACGGCAGCAGGAGCAGCGACCGCAGCAGCGCGCTGCCGAGGAACCGGCCGGTGAAGAACACCGCCAGCGCCAGGCCGATGCCGAACTGGAAGACGAGCGACCCGGCGGTGAACAGCACGGTGGTGAGCGCGGCCGTCGAGAACAACGGGTCGGCGAACACCGCGGAGTAGTTGGCGAAGCCGACGAAGGGCGCTTCACCGGTGTAGAACGACTTCACCGTGTAGTCCTGGACACTCATCACCAGGTTCGCGACCAGGGGATACCCGAAGAACACCCCGACGTAGGCCAGTGCCGGCAGGAGGAACGCCCACGCCGTGAACCGGGGCTCGCGGCGGGCGGCCGGTGTCACGACCCGCTCGCCTGCTGCGCGGTCTTCAGGGCCTGGTCGGCCGGCTGTTTCCCGGTCAGCGCCGCCTGCAGCGCGTCGGCCAGCGCCTGCGAGACCTTCGGGTACTTCTCGCCGAGCTCGGCGGTGCGGGAGCGGGCCGAGCCGACCTCGTCGACGAAGGCCTGCATCGCGGGCTGCTCGGCGCCGAACCTCGTGGCCGCGGCCGTCTTCGACGGGACGTAGGCGTGCGCCTTGCTCCACTGCAGCATCGTCGGTTCGGAAAGGATGCAGGAGAGCACCTTCCCGGCGGCCTGCTGGGCGGGCCCGCTGGTGACCGGCACGGCGCCGACCTCGCCGCCGAGGGCGACCACCGGTTTGCCGCCCGCCTGCGGCACCGGGATCGGGACCACGCCGTAGTGCAGCGACTTCTGCTCGTCGAGCCGGGCCAGGTTCCACGACCCGTTGACCATCATGGCCGCGGCGCCCCCGACGAACTGGTCGGCGACGTCGTTCTGGTTCCACGTCACCACGGACTTCGACGCCGAGCCGGAGCTGACCAGCTCCGTGACGTACTGCAGGGCCTGCACGGCCTTGGGGGAGTCCAGCTGGGACAGTTCCGCGCCGTTGCTCCAGAAGAACGGGAGGAACTGCCAGGTGCCCTCCTCGGACGGGATCGCGGAGAACGCCAGGCCGTACTTGCCGTCCTTGGTGAGCTTCGCCGCGGCGGCCTTCAGCTCGTCCCAGGTCTTCGGCGGTTCGACACCGGCCGCGGTGAGGAGGTCCTTGTTGTAGATCAGCGCGAGGCCGTTGACGCCGGGAGCGACGCCGTACACCTTTCCCTGGTAGGTCCCGGCTTTGACGATGCTGTCGTAGTAGCCGTCGGTGGTGATGCCGTAGTCGCCCAGCGCCGTCAGCGCGCCGGTGGCGGCGACCTGCTGCAGTGTCGGGTTGTCGGTGAAGAGCAGGTCCGGCAGCGTCTTCGAGCTCGCGTCCTGCAGGATCTTCGGCAGCATCTGCGCGGTCGGCACCTTCTGCCGGTCGATCCTGACCCCGGTCTGCGTGGCGCACGTGTCGAGGATCTTCTGCCACGCGGCCGAACCCTGCTCGTCGGCGTAGTAGTCGAGCTCGGTGATCGAGGTGGCGGCCGGCGCGCCGGCGGCGCTCGACACCGGCGGCGCGGGGCTGGGGCTGCAGGCGGCCAGTAGGGTGGCGCTCGCGGCCAGGACGAGGGCGCGACGAGCTGCGGACATGGTGGTTCTCCTTCGTCGCTGGAGTGGAACCGGTCAGGCGCGCGGCGCGGCGGTGCTGTCTCGCGGGGTGAGGCGGGGCCCGAGCAGCCGGACCTCGGGGGTGGTGTGGCCGGCGAGCCGGCGCATGGTCATCTCGACGGCCTGGGCGCCGACCTCCTCGGCCGGGATGGCCACGGTGGTCAGCGCGACCGCGTGCTGCGCGGCCATGCTGTCCGGGCAGACCGCGACGACGGAGATGTCCTCGGGCACGCGCAGACCGCGCTGGCGCAGGTTCGAGAGCAGCCCGGGCAGCACGGCCTCGTTGTGCACGACCAGCCCGGTCAGGTCCGGGTCGGCGGCGAGCAGTTCGTCCAGACAGGCGCTCACGGCTTCGTAGGAGTGCGCGCAGGGCCGGTTCGTCGCCCGCACACCACGGCTTTGCGCGGCGTCGTCGAACCCGCGCAGGAAGCGCGTCGCGTAGCTGGTGCCGCGCCGGTAGACGGCGGGGGAGGGACCGATCAGCGCGACCGAGCGGTGGCCGAGGTCGGCCAGGTGCGCGACACACGCGGAGCCCGCGGCGGTGAAGTCGAGGTCGACGCAGCTCAGCCCGGCCGGGTGGTCGGGCACGCCGATGAGCACCACCGGCCGGTCGAGTGCGATGAGCATCGGCACCCGCGGGTCCGCGGCCTCGACGTCCATCACCATCAGCGCGTCGGCGATCGCCGAGGACGCCACCCGCTGCAGCGCGGCGGGGCCTTCGTCCTTGGTGAGCAGCAACAGGTCCTGGTCGTGCGCGCGGGCCGCGGTGACCGCCGCGGCGACGAACTCCATCACCACGGCGACGTTGAGGTCGGTGCGCAGCGGGACGACCAGGGCCAGCACGTTGGTCTTGCTGCTGGCGAGCGCGCGGGCCCCGGCGTGCGGGTGGTACCCGAGCTTGCGGATACTCTCTTCCACCAGCCGGCGAGTCTTCGGCGAGATCGAGCGCTTTCCGCTGATCACGTACGACACCGTGCTGGGTGCCACGCCCGCCGCG
This sequence comes from Amycolatopsis sp. NPDC104819, assembly GCF_055583145.1. Classification (NCBI taxonomy): domain Bacteria; kingdom Bacillati; phylum Actinomycetota; class Actinomycetes; order Pseudonocardiales; family Pseudonocardiaceae; genus Amycolatopsis; species Amycolatopsis sp. NPDC104819. The sequence goes on along the minus strand of NZ_JBVJON010000015.1, from coordinate 32,983 downwards.
CTGGCGACGTCGTTGATCGTGACCACGTGCGGCCTCCTGGGGACGAAGCGGGAGAAGTGCGTCGAAGCGCATCGACGATGGCAAGAAGGTAGGTGACACCCGCGCGAAACACAAGCACGCTTTGCCGTGTGGAGATATTCGATTCGCATTCGACGGCGGGCCTCGGAGTCGAATTTGTCGAACGGCGCTGGTAACGGATCTTCTCCCAGCTCAGAGTGCAGTTTGGAGCGTGACCGAAACTTCCTGGGTGCGCTCCCAGTAACTCTTGACCTTCGACTCCGGCGACTGTAATGGTCGTCACCATCCTCACCTTCGACGCGAATGTTCCGCGCCGCGCCGTCGAAACGATTCGACGAATCCGGGAGGCCGTCCGTGTGCCGCGCTCGACCACAGGGTTCCGGCAACGTCGGTGGCGCCGCAAGGGGCACCGGCGCGGTGGCCGCGCACATGAGGTGAACACCATCGCGACCGGACTTTCGAGCGACACGAAGGTCGTGGTCGGAGCGGGTTGGGATGCGGCTCGCCGCTGCAGAGGGTGGCAGTCATCGACGGCAGCTCGGCTGCGCGAATCCGACTTTGCCGGAACCCTGGGCTCGAGCCGGGGGCGCCCGCGCTGAACGGCTCATCGCGGTTCACCGCTTCGCGGTGTCCACAGTGGAGTAATCGCGCCTCACCGTGCGCCCGGACTCGCCGACCGGCGATTTTCTCCCTGCGGTGACTAGGGTTTCCGGCCCATCCCCGCATACGGCAGCGCGTTGATCGCCGGGTCGTCGGACATGTCGCCGGCGCCGCGGGGTTCCACATCGCGCACCCCACCAGCCCCGGCTCCACCATTTCGAAGCCGTCGAAGAAGCGGAGGACCTCGGCATGGGTGCGGGGGACCGGCTGGTTCTGCTGGTTCTGGTTGCTCTTGTACACCTCGACCGCCTCGTCGAGGCGCTCGGACTCGGAGTCCGCCGCGACGTGCGAGATCGTCAGGTAGCTGCCCGGGGCCAGACGATCGCGATACCGGGCGACGATGCCCGCCGGGTCCCACGAGTCCGGGACGAAGTGCAGCAGCAGCAACATGAACACGGCGATCGGCTGGTCCGGGTCCAGCAGCTTGGCGGCACCCTCCAGGACTTCGTCGACGTCGCGCAGGTCCGCCTGCAGCACCAGGCAGCCCGGGTTGTCCTGCAGCAGCAGCTCGCTGTGCGCGACGGCGACCGGCTCGCGGTCGACGTACACCACGCGGCACGACGGGTCGGCCTGCTGGACGATCTCGTGCAGGTTGCCCACCGTCGGGATGCCGGAGCCGATGTCGAGGAACTGCCGCACGCCGGCGTCGACGAGGTACCGCGCCGCGCGGCGCAGGAACGCGCGGTTGAGGCGGGCCGCGTCGCGGACGCCCGGCATGATCTTGAGGATCTGCTCGCCGAGCGCGCGGTCGGCGGCGAAGTTGTGGTCGCCGTCGAGCCAGAAGTCGTACACCCGCGCCGGGTTCGGCACCGTCGTGTCGATCTCCGCCGGCACCCAGCTCGGTTCCCCGGTCACGGGACCTCCCACCCTCGCTCGAGATGCCGGAGTGTAGCGCCCTCATCCGTTCGTGTGGACCCGCGCTCGGAGACCCCGCCGCGTCGCTAAGGTGTCCCGGTCGCGAGGAGGCGAGACATGACCGACGCGCGTCCCGTTCCCGGCCGCTGGCCCGTGCTCGGGCACACAGTGGCGCTGCTGCGTGACCCGCTTAAACTCTTCACTTCCCTGCCCGCGCACGGAGAAGTCGTCAAACTCCACCTCGGCCCGCTGCCGGTGCACGTGGTCACCACCCCCGAACTGTCCTGGCAGGTGCTGGCCACCGACGCCGACAAGTTCGACAAGGGCCTGGTCTTCGACAAGATGCGCCCGCTCTTCGGCGACGGCCTGGCCACCTCGAACGGCGAGCTCAACCGCCGTCAGCGCCGGCTCGTGATGCCCGCCTTCGGCCGGACGCGGATCGCGGGCTACGCCGAAAACACCATGACCAAGCTGGCCGACGAGATCACGACATCGTGGCAGCCGGGCGAAGTCGTCGAGTTCGACCGGCGGATGCAAGACCTGGTGCTGACCATCGCGGGGCAGACGCTCTTCTCGACCGCGCTCGGCGACGAAGCACTCGCGGAAATCCAGCGTTCCATCCCGGTCATGCTGAAATACGTGCTGATCCGGGCGTTTTCCCCGAAGTTCGTGGAGAAGCTGCCCATCCCGCCGAACCGGAAGTTCGACGCCGCGGCCGCGCGGCTGCGCGACGTGATCGGCGAAACCGTGGTCACCGCCCGGGAACAGGGCGCCGACCACGGCGACCTGCTGTCGATGCTGCTCATGGCGCGCGACGAGGACACCGGCGAGGGCATGTCCGACCGGCAGGTGCACGACGAGGTCATCACGATCCTCACCACCGGCGCCGAAACCACCGCCGTCGCCCTGGCCTGGTTCTTCCACGAGCTCGGCCAGCACCCGGACGTCGAACGCCGCTTCCACGCCGAGGTCGACGCCGTGCTCGGCGGCCGGGCCGCGCGGTTCGAGGACCTGCCGGATCTGGTGTACACGCACCAGATCGTCAACGAGATCGTCCGCCGCACACCGCCGCTGATCCTCATGCGCCGGGCGCGTGAAGACGTCGAGCTCGGCGGCGTCCGCATCCCGGCCGGCGCCGAGGTCGCGGTCAGCCAGCACACCCTGCACCGGGATCCGCGCTGGTTCCCCGATCCCGGGCGGTTCGACCCCGGCCGGTGGGCTCCCGGCCACACCGCGGAACTGCCGAAGGGCGCGTACATTCCGTTCGGCGCGGGTGCCCGGCTGTGTCCCGGGCACGTGTTCGCGCCGACGGAGCTCGGCATCGTCGCCGCGACGATCGGGGCGCGCTGGCGGCTGGTTCCGGTGCCGGGCAAGAAGGTCTACGCGCAGCTCAAGGCCACGATGCAGCCGAACCGGCTGCCGATGACGCTGGTACCGCGGACCTGACGGTGCCCGTTCGGCTACCGGGTGTAGTGTTCCGGAGTTCGTTCACCTGTCCGAGTCCAGAGGGAGTGCGGCGTGAAGCTGCCCGTCAAGGTGACGTCGGCCCTGTTCGCCTGCGGTGTCCTGCTCGCCTCGATGACCGCCGCGATGCCCGCCGAGGCCGCCGCGATCTCGTGCACCGACACGGATCTGCCGGTCAGCGGCCCGGGTCTGCCGCCGCTGGTGCCGGGCGCGCCCGCGACGATGCACGGCCGGCTGTGCCTGCCCGCCGGTGACGCGCCGGACACCGTCCAGCTGCTCGTGCACGGCGGGACGTACAACAGCGCGTACTGGGACCTGCCGTACCAGCCCGAGCGGTACTCCTACCAGCGCGACATGGCCGCGCACGGCTACGCGACCTTCGCCGCGGACCAGCTCGGCGCCGGGAACAGCAGTCACCCGCTGAGCCTGCCGCTGTCGGTGTTCGCCGCGGCGGAGTCGACGCACGAGGTGGTCGGTCACCTGCGCGCCGGGCACGTCGGCGGGGTGCGGTTCGCGAAGGTCGTGATCGTCGGGCACTCGGTCGGCTCCGGTGTGGTCGCCGTCGAAGCGTCGACCTACCACGACGTCGACGGGGTGGTCCTCACCGGCATCACGCACCTGCCCGCGCTGCCGGTGCTGGCGCTCGGCGCGGCGCTCGGCCTCCAGCCCGCGTTGCTCGACGGCCAGCTCGGGCACCTCGGCAGCGATCCGCTGTACTTCACGACGCGGCCGGGGGCGCGGGCCGGGCTGTTCTACAACACCGCCGACGCAGACCCGGGCGTGATCGCGGCCGACGAAGCCACGAAGGACCAGGTCTCGGTGCCCGGGATGGGCACGGTCGCGTTGTTCGGGATCGTGCTGCCGGCGACGAGGGGAATTACCGCACCGGTTTTCCAGGTGGTGGGAGAAAAAGACGTTCTTTTCTGCGGACTGCTCGCGCTGCGTGACTGCGCGGAACCCGGAGTGTTGCGCGCGCAGGAGGCGCCCTACTACGCCGATCCGTCGAAACTGTCGATGTACGTCCTCCCGGGTGCCGGTCATTCCGTTGCGTTGCACCGGAACGCCGGTGACTACCGGGACGCCACCCGGTCGTGGCTGCGAAACAGCCTGGGTATCGCTCCGCAGGGTTATCACTCGATTGGATGAATATTAAACCGTGCGTGTCGCGTTGTTTCGCGCCAAGATATATCGGCTGACCGAATCGGAGTATGCCCGAGACCCCTTGGACAGGCAGAGGTGACTGCTCCCCATCCCCGCGGTGACACCCCGCGGAAGAAGCCGTCCGCCGAACGCGCGGCACGCCGGCTCGGCACCCTCGCGCGCAAGTGGGGTTACCTGGTCAGCACGACCGCCTACCTGCCGCACACGCCCGAAGAGATCGAGCGCGAGCTGGCGGTCCTGGCCGGCCGGCTGTTCGACGCGGTCGCGAGCGAGCCGCCGGACCAGGCGAGCGCCGCGGCGGCCGGGAAACGGCTCGTCGAACTGCGGTGCGTCGGCGCGGACAGCCTGCGCCGCAGCCTGGAGGTGCTCGGCAAGGCGCTGCTGCGCGAGCCGGAGCTGCACCACGTCGACCGCCTGGCCGAGCGGGTCGTGGTCGTGCTCGGCGCGCTCAGCTCGGGGTACGGCGAGATGATGCGTGAGGACATCCAGAAGCGGCAGGAAGGCCTCAGCCGCGCGCTGCTGAAGGTCGAGCAGGAGACGCGGCAGAAGCAGGTCATCACCCGCGCGCAGTTCGAGGAGGTGTTCGCCGGCTCCGCCAGCGGCATCGCGCTCACCGAGCTGGACGGCCGGGTGCTGCGGGCCAACGCGGCGCTCGCCAAGACGCTCAACCGCACGCCGGCCGAGATCGCCGCGCTGAGCCTGTTCGACTTCGTGCACCCGGAGGACGTCGAGCTGCTGCGGGAGGCCTACCGGGACCTGGTGGCCGGCAAGCTGCACCGGCTGCGCGCGGGCCGGCGCCTGCTCGGCCTGGACGGCGAACCGATGTGGGCGACGTTCGCCGCTTCGGTGATCCGCGACGCCGTCGGCACCCCGCGGCAGGTGCTCACGATCGTCGACGACGACACCGAGGTTTCGCTGCTGCAGCGGCGCCTGTCCCACCAGGCCCTGCACGACGCGCTCACCGGGCTGCCGAACCGGCAGTTCTTCGGCACCCGGCTGGAAAACCTGCTGCGCGAGGCCGACGCGGCCCGCGGCGTCACGCTCTTCCACCTCGACCTGGACGGCTTCTCGCAGATCGCCGGCGGGCTCGGCCAGGAGCTCGCGGACCGCGTGCTGCGCGGCGTCGCGGCGAAGCTGAAGACGGTGTTCGAAGCGGAAAAGGCGCTCGTGGCCCGCCTCGGCGGCGACGAGTTCGGTGTGCTGGTGCAGAACTCCGCCGAGACGCCGGGTGTCGTGACGCTCGTCCGCCGGATCACCCACGAGCTCGCGGAGGCGGAGTACGTCGACGGCGACCGCGGGGTGGCGGTGTCGGCCAGCATCGGCGTCGTCCACCGGCCGCCGCGCGAGATCACGCCGGCGGAGCTGCTGCGCGCGTCGGACCTGACGCTGCGCCGCGTCCAGCGCACGGGCAACCAGTGGGGCCTCTACGACCGGGAGCTGGACCGGCGCGACCGGCACGACTTCGGGCTCGCGGCGTCGATGGCGGGCGCCTGGGAGAACGGCGAGATCGAGGTCCGCTACCGGCCGCTGGTCGCCGCCGGCGACGAGGTGGCCGGGGTGGAGGCGCGGCTGCGCTGGCCGCATCCGCGGGAAGGCGTGCTGCCGCACGACACGTGTGTCCGGCTGGCCGCGGAGACCGGGCTGGCGCTGCCGCTGGGCACGTGGCTGCTGCGCACGGCGGCCGAGCGGCTGGCCGAGTCCGGCGTCGAGGTGCCGCTGACGGTGGAGCTCACGGCGCCGCAGGCGGCCGATCCGGAGCTGGTGGGGGAGATCCGCCGGGTGCTCGAAGACACCGGCCTGCCCCCGGAACGGCTCCGCCCGGGCTTCCCGGCGGCGGCCCTGCCCCCGGACGCCGTCGACGCGGCCGACAACCTCAAGGTGCTGGCGGAAATCGGCGTGGCCTCGGAGATCCACGGCGCGGCGGGCGATTTGACGTGGCTGGTGGACCTGCCGGTCCGCACGGTCCGCCTGGCGCCGCACGTGGTGGCCCGCCGGGACCACCCGCTGGTGGAGCTGTCGACGGCGAATTTGATCGAAGTGGCCCATCTGGGCGGGGCGACGGTTTCGGTGACCGAGGTCGGGAGCCGCGAGTTGGCGCAGTGGTGGCGGGAGCGCGGGGTGGATCTGGTGGCGGGTGCGGTGTTCGCGCAGCTGCCGGGCGGGTTGCCCGGCAGCTGAGCAGCGCTCACACCCGGACCAGCACCTCCTCGAGCGGCTTCCGCTGCAGATCCGGCACCACGCAGTCGTCCGCGGGATACCCCACCGGGATCACCGCGAACGCCTTTTCGTTACGGGGCCGGCCGAGCAGCTCGCCGAGGAACCGCATCGGGGACGGGGTGTGCGTCAACGCCGCCAGGCCGGCGACCTGCAACGCCGTCAGGAGCATGCCGACCGCGATGCCGACCGACTCGTCGACGTAGTAGTGCTTGTGTACGCCGCCGTCTTCGTCGAGGGCGAAACGTTGCTGGAACACCACGATCAGGTACGGCGCGTCCGTCAGGTGCGGCTTCACCGCGTCCGTGCCCAGGGGCCGCAGCGCGTCGAGCCACGCGTCGCCCAACCGGCCGCCGTAGGAGATCCGTTCCTCTTCCTCGGCGGCTTCGCGGATCGTGCGGCGGACCGCCGGGTCGGTGACGAGGACGAACGTCCAGGGCTGCTGGTGCGCGCCGCTCGGTGCGGTGGACGCGACCGCGATCGCGTCGAGGACCGCGCGCTCCGGCACCGGGTCGGGGGAGAACATCCGGACCGAGCGCCGTGCTTCCATCCGCTGCCGCAGCGCGGCGGACCGGGCGACGGCTTCGGCGGCGGGCAGCCGGGCGGGCCGGTAGGGCACGGGGTGGTAGGTCATGTCCGGAGTGTGGCGGGGGACACGGTCGCCGCGGCAGGGCCGAACGTACGATCTCCGTCACAAGGTCGTTCGCTGTACGGACAGTAAGGCGATCCTTCCTCTCTTTTTTACGCCGAACAGCCTATGCAAACTAGGCTATTTGGTCCTGTCGCACGACGTGAGCCTCTCATTACCCTCCAGTAGCAGGCAGTGGTGCCGATCACAGTCGCTCCAGGAGGCCCCATGGTGTCGCGCGTCCGAGGACCCGGCTCCGAAGATCGGCGCGAACTGCGGCTCAGGCACATCACCGGCTGTCTCTCCTGCACCCTCAAATGCGGGTACTGCGGGCTGCCGGTGCGGCTCACCGGACCGGGCAGCCACCCCGGCTACGGCGTTGTCGACGAAGTGAGCGGGGAGCTGGTGCTGCTGCACCGGTTCTGCCGCGGCGCGCTCGGCCGCTGCGGGACGCGGGGGTGCGTGCTGCGGCGCGCCCACCTCGGCCGCGCGACCGAGCAGTACGAAACCGGCCGCCGCCGTCCGGGGCGCTACCAGCGCCTCGGCGTCCGCCGGTCGGCCGACCTCGATCTGTACCGGAAACACTGGCGGGTCGCGAAGATGCGGTACGCGTGCCAGGCGTGCCGCTACTACACCGGCTCGCACTGAGCCGTTCCTTCCAGCACGTCACGGAGGACTCGTGCTCGTTCGTCTCATCCTCGGTCTGCTCATGACGGTCGTCGGCCTCGCCGTCGCCGGCAAGCGCGTGGCCTTCCTGTACCGGCTGATCAAGGCCGGCCAGCCCGACACGAAACGGTCGGACGAGCTGGGCGCCCGCCTCTTCGCGCAGGTGCGCGAAGTGTTCGGCCAGCGCAAGCTCCTGAAGTGGTCGGTGCCCGGCCTCGCGCACTTCTTCACTTTCTGGGGCTTCGTGATCCTCGCTTCGGTGTACCTCGAGGCGTACGGCGCGCTCTTCGACGAGCGGTTCGCGATCCCGTGGATCGGGCACTGGGCGGTGCTCGGCTTCCTGCAGGACTTCATCGCCGTCATGGTGGCCGTCTCGCTGGGCGTGTTCACCGTGATCCGCATCCGGAACGCCCCCGAGCGCAAGGACCGCGCGTCCCGGTTCTACGGCTCGCACACCGGCGGCGCCTGGCTGATCCTGGTCATGATCTTCAACGTCGTCTGGACGATGTTCTTCTTCCGCGGCGCGTCTTCGGCGTCGGGCAACTTCCCGTATGACAACGGCGCGTACGTCTCGCTCGGCGTCGGGAACCTCCTCGAGCCGCTCGGGCACTCCACGACCGAGGTGCTGGAGACGGTCGGCCTGCTGCTGCACATCGGCGTCATGCTCGTGTTCCTCAGCATCGTGCTCTACTCCAAGCACCTGCACATCTTCGTCGCGCCGATCAACGTCTCGGCGAAGCGGCTGCCGGACGCGCTCGGCCCGCTGCTGCCGATGGAGTCCGGCGGCAAGCCGATCGACTTCGAGGACCCGGGCGAGGACGACACGTTCGGCCGCGGCAAGATCGGCGACTTCACGTGGAAGGGCATGCTCGACTTCGCCACGTGCACCGAGTGCGGCCGCTGCCAGTCGCAGTGCCCGGCGTGGAACACCGGGAAGCCGTTGTCGCCCAAGCTGCTCATCATGGGCCTGCGCGACAACCTCTTCGAGGAGGCGCCCTACGTCCTCTCGGGCCAGGAGCACGAGGACGCGCGCCCGCTGGTCGGGCCGGAAGCCGACGGCGGTGTCATCGATCCCGACGTCCTCTGGTCGTGCACCACCTGCGGCGCGTGCGTCGAGCAGTGCCCGGTGGACATCGAGCACGTCGACCACATCGTCGACATGCGGCGCTACCAGGTGATGATCGAGTCGGCGTTCCCGACCGAGCTGGGCGGGCTGTTCAAGAACCTGGAGACCAAGGGCAACCCCTGGGGCCAGAACAACTCCGAACGCCTCGCCTGGACCAAGGACCTCGGCTTCGACGTCCCGGTGTTCGACGGTGAGCTCGCGGAAGACGTCGAATACGTCTACTGGGTCGGCTGCGCGGGCGCGTTCGACGACAACGCCCGCAAAACCGTCCGCGCGACGGCCGAGCTGCTGCACATCGCCGGTGTGAAGTACGTCGTGCTCGGCAAGGAGGAGTCCTGCACCGGTGACCCGGCGCGCCGCGCGGGCAACGAGTTCCTCTTCCAGATGATGGCGCAGCAGACGGCGGAGACGCTCAACGCTGTGTTCGAGGGCCGCGAGCCGCGGCTGCGCAAGATCGTCACGACCTGCCCGCACTGCCTGAACACGCTCGGCCGCGAGTACCCGGACCTCGACGGGCACTACGAGGTCGTGCACCACACCCAGCTGCTCAACCGGCTGGTGCGCGGCGGGCAGCTGACGCCGGTCAAGGCGGTGGAAGACGGTCCGAAGGTCACCTACCACGACCCGTGTTACCTCGGCCGCCACAACAAGGTCTACACCCCGCCGCGCGAGCTCGTCGGGGCGACCGGCGCGACGCTCGAGGAGATGCCACGCCACGCCGATCGCGCGCTCTGCTGCGGCGCGGGCGGCGCGCGGATGTGGATGGAGGAGCAGATCGGCAAGCGCATCAACCTGGAGCGCGTCGACGAAGCCATCGCGACGGACGCGGAGACGATCGTGACCGGCTGCCCGTTCTGCCGCGTGATGCTCACCGACGGCCTGGTCCAGCGGCAGAGCGAGCAGAAGGCGGAGAACGTCGACGTCCGCGACGTGGCCCAGCTGTTGCTGGAGCGGGTGAAGACACCGGCGCCGAAGGCCTGAACGGGTTCACCCGTTCGCCGGATATCTCCCGGCCGCCGCAGGGCTCTTCCTTGAAGCAGCGGAGAGCCCCGCGGCGGGAGGAGAGTGCCGATGAGCGGGCAGGACGAAGCGAAGATCGAGACGCTCGACGGCGCGGTCGCCCGGCTGGTGGTGCGCCGCGGCTCGTGGCTGGTCGGCCGCGGCCCGGACGCGCACCTGCGGCTGTACTCCGACCAGGTCAGCAGCCACCACGCGTGGGTCCGCCGGGACGGCCGCGGCACCTGGGTGTCCGACGCCGGCTCGCGCAACGGCACCTGGGTCAACGGCCACCGCCTGGCCGCCAGGCAGGACCACGCGCTGCGCAACGGCGACCGGCTCGAGTTCGGCCCGATCGCCGCGGTCTACTCCGACGGGGAGAGCGGCGCCGCGCACACCCGCACGTGGCAGCGGTCCTCGGCCGGCGGGGTCGCGTTCGGGGACGTGTCCGCCGGGACGATCAACAACGCCGGCCGCGACGTCAACGACAGCTACGACCACCGGCAGCACCACCAGTACGAGTTCAGCACGCCGGAGGGCCAGGTGTTCACCGAGCTGGCCACCGGGCAGGGCGCCGGCCGCGCGGTGATGCTGCTGGGGCTGCTGATGCTGCTCGGCGGGTTCGGGATCTGGGCGTCGGTGATCCTCAAGTTCGTCAAGGCGGGCTCCGACGCGGTTTCGGCGGGCTCGTTCGACGCGCCGCCGCCGCTACTCGGCCCGGACGTGATCGACGGGGTGCCGCTGGGTGTCGTCGGGTTCGCGCTGTTCGTGCTCGGCACGGTCGTGACGATGATCGGGCTGGTGATGGCCAAGGCGGCGCGCGAGCGCAGGCGCCGTCAGCGGAGCAGGAGGGGCTAGATGGACGGCATCCACTTCCACGGCGAAGTCCGTGCGGGGACGGTCAACAACGCCGTCCACGGCGACATCAACACCGTCCACGGTGGACACCAGGAGATCCGCCGCGGCCTCGACGCGCGGCAGGTCGCCGGGCTGGTCCGCGCGGTCCACGCCGAGCTGGACACCGCCCGGCTGCCCCCGGCCACGAAGGACGCCGTGCACGACGCCCTCGACGAGGTCGACCGGGACGTGGTCCACGGCGGGGCGGCAGGGTCCGCGGGCGCGAAGGTGCGCCGGGCGCGAGACCTGCTGCGCGAGGCCGGCGGCCTCGCGACGGCGGGTGCCGGGCTGTGGACGGCGGTGCGGGCGCTCGGCGCGGCGGTGGGAGTGCCGTTCTAGCTGTGCGGGTGCTCGGCGCGGCGGTGGGGACCCCCGTTCTAGCCGTGCGGGTGCTTGGCGCGGCGGTGGGAGTCCCGCTCCAGCGTGCGGGCGCTCGCCGCGGTGGTGGGAGTTCCCCGTTCCAGCCGTGCGGGGGCTCGCGGCGGCGGTAGCGCGGCCGCCTGACCGGCCGGGCGGGCCGTGCCGCCGCGCTCGGGTGAGCAAAGCCCGTTTCCGCACTTCAGGGCCGGTTCAAGGCCGGATTCCGGCCGGAAAGCACACCGGCGCCGACCGGACCGGCCGTCACCCCGCACCCGCGGCGGCCTGGTCACCGGAAACGGAAACCGCACGCGCTTCATCGCCGTCCCGGTAATTCTTTCCCGGGACGGTTTTTGCTGCGCCGTCCGGGTGGTGCCGCCGCGGATTCCGCGTGCCCACCGGTGAAAAACGTTCCGGACACCCTCCTATTCGGACGACTTCCGCCGCAGGTCGGGGCAGTGCGGGTGACCGGTCGACTACTCTTCGTCAGAGTGCCCGGTGCGTTTACAACGTTCCGGCAACCGCCTTGACACCGCCTGTGGTACGTACCACTCTAGCTCCAACATTGGTCTACACCATTTGGGGCGTCCGGCCACGGTGGCCGGGCATGGAAAGGACGGCATCGAGTGAAACGCTGGCTCAAGCTGGCGGCGGGCGCCGCCGCACTCACCCTCGCGACCGCGGGCTGCGCGGGTTCCAGCGGCACGGACACCGCCGCTTCGTCGAGTGGTGCTCCCGCGCAGATCACCGGCGACGTCACGGTCTGGCTGATGACGGGCTCCGCGCCGACCACGCTGACCGACGCGCTCAACAAGGAGTTCGAGGCCGCCCACCCGGGCGTCAAGGTCAAGTACGAAATCCAGCAGTGGGACGGCATCCAGCAGAAGCTGACGACCGCGCTGGCCAGTGGCGCCCCGCCGGACGTCATCGAGATCGGCAACACGCAGACCGCGGCGTTCGCCGCGCAGGACGGTGTGCTGACCGACCTGACCGCCGACAAGGACAGCTTCAACGGCGCGCAGTGGCTGAAGGGTCTCGCGGACTCCGGCAGCTACGACGGCAAGGTCTACGGCGTTCCGTTCTACGCGGCCAACCGTGAGGTCATCTACCGCAAGGACATGTTCGAGCAGGCCGGCATCACCAAGACGCCGACGTCGAACGACGAGTGGGTCGACGCGATCACCAAGCTGAAGACGAAGTTCGGGTCCGACCCCGACTTCCAGCCCTTGTACATGCCGGGCCAGAACTGGTACGCGCTGCTGTCGTTCATCTGGGACAACGGTGGCGACATCGCCCAGCCCGACGGCAAGAACTTCAAGGCGACGCTGGACAGCGCCGGGGCGAAGGCGGGCCTGGACTTCTACAAGAAGCTCGTCGACACCTCCGGCACCAAGGCGCCGAAGGACGCTGACGAGGCCAAGCCGCAGCAGGCGACCGTCTACGGCGCCGGCAAGGTGGCCATGATGATCGGTCTCCCGTGGGAGCTGCCGACGGCCGCCAAGACCGACCCGAGCCTGACCGCCAAGACCGGCGCCTTCCCGATCCCGAGCAAGACCGCCGGCCAGAGCGCCCCGGTCTTCCTGGGCGGCTCCAACCTGGCGATCCCGGCCAACAGCAAGAACGTGGCCGCGGCCAAGGAGTACATCAAGCTGCTCTCCAGCGCGAAGTACCAGGGCCAGCTCGCCGCCGCCGGCGTTGTGCCCGGCACGTCGACCGACCTCGCGGGCCTGGACAAGGACCCGCTGGGCACGGTGATGGCGAAGGCCTCCACCAACGGCAAGGCCGTGCCGGCCAGCCCGAAGTGGGGTGACGTGGAGTCCGGCCAGAACCCGGTCAAGGACATGCTGACCGCGTACCTGACCGGCAAGAAGACGCTCGACCAGGCGACCGCCGACGCCAACGCAGCGCTGAACAAGCTCATCGGCGGATGACAGCGACCGCGAATGTGACGATGCCGGCGGGGGCTACCCCGCCGGCATCGCCGCGCGACGCGGGGGTCAGGAGGCGCAAGCGGGGCCGGTTCGGCGACCGGGTGCTCCCGTACCTGCTCCTCCTCCCCGCCCTCGCCGCCATCCTCGTCCTGCTCGCCTGGCCGCTGGTCCAGGTGCTCGCGATCAGCTTCCGCAAGCTCGACATCGGCCAGCTCATCTCGGGCAAGACCATCTGGGTCGGGTTCGACAACTACACGAACACGCTCTCGGACCCGGAGTTCTGGGCCATCACGGTCCGGACGCTGGTGTTCACCGCCTCGATCGTCGCCGCGACCATCCTCGGCGGCCTGCTGCTGGCGGTGCTGATGCGCCACCTCGACCCGGTCGTCCGGATCATCGTGCAGGTGACGCTCGTGCTGGCCTGGGCGACCCCGGTGATCGCCACGACCACCGTCTTCCAGTGGATCTTCGACGAGCAGTACGGCATCCTCAACAAGACCCTCGACCGGCTCGGGTTCCACAGCTTCATCGGCTTCTCGTGGTTCTCCAGCGGCCCCAGCACGCTCGCCGTGATCGGGCTGCTCATCGTGTGGCAGGCCGTGCCGTTCGTGACGTTCTCGCTGTACGCGGGCCTCATCGGCGTCCCGCGCGAGCAGTACGAGGCCGCCGGCATCGACGGCGCCGGGCCGTGGCAAACGTTCCGCGCGGTGACCTGGCCCGCCATCCGGCCGATCACCACGATGGTGACCTTCCTGTCGGTGCTGTGGGACTTCAACGCCTTCGCCCAGATCTGGGCGATCCGCGAGGGCGGCCCGGACGGTGGGAGCACCACGCTCGCCGTCGTGCTGTACCTCAAGGGCATCGCGGGCAACCACTTCGGCGCGGCGGGCGCGATCGCGACCCTGATGCTGATCGTGCTGGCGCTCATCACCGGCCGGTACATCCAGCTGCTGGTCCGGACCCCGGAAGGTGATCTGACGTGAGGAAACCGCTGTCGCAGCGGATCGCGCTCTCGGTCGTCGGCGTGCTCGTGGCGCTCGCGATCGTGTTCCCGACGTACTGGATGTTCGTCACGTCGCTGCGGACGCCCGGCGAGATCCTCTCGCCCAAGTACGACCTGATCCCGACGTCGTTCTCCTTCGGCAACTTCGCCACCGCGCTGTCCAAGGACAACTTCCCGACGTACCTGCTCAACAGCCTGATCGTCACGGTCGGGTCGGTGCTGTGCGCGCTGGTCGCCGGGACGCTGGCGGCGATCCCGCTCTCGCGGCTGCGCTTCACCGGCCGCAAGGGCTTCCTGGTGCTGGTCATGGTGGCGCAGCTGGCCCCGGTGTCGGCGCTGTTCATCCCGCTGTTCCTGCTGATGCGGGACGCCGGGCTGCTCAACACGCTGCCGTCGCTGCTGCTGATCTACTTCGCGACCACGCTGCCGTTCACGGTCTGGATGCTCTACGGGTTCGTCAACGGGATCCCGTACGAGCTGGAAGAGGCCGCGATGATCGACGGCTGCAGCCAGACCGGCGCGTTCCGCCGGGTGACGCTGCCGCTGCTCGGGCCGGGGCTGGTCACCACCTCGGTGTTCAGCTTCATCACGGCCTGGAACGAGTACCTGTTCGCCCTGGTGTTCATCCGGGACAAGCCGAAGGAGACGCTGCCGGTGTGGCTGGCGTCGTTCCGCACGGCGTTCGCGACCGACTGGGGCGGCGTGATGGCCGCGTCGGTCATCTACGCGATCCCGGCGCTGGTGTTCTTCCTGATCGTGCAGCGCAAGCTCGTGTCCGGCGTGACGGCCGGCGCGGTGAAGGGGTAGCCGGTGTCCGCTCCCGAAAAGCTCGCCGAAGCGGTCGTCCTGCCCGGCTTCGCCGGGACCACCGCGCCGGACTGGCTCCGCCGCCGGATCGCCGAGGGCCTCGGCGGGGTGGTGCTGTTCGGCCGCAACGTCGTGAACGACGAGCAGGTCGCCGCGCTCACCGCGCAGCTGCGGGGCGAGCGGGACGGCGTGGTCGTCGGCATCGACGAGGAGGGTGGCGACGTCACCCGCCTCGACGTCAACACCGGGTCGTTCGTGCCGGGCCCGCTGGCGCTCGGCGCGGCCGACGACCCGGAGCTGACCACGGCGGTCGCCGCCGCGCTCGGCGAACGGCTCGCGGCCTGCGGCGTCACGATCAACCTCGCGCCGTGCGCGGACCTGACCCTGGCGGCCGAGGACCCGATCATCGGCGTCCGGGCGTTCGGGTCCGACCCGGCGAAGGCGTCACCGCACGTCGCGGCCTACGTGACGGGCCTGCAGAAGTACGGCGTCGCGGCGTGCGCGAAGCACTTCCCGGGCCACGGCGCGGCGACCGAGGACTCGCACGTGGCGCTGCCGGTGCTGCCGCGGACCCCGGAAGAGCTGCGCGAGATCGAGCTGGTCCCGTTCGCCGCGGCGATCCGGGCGGGGGTGCGCTCGGTGATGTCGGGTCACCTGGTCGTCCCGGCCTGGGGCGACGAGCCGGCCACGCTCAACCGGACGGCCCTCACCGAGGTCCTGCGCGGCGAGCTGGGCTTCACCGGCGCGATCATCACCGACGCGCTGGAGATGGGCGCGGTGTCCGGCGCGTACGGCCGGCACGACCGGCTGGGCCAGTCCGCCGTACGGGCCCTGGTCGCCGGCGCGGACGCGCTGTGCATCGGCGGCGCGGCCTTCGAGGCCGACGCCCTGGACGCCATCAACGCGGCGATCGTCGCCGCGGTGGCGTCGGGGGAGCTGCCGCTGGAGCGGCTCGAGGAGGCGGCTTCGCGAACGGCGTCGCTCGGCACCGACCCGGCCCCGGCGACGGTCGGCCCGGTCGACCGGCGGCTCGGCCTGGAGGCGGCGCGCAAGGCGCTGCGGGTCACCGGCGAGCCGCGGCTGGCCGGTCCGCCGCTGGTGGTCGACGTCCAGACCGAGCCGACCATCGCGGCCGGCCCGATGCCGTGGGGCCTCGGCGCGCACCTGGCCGAGCTGGTGCCCGGCACCCGGGCGATGACGGCGACCCCCGAAGACGTCGAGACGATCCTCGAGGCGGCGAAGGGGTTCGGCAGCGTCGTCGTGGTCACGCGGGAAGCGCACCGGCACCCGCGGGTGCGGGAGCTGCTGGCCGCGTTGTCCGGGGTGGACTTCATCCGCGTGGAGACCGGCGCGCCGGGTCCGGTGGCCGAAGGCAAGCCGCGGATCGACACGTTCAGCGGCTCGTACGTGAGCCTGCGCGCGGTGGCCGAATACCTGGCCTGAGCCCGGTTTCGACGAGCCCCGCCGGTCGGCCGACCGGCGGGGCTCGTCCTGTTTGCCGCATCTCCACAAGGGGTCCGCACTTTTGTACGGGCCTTGTACCGGCGGTCTCCATGCTGTCCCCACACACATCCTGGAGGGACAGACCATGAGAATTCGGATCGGGAAGCGGGCGGCCGGCGTGGCCGGCATCGCCGCGGCGATCGTGCTCGCCGGCGCCACCCCGGCCCTGGCGGCCACGGGGACCGTGCACACGGACTCGGGGATCGCGCTGACCGTGCGGGCCACCCCGAGCACCAGCGGGAGCCCGGTCGGCACGGTCGCCGACGGCACCGCCGTCACCATCTCCTGCCAGACCAACGGCTCGACCGTCGACGGCAAGTACGGCACTTCGGACATCTGGGACAAGGTCGGCGACGGTTACATCAGCGACGCCTACGTCTACACCGGCTCGGACGGCCGCGTGGCCCCGGACTGCGCGGGCTCGACCCTGACCTGCACCACCGCGGGCACCGGCAACCCCAAGACGTGCGCCCAGGCGGTGGCCTACGCCAAGACCCGCGTCCACACGAACGACCTCGACTCCTACGAGGGCTGGTGCGACCGGATCAACGCGCAGAACTACGGCTGGACCGCATCGGGCTCGGAGACGGCGTACGTCCACTGGACGCAGATCCCGGCCTCGTTCAAGCACCCGGGCGACACCCAGGTCCCGGCCGGCGGGCTGGCGTTCTTCAAGAGCAGCGGCGCCGGCCACACGATGATCTCCATCGGCGGCGGCAAGTTCCTGTCGAACGACATCAACGGCTACGGCAGCTACACCGAGACGACGATCGCGCAGATCAAGAGCAAGTGGGGGCAGACGTACCTCGGCTGGTCGCAGCCTTGGTTCAAGGTGAACCACTGACGTTTTGAGCGGTAGTCACGCGCGGCCCCTGCCCACCTCCCCCGGGCAGGGGCCGCGCGTGTCGTTGGTCCAGCGTCGCGAATGGGTCATTGGGGACGTCTGGCGTCCCGAATGGGTCATTCGCGACGCTCGGGCCGCCCCGGCGTATCCGCACCCTCCCGCTTCACGTGGTGCAGCACAAAAATCCCCCCAACGGCCGGGCGGTCCGAGCGCTCATGATCGGTCGCCACATACTCGTCCAGCACCGCCAAGATCCGCCGATCCAGCTCCGCAGCCTCGTCGGGGGACAGGTGCAGCAGGAACTTCTCGTGCACCACCACCGACTCCGGCCCCGCCTCGCGAAGCTCCTCCTGGAAGATCTCCAGCGGCGCGAACCGCGTCTCGGGGTCGGCGCCGGCCAAGGGGCCGTCCAGCCACCACGTCTCGTTGTTCGAACGGTACGGCTTCTCCAGCGCGCCGCTTGCTCCCGTGCGGACCGGTGCCGGCTCCAGCAAGCCCGCCGCCACCAGTTGACGCACGTGGTGCAGGACCGTGCCCGGGTCGCGGTCCAGGCGGTCGGCCAGCTGCTTGTTCGTCAGCTCGTCGACCAGGCAGAGCCGCATGATGCGCAGCCGCAGGGGGTGGCCGAGGGCCTTGGCCTCGGCCGGGGTCGCGGGCCGGCGGCGGCGGGGCTCGGTCATGAACGCAGCGTAGTCCATCGATGGAATCGCGTCACATCGATGGAGAAATCCCCATCGATGTGCGAACCTCCATTCATGAACCCCGTGTTCTGGCGGCTGTGGACCGCCGCCGGCCTGTCCAGCCTCGCCGACGGCGTGCTCAAGGTCGCGCTGCCACTCGTCGCCGTCGGTTACACCCGGGAGCCGGCGCTCATCGCCGGGCTCGCTTTCGCCTTCAGCCTGCCGTGGCTGCTCTTCGCGCTGCCCGCCGGCGCGCTGGTCGATCGCCTCGACCGCCGCCGCGCGATGCTCGCCGCCAACCTCGTCCGCGGGGGACTGCTCGCCGGAGTGAGCCTGCTGACCGTCTTCGGCGGGGGGTCGATCTGGGCGCTCTACGTCGCCGCCGTCGGGGTGGGGTGTGCCGAGACCATCTACGACACCGCCGCGCAGTCGATCGTGCCGCAGGTGGTCGGGCGGGCGCAGCTGGCCCGCGCCAACGGCCGGATGTTCGCCGCCGAGCAGACGGCCAACGAGTTCGCCGGCCCGCCGCTCGCCGGGGTGCTCGCCGCGGCCGGGGTGGTCGCCGCCCTCGTCACGCCGGTGGCGCTGTGGGCGGTGGCCGTCGTGGCGCTGCTGCTCGTGCGCGGGTCCTACCGGATCGAACGCCCGGCGCCCACCTCGCTCCGCGCGGACATCACCGAAGGCCTGCGGTTCCTCGTGCGGCACCGGGTGCTGCGGACGTTCTCGGTCATGGTCGGCACGTTCAACTTCGCCACCGGCGCGACCTTCGCGGTGTTCGTGCTCTACGCGGCGGGCCCGGGCTCGGCGATGGGACTGTCCGGACCCGCCTTCGGCCTGCTGATGGCCATGACCGCCGCCGGTGGCCTGGCCGGGTCGCTGCTCGCCGAGCCGGTGGAACGGGTGCTCGGCCGCGTCCGCGCGCTGTGGGTGTCGTGGCTCGCCGGCGGGCTCACGGTCGGCGTGCTCACCGTGACGGCCGACCCGTTCCTCGTCGGCGCCGCGTTCTTCCTCGGCGGCGCGGGAATCCTCGTCTCGAACGTCGTGATGGTGTCACTGCGCCAGCGCGTGACGCCCGACCGCCTGCTCGGCCGGCTCAACAGCAGTCACCGGCTCGTCGCCTGGGGCACCAAGTCGCTCGGCGCCCTGGCCGGCGGCGCGCTCGCGCAGGCCGCCGGGCTGCACACCGTGTTCGTGCTCATGACCGTGCTGGCCTTCGCCGTCGTCGGCGGCCTGTTCGGGATCACCGAAGACACGCTGACGCGCGCGGAAAACGAAGCCACCGAACGAACTTCTCAGGCGTAGGGGAGCGGGAAGACGTTCAGCCGCTCCTCCGGCAACGGCTTCTCCCGCCACCCGAGGTCGACGGCCGCGCGGCGGATCCGGCCGTCGCCCCAGCGGGGCAGCCCGGCCGGGAACGCGGGCACCAGTCCCGGCACGAGCGTGTGCGTGACGTGGAAGCCGGCGGCGGCGACGTCGCGAGTGGTGAGGTCGACACTGATCACCTCGAACCCGCGCGCCTCCACCCGATCCTGGTAGGCCTTGAAAGTCCGCTCTCCCAACGCCGGCAGGCCTTCCCAGCCGCGCGCCGGCAGGTCGCGCACCCACGGCGCGGTCCGGGCCGCCGCGCGCGGGTCGAGGTGGACCTGCTGCTGGCACGCCGGATCCACGACGTCGGCGAAGTCCTCGCGGTAGGAGTCGAGGTACCGGCGGTCGGCGCGGTACGGCTTGAGCGCGCCCGACCGGCCCGGCGCCCGCTCGTCGTCGAGGGTGAGCTGCGTGTGCTGCAACGCAAAACCCTCGGCGAGCGCCGCTTTGGCTGCCTCGACCGCGTCGGAGCGGCTCGCGAACCCGGTCGTCAGCCGCCGCCGGGTGCGGTCGAAGACGGCGGCCGCGATTACCGGGACGCCGAACTCGGTGTCCAGGGGGATGAGCGTGACGTCGTGGGTTTCGGCGGTCTCGGCGACGAGCGCGCGCAGTTCGGTCGTCAGCCGGAGCCGCGGCAGCCGCGGGGTGTTGGCCCACCAGAGCATGGCCGAGTCCCGGGCCAGTACCGCTTCCAGACCGGCGGTGAGGGTCTGCTCTTCGCTGGTCCCACCGGCCGCCCCGGCGGAGAGCGGGGCGGTGAAGCGGGCGCCGGGCCCGGGCGAGACGAGGCACGCCGGAACCCAGACCGGTTCCCGCCGGGTGTGCGAAAACCCTGCCAGCCAGTCGATCGCGACGTCGGGGGTCAACGGCGCGAACGGGAAACCGGGGGTGCGGTACTGCCGCGGCGAATAGAGGTTCAGCCGGCGCGGGTCGAGCGCCGGGACGCCGTCGCGCCGCAGCCGTGCGTAACTGTCGTGGCGGACGTCGTCGTCCGAGAGCGGTGACGCGCCGCAGTAGAGCCGCACCGCCTCGCCGAGTGCCGCGTCGCGAGCGGACTCGACGTCCTGCCACGACGCGCCGACCACCCGTCCGTGGCCCGCGACATCGGCGGCATACACCCGCAGCCGCGCCGGGGCGCCCGGCAGTTCGTGGACGCCGGTCACGATCCCGGTCCGGTCGTCGACGAGCAGGCCGGGGCGCGGCTCGTCCGCCGCCTGCCCGCGCCGGGAGGACAACGGCAGCACGGGCCGCGGCAACGCCGTCAGCCGCGCCGGGTCGAGCTCGAGCTCCCCGGTGGTGGTGGCGGCGGGTTCGCCGGCGATCCAGCGTCCCAGCTGGACGGCGACGGTGGTGAGCAGCCAGCGGGCGTCGGCGGGGGAGAACCGCGAGCCGGCCTCGTCGAGCTCCCGCGGATCCTCGGCGGCGGCACGACGGGCGAGCGCGTCGGCGAATCCGGGGCCGGTGCCCGGCGTGACCGCGGGCCCGGCGAGACCCCGGCCGTGTTCGGCGCGGAACGGGAAGAAGCGCAGCCCGTGGCGGGCGCACAACGCGCCCAGCGCGGTGAGTTCGGCATGCGCCGGACGGGTGTACACCGCGACGAGGACGGTGTCGTCCGTGGTCACCGGGAAGGGGCGGTCGAGGCCGGTGAGCACCTCGACCCGCGCGTAACCGGACGTCGCCAGGATGTCCGCCAGAGGGGCGGTCAGCTCCGGCGAGCCGGCCAGCAGCACGGTGGTCGTGGTGATCCGGGGGGACCTGACGCCGGGGTGGCGCGCCGGCGCGGAAACGCTGTCCGCGGCCAGGCGATCGACGATCTCGCCGAAGCCGGGGTCCATCCAGGACAGCAGCTCGGTGCGGCCGCGGGTGCCGTCGCAGCGGCGGACCCAGTCCCGGATCTCGTGCGCGGGCGCGGGAATCGGGACCTCACCGCCGCTCGGCGTGATCAGCAGGCACCGTCCGGGGCCGAGGTCGTGGACCTCGGCCCCGGTCAACCGCAGGCGGACGTCGTCGGCGGGCATCACGAACCTCCGGTGGGCCGGACGTGGGTGTGCCGCGGCCCCGGAGCCAGGGGGCCGCGGCACGTGGTGGGGTGCGTTGGGGCGGAAATCCCGCGGTTCCTCCTCTTCGGTGTGCGGGCCCCGGCCGCAACCGGAGAGTGGTGAGGTGATCCAGTTTCGGTCGCGCCCGGGTGTTCCGGCGTCTTCTGGACTGCGGTCCGCACGTGCCGGGCCCCCGTTCGTCACGGTCCGGTCCGGGAGATACGCACGCCCGGAACCATGAAGGCCTCCCACCGGCGGATCGCCGGTGGGAGGCCGTGGGAGGGGGTCCGCTCAGCTCACGCGCGGCAGTTCTTGCCGCGGTTCACGCAGTTGACCAGCCCGTTCATGATCCGCTGCGACATCACGTTGGCGAAGTCGTCGTGGTCGGACAGCGGGTTGTGCTTCTCCTGGGGGAAGGCGTCCACTTTGTACTGCTTCTTGACCTGGATGTCGTGCGGGATGTCGTAGGTCAGCGAGATCTGCAGCTGCGGCACGGCCTTGAACCCCTTGGCGCACTGCCCGAACTTGTCCGGGAACACGATGTGCGTGCGGTGGTTGGCGCTGTCGGTGTTCTTCCCGTCCCAGCAGCTCGGGAACGTGTGGATCCGCTTGACCTTGCTGTTCTGCGGGCAGATCGGGTACTTGTCCGTGACGCGGTTCTCGAAGCCGGTGCACGTCCAGCTCGCCCGGGCGTTGGCCGGCCCGTTGGTGCTCTGCTTGGCGTCGCCGTAGAGGACACGCAGGAAGCGCGGCATCGCCACGACCTTGCCTACCGGGCTGCCGCGGAAGGTGATCTGGACCTTCTGCGGCCGCTGGATCTCCCCGTCGTTGCCCGGGAGCTCGTTGTTCTCGTCCTGGCCCGGCAGCGCGCCACCCGCGGTGCTGCTCGGCGGCGGGGTGGGCGTGCCGGTGTCCTTGCCGGGCTTTGGCGCGCACGGCGCGAGCCCGCCGAGGTCCTTCGGCTTCGGCGCGAACCGGGCGATGATGCTGGCGATCCGCTCGAGGATCGCCGCGCGCCGGTCCTTCAGCGGGTTCAGGATGGCGTTCTGCACGAAGTCCGCGCCGCCCTGGCCCTGCGTCTGCGCGACACGCTGGTTGGCCTCGTCGGTCTGCGTGTCGAGCTGGTCGAGGTTGCCGTCGACCTCCGCCATCGCCTGGTCGGGCACGTCGGTGAGCTTGCTCGCGACGTCCGGGCAGGCGACCTGGACGGTCTTCGCCTCCTGGTCGGCCTGCGCGCGGTCGCCGTCGGGCTTCTTCGCCGGCGCGTTCTTTTCTGCTTCGCCGGTGTCGATGCGGACGACGGGCCAGAAGTAGGCGGACTTGTCGCCGTTGCGGCAGGTGGTGCCGGCCTTGACGAGGCTCTTGTTGTTCGAGTCGGCGTTGGTCGAGAGGTTGCCGACGTAGTCGTGCAGGTGCTGGGCGCCGTTGCGGACGCCGGGCTGGGCGATGAAGTTGTCGGGGTTGAAGTGGCCGTTCTCGTTGCGGCCGCAGTCGACGGTGAAGGTGCCGGTCGACGCGCCGTAGACCGGCCGCGGGTCGAACTGGTTCGGCTTCACCTTCAGGATGTCGACGTAGAGCGCGGGATCGGCTTCGTCGGCACTGGCTTCGCCGGTGCCGCCGGTGGTCGTGGCGACGACGATGCCACCCACGGCGATCGCGAGGGCGAGGCCGCCGGTCGCGATCTTCGTTCTGCGGGAAAGGCGATGCCGTCCTTGGGTGCGGGACATGCGGAATCCTCCGGGGGTGTCGGGCTGGCGGGAACGCACGACACTGAACGGACGCGAGGCAGGGCTCGGCCCATCAGGAAAAACGTCGGCGGGGGGAACGATTCCCGGCTGGTCCACCGACCCGACATCGGCGGATGCGCGACCACCTGCCCGTGGCCGCGCCGTCAACCGGCTGGTTATCGTTCCGTGATGGAAGCTACACCGGGACTTGACGCCGGGCAAGAAGGTATTTCCGGCAATCACGAACCGTCAGGGCCGGTTTCCGTTTCCGTAGCCGGGCGCGGGCGTGAAAGGGCGTCAAGAATTGACGAAGAATGGCGCACACCAAATGACGCGGACGCGACGGCTCACAGGTGGATCACGCTGGGTAGCCGCGCGTGACCCGCTCCGGCGGTCTCGGGTGCGCGGTCATCTTGGGCCGCCGACCAGGGCGTTGTCCAGCTTCGAGGGGTGTGGCGAAAAACTTTGAACCGATCCGAACCGGCATCCGTATCCCTGAGTGAGGCGCGCGGAATGCCCGCCGGCCGCGGGTTGGGGAATCTGTGTTCGCGCCACGGCGGGAGAACCGTTCCGGCCGGAGATCAGATTCCCGGCCGCCGGGCGCCAGGCCGCCGTGGTGAATGACTCATTCCTGACGTCCGACGCCAGGAATGAGTCATTCACGGCGTTGCCGGAAGGTCAGCGCAGCGCCGCCGGGACCGCCGGGATCGCGGCCAGGGCCGAGTCGAGGCGGTGGCCCACGGCGAGGGCCACCTGGTCGCGCAGCTCGGCCAGCTTCCCGACGTCGATCCCGGTCGCGACGCCTTCGCGGTGGAAGAAGTCGACGAGGTCGTCCGTCGCGACGTTGCCGGACGCGCCCGGGGCGAACGGGCAGCCGCCCAGTCCGCCGAGCGCCGAGTCGAAGCGGCGGATGCCGAGGCCGAGCCCCTCCCACGCGTTGGCCGCCGCGCGGCCGTAGGTGTTGTGCAGGTGCAGGCCGAGCGGCACGTCCGGCAGCTCGTCGCGCACGGCGGCCACGGTCGCGCGCAGCTGGCCGGGCCGGGCGGCGCCGATCGTGTCGGCGAGGTGGACCACCCGCGCGCCCAGTGCGCCCAGCCGGGCGGCGACGCCGGCCGTCCGGGCGGGGTCGGTGTCCCCGTCGAACGGGCACACGAACGCCGTCGCGACCGACGCTTCCATCGCCACGCCCGCCGCAGCGAGCAATTCGGCGCACCCGGCCAGCCGGTCCAGGGCCGCGGCCGTCGGGACCCCGGCGTTGGCGGCGCTGTGCCCGTCGCCGGCCGAAACGACCAGCCGCACCGCCTTCGCGCCGGCGTCGATCGCCTGCCGCGCCCCGCGTTCGGTGAACACGAGCGTGTGCAGGCTCGCCGGCACGTCCGGCAGCAGGGTCCGCAGCACCTCGCCCGTGTCGGCCAGCTGCGGCACCCGCCGCGGCGAGACGAACGAGCCGACCTCCAGGGAGCGCAGGCCCGCGTCGATCAGGCCACGGGCGAGCCGGACCTTCTCGTGCGACGGCACGGTGACCGGCTCGTCCTGCAGGCCGTCGCGCAGCACGACCTCGGTGATGAGGACCTCGCTCATGTCAGATCACGCCTTTCTCGCGCAGGTGGGCAACGGCCTCGCCGGTGAGACCGAGCTCCGCGAGCACGGCCTCGGTGTGTTCGCCCAGCTCCGGCCCGAGCGCCCGGGTCGACCCGGGCCGTTCGGTCAGCTTCGGCACGATGCCGGGGAAGGTGACTTCGGTGTGGTGGCCGCGCACGCGGTGCCGTTCGTGCATGCCGCGCGCCGCGAAGTGCGGGTCCTTGGTGATGTCGGCCGCGGTCAGGATCGGTCCACAAGGGACGGACGCCGCGCGCAGCGCCGCTTCGGCGGCCTCCTGGGCGAGGGTCGCCGTCCACGCGCCGATCGCGTCGTCGAGCAGGCCGGCGTGCTCGACGCGCCCGGCGTTGTCCGCGAAACGCGGGTCGTCCGCGAGGTCGTCGCGGTCGATCGCGCGCATCAGCCGCCGGAAGATCGCGTCGCCGTTGCCGCTGACGACGATGTACTTCCCGTCGGCGCAGCGGTAGGTGTTGGACGGCGCCACGCCGGGCAGCGCGGACCCGGCGGGGCCGCGCGTGACGCCGAACGCCTCGAAGTCCGGGACCAGCGACTCCATCAGCGAATACACGGCTTCGTACAACGCGACGTCGACCACCTCGCCCGGCGTGGCGCCCGGCTCGCGGTCGCGCCGCAGCAGGCCCATCAGCGCGCCGATCACCGCGTAGAGCCCGGCGACGGAGTCGGCGAGGCTGACCCCGACCCGGGTCGGCGGCCGGTCGGGATAGCCGGTCAGCGCGCGCAGGCCGCCGATCGCCTCGGCGACCCCGCCGAAGCCGGGCCGGTCGCGGTAGGGGCCGGTCTGGCCGTAGCCGGACACGCGGACCACGACCAGCCGCGGGTTGAGCGCGCGCAGCTCGTCCGGGCCGAGTCCCCAGCGTTCCAGGGTGCCGGGCCGGAAGTTCTCCAGCAGGACGTCGCCGCGGGCGGCCAGCCCACGCACGATCTCCTGGCCTTCGGGACGGCGCAGGTCGACGGTCACCGAGCGCTTGTTGCGGCCGAGCGTGCGGAACAGCAGCGACGTGTCCCCGCCGTGCAGCCGCCAGCGCCGCAGCTCGTCCCCGGTGCCCGGGCGCTCGACCTTGACGACGTCGGCGCCGAAGTCGGCCAGCAGGCGCCCGGCGGTCGGCGCGGCGATGAAGTTCCCCAGTTCGACCACCCGGACACCGGTCAGCGGCCCGGTTTGTTCGCTCATGCCCGACTCCCAACCACTATGTGAGTTGTCAACCCAGAATACGGGCGGGTGTCGGAGAGTCAACAGCGATGAGCGTGGATAGACTGTGCGGCACACCACGGGGCACGGGACGGGGCGAATGGCCGAGGAAGAACGCAGTGGCACCACGCCGGTGCTGGTGCTGCGCAAGTTCAAGCAGATCCTCGAGTCGTTCACCATCGACAACCCCGAGCTGACGCTGCAGCAGATCACCCGGTCCACCGGGCTGCCGGCGAGCACGTGCCAGCGGCTGGTGCACAACCTGGTGCGCGAGGGCTTCCTCGACCGCTACGACGACACCTACCGCGTCGGGCTCGGCCTGGTCCGCTGGGCGGCGCCCGGCACGTTCGGCCTCGACCTGGTCCGGCTGACCCGCCCGGTGCTGCAGCAGCTGCGCGACGAAACCGGCGAGACGGCGTGCCTCTACGTCCGCGACGGCGCGTACCGCACGGTCATCTCGCTCGCCGAGTCCCGGCACCCGGTGGTGCGGCTGTTCGTCGTCGGCATGGTGATGCCGCTGCACGCCGGCTCGGCCGGGAAGGTGTTCCTGGCCTGGGACAAGCTCGCGGTCAAGGACGCGATCGGCCACGGCCTGGCCCGCTTCACCCCGCGCACGACGGTCGACATCGACCTGCTCACCGAGCAGCTCGGGCAGATCCGCGAGACGGGGTACGCGGTGAGCTTCGAAGAGCGCGACCTCGGCGCGGCGTCGCTCAGCGCGCCGGTGTTCGGCCTGAACGGCGAGGTCAGCGCGGCGATCGGGATCGGCGCGCCGACCCAGCGGATGACGGCGGCCGACGTGCCGCGGCTGGCGCCGGTCGTGGTCGAGGCGGGCCGCCGGGCCTCGGAGCGGCTCGGGTACCGCCCGGGTGCCGAGCGGGTCGCCGCGCTCTGAACGCGAGGCTGTCCGGTTCGTACCGGTGAGCGGCACGTTGCCCGTTAACGCATCCGGACTTCGTCCGGGGTGTCCTTGACTCCGCGCGTCGACCGTCACATCATGGGTCGGCCAACCACATCGTGGCGAAGTCAAAGGAGACGACGGATGGCGAACACCGCGCCGGACACCGGCACGATCGCGGGCCGGCTCGACCGGCTGCCCATCACCCGCACCCACCGCCGGGCCACCGTCGCCGTCGGGCTCGGCCTGTTCTTCGACTTCTACGAGGTCTTCCTGACCGGCGTGCTGAGCTCGGTGCTGGTGGAAGAGTTCGATCTGTCCAAAGCGGACCTGCCGCCGCTGCTGGCGTCGACGTTCGTCGGCATGTTCTTCGGCGCGCTGCTGCTCGGCCGGCTCGCCGACCGGTTCGGCCGCCGCGGCGCGTTCCTGCTCAACCTGGGGCTGTACTCGCTGTTCTCGTTGCTCGGCGCGTTCAGCGGCAGTGCGCTGATGCTGCTCGTGACGCGGTTCTTCGCGGGCATCGGCCTCGGCGCGGAGCCGCCGCTGGCCGACACCTACCTCACCGACCTGCTGCCCGCCCGCAAGCGCGGCCGGTTCATCGCCTGGGCCTACACCCTCGCCTTCTGCGGCTTCCCGGTGGTCGGCTTCCTCGCCCGCGGGCTGACCGAGCACGAGGTCCTCGGCATCGCCGGCTGGCGCTGGCTGTTCGTCCTCGGCGCGCTCGGCGCGGGCGCGGTCTTCCTGCTGCGGCGCGGCCTGCCCGAGTCGCCGCGGTGGCTGGACTCCGTCGGCCGCACCGAAGAAGCCGAGCACCTGGTGGCCGGGCTGGAAGCCGAAGCTCGGGGCGCCGTGCACGAAAACCCCGCGCCGCCGCGCGGCACCACCCGCAAGCGCGCCGCGGCGCCGGTGCGCAAGCTGTTCGGCGCGGGCCTGCGCCGCCGCACCTGGATGATGGTCGTCTTCCACATCCTGCAGACCCTCGGCTACTACGGCTTCGGCACGCTCGTGCCGCTCGTGCTGGCGGCGAAGGGGTACGCCGTCTCGCAGTCGCTGCTGTTCGCGGCGCTGACCTATCTCGGCTACCCCGTCGGCTCGGCGCTGTCGCTGCCGATCGTCGAACGCGTGGAGCGCAAGTACCTGGTGGTCGGCTCGGTACTAGCGATGGCGGTGTTCGGCATCGCGTTCGGCTACGCGGGCTCGATGGCGCTGATCCTCGTGTTCGGCTTCCTCTACACCGCGACCAGCAACCTGTTCTCGAACGCCTACCACATCTACCAGGCCGAGATCTTCCCGACGGCACTGCGCTCGACGGCCTCCAGCGGCACCTATTCGCTGTCGCGGCTGGCGAGCGGCGCGATGCCGTTCGTGCTGGTGCCGCTGCTGAGCTCGCACGGCCCGACGACGCTGTTCCTGATCGTCGCCGCCGCGCTGGTGGTGGTCGCGGTGGACGTCGCGGTCCTCGGCCCGCGCACCACCGGCCGCCGCCTGGAGAGCGTCAACGACGACGTCACGGCCGCGCCGCAGCTGCGATGACCGCCACCGCCTCGTCGACCGAGGCCCGTGCGGTGTCGACGACGAGGCGGTCCCGGGTCCACGGCTCGTACTCGCGGTCGAGGATCTCCTGCCACGTCGGCGGCACGAGGTCCGCGATGCCGACGTCGCGGGACTCGGCGCGGCGGCGGTGTTCGGCCGGGTCCGAGCAGACGATCTCGGTCTCCAGCACCACGGCTCCGGCGCCGGTGCGGAGCAGGTCGGCGGCGACGTCCCGCGCGACGACGTAACCGACCGGTCCCAGCGGCTGCGCCAGCGGGCTCGCGCGGACGATGGCCTGTTCGATGGTGTCCACCCGCAGGAACGAGAACCCGGTGCGCCGGGCCAGTTCCGCGGCGATGGTGGACTTCCCGGTGGCGGGCAGCCCTCCGACGACGATCAGCCGGGGAGGCGCCGCGAAAGTCCGTGAAGGTCTCATCCGGGGACTCTAAGTCCCGCGCCCCGGGACACGAAGGAAGCCGCATCGAAGGAGGCCAAGTCCCTCGATGCGGCAACCCCGGCCGTAGCCGGGCTTTACGAGGCCGCCTCGCGCTTCTGGGCGAGCAGGCCACGCCGCAACGTCGTGAGCGCCCGGTGCTGGGCGACGCGGACCGCGCCCGCGCTGGCCAGGCCGACCGCCGCGGCCGTCTCCTCGGCCGAGAGCCCGAGGATGATGCGCAGCACCAGGATCTCCCGCTGGCGCGGCGGGAGCGTGTCGAGCAGCCCGGCCGACCAGTCGAGCGCGGCGGAGCGCTCGACCTCGTCGCCGGTCGGGTCCGCGCCGACCCAGCGCTCGGCGGGCGGGTCGGCCACCGGGCTCGTGCGGTCGCGCGCCCGGCGGCGGTGGAAGTCGGAGACCTTGTGCCCGGCGATCCCGAAGACGAACGGCACGAAGCCGTCCACCTCGTAGCGGTAACCCGGCAGCGCCCGGACGACCGCGAGCAGCACGTCCTGGGCGCAGTCCTCGGCGTCCGACGAGCCGTCCTGCCACGCCCCGAGGCGGCCCAGGCAGTAGCGGAACACCATCGGCCGCAGCGCGCGCAGCAGCCCGGCCACCGCGGCCCGGTTCCCGCCGACGGCGGAGCGGACCAGCGCCGGGTCGAGCACGAACGTCGCCGTGGGTGCGGCGTCACCCTCGGCGGAGTGCGGCGGCATCGTTCTCACGTCTCCCTCGGCAGCGCTCGCCGGCAACGGACGGTCACGACGCTAGATCGCCGCGCGTGAGCGCGACACCGGCCGGGCGACCGCCACGGCCCGGGTCTTCCGGCCCTACCGCGCGGGCTCGCGCTGTGCCGTCGCCGCGGCGAAAGGGCGTCGGCGGTCCACCGCGGCGGCGCTCGGGCCGAACGGCCCTACCGGCCGTCCACGGCTTTCGATCACGCTGGTCACCGGGGATTTTTCACAGGAGAAACACAGGTACGCGATGGTGGACGACGTGGGCTTCGGGCTGCTGCTCGACCGGCAGCAGTGCCTCGCCCTGCTCCGGACGGCGAGCCTCGGCCGGGTGATCTTCACCCACCGCGCCATGCCCGCGGTCCGCCCGGTGCGGTTCACCGTCGTCGAGGAAGCCGTCGTGTTCGCCGTGCCGGCGGGCAGTCCCCTCTACGCGGGCGCGCGTGACGCCGTCGTCGCGTTCGAAGCCGACGACTTCGCCGCCGACTTCGGCGCGGGCTGGTACGTGAGCCTCCTCGGCCGGGCCACCGAGTCCGCCGTCGACGACGAAGTCGCCTGCCTGTGCCCGTGTCCCTCCCTTTCCGGGCGCCGGTTCCTGCGCATCCCGGTCGAAGCCATCACCGGTCACCGCATCGCCTGCCACGCCGAGTAACAAAGCCACTGCTCCGATCGACCCACCGGATGGACGAACCGGATTGGACCGACACGGGCAGCCCCCTGTGGCACCCTTGACGGCCCGGGGAGTCCTCCGGGAGACGGCGAGCCAACGGGGTCGACGGGAACAGTGGCGGACGAAGTCAGCATGCCGATGATCTTGGCCGCGGTGGCCGGGATCGCACGGGAGCTGGAACTGCCGGCGGTGCTGGACCGCGCGGCCAAGACGGTGTGCGAGCTGCTCGGCGCCCGCCACGGCCGGCTCGAGGTGACCGGCCCCGAGGGCGCCGTCGCCGAATACGGGCGCCCCGGCAGCGGGGTCGCGGTCGAGTTGCCGCTGCGGGCCGGCGAGCGGATGTTCGGCACCTTCTCGATCGAACCCGGCGACGGCGCCGAGTTCGGCCGTCGTCAGCGCGAGGTGCTGGGCGCGCTCACCGCGGCGACCGGGATGGCGGTCGAGAAGGCCGTGCTCGTCGACGGGATGCGCCGCCGCGAACGCTGGCTGGAAGCGTCCTACGACGTCACCCGCGCGCTGCTGGGCGCGCAGGACCTGCGCGCGACCCTGCGGCTGATCGCCGAACGCGCCCGCGTCGTGGCGGGCGGCACCGGCGGCGCGATCGCGCTGCCCGCCGGGCCGGGGCAGCTGGTCTTCGACGTCGTCGAGCCGCCGGGGGAGGACTCCGACCGGCTCACCGGGCTGACCGTCCCGACCGAGGGCACGGCCACCGGGATCGCCTACACCACACGCAAACCCGTCGTGGTCCGCGACTACGGCGAGCACGTCCAGAACGAGCAGCGCGACCGCGCCGGGCCGATGCCCGCGATGATCAAGGACCTGGACGCGGCGATCTCGGTGCCGCTGATCGTCGGCGACGAGACGCTCGGGGTGCTCGTCGTGGCGAAGTTCCGCGACAAGTCGCCGTTCACCGACTCCGACGTCCAGCTGGCCGAGACGTTCGCCGGGCACGCCGCGCTGGCCGTCGAGTTCTCCCGGGCCCAGGTGGCCCGCCAGCAGCTCGCGGTGTTCGAGGACCGCGACCGGATCGCCCGCGATCTCCACGACCTCGTCATCCAGCGGCTCTTCGCGACCGGGCTCGGGCTGGAAGGGGTCAGCAGGCTGATCTCCGACCCGGGGGTCGGCGCGCGCGTGGCCGGGTTCGCCCAGGACCTCGACGGCACGATCCGCGAGATCCGCAACAGCATCTTTTCGCTGCAGGCGCCGTCACAGGCCCAGGGCAGCCTTCGCGCCGAGCTGCTGCGCGTGGCCGTCGACGCCCGGGACACGCTGGGTTTCGAGCCGCGCGTCGGCTTCGACGGACCGCTGGATGCCGCCGTGCCCGACGCCGTCCGCACCGACCTGACCGCGTCGCTGCGCGAAGCCCTGACGAACGTCGCGCGCCACGCCGGGGCGACGTCGTGCTCGGTCGAGGTCACCGTGGACGGGCTCGGCCGGCGGCTGAGCCTGGTGGTGCGCGACGACGGGACCGGCCCGCCGGCGGCGGCCGGGCGGGTCAGCGGGCTGGGCAACCTGGCCGCCCGCGCGGCGCGGTGGAGCGGGAAGTGCGTGCTGGTGGCCGCCGACGGCGGCGGCTCCCGGCTGGAGTGGACGGCCGAGCTGCCGGCGCGAACCGGCGAGCAGGGGAGTGCGTGATGACGATCTCGGTGTTTCTGCTCGACGACCACGAGCTGGTCCGCACCGGGCTGAAGACCGTGTTCGAGCCCGAAGCCGACATCGAGGTGGCCGGGGAGGCGGCGACGGCCGCCGAGGCGCTGGTCCGGATTCCGCAGGTCCGCCCGGACGTCGCGATCCTCGACGTCCGGCTGCCGGACGGGCAGGGCGTCGAGGTGTGCCGCGAGATCCGCTCGACGGTCGAGCCGCCGCCCGCGTGCCTGATGCTGACGTCCTATTCGGACGACGACGCGCTGTTCGGCGCGATCATGGCGGGCGCGGCCGGGTACATGCTGAAGCAGGTCTCCGGCCGGTCGCTGGTCGACGCCGTCCGCACGGTCGCCGTCGGCGGCTCGCTGCTGGACGCCACGCTCACCGCGTCCGTCATGAACAAGCTGCGGGGAGAAACGTCGACGGCGGCGCCGGACCCGCGGTACGAGCAGCTCAGCCCGCAGGAGCGCCGGGTGCTCGACCTCGTCGCGGAGGGCCTCACCAACCGGCAGATCGCCGAACGGCTGTTCCTGGCCGAGAAGACGGTGAAGAACTACGTGTCGTCGGTGCTGCACAAGCTCGGGGTCGAGCGGCGGACCTCGGCGGCGGTGTACGTGTCGCAGCGCCGCGGCGAGAGCGGCCGCCCGACCTGATCATGCGACCACTCGGCGGAAACCCGGTGGGGCATCCGAGGTATCTGGCCGCCGATGCGATACACCTGTCGGGGTGACGCACGAGTTGTCGTGCGCGGCAGAGGGGACAGCATGGCGGGGTTGTCGAGCGGGGACTATGTCACGCAGCAGATCAGGGCGCTCGCGGAAGCGGTGCGCAGAGAGGGTGCCGGCGGGGTCGGCACACACAGCTTCCAGCTCGCGGAGCACCTGGCGGCCGAAGGGGGCGTCCACCGCGGCGACATCCTGACGGCGACGGCGACCCTGCTGTCGATGACGGCCTGGTGCGACGGTGAGGCCGAAGCGGCCGAGCGGTTCGCGGAGCTGGCCGGGGAACAGGGTGAAGACTCGCGCGAGCTGGTGACGCACCTGCTGCGCCTGGAGGTCGGCGCGGACCAGGGCACGCTCCCGCGGGAGCAGGTCGAGGCGCTGCTGGAGTACGCGCGCCGGGCCCGCCGGAGCGACCTGGCGCTGCGGGTGCGTGCGATCGCCGGGTCGCGCGGCGGGCGGCACCGCCGGGACAACTAGCGCACCGTCCGGATCGGACACGGCCGTGGGGGGGGGGGGGGGGGGGGGGGGGGGGGGGGGGGGGGGGGGGGGGGGGGGGGGGGGGGGGGGGGGGGGGGGGGGGGGGGGGGGGGGGGGGG